>NZ_JADMVE010000001.1:248405-848405 GCF_015547515.1 Eubacterium sp. 1001713B170207_170306_E7
TCCAGGCGCAAGCCGGGAGCAAGAGCGACTGGCGCTCTCAGTGCTACTGCGAAGCGGTAGCAACCGAAAAGGGACCCAGACACGTCAAAGGAACACAGATGATCCACGGTTTGTTTTGATTCGTATTTCATACGAAACAAACCGATCACATCTGCGAAACCGATTCACACCAAATTACAAATTTGGGTTCTCTGGTTCCCGCAGGCCGCTTTTTCCTTCCTTAGGTAAAAAGCTCCGTCTCTTGAGAGTTTGAGATATACAAAAACCGGCGCAAAACGGCGCCGGTCTTTTTGAGGGGTTATATTTAGGAGAGAAGGGGTTCTTTAGAATTTTTCGGTTTCAAAGGCTTTCCAGGGGATATCCACTTCTGCGCCGTTGCTGATGATGTCGTCCACGTGCATGAGCAGCGGGAAATCGGCCAGGTCGACCTTGCCGTTTTCGGCCAGTCTGCGGACGGCCTTGGCGGTGCGGGTGGCGATGACAATGGATTCCAGTGTGACGCCTGCCAGTTCGTTCATGGCGTTGTCGAAGGACAGTCCGCGGCCCAGCAGGGTGCCGATTTTGCGGGTTCTGCCGCCGAAGATGGTGACATAAAGGTCGCCCGCGCCGTAGATGATGTTTTCCTCGCCGCCGTTTACCAGGCGCAGCAGGTGTTTCATTTCCTTCACGCTCTGTCCGAACAGGGCGGCCTGGGAGTTATAGTGCTGGACGCCGATGCCTTCGTTCTTTTCCGCGATGCCGACAGCCAGGGAAACGCCCAGGGCGTAAGCGTTTTTGAGGGCGACGGCGCACTCGACGCCGATCACATCGGTTGAGAGGCTTACATGGTAGTAGGGTGCTGTGAACATGGCCTTGATTTTGCGCAGGATTTCGATGTCACGGCCGCAGAAGGCCACGGCGGAGTTGTCCTTGTCGGCCAGCTCGTAGCTGGTGCAGGGGCCGCCAATGCCGTTGATGGAAAGCTTTTTGCCTTCGGGAAGTCTGGATTCCCAGTAGTGCGGGTAGGTGATCATGGAGCCGTCCTCCTGGTCGATCATGCCCTTGGTCACCGCGATCATGGGAACGCCGTCCGGGATAATGGGGAGGATATTTTCTGCAAACCAGTCTACGCCGAAGCTGCTGACGCCGCATAATACAACATCTGCGCCTTTGAGGGCTTCTTCCACTTCTTCTACCTGATAGTATTTAACCGTGTCTGGCAGAGTGCGCTTTAAATTAATATGGAAGTTTGATTTGCGAAGCTCATCAATGACTTCTCTGTCAAGCGGGGTGCCCACCAACCGTACTTCGTGTCCGTTTTCAATAACTGGATAAGTTAATGCAGATGCCATCTGGCCTGCGCCGACATAGGTAAGAATGCTCATAGTTTTAATCTCCTTTGGTTCTCTTGTTTCTCGTGGTATTTCGTTGTTGATTATAGAATACTCCCTTTTTTTTGAATTGTCAAGCAAAATTTGAGAAAAATTTCAAATACTGAAAATAATCCCATAAATCTGAAACACACTGATTTTTTCACAAAATATGCTTGACAAAAAAATGAAAAACCATTACAATGAAAATAATCTCAGATATTGAAATTTTTCTCTACCATCAAGAAGGGATGACAGCATTATGGAACAGAGCAAGGTTAATCAGATCCTGCGCGTCGCTAAAATGTACTATGAGCTCAAAATGAGCCAGCAGGATATCGGCGCCAAGGAAAACATTTCAAAGTCCACGGTCAGCCGTCTGCTGAAAAACGCCATGGACGAAGGGTTTGTGGAGGTGCGGATACGCCAGCCGCATTACGCGCTGGCCGATCTGGAGGCGGAATTTACAGGCCGTTTCGGGCTCCGGAAGGTCGTGATCGCGGCGGATATTGTGGAAAACCGGGAGGTGCTGGTGCAGGATGTCTGCAGCGCCATGGCGGCGGACCTGCCCAAGTACATTGAGGACGACAGCGTGGTGGGCGTGGCCTGGGGAAGGACCTTAAATGTCCTGATCAGGCACCTGCCTAAAATGAGCAGAAGCAATACCCTGACCATCCAGCTCAACGGCGGGGCTTCAAGGGCCCTGTATGAGTCGGGCGCGACGGATATTGTCAAGGCCTTTAAAAACGCCATCGGCGGCGACGGTTACCTGCTGCCCGCACCGGCCATTGTGGATACCGCGCACATTGCCGGGGCGATCATGGGCGATTCCCAGATCAGCTCGGTGCTGCAGCTGGCAGAGCGCTGCCGGACCGCGGTCTTTTCGGTGGGCAACATCACCGAGCATTCTGTGCTCTATGAGCTGGGCTGCTTCAGCCCGCGGGAGTACATGAGCTTTAAGACCAAGGGCGCGGTGGGCGATGTCTGCTCACATTATATTGACATACACGGCAATGTGGCCGACGCCGGCTTGGACGGCAGAGTGGTGGGCACTTCTCTTGCGCACATCAAAAAAATACCGAACAAGCTGATGGTGGCAGTGGGGCTGGAAAAGGCTGAGGCGGTTCTGGGCGCGCTGCGCGGCGGATATGCCGACGTGCTCTATCTCGATGAGCCGCTGGCGAGAAAAGTTCTGGAGATTGATGAAAATTCAGAGGACTCGAAAAAATAAATCAGGTGTGTCAAAAAAGTGGCACAGACCGAGACTGCGCCTTTTATCCAGATAAGAAAAAAGGTCCAGGCGCTGGGGTAAACGCAAGCCGGGAGCAAGAGCGACTGGCGCTCTCAGTGCTACTGCGAAGCGGTAGCAACCGAAAAGGGACCCAGACACGTCAAAGGAACACAGATGATCCACGGTTTGTTTTGATTCGTATTTCATACGAAACAAACCGATCACATCTGCGAAACCGATTCACACCAAATTACAAATTTGGGTTCTCTGGTTCCCGCAGGACGCTTTTTTCTTCCTTAGGTAAAAGGCTTCGTCTCTCAGTTTTTTCGATAATCCGAAAATAAATTTCAAATTTCTAAGGGGGAAATTGATATGAAGCAAGCGAATTATTTTATGGGCATTGATTTGGGCACACAGAGTGTGCGTGTGGTGGTCGCCGATACGAGCGGCAACGTGGTGGTATCGGACGAGCAGGCTTACGAAACCCTGTATCCCCATGCGGGCTGGGCTGAGCAGCGGCCCGCGGACTGGTGGAGCTGCCTGAACACCGCGGTGGCCAATGTGACGGAAAAGCTGTCCATCGGCCTGCGCTACAGCATCTCGGCCATCAGCGTGTGCGCCACCTCGCCTACCATTATCCCGGTGGATGAGCACGGCGAGGCCTTAACCAATGCCATCATGTGGATGGACAACCGCGCCGTGAAGGAGACCGAGCTTGTCAACGCGACCCACCACCCGATTCTGGACTACTGCGGCGGCGAGGATTCTGTGGAGTGGACGGTCCCCAAAATGCTCTGGATTAAAAACAACCAGCCGGAGGTTTACCAGAAGAGCTATAAAATCATCGAGCAGCTGGATTATATCAACCACAAGCTCTGCGGCAAATTTACCAACTCGGTCTGCCAGGCAGCCTGCAAGGCCCACTATGTGGCCTGCGAGGGCGGCTGGTCTGACGATTTCTTTAACCAGGTCGGCCTTGAGGATTATCGGGATAAGATGATTCTGGACGTGACCCGCGTGGGCGATGTGCTGGGCACCATCCATAAGGACTTCGCGGAGAAATATGACCTGAACCCGGATATGCTGGTGGTGCAGGGCGGCATCGACGCGCATATCGGCATGCTGGGCCTGGGGGTAGACCGGGCTGGCAAGATGGCCATGATCATGGGCACCAGCTTTGTCCAGCTCTGCTTTTCTGAGCAGAAGCTTCAACTGGACGGCCTCTGGGGGCCCTACGACGCGCCCATCATCCCGGACGCCTGGCTTCTGGAGGGGGGACAGACTTCGGCCGGCTCCATTGTAAAATGGTACATGCGTGAGTTTGGCGTGGACAAGCTGGACAACCCCTACGCCTATATGAACGGGCAGATCGAGGGCATCGCCCCCGGGGCCGACGGGCTGGTGGCTCTGGATTTCTTCCAGGGGAACCGCACCCCCTACAAGGACGCCAACGCCAAGGGGGTTATCTACGGCCTGACCCTCAGCCACACCAAGGCGCATATTTACAGGGCGCTGCTGGAATCCGTGGCCTTTGGCACCAAGAACATCATCGACAGCTTTGAGAAAAACGGCAGCCCGGTCAATACCATTGTGGGCTGCGGCGGCGTCACCAAGGATAAGGTCTGGATGCAGATCATCTCTGACGTGACCGGAAAGCCCATCGTGGTGACTGAGGACGCGGGGGCGAGCGCCCTGGGCTGCGCCATTGTGGCCTCTGTGGGCTCTAAGGCCTACACGAACTTTGAGGATGCCACCCGCGGCATGGTCAAGGAGGCCTACGTGGTCGAGCCGAACCCGGAAACACACGCGGTGTATGAGGGCATCTTTGAAAAATATGTGGAAATCTACAATCAGCTGAAGGGAACCATGGCAAGGGGGTAGTCTGAGTCTGGTTTTCTGTCAGGGGAAAGGCTTTGTCTCTCAGGTTTTTAGGGGCAGAGAGACCGGCGCAAAAATGTGCCGGTCTCTTTTTTAGTATAAGCCCATATACATTTACCCCCCTCTGTGATATGATTAATAAAGAGAAAAAAGCGTATTCATAACAATAGAGAAAAGGAGGGTTGCTATGAAAGTAAAACTTTGCGATCTGAAGGCTTTGGAAAACCTCACCATTGCGGCGTATGACATACCGGACAATATGGTGCTGGCCTCCAAGGCTAAATTTACCAAGGCGGCGGGGAAAAACAACTGCTTTATCTCCGGGGCCCCTTCACAGGCCATTGACCGGGATCTGGAGGTCCTGTCGGTTTCCGCACACCGCATATCCTGTACCTATTCCTTCTCCATGAGTGAGAAGGGGTACGAGGAGCTGATCGAAACCCTGATGAAACGGCCGGATTTTACCAATAATCCAAAATACAATAAAAAGTATCACCGGGTTTTTTATGTGAACAAGCGCAAGTTCACCATTTCTTATTTTAACAAAAAGCGCATCGCCACGGTCTACGCCAGCAACGATCTGTTTGATACCGATCTGGCGCCTTTGTTTGACCGCCAGTGGGGGGACCCCATTGAGAGCGGCACCGCCAAAAAGGAGGCGGCCAAAAAGGAAACGGCCAAGAAGGAAGCGGTTAAAAAGGAAGCGGCTAAAAAAGAAACGGCTAAGGAAGCCCCCAAAAAAGAGGCGGCTAAAAAGGCGGCGGTGAAAACCGAAAGCCACAAGTGGGAAAAGAAAAAACAGCCGGCGGTGGCAGCGCTCACAGCTCTGCTGGTGGCCGAGGAGCCCCTGCGCCTTGAAAAAAGCGAGCCCCACTGGACGGTGCAGGACATCAGCTTCAGGGTTAACCGGATTGTGGTGGTGGGCGAAAAGCTGAGCCTCAGCTCGACCAAAAAGCTGAAGGAGATCACGGATAAAAGCAACAACAGCGTCAGCCTCAAAATAGAGAACACAGGACCGGGAAAAAGAAAGCAGGCCGTCACCCTGACCAGCAACATCAACAGCTACCTGGTGGAAGCCATCGACTGCGTAAAGGCCGAATCACCTGAGCCCTTATCCTTTGAGCTCCGCTTCCCCATGAAAACCGCCACCTGGGACTATATCTGTAAGAACAGCTGGCTGGACGGCGCGGCCAACGAGTCTCTGGAAAACGGCTTTAAGATGGTATCCGAGGGCCAGTCTGTATTTTTCAAGCGCAACAACAATACCGGCGTCTGTGAAATGAAGGGCCTGAATACCGAGCTGCTGCGGGACTGCATTATCAGGCTGGAGGATATTTTCGAGAACAATACCGGTGACCGCAGGGTGGAAAAGGAATCCATCAACGAGGTGATCCGGAAAAAGATCCCCTATACCATCCGGATATTAAAGGACCAGGCGGACCAGTTCATCAACCTGATTTCACCGTCCTTTGTACTGCTGAACGACGCCAGCATCGAGCTGACCGACTACAGCCCCATGGTCTTTTCGGTATACCGCGGGATTGAGCTGTACCTCAAATATCTGGCGGACCTGAGCGGCATTGACCTGGCCAACCAGCCTGTGGGCAAGATTTTTAAAACCGTCGGGCGGCAGAAGCACCAGTACCTGCAGATGATCAACGACTCCATGAAGGGCGAGATGCTCCAGTCCATTTTTGAGAATTTCGGGAGCTACCGCAACGCGCTGTTCCACGCCAATCTGGACAATGTCATGGTGATCGGCAGCCGTGAGGCGGCCGAGGACATCTGCATCAGCGCCTTACAGAACCTGGAGGCGGCCAGCTTCCAGTTTCATCTGGAAGAGATGACCATCACCATCTGAGGAGGGAGCGCTTATGGCGGGTTATCTTGCCGATTACCATGTCCACACCCGTTTCTCCTTCGACTCGGAGGAGACCATCGGGGCCATCCGTAAAATGGCGGCGGCCAGGGGGCTTGACGCGGTGTGCATCACCGATCATTTCAGCGTTAACCCAAAGGACAAAAGCTTTGGCCTTTACCCCTACCGGGAAGCCCGGGCCGAGTACCTCAGCGGCAGCGCCGGGCCGGGTCCGGCTGTGTCCTTTGGCCTTGAGATCGGAGAGGGGCAGTACCGCAGGGATACCCTGGCCAGGTTTCTGGACCAGGCTGATTATGATTTTATCATTGGCTCGGTCCACAACATCGGGGATATCACCATCCGCCAGACCATCCGGCAGCACGGGGCGGACTACGCCTTCGACGCCTATTATGACGAGGTGCTGGGCCTGGCCGAGCAGGGCGATTACGATGTGATCGGCCACCTCGACCTGGTGAACCGCTACGCCTGGGACGAGCAGGGTATCTACCGGCTCGATGCCTACGCGGATAAGATCGACGCGGTCCTGAGGGCGGTGGTCCGCCGGGGCATTGAGGTCAATACCTCGAGCCTGCGTAAAAACTGCCGGCAGTTTCTGCCAAACCCCTGGATCGTAAGGCGTTTCCGGGAGCTTGGCGGCGAGATCATCACCCTCGGCTCCGACGCCCACAGCGCGACCCGGGTGGGCGATGGCCTGCCCGAGGCCGCCGCGCTGTTAAAAGACTGCGGCTTCGAGGCCACCGCTGCTTTTGAGAAGCGGCGTCCCAGGCTGATGCCCATCGGAGATTAAACAAAAAAGGTGTAAGGAACCAGCACGTCGTGCGGCTCCTTACACTTTTTTGTTTATTCGGCTGTGTCTGGCGGGTTTTGGGCGTTGTAGACCTCATCGCCCCTGAAAAAGGTCTGGAGCACAGTGGTGTCCTTGATCTCATCGGTGGGGATGCTTAAGAGGTCCCGGTCCAGCACGATGAAATCCGCGCTTTTTCCGGCTGTGATACTGCCGATCTCATCCCCGGCGCCGACCTGCCTGGCTCCGTTGATGGTGTAGGCCCTGATAGCCGTGGCGATGTCGATGCCCTCGCTCTTTGGCGGATCATAGTCGTCGGATTCGCCGCGCTTAACGGCATGGTACATTTCTGCAAAGGGGTTGATGCCGGCCAGGCCGTTGCTCACCGGGGCGTCGCTGCCAAAGGTCAGCAGCGTGCCGTTCTGGGAGACGGTGTTCAGGGGCATCTGGCGGCCGTAGCGTGTCTGACCCAGGGCGGATTTTGTAAATTCATCGCCCAGGGCCCAGACCGGGGTGGTCTGGTAAAAAACATCGGTCTGCTCGGCAAAGCGCCGGATACCGTCTTCAGGCAGGATCTGCACGTGGGCCATGGTCTTGGTGCCCTCAATATCCCCTAAATCCTGGTAGAGGTCGAGGGTTTCGTCAATGGCCTTGTCGCCGATGGCGTGGGTGTGGATATTAAAGCCCTTGCCGGCCGCGGCCTGGGCGATGGCCAGCATGTGGCTGTTGTCCAGGATCTCGATCCCCTCGCCGTTGTGATCGCTGAAGTCCTCAAACATGAGGGAGGAGTAATCCTCCAGGGTGCCGTCCTTAAAGAGCTTGAGGGTGGTGGGGCGCACAGTGTCCGAGGTGTATTTGTCCCGCACCGCGGTCATTTTGGACACAAACGCGTCGACGGGGACAGGGTCTCTGTAGACAAAGGAGGTAAAGACACGGATGTCGGCCCCGGATTTGCTGAGGGCGTCGATGGATTCCTCCTCGTCGGCCACGAGCAGGCCCGCGTCATAGTAGGCGGTGTAGCCGTAGGGGCTGAGGACCGTCTGGGTAAAGACCGGGAAACGGGTCTCGATTTCCTTTCCCGAGGTTAAACCAAGGCCCTGGAGCATGATGGACATGGTGGAGGCCTCCTTGAACTCGCCGGTGGGATTGCCGCTTTCGTCCCTTACAAAATAGCTGATACCCGGCGAGGGATCAGGCGTGGCGGCGGTTATGCCAGCCATTTCCAGAGCCTTTGTGTTGGCCCAGCCGCCGTGGCCGCCGCTGTTGGTGAGCACCACGGGCCTGTCGGACACTACCTTGTCCAGCTCGGAGGCCAGGGGCCTGGCGTCGGTGCCGTAGCCCGAGCCCGAGATCACTGGCGCCACCTCGGCGGGGTACTGGGCGGCGTAATCCCGGACCGCCTCCAGAATCTGGTCATGGGTCAGGGCCAGGTCGATCTGAAGGGGCAGCACGTCGCTGGTCCAGGTGTTGATGGCCAGGTAGTGGGCGTGGCTGTCGATGAGGCCGGGCAGAATGAGCCGGCCCTCCATATCGTGGGATGCTGCACCCCTCCCGGCGAATTTGAGGGCTTCGGTGCTGCTGCCTACAAAGGTGATTTTGCCATCCTTTACCACCAGGGCGCTGGCCTCGGGTTTTTCATCGTCCGAGGTGAAAACTTTGGCGTTGTAATACACCTCGCCGCCCTGGTTTACAACTGCGTTGGAGCAGCCGGCCAGAAAGATGACCGAGGAAGCCAGCAGGCCGACCGCAGCGGCCCGGATTTTACGCGATAACTTCTGCATTTCTTGTTCCTCCTGAGCATTTGAGTATAGTTTAGCCGTATGCACTTATCATGAAATAAAATATACACCGGAGGGCGCAAAGCAAAACAGAAAAATCCCGGGATTAAGAAAAGGTCAAGGTTTGTAAAGAGAGGAAAGCCAGTCTTTGCAAGAGCGGGGCCACCAGCGCGCTGGACGGCGCAATCCTGATAAATTTTTGTCAGCCTTGTCATTTTATGTAAATTCAGCTACAATAGAAAGTATGAAATATAGAAAGTGTAGATTATATAAAAATGGAGTTATTTGAAGTCAAAACAACCGATGAAATGAAAACACTGATGGAGAAATATTTCTCAGATTACCGGCTCGGCACCGAGAGCGTTTCCCTTGGGCAGGCCCTGGGCAGAGTGCTCGCAGGACCTGTTGTCTCAGGTGTAAACGTCCCACACTTTGACCGGTCCGTGGTGGACGGCTACGCGGTAAAATTAAAGGACGTCCAGGGCGCCAGCGAGGCCATCCCGGCCTTTTTAAAGCTGACCGGAGCCGCGGAGATGGGCCGGGAGACAAAGCTTGTCCTGGGCCCCGGCGAGACGATCTATGTGCCCACCGGCGGCATGGTGCCCGCAGGCACCGAGGCCATGGTCATGATCGAGTACACCGAGAAATTTGGCGGCGATGAGCTGGCCATCTACAAGGGGGCCGGCTCTCTGGAAAACATGATGCTGACCGGCGATGACATAAAGGCCGGCGAGCCGGTCTTTGAGGCCGGGCACACTGTCAGGCCCCAGGATGTAGGGGTGCTGTCCTCGGTGGGGGCAGTGGAGGCGCTGGTCTACAAAAAGCCAAAGATCACCATTATCTCAACCGGCGATGAGATCGTGCGCCCCGGGCAGACTCCGGGGCTGGGCGAGATCGTGGACATCAACACCCCGGCCATCGCGGCGCTGACGCAAAAGCTGGGCGCGGAGGTAACCGAGATGGCCTACGCGGCCGACGATCCGGCCGCCATCGAGACGGCCATCACCCGGGGGCTGAAGAGCAGCGACGCTGTGGTGCTGTCCGGCGGCAGCTCGGTGGGTGAGCGGGATTACACGCTGGCGGTGCTGGAAAAGCTGGGTGAGGTGTTCCTCCACGGCCTGTCCATCAAGCCGGGCAAGCCCACCATTATGGGCAGGGCCCTGGGCAAGCCGGTCATTGGCCTGCCCGGACAGCCCGCCTCGGCCATCATGGTGTACATGGTGGTCATGAAAAAGCTGATGAATATTTTCCACCGGACCGATTTGTATAAAAACCAGTACATTGTGGGAACCCTGACCGAGAATGTCCACGCAGCCCCCGGGCGCAGGACCTTCCAGACGGTGGCGGTGGCATCCGACGGCGGCGGGGTTCTGGTAAAGCCGACCTACGGCAAGTCCGGCATGATCACCCTGCTGGCCTACTCGGACGGTTATATCGAGATGACCGAAAACGAAGAGGGCAAAAATTCCGGCGATACCGTTAAGGTCATGCTGTTTTAAGGAAAGAAGGAGAGAACAATGGCAAAAATAGTGGATATCAGCCAGCGTAACCTGTACCTCAAAAATGAGGATCTGGAGGACGCTGTCTCGAAATATTTGAAAATGACCGAGGCGGGAAGGACCGGCGCAGCCGGGGAAACCGTGCCGGTGACGGCCAGCCTGGGCATGGTGACCGCAGAGCCGGTCTTTGCGAAAATATCCTCGCCCTACTACAACGCCTCCGCCATGGACGGGATCTGTGTCAGAGCGCTGGAGATCGTGGGCGTGGACGAACGCAGCCCTAAGGTGCTGGCCCTGCACGAGGATTTTGAGTTTGTGGACACCGGCGACGTGATTGAGGAGCCCTACGACGCCGTGGTGATGATCGAGGACGTGGTAACCGTGGACGACACCCATGTGCGTATCGCGAAGCCGGTTTCTTTGTGGCAGCATGTGCGGCCCATCGGCGAGGACATTGTGGCCGGAGAGCTCATCGTGCCTGCTTACCATAAGCTGCGGGCCATGGACATCGGCGCCCTGCTGGCCGGCGGGATTCTCAGTGTAGCGGTGCTCAGCCGGCCCCGGGCAGGCATTATTCCCACGGGCACCGAGATCGTGGAGGCGGGCTCGCCCATGGAAAAGGGCAAGATCATTGACTCCAACACCCGCATGTTTGAGGCCCTGGTGAAAGAATACGGCGGCGAGCCCACCCGCTACGCCCCGGTGCCCGACGATTATGAGGTCATCAGGGCCGCAATCCAGAAGGCAGTGGCCGAAAACGACCTGGTGCTCATCTCGGCCGGCTCCTCGGCCGGCACCGAGGACTACACCAGAGCCCTGGTCGAGGAGCTGGGCCAGGTCGCCATTCACGGGGTTGCCATCAAGCCGGGCAAGCCGGCCATTCTGGGCTTTATCGAGGGCAAGCCTGTCATTGGTATTCCGGGCTATCCGGTATCGGCCTACTTTGTGTTTGAAAACTTCGTGAAGCCTGTAATTCTGGGCATGACCCACCAGCTCAGCGTGAGACGCCCGGTCATAGAGGCCACCCTGTCCAAGCGGCTCATGTCCACCCTCAAATATCTGGAATTTGTGCGCATGAAGTGCGGCAAGGTAGGGGGCCGTTTTGTGGCGACACCCCTCGACCGGGGCGCGGGTGTGACCATGTCCCTGGTCAACGCCGACGGCATCCTGCGGGTGCCCAAAAACGTCGAGGGCTACGAGGCCGGGCAGACTGTCGAGATCGAGCTGCTGCGCCCGGTGGAGGAAATCGAGAATACCCTGGTCACCATCGGCAGCCACGATGTCATGATCGACATCATGGCCAACATTCTTCATAAAAACAAAAAGCTGGTGAACCTGTCCTCAGCCCATGTGGGCAGCCTGGGCGGCATCATGGCCTTTAAGAAGGGCGAGTGCCACCTGACCCCCACCCATCTGCTGGACGAGCAGACCGGCACCTACAATGTCCCGGTTATCAGGAAATACCTGGGAGAGGGAAAGGTCGCGCTCATAAAGGGCGTGAAGCGTGTCCAGGGCTTTATGATCCCAAAGGGCAACCCCAAGCATATCGAGAGCATCGAGGACCTGCTGAGGGACGGCGTAACCTTTGTCAACCGCCAGCGCGGGGCAGGCACCCGGGTGCTTTTCGACTACCTTTTAAAACAGAAGGGCATTGATCCGGAGCAGATCGTGGGCTACGACCGCGAGCTGAGCACCCACATGATGGTGGCCAGCGCGGTGCAGTCCGGCTCCTGCGACGTGGGCATGGGCGTGCTGTCCGCCGCCAACATGATGGGGCTGGACTTTATCCCGGTTGGCGATGAGGAATACGATTTTATCGTGGCCCGGGAAAATCTGGAGGACGAAAAGGTCCAGGCCTTTTTGGAAGCCCTGCGGGGAGATGAGCTGAGAGCCGCCCTCACCGAACTCGGGGGCTACGGCTTTGACACGCCCGGAAAAGTGGTGCTGATTTGAGAGACCACTTTGGACGAAAAGTCAATTACCTGAGAATATCCATCACCGACCTGTGCAACCTGCGCTGTGTCTACTGCATGCCCGAGCAGGGCGTGTCCAAGCGCCGACACGCCACCAACCTTTCCTTTGAGGAGATCGAGGCCCTGGTGCGGGCCGGCGTGGACATGGGCATCGACAAGCTCCGCCTGACCGGGGGCGAGCCCCTGGTGCGCGCCGGGGTGCTGGAGCTGGTGAAGAAAATCGGCGCCATTCCCGGCATCCGGGATTTCGCCATGACCACCAACGGCATTCTGCTGCCCCAAATGGCCCGGGAGCTCAAGGCCGCGGGGCTCAGGCGCGTCAACATCAGCCTGGACACCCTTGATCCGGAAAAGTACGCCCGGATCACCCGGTGTGGGCGGCTGGAGGACGCTCTGGCTGGCATCGGCGCGGCTGTGGAGGCGGGGCTTGCCCCGCTGAAAATCAATACCGTTCTGATCCGGGGCTTTAACGATGACGAGATCAAAACCTTTGTGGATTATACCCGGAAGTACCCGGTGGAGGTCCGTTTTATCGAGCTGATGCCCCTGGGCGAGGGCGCCGACTACGCTGCCCACCAGTATATGCCCGGCGACGCTGTGCTCGAGCGGGTACCGGAGCTGGCGCCTCTGGAGGCTGTGCCCGGCGCGCCCGCCAGGCGTTTCGCCCTGCCCGGCGCGCCCGGCAGCGTGGGGCTGATCAACCCCATCAGCCACCGCTTCTGCTCCGACTGCAACCGCATCCGGCTCACGGCCGACGGCAAGCTCAAGCCCTGCCTCCACTCCGACGAGGAGCTGGACGTGGCGGCCCTGCGGCAGGCGGGCAGAAGCTACCGGGAGATCCTTGAAATGGCGGTTTCGGCCAAGCCGGAGCGCCACCATATCGACGAGTGTGAAACCATTAAAAAACGCAATATGAATGAAATAGGAGGATAGTATGGCCATCTCAGACGAATTTACCCATTTTAACGCCGAGGGCCGCGGCCGCATGGTGGATGTGACCCACAAAAAAGACACGGCCCGCATGGCCCTGGCCCGGGGCGCGGTTTATATGAAGCCCGAAACCCTTGAGAAGATTTTGAGCAACCAGATGAAAAAAGGGGATGTGCTGTCCGTGGCCCAGATCGGGGGCATCATGGGGTGCAAACGCACCTCGGAGCTGATCCCCATGTGCCACAATATCCCCATCACCGGCAGCGACCTGCGCTTTGAGCCCGATGTGGAAAACAGCTGTATCCGCATCGAGGCCGAGCTTAAAACCACCGGCAAGACCGGGATCGAGATCGAGGCCCTGACCGCCGTATCGGTGGCGGCCCTGACCATTTATGACATGTGCAAGGCCGTCGACCGTGAAATGGTCATCGGAGACATTAAGCTCATCAAGAAAACCGGAGGCCATTCCGGGACTTTTGAGCGGAAAGAGGAGGATTTGCAGTGAAAGGAAAAGTAATCGCCATTAACCGGAGCGAAAAAAAAGGCGTGATGAAAACCCCCATCGGTGAGGGCGTGTTTATTGAGAAGTTCGGGCTGGAGGGCGACGCCCACGGCGGCGACTGGCACCGCCAGGTCAGCCTGCTGGGCCAGGAGAGCATTGACAAAATGGTGGCCATGGGCGCGGGCGGCCTGGAGCCCGGCAATTTTGCTGAGAACATCACCACCGAGGGCATCACGGTTTACGAGCTGCCAGTCGGTACCCGGCTGAAAATCGGGGAGACGCTCCAGGAGGTCACCCAGATTGGCAAGGAATGCCACAAGGGCTGTGAGATCGCGAAAAAAGTGGGCGACTGCGTCATGCCCAGAGAGGGCATTTTCACCATTATCCTGAAAGGCGGCGTGGTAAAGCCCGGCGACACCATCGAGGTGTTAGAGGGGTAGCAGGATGAGAGCACAGCGCAAAATTGCGCCGTGCTCTTTTTAAGTTAGGAAATCTGGCGGCCGGCCAGTGACAGCTCCCGGTGGAGGCGGGCTGCCATCAGGACGGTGACTGCGGCGGAGAGCACGTCCGCAATGGGCTGGGCGTACAGTATGCCGTTCAGGCCCCAGAGGGACGGGAGTACCAGAATCACCGGGACGAAGCAGAGGCCCTGCCGGCAGGCGCCCAGGATAAAGCCCTCCCGGGCCCTGCCCATGACCAGAAACAAGAAAGAGTAAACCGTATAAAAGCCAAAGAGCATAAAGGACAGGCCGTTCGCCCTTAGCGCGGCCGCCCCGATCTGCACCATGACCATGTCGTCTCTGGTGAACAGGGACAGGATCGGTGCCGCGAAAACCGCTGCCACCAGACCAAAGACCACACAAAACAGGGTGGACCAGAGAACCGCGGTTTTAATGGCCTGCCGGAGGCGGTCCAGTTTGCCGGCCCCATAGCTGTAGCCCGCGATGGGCTGGAAGCCCTTTAGGAACCCGAACACCACCAGAGTGCCCATGGACATAAGCTTGGTAACCGGCCCCATGGCCGCCAGCGCGGAAGCCCCGTACGCCTTGGCCGCGTCGTTGACCATGCCGATCGAAAGGCTGGTCAGCAGCTGGAATACCAGCGTGGGAACCCCGATCTTCAGAATTTCGGACAAAATTTCTCTGGAAAACCGGCACGCTTTGACGCTGAAGCTGAACACGCTTTTTTTCCTGAGAATATAACAGAGGTAAACCAGGGTGGACACCATCTGCGAGAGGGCTGTGGCCACGGCCGCGCCGGTGACGCCGAGGCCAAGGGTATAGATGAAAACCGGGTCCAGCGCCACGTTCAGCACAGCGCCCGCCATCAGCGCGCACATGGCTGTTTTGGCTGCGCCCTCGCTGGACACAATGTTGTTCATGGCGACGTTGAATACATTGAAGATGGAGCAGATAATGTAAATGCGGCTGTAGGCCAGGGCGTAGGGCATGACGCTGTCAAGGGCGCCGAGCTGCCTTAAAATGGGCTCCAGAAAAACAACGGAGCAGAGAATAACCACGGCCCCGGTGAGCATACTGCTGTACAGGGCCGTGCTGGCCACTTGGTTCGCGGTTTTGTTATCCCCGCGCCCCAGCAGCCTGGAAATATAAGCGGCCGCGCCGTTTCCGAACAGCAGGCCCAGCCCCACGACCACCTGCCCGAGGGGAAAGGCCACCGTGACCGCACCCATCTGGTCGGTGCCCAGACCGCCGACAAAATAGGTGTCGGCCAGATTGTACAGGGCGTTGATGAGCATGCCGATCATGGTCGGCAGCCCCAGGGCCAGCAGCGCTTTCGGTATAGGGGCGCTGCCCAGCAAAGCCATTTTTGTGTTGTGTTCCTTCATGTTTAAGTCTCCTTTTACTTGACATTTGTTGTAAAATATAATACTATAAAATATAGCAAATCGACTGAGGAACTCATAATACTATAAATTATAGTATCTGTCAAGAAGCAAAAGGAGGTTATTATGGCAACCATTGATTTGATCGTACTCGGAATGCTGAAAAAGGAGGCCCTGAGCGCCTATGATATCCAGAAGCTGGTGGAATACCGGAACATATCCCGCTGGGTGAAGATCAGCACCCCCTCAATTTATAAAAAGGTTATAAAGCTCGAGGAAAAAGGGTATATTAAAAGCAGTGTCGTGAAGGAGGGGAAAATGGCCGAGAAGGCTGTCTATTCCCTGACCGATGCGGGCGGGCGGGAATTTGAGAAGCTCATGCTGGAGATCGCCGGCAAGCCCATCCATATTTTTCTGGATTTTAACGCGGTCATCGTCAACCTGGACAGTCTGGATCCGGAAAGCCAGAAGCAGTGCCTGGAGAAAATCGAAGCGAATGTAAAAATCCTGAAAGCGTATCTGGAAGAAAACATGGCACAGAAAGCGGACAGTCCGGAAATCCCTGAAACCGGGAAGGCTGTTCTGCAGCAGCAGCTCATCCTGGCCGGGGCCATCGAGACCTGGGTGGCCTCGGTAAAGGACCACAGGGCCTGAGCAGCCGCACACTGAGACTGGCGCAGCTTAAAGCCGGTTTTTTTAATGGTAACGACTTTCTTTACCAATGTGGCGGGATTGCTCCGGGGCTGTTATAATGGTTAAAGAATGTTAACGAAAGAAGGTGTCAAGTATTAACAAGCATAGCATCAGCATTGACCATGAAAAATGTATTGGCTGCGGCCTGTGTGTAAAGGACTGTGTTGCCCGCAATATCACGCTGAAGGACAAAAAGGCCGGAATATTGGCGCAGGACTGTATTTTGTGCGGACACTGCGTGGCCGTCTGCCCAAAGGCCGCTGTTTCCATAAGCGGCTATGAGGAGGAACCGTCCCCCAGCCAGGGGGTCCGGCTGGACCCGGAGGCCGTGCTGGAGGTGATCCGGCAGCGGCGGAGCGTCCGGCAGTTCCAGAACCGGGAAATCCCAGAGGCCGTGCTGGCACAGGTGCTGGAGGCCGGGAGAATAACCCACACAGCAAAGAATATGCAGGACGTTTCCCTGATTGTACTGGACCGGGAAAAATCAAAAACAGAGCAGATGGCAGTGAACCTGTTCCGCAGGATCAGGCCCCTGGCCGGGCTGTTTAATCTCCTGGCAAGGCGTGTCCCCATCGACGACCACTTTTTCTTTTTTCACGCGCCCATCGCGGTTGTCATTGCCGCCAAAGCCCCCATCGACGGCGCCCTGGCGGCCCAGAATATGGAGTTTGCCGCCGAGGCCCACGGGCTGGGCGTTTTGTTCAGCGGCTATTTTACCACGGCCGCCGGCGCGTCGCGCAAAATCCGGAAAGCGCTGGGGATCCCAAAGGGTAAGAAGGCTGTGACCACCCTGGTGCTAGGCTACCCAAAGGTAAGCTATCAGCGGTCGGCCCAGCGGGAGCCTCTGGATGTCCGGTACCTGTAGAGGAGCATATTATGGAAAAAACATGCGAAGCGCGGATCGCTGAGATCACGCAGGGCTTTCAGGAGTGCCGCGACGCCTTTACCGCCATCGGCGATGAGACCAGGCAGCTGATCCTGCTGGTGCTGCTGCAAAGTGACCTGTCCGGTATCCGGGTTGGGGAGATTGCGCAGAAAACGCACCTGACCAGGCCCTCGGTGTCCCATCACCTGCAGATTCTGAGAGGAGCGGGCATTGTGAACATGCGCCGGGAGGGCACCCGGAATTATTATTACATCAGCGCGGACGGGACCCAGTGGCGGGCCATGGCAGAGCTGGTGAACCAGATATACGACGGCGTTATGCACATCGGCGAAGGCCGGCAGGACGGTTAGCCGGCCGGGCTTTTGAAAGGAGCAGTTAAAATGATTTTATATTTTTCAGGCACTGGAAACAGTGCGTACGCGGCCGGGAGAATCGGCCGGGAAATAGAGGATGAGACCCTTGACCTGTTTGACCGCATCAGGCGCCAGGATACCAGCACCCTGCGTTCTGAGCGGCCCTGGGTGGTGGTCGCGCCGACCTATGGGTGGCGTGTGCCCCGGGTGCTGAGCGGCTGGCTCGCAAAAACAGCCCTTGACGGCGCCCGGGATATCTATTTTGTGCTGACCTGCGGAGGAAGCATCGGCAACGCGGGCGCTTATCTGAGAAGCTTGTGCGCCGAAAAGGGCCTGCGATTCCGGGGCTGTGCGGCCGTCATCATGCCGGAGAACTATGTGGCCCTTTACGATGTGCCCGGCAGAGCGGAGGCTCTGGCCCTCATCGACCGGGCCGAGCCGGTGATTACCGGGATCGCCCGCCGTATCGGACAGAATAAGGATCTGCCGGAGTCCCGGGTCCGCTTTAAAGACAAATGCCGGAGCGGCCTGGTCAACGCGGTCTATTATCCCGCGCTGGTGCATGCCGGCAAATTCAGGGCGGAGGACACCTGTATTGGCTGCGGGAAGTGCGAGCAGGTCTGCCCCCTGAACAATATTAGGCTGGAAAACGGCAGGCCCCGCTGGGGCGGGCACTGCACCCACTGCATGGCCTGTATCTGCCGTTGCCCCAAAGAGGCCATCGAATACGGAAAACAGAGCCGGGGAAAGCCCCGGTACATCTGCCCAAAGACCCTGTAGATTTAGTTTTCAGCGCCATTGGCCCGGTTAAGCTTAAGACAAGCTTTCCGGGCCTTTGCCTTTGGGCTGGAATATGTTAAAATGAAGCCGAAATAATAAATTGAAAAGGAGACAGTGATTTATGTTTAAATACAGTACAGCGGATCTTGCAGCAGGCCGGGAGGTTTGCGCAGGTTAATGCGGCGGAAAGCCTCCCATAGGTTAATACAATATAACTTTAAGGAGGAAAATACATTGAAAAATATAACATTGAAGCAGATGGGAATGACCGACCAGTTTTTGGCGGCAGCAGGTCAATACAGCGGGCTCTACGCCGGGCGGGTGGTATCACAGTATAAGGATGCTTACCGGGTCATGACGGAGGAGGACACGCTGATGGCCGAGGTTTCCGGCAGGCTCCGGTATGGGGCGGCAGGGAGCTCGGACTTTCCGGCAGTGGGCGATTTTGTCATGCTGGACCGGCAGAGCGGCGGAGGCGGCAACGCCATTATCCACCAGGTGCTGCCGAGAAAGAGCGCCTTTATCCGTAAGGCGGCGGGCACGGCTCAGGACGGGCAGGTGGTCGCCAGCAACATCGACACGGTTTTTATCTGCATGGCCATGAATCATGATTTTAATTTGAGGCGGCTGGAGCGCTACCTGGCCATTGGCTGGGACAGCGGCGCGGCGCCAGTGGTGGTTCTGACCAAGTCGGACCTGTGTGAGAACCCGGCGGCGTGTCTGGCCGAGGTGCAGTCTGTGGCTGTCGGGGCCGACGTGCTTTTGACCACAGCCCTTGACGGCGCGGGCGTTGAGCCGGTTCTGCCTTATATGAAGCCCGGGCGCACAGTGGCCTTTATCGGGTCGTCCGGTGTGGGAAAATCCACGCTCATCAACCGTCTGACCGGGGAGGAAAACCTGGCGACAAACGGCCTGCGAAACGACGACAGGGGCCGGCACACCACCACCCGGCGGGAGCTGATCCTGCTGGCGGGCGGCGCCATGGTCATCGACACCCCGGGCATGCGTGAGCTGGGCGTGGAGAGCGCCGACCTGGACAAGGCCTTTTCGGATATCGAAGCCCTGGCCCGGGCGTGTAAGTTCCGGGACTGCACCCACACCGCTGAGCCGGGCTGCGCGGTGCAGAAGGCTGTGGAGGACGGCGCGCTGGATCCGCAGAGGCTGGCGAGCTACCACAAGCTGAAAAAGGAAGCGGGCTACGAGGGCCTGAACGCGCGCGAGATCGAGGCAAAGAAGCTGGAGCGCATGTTTGGCAGCGTGGGCGGCATGAAAAATGCCCGGCGTGTTCTGAAAGATAAGGACAAAAGAAAATACCGTTAGCATGAAACCGGCACAGGAATGTGCCGGATCAGGCTGTCAAAGCAGTGGCATAGGCCGAGACTGCGTCTTTTATCCAGATAAGAAAAAGTGTCCAGGCACTTTTATTAACGGCCAGGAATCGAGCTGTTTTATAAGTACAGCCGGACATTAGGGAGATATCGTATAGACTTTAGTAAAAAGGAAACAAGTGAGCGGGTAGTGCCCGCAGGACGACTTTTTCTTCCTTAGGTAAAAGACTTCGTCTCTTAGATTTTTGAAACGCTGAAACCGGCACAGGAATGTGCCGGTTTTTTTGCGTTGTTTTGTCCCGAAAGCTTAATAAAAAATTTAGTGATGATGCCTTGAGGGCGAAAGACTTGCATTCAGTGAAATATATGATAAAATGAAGTTAAGAAAATGTTTACATTGACGATGGTTTTGAAGGACAAGGCTTCAGGGCAGCTCCTGCCCGGGGCCCCTGGTGGTGCTGGTCCTTGCCTGCGCAGATGCTCTGGAGAATCCGCAGGACAGGCCTTTCCTTACTGGTCCGGGAATACCCGGCCCCTGGGGGAACCGCAGGATCGGCGTCCGGGAGGGACAACACGCTAATCATACGGGCCGCCACTTGCCGCTAAAGGCGTCAGAACCATGCGCGATGAAACACATTCTTCTTTTCGAGCTTGTACGTGTATGGCATCAATTCTTTCGATTGCTTGTTTTATTCAATGCGGAAATCGTCTTTGTTCTGCGCCAAATTTTGCGCCTATTCCATTATTCGCGGTTTTGCAAACGACTTATTTTAATAAAAACGCTGTTCAATAGAAAAAGAGTATCAAGGATATCAGAGGAAGGAGGCGTTATGGAGATTCATTCAAAAAACGGGCTTGTCTTTATGGTTCAGGTTGACCACCTGACAGGCGAATGTGTGGGCCAGGCCATCGACCGCCTTTACGGCGCGGGGGCCGCAAATGTCCAGGTGGTGTCCGCCATCACCAAAAAAAACAGGCCGTCCTACGTGTTTTTTATCGACTGCTGCCCCGCTTCCGGAGACGCGGTTGAGGCGGTCATTGCCGGAGAGCTGACCAGCGGCGGCTGGCATAAGCTCAGCACCGAGCACCGCTACCAGTATAACGACAAGCTGAAGCGCCCCGTGGTCATCGAGCACGGGGGAGAACGGCTAAGCTTCAGCGTGGAGGGCAAGCGGTTTGAGAGCGGCAGCCTGCGGCCGGAGCACGACAGTGTCATGGCGCTGCGGGAGGCTGTCTATGAAAAGTGGCAGAAGCCCGTCACCTACGACGCGGCCTACCACATTGCCTTTTCGGTCCTGCGGGACGAAGAAAACAGTGTACACCATCTTTAATTCAAGGATTTTCAGGAGGGAATATCATGAATGATGTAAAAAGCAGAGTGATCTCTGCGGTAGAAATGGCTTCGGTATCCAATATTTCAAATCTGACCAATGACCGGATCGAGGCGCTGGCCGGCGGCCACGGCATGGTCAATATGGCTATCCACACGGTGGCCAATGTGATCACCCGGGAGCTTTTAAAAGGGGAGCAGCTCTCCATCGAGTTTGCAGACGCCAGACGGCTGCCCGTGGACGATATTCTGGAAAAGGCCGTCAATGTGGCCAAGAAATCCGGCGCGGACGGGGCCAACGCGGCGCTGATCACGGCCTGTATCATGTATCTGGCTGGCTCTGCCGCCCAGGTGGGGATCCCGGCCGGCAACCGGAAGCTCGGCGCCACCGCGCGCATGCTGGCCGGTGTGGACCGCAGCGGCGTGGCCGCCATCCCCACTGCCAAAATGAACAATAAAATCTCGGCTTTCCCGGCTGTGCTGGCCATTAACAAGGCCATGCTGGAGGGGACGCTCTCCACACTGGACGGCCGTAATGTGCCCGTGAACGTGGGCGGCGGCCCGCTCTACGGCCACAGCGCCCTGGGCGAGGACTATGTCTGGCCTGAACTGGCCGTCAATGGCGCGCGCATCGGCACGCAGGCCATGCTGGACGCCATGGCAGGCGCGGTGATGGTTCCCCATCCCTTCACCGCTGCGGTGCTGGGCGCTGCCGCCATTCTGGAGATTATCCATCCCGACGCCGAGGTGCCTGAGGGCGAGGGCGTCTACGGACGGACAAGCTCCGCCTATCTGGTGGGCAAATCTGCGGCAGCCACCGCAGGCCTGCCGGAAGAACTCCATTTCAAGGTGACCGGCGAAGCAGTTGATACCGCCAAGCTGGTGGGCGACGTGGGCCTGATCCTCAAGGATATCGGCGCGCCGTCGGTTATCGGCATGATGGCCTTTGACGAAATCTTCTCCTGCTTCCAGGAAGGCATTGCCGGCTTTTCCGGCGGTCCGGTCAACGCGCCGCTGGGCCATGTGGGCGCCTACGCGGTTATCGGCATGAAGGCCCTGATCAAAAATAGCGGCGACGCAGCCAAAACCGGACAGGAAATCGTGGCCGAACGCAGCGCCTGCTCCCTCGATCCCGAGGTGGCCCAGCTGAGCATCAACACGGTCTGCCGCAAGGCGAACGAGCTCTGGCGCGGACCAGTGACCGATATGCTCATCGACGCCACCGAGCCGGCACGGGCCTGGGCGATCCACCGCCGGGCAGCGTACGCTTACGGGCAGCTTGAGGCCGGTACCAGCCTGGAAGCCATCGTGTCTAAATTTGACGACGACCGCATCGCGGAGGTCGAAAAGAACGCGGGTGTTCTGCTCTCTGGCATGGTGGGCGAGGCCGTGACCGTCAAGGTGCGCCGGATTGAGCCCGCGGCCCGGAGAACCTCCAAGCTGGCCCGGAAATACTGGTCCTTTGACCCGTTGGTGGACCTCACGGTGACCGTGGGCGAAAACGTGGCGGAAATGGACGGCTTTGTCCATGACATTATCCCCAAGGTGGTCAGGGGCGAACGGAACGATGTGGCCTGGGCAGTGCCTCTGGGCGCAGCCGTGATGGATGAGCTGGCCCTGTGCGCCTGTAGTATCCTCAACGTGACCGTGCCTGCGGCGGTGGCGGCAGCCATGAAGAAATACACGCCGGACGAAGCCGGTGACATCGTGGAAAAGGCCGCGCACCTTACCCGCGCCATTCCAGGCGGCAAGTTCGCCGCGCAGAAGGTGGCCGCGCTGGCCTTAAGCATTGTGGAGTACCAGGCATAGCCGGAGCAGGATGTCCTTTTGAAAAATGAATGCCGGCCGGCGAATCCCGATTCCAGTGGTTCGCGGGCTTTACCGGTATCTGGCACCAAAATCCAAAAACCTGACAGACATTGTCAGGTTTTTTTGGTATAATAGTAAAAGAGTGCCAAATGGCGCGGGAGGGAGGAACCAATGTGTGAAGCATACATCAATTTAACTGTCGAAAATCTGGACGACCAGCACCTGTGCTGCGCCATTTCGGATAAAAAGCACCAGTGCGGGGTGGCGGCCAAAAAGCAGTGGCTGCGGGAGCGGCTGCCCGAGGGCCATGTTTTCAGAAAGCTGGACGCCCAGGGCAAGGTCTTTATCGAGTACGCCCCGCTGGAAACCGCCTGGGTGCCCGTGGAGGGGGAGCGTTATCTCTACATTTACTGCCTGTGGGTATCGGGCTCCTTTAAGGGCAAAGGCCACGGCAGGGCACTGCTGGATTACTGTATCCAGGACGCCAGAAGCCAGGGCTGTTCGGGGGTGTGCATCATGAGCGCGAAGAAGAAAAAGCCCTACCTGTCCGACAAAAAGTTTCTGGAGCGCCAGGGCTTTGAGGTGGCGGACCGTGTGGGCGACTATGAGCTCATGGCCCTGTCCTTTGATGGCACGCTGCCGCGCTTTGCGGAGAACGCAAGGCGGCAGGAGGCGGACAGCCCGGAGCTGACCATCTATTACAGCCTGCAGTGCCCCTTTATTCCCAACTGCATCGAGCAGGTCCGGGACTACTGCGAGGATAATGACATTCCGCTGGAGCTGGTGGCAGTGGACACCCTGGAAAAGGCCAAAACCCTTCCGGCTGTCTTTAACAACTGGGCGGTTTTTTATAAAGGCCAGTACGCGGGCGTGCAGCTGCTCAATACGGGCGCGCTCAAAAAACTGCTGAACCGGTAAACACGAAAAGGAGAAAAAAGAAATGGCAAAAGCAACAAAAGAAATCCGCTTTCTCTGCGGGGCTGAGACCCTCTGGGGGATTGTGGTCAACAATGAGAACAGCGCGTGGCGCAGCGACCTGAGCAGAATCGAGATTCTGGACGGGCGGCGGTTTGTGGAGTACACGAAGGACGGCTATCCCACCACCTTTACCATCACGGCCTTTGAGCCCAACAGGCGGTACGCCTTCGAGATGGAAAACACCAACATGAAGGGGCAGTGGATGGGCACCTTCAGCGAAGAAGACGGCCAGACCGTCTTTACCTTTACCGAGGAGGCCGCCCCCAAAAAGTTTTTCATGCGGCCTTTTATGGGCTCGTACCTGAAAAAACAGCAGGACCTGTACGTAGCCGACCTGGCCCGGGAGCTGGGCCGCCAGACCAAAGAGGAAGAAGCCAATTAAGCGGCCAGCCGCTGCCCCGGGAAGGGACAGCGGCTTTTTTACGCCCTGCCCCGGGCCTGCCATACCGGGCGGGGCTCGGGCACCGTCACCAGCTGGCTTCGATCAAAGCCCAGCCGGACGAGCTGTTCCACGGCGAACTGAACCTTGCCGGACAGCAGGGCTTCCAGTTCAGCGGCCAGGCCCTGGGCGTCGCGGCCTGAGAGGCAGGCGGTCAGGGTGTCGAGGCATGGTCCGAAGCGGTTGTCCAGGGGCTCCCGGCCGCCGTACAGGCTGCGCAGCGGGCAGCCCCAGAGCAGGAGACTGTCCAGCTCCCGGTAAACGCCCTGCAGGATCGGGCTGGGAACGTGTTGGGCGATGAAGGACAGGCAGACATAGGGCGCCAGCTCCGGCCGCCCCAGAGAGCGCACCTGCTCGAGCTGGGCGGACCATTCCCGGACGCCGCCGTCGTCCAGCGCGTCCAGTGTCATCCGGGCCGCCGGGCCGCAGGAAAAGGCCAGCAGCTGCAGAGCCTGGGTGAACTCCACCAGGCGTTTGCGCACCGCCGGGTTTGAGAAATCGCAGTTTTGGGCGCTCTCCTCCAGAGGCAGCACCTGTGTGCCCACGCCGTTGATCGAGCGTGTGACGCCCACGCCGCACAGCAGGCTCAGAGTACGGCGCACGGTGCTCAGCGACACGCCATGGGTCTCTGCCAGACGGCCCTGCGAGGGCAGAAAGCTGCCGGGCGCGCATTCTCCGCGGCAGATCTGGCTGAGCAGCGACCGGGCCAGCGTGTAGCACACCTGGGAGGTTTTCTGGTAGGCGCTCCAGCAGAAAACCTCCGGCTCTGGCCCGGGCCGGGCTGTGATTCGGTCTGCGCAGAACTGGTCCAGCGAAGCGCTCAGGCGGTTCTGGAAAGCGGCGAGGGCGCGCCACAGTCCGGCCCAGTCCTTCTGGCGGCAGAGGGCGATGATCTCAAGGAAAGGGTTTTCCTGCCGGTTAAAGGAATCGACAATCTCCGGCACGCTCAGAAAAGGGGCGTGGAAAAACATATAGCTCCGCCACACAAGGCGCAGGAGTAGATCGTTTTGAAGGGTGGCGTAGATCTGCTGCAGCTGGTGGATGATCTTGAAGGGCGGCGGGACCTCGCACTGCCGGGCAGAGGCCTCCAGGCTGTCCAGCCGCTCAGGCGTGGCCTGCCTGAGGGCGCACCACTGGGCGTGGAGAAACAGCGCGGGCATGACGTGGCCCAGGTCGCTCATGGCAGCGGCGCGTTGGGCGAACAATTCCTGAACCGCGGCCTCGGAGGCCTGCGCGTCATAGTGGGCGCAGACCACCGCGCCCAGCTTTTGGGACAGGGTAATGACACCCTCGCGCCTGAGGCGGTTGTAGGCAGGGCGGATTGTATCCAGTGAGACTGAAAACCATTTGGCGGCCTCCTCAATGGTGGGCAGGCGCTCGCCGCAGGCAAAGGTGCCGAACTGTATCTGTGTTAAAAGGACGCGGTAGACAACCTGCCGCAGATCCATGTTATTTTCCATGTGTTTCCTCCTTTTCCCCAGCCCTTTGGGCCGTGGCGGCTGACTGGTTCCAGTATAGCACTGATCGCCGGGAAAGCCAATGTTTTTAAAGAAACGAAGAATCAGCATTGTTATTTTTTGTTTTTCCTGATATACTGATAATAAAAATGGTATATGAACAAGGCTGATGGCCGCCACCGGAAAAGGCGCGCTGCCGGCAGGGAGGTAGAGTAATAATGAAAAAAAGTGTCCGGATAAAGGCCAGGGAAAGCAGCGGACCGGCGGCAGCGGTAAAGCGGGGAACACCCCTGCTGATTGTATGGATTCTGTTGGCGGTGGCGGTTTTAGCCCTGCTGACCATTTTGTTTTACCGATCTCTGGAGCGGGAGATTTACCGGGAGCGCGCGGCTTATCTCAAGGAGATCTCCGAACAGATCACCACCACCACGGACACCATCTCCACAGCCCAGTGGGACCTGGCGGCCATTTTTTCCACCCAGCTTCAGAGCATGCCGCTGGCCTCCTTCGAGGGGCTTACTGGCTTTTTGGGCCAGGAGGAGCACGCTTTCTCCCAGGAGGAGGAGGGGCTCTCCCTGCTGGTCTTTGACGACCAGGGGCATTACTATAACAGCGCGGGGCGGCAGGAGGCCCTGCCCGGTGAGCTGACCGCCCAGACCGGCGCGGGCTCAGACCGGCAGGTGGTCATCACCACCCTGCAGTCCACACCCAGCACCACCGACGAGATGGTGTTTGTGCTGCGTCTGGCCCGGCCCGTGGTGGTAGGCGGCAGCGGCGTCACCCTCACCCACGTGGCAGTGGCCCGGGACATGGCTTTGTTCGACCAGACCTTTCAGGTGCCGGTGTTTTCGGGACAGGGCGAAAACTACATTGTTCGCGCCGACGGCGCCCGGGTCTACCACGGCCAGGAGGCCAGCGGGGCGATGGACAACAGCCGCAATGTGCTTGCGCCTTTAAGGGACTACCGGTTTCTCTACGGCAGCTCCTACAGTGCCCTGCAGGACGCCGTGGCCGCGGGTGAGAGCTACAGCCTGGTGTTTGCCGACGCGGCCGGAAAGCGGTACTATGCCACCAGCGCGCCGCTGAACAGCAATGGCTGGGTCCTGCTGAGCTTTGTGCCCGAGGACGTGGTGAGCGCCGATATGCAGCAGTTTATGAGAAAAACGCTGCTGGGCATGGGCACCATTGCAGCTGTGGCCATCGCCAGCGTGTCCATTGTCATGTATATGGGGGTGCGGTGCCGGGCCAGCCAGAAGTTCATGCGCCAGCAGGAGCAGAGTAATCTTCTGCTGGAGCAGGCTGTCAGAACCGCCGAGGAGGCCAGCCAGGCCAAAACCGTTTTTCTTTCCCACATGTCTCACGATATCCGCACGCCCATCAACGGCATCATGGGCATGACGGACATTGCCAGGCGCAATATGCAGGATCCGGCCCGGGTGTCCGACTGCCTGGGCAAGATCGCGGCCTCCACGCAGCATCTGCTGCGGCTGGTCAACAACGTGCTGGACATGTCCCGCATCGAGAGCGGCAAAATTGAGCTCGAGGACGAGGTGTTTCATTTGAAGGATGTGCTGGAGGGCTGCTGCAGCGTGGTTTCCGGACAGTGCTTTGAAAAGAAGCTCCGTCTGGAAAAAAAGTTTACCGACATCCACAGCCCCTACCTGCGCGGGGACGCCCTGCACCTGCGCCAGATCATCATCAACCTGCTCAGCAACGCCATCAAGTTCACGCCCGAGGGCGGCGTGATCGTCTTTACCGCCCGGCAGATGGCCAGGCACAACGGGACCGTGGGGCTGTACCTGGCCATCCGTGACAACGGCATCGGCATGAGCGAGGCTTTCCAGAAGAAAATCTTCGAGCCCTTTGCCCAGGAGGACGGCAAGGCCCGCAGCCAGTACCATGGCACCGGGCTCGGCATGTCCATTGTCCGGCAGCTGGTGGATCTGATGGACGGGGAGATCGAGGTCCAGAGCGCCCAGGGCCATGGCAGCACCTTTACCGTCAGCCTCAGGCTGCCTGTCGGCGAAGCGCCCGAGACAAAGGAGGCCGAGCCGGAGGAAACAAATTGCAGCGGCCTGGACCAGGTGCGGATTCTGCTGGTGGAGGACAATGCCCTGAACCTGGAGATCGCCCAATATATCCTGGAGGAGTGCGGCGCCGTGGTGACTTCGGCCGGCAACGGCAGGGAGGCCCTGGATCTTTTCAGGCAGCAGCCCGAAAACAGCTTTGACGTGATTCTGATGGACATTATGATGCCGGTCATGGACGGCCTGGAGGCCACCCGCTGTATCCGCAGATGCGATAAGGGCGACGCGGCCAGTATTCCCATTGTGGCCATGACCGCCAACGCCTACGCCCGGGACCGGCGGGCCGTGATGGAGGCCGGCATGGACCACTACCTGTCCAAGCCCATCCAGCGGGAGAAGCTCATCGCCCTGCTGGAAACACTGACCAAGGGCCCGACACAGGCGGTCCGCACACCCGACGTCCCCCAGACTTGAAATAAAGGCAAAAAACACCTATAATAGATTTATCCTATTGAAGAACGAGAGGAGATCGGTTATGTGGATCGAGCTGTTTGCCAATTTTCTGACCTTTTTCGGCCCGCTTTTTCTGCGGTACTATCCGTTCCGCAGCCGGCTGCGCGTGCCCGCCTGGGTGATCGGCCTGTTTGTGGCCCTGGTGTGGGGCGGGGTGGTGGCCGCGCTTCTGGTCTTTGGCTACTCGGGCCCGCGCACCGTGTGGCTTTACCGCGGCATTACCTTTGTCATCTTTTTTATCTCATCCTGCTTTTTTATAAGGGACCGGTTCGTCAAGCATTTCTTTGTGTACCTGATCTGCTATACCTTTATGGCCGTGTGCATCGGCATCGCCCAGTTTGTCATGGTGCGCACCGGCGGAGGCTATCCGGCCATGATCATGGCCACCCTGGTCTTTGATCTGGTCACCTATCCCTTTATCTTTCTGTTTTTCCGCCGGGTGCTGGAGCCGGTGATGGACATCGACAACACCCGGATCTGGAACATCATCTGGGTGCCGCCGCTGCTGTCCTGCTTTCTGATTTCCGTGGCCACGCCCGGCATGCTGGACGCCCAGAGCGTGAGTTATGTGGCCATCCGTACCCTGCTGGGCATCAGCAGCCTTGCCACCTGTTCCATACTGGTCATTGCGCTGGGCCACGTGAGGGAGCAGGCCCGCAGAGAGGCCGAGCTGACCCGGGAGCGGGAGGTGTCCGCCATGAAGCAGAACTTTCTGCACGACCTCTCCCACGAGCTCCAGGTGCCTGTGACCGTGGTGTCCGGCTTTGCCCAGCTCACCGGGGAGATGATGGACGATCCCGACATCGACCGGGCCGCCGTGCGGGATAACATGCGCCGGGTGGACAGCGAGGCCGGGCGCATGGAACGCCTGGTGCGCCAGCTGCTGGACGCCGCGGCGATGGAAAACGGCAGCTTTACCCTGAACCGGCAGGCCGTGGACCTGGTCCCGGTGCTGGAGAACGCCGCCAAAGTGCACTTTCCCGTGCTGGACGGCGGCGGCAACACCCTGCGCCTGAGCCTGCCCCAGGACCTGCCGCCAGTGGACGGCGACCGGGAGCGGCTGCTGCAGGTAGTGCTGAACCTGCTGACCAACGCGGCCAAGCACACCCGGAACGGCCAGATCACCCTGTCCGCCCAGGAGCGGCACGGACAGGTGGAGGTGGCCGTGGCCGACACCGGCGAGGGCATAAGCCCCGAGGCCATGTCAAGGCTCTTTAAACGTTACGCCAAGGGCGGCGGGCCCGACAGCCACGGCCTGGGCCTGTACATCGCCGACCAGATCGTCAAAGCCCACGGCGGCCAGATCGCTGTGGTGAGCGCGCCGGGGAAGGGAACCACTGTGCGCCTGACACTGCCTGTCATGGAGAGGAGAGGATAAAATGACCGACAAACATTCACACACTGTACTCATGGTTGAGGACAACGAACACGTGCTGGCCCTTAACCAGTCCGTGCTGCAGCGCAAGGGCTACCGGGTGCTCACCGCCCGGAGCCTGGCCGAAGCCCACAGTCTGCTGGCCCGGAAGCCCCAGGTGGACGCGGCCGTGCTGGACATCCGGCTGCCCGATGGCGATGGCCTGGCCTTTATCCCCGAGCTGCGCAGGGCCACTCCGGCTCCGGTGCTCATGCTGACCAGCAGCCAGGACTACGAGAGCATGGTCCGGGGCCTGACCGGCGGGGCCGACGACTATATGACCAAGCCCTACCGCATTGACGAGCTGCTGGCCCGCATCGACGCCATGATCATCCGGCGGTCGGCGGCCCTGTCCGCCACCGAGGTAGTGCGGGGCCCCCTGGTGCTGGACACCGTGGCCCAGCGGGGGTTTCTCTTTGAACAGGACATGCTGCTCCAGCCCAGAGAGTTCGCCCTGCTGCTGTTTCTGATCCGCAGCGGGGAGCAGAGCGTGTCCGCGGACGCGCTGTACGAGGCCGTCTGGAAGCTGCCCCCTGCCGGCAGCGGCGGCGCCGTCAAGACCACAGTCTCCCGCCTGCGCAGCAAGCTGCGGGGCAGCGGCTATACCATCACCGCAGTCCGCGGCCAGGGCTACCAGTTCGGGCCCGAGGAATAAACCAGCCAAAGGTTACAAATTGGTAACCTTTGCAGTTTCGGGGCGTGGATTATAGTATAATGAACACAGGTGCAGGCGTGTCCCAAAAACAGGAAGCTGAAATCCGGCTTTCTTTTTTTATTGGTGCGCCGCCGTCAGTCACAATAAGCACAACAGGGAGAAACAGCATGGAAAAATCAAAAGCAAAAAATGGACTCATCATCGTTTTGGCGCTGCTGCTGCTGGCCGCCATCGGCTTTATCGCCTGGCGCTTCGCGGGCGGCAGGGAGCCGGGCATGGAACCAGGCGTGGTGGCTCTCACACCCACGCCCGAGGGACAGCAGGCCCCAGACGGCATCCAGGTGCCGGGCTACCCTTTGCTCACAGCCAGCAGCAGCACCGGGGTGCTGGCCGTTCAGTTTGAGAACCCCGAGGGCAACCCCTGCACCTTCCAGATCGATCTGGTGCTCGAGGACACCGGGGAGACCATCTACCAGTCCGGCCTCTTTAAGCCGGGCACCGGCATCCGGAACCCAAAGCTGGATAAGGTGCCCGCGCCCGGCAGCTACAACGCCACCATTGTCTACAACACAAAGGGTCTGGAGGATGACAGCCCCATGAACGGCGCGGCAGTCAAAACCCAGCTCATCGTTGAGTGACCGGATTTGCCGCACCGCGGCGGAAAGGAAACGTTATGAAACGCAGAAAATTCACAGCCGTCCTGCTCCTTGGCGTGCTGCTGGCCGCGGCCGGCGGCAGCGTGTGCCGGGCGGAGAGCCCGGACCGCAGCGTTCCGGTCTCGGTCAATTTTATCCCGAAAGCCACCTACCGCGTGGTCATACCCGAGCGGGCCAGCCTGAGCTACGACGGCCGCCTGGAGTACGAACTGGGCGATATCCTGGCCGACCAAATCGTTCTGCCCGAGGGCAGGGCCCTGCAGGTCAGCATTGTGCAGCCGGCCCTGCGCCTGTACCGGGAAGGCACAGCCGGGCCCGGCAGCACCCTGAGCTACCAGGCCGCCCTGGCGCCCGCCGGACAGACCGCGCGCACCCGCCAGACCCTGCTGACAGCCGGCGAGCCCTGCGGCCTGTACGCCGCCTTTGACAGCGCGGCCGCCCGCCAGGCCGGAGCGGGAAAATACGTGAGCCGCCAGGCAAAGGATACCCTGCGCCTGAGCTTTGAACTTGTGGAGGTACCGTGATGAAAAAACTGAGCCTGCTCCTGGCCGTCACCCTGTGGCTGGGCCTGTCCGCCCCGGTGGTCTGCGCCCAGGACGCCGCCACCTACGGCAGCGACCTGACCGTCGGTGTGTCCCAGGAGCTCATCGACGCCGACCGGGCCGCCCGGGACGGAAAGAACCCTCCCTCCGGGCAGAAGGGCCAGAACCCGCCCACCGGCATGGCCGGCATGGTCTGGGGGGCCGCTGGCGCCCTGGCGCTGGGGACCGGAGCCGTGGCCCTGCATATGAGCAGCAAGAACAGAAAGCGAGGCAGAAATTGAAAATGAAAATAAAAACAAAGCACATCACCGCCGCCCTGCTCCTGGCCGCCCTGCTGGCCGCCCCGGTCCGGCCCGTTCTGGCCGGGGACAGTCAACAACAGGTAAGCATACCCGTGCCCAGTGCAGGGCTCAAAGTGAATTATATAACGCGCAGTTATACCATAACCATACCTGCACGCATTGATTTTGGCAATATGTACTGGACCGGTAACGGTGTTGACGATGGTACAAAGAATGTGCAGCCTGTCCACTGGACAGAGGCTGCGATTATACTCGGCGAGGTGAGCCCGCCCGATCGTAAGAGCCTGTATTCTGTCAATGTGACCGTCGAAGCCCGCGACCCGAAGCCCACGCAGGATAAGGCAGGTGAATTCTGGCTGAAAAACGAGACCGAACAGACACCTCTCCGGTACCGGATCTACCTGGAAGGTGAGGCAGGCAAGCCGGGGCTCGAAGTAATATCCGGGGGTTCCTTTGGTCTGAACACAAACCCTGAAAACACTGAAGTGACCCAGAAGATAATGCTGGGCGCGTACGAGCCTGCCAGGGGCAGAGAGCTGGGCCAGTACAAGGGCACGCTGGTCTTTAGCTCAGAGCTGGTCCGTAGAAATCCAAGCACACCATAGGAGGCGTTATAAGATGAAAAAGAAAATAACCGCGGCCCTGCTGTGTCTGGGTCTGCTGGTTCTGCCGGCCTCCCAGGCGGCGGCAGAGTCAGCCGTACCCACAACCGGAGAGGAGACCGCCGACGTATCCCTCAGCTATATGCTTCCCAGCTATCTGGTCACTGTCCCCAAAGATCTGGATTTTGGCGATCAGGTTCGAGCGGACGGCGACCTGGAGAAGGAACTGAAGGTTTCTGTCCAGGAAATAAAGGCCGTCAACGATGATCCTGCCGAACAGGCGTGGGTCGAGAGCCACTACCGGGTTAATTTCGATATTTATGGCGGTGGTACACATCATGCGTTTGTCCTGTTACAAGGTACGCCGGAGGGAGGAAACTTGGTAGCCGAATACAAGGTCTATAAGTTTGTCGGGACAAATCCGGAGGAGGTGCCCGTTAACGGTTCTTTTGCGACCCTGGCGAAGGATGAGGAGCAAACGGGTAAGATCGTACTGTCACCGCCAGATCAGGATAAGGATGGTGTATATAAAGGCGTACTCAATTTTAGTGTGAGTCTGAAATGCCAGGACACGCAATAACAGCCGCTCTGGCTGTCAAAGGGCGCCCGGCCTTTTTGGCCCCGGGGGGAGCCCCTTGGCGGCGGCCTGTATTGAAGCATCAAGAACAGAAAGCGAGGCAGAAATTAAAAATGAAAATAAAAATGAAGCACACCGCCGCCCTGCTCCTGGCCGCTCTGCTGGCCGCCCCGGTCCGGCCCGTTCTGGCCGGGGAATCAGGCCCAGCCAAGCCCACTGTGCCGGTCTCCGTGAATTATGTGATGCCCAGTTATTCGATCACCTACCCAGAGAAGATCGACTTTGGAACCAGGTACTGGACCGGTAAAAACGTTGAGAATTCTGAGATCACCAATCAAGACTCGGATGTCGAGGTAACGGATGCGATTGTGTTTAAAGCCATTGACCCGAATCCAGACGGGTATACCATCAAGGTGAGCGTCGCTCCCGGCGATAAAGAAGGTCATCCGCAGCCTGACGGTAAATTTGAACTGAAAAGCCCGGATGGAAAGTCCTCGCTCAGCTACTGGGTCTGCGATGCCACTGGGGGTAAAGTACAGTCCGGGGACGTCATTGCCCAGGTCGGGACAAAAGACTTGTCAAAAGACATTCAACGGGATATAAAGCTCAAGACATACGAGCCTGCAAGGGGCCAATCGATGGACCAGTACAAGGGCATCCTGCTCTTTACATCGGAAATTACCCAAAACGGACCGTGAACACACGAGGAGGCATTATAAGATGAAAAAGAAAATAACCGCAGCCCTGCTGTGCCTGGGCCTGCTGCTCCTGTCCGCCGCCCCGGTGTCAGCCGGGACGCCAGACCCAGCGCCGTCACCGGCGCCCACACCCGCTTCTAATACCAGCGTATTGGCCCACTTTGTTCTGCCGGAATATAAAATCCGCATCCCTGATAAACTGGATTTTGGGAGCCCCAGTATTGCGGACGAGAATGTAATGGTGGACCTGAATGTTGAAGTCACAGGGATGACACCGTACAACAATGATGCGTCAAAACAGGCGTATGTCAATGAGCACTACCAGGTCCGTTTCAAAATCAATGGCGAGTCTGGCGATCCAAATTTCAAATTGACTAAGGTGTTATCTGGAGCAACAACCGATGAGTCTGTCGAGTATTATGTCTTTAAGAAGATAACAGGGTCGGGGGATGAACAGGTGTATCCAAACAGCACTTTTGCGGAGCTGAAAAACGGAGGGCAGCAGGCTGGCTATCTCAAGCTCGGAAAGCCTCCAACGGCAGGTCTGTACCAGGGCGTCGTCCAATTCGAGATTGGGCTGGAATATGTGGATTAAACGCAGGAGCAAAGCCATGAAAACAAAACTGAACACACTGCTGCTGTCCCTCTGCCTGCTGCTGGCCGCCGGGCCCGCTGCTGCCGCCCAGGTGGTCACGCCCGACCCCTCCACCATGAAGGCCGAGGGCAGCGTGGCCGTGGACATGCACATCGACGAACACTTTGTGGTGGTGATCCCCGGGGCGCTGACCATCGCGCCCGCTTCCGGCGGCCGTGAGTACGCCGTGGGTGACGTGCAGCTCACCGAGGTGCATCTGCTGGACGGCCACCAGCTGGCCCTGGGCCTGCCCCAGGAGATGACCCTTGCCAGCACCGTGCGGGCCGGCAGCACCCTGCGGGCCGCGCCCTTTATCGGCAGCCCCGGCAGCGCCCGGCAGAGCCAGACCGTCATGGCCCTCGGGCAGCCCGTGCCCGTAAGCCTGGGCTTCGCGCCCTACGCCTTTGCAGACGCTGTGGCCGGGCAGTACAAGGGCGTGATCCAGTACCATGTCTGGATCGAAAATACGCCCTGAGGGGCGACAACAGCATACCAAGCCGGGACAGTGGGTGTCACCCGGAGAAAAGAACTGAAGACCAGCAAGTCTCAGTTCTTTTTTTATTTGTCAAAAAAATAACACAGTATCAAGAGGAGGAGAACATGATTTTATCAAACGCAACCCTGACCCTGGATGAACAGGAAAACAGTGAGCTGGACCTGAGTGTGCCCCAGCGCTACAGAATTGAGTACCACGGCATGCCAAGCTGCCCGTGCTGCGGCGCGCCCATGAGCCACCGGGATACCTTTGGCCGCAGCATGACCGGCGCCGCGGGGGAGCCCATGCGCCTGACCCCGCGGCGGGTGGTCTGCGACAACAAGGACTGCTACTACCACGACCACCCGGTGCGCAACCTGCCCAACGCGGTTCTGCCCTACCGCCGCTACAGCGCCAAGGCCCACGAGGCCGTGGCCCAGGGCAGCGCCGACATGCCCTGCCCGCCCAACACCCAGAGCCGCCTGTACCAGTGGCTCACCGAGGCGGCCCCAAAATGGCTGGAGCAAGTGTGCGGCGGGGAGGACCCGCCGGATTTCTGTCTGGTTCAGGAGGCGCAGGAGGCTCTGGAGGCCCTGCCCGGCAAAGCGCTGGACTGCCTGCGCGAGGCCTACGGCAGCCAGCCCGGCTGGCTGGGCCGGCTAATCCAGCAGCTGCTCAATCAAAAAAGATGATTTGCATCGACTTTGAGAGGACAAAGGCTCCTGGCTGCAATAAAATAAAGGCATCATCACAAAAGGATGATACAAATTTATTATAAGGAGAATAACATGAACACCAACACAGAATTAAAAAGCCCTCAGGCCCCTGCGGTCCAAAGCCCGGACAGCGGCCCCGAAATCCCCGTGACCCTCTGGGAGAACCGCCCCGTGGTCAGCAGCCGGCAGGTAGCCGGAGACTTTTTGAGAGAGCACAAAAGCGTGCTGCGGCGGATCACGGTGCTGCTGCGTGAGACCAGAGCGCAAAATTGCGCCGGTCTCTTTACCGAGTCCTCCTACCTGGACGCGGGCGGCCGGTGCCGCAAGGAGTACCTCATCACCCGGGACGGCTTCGCCCTTCTGGTCATGGGCTTTACAGGCCCGCGCGCCCTGAGCTGGAAGCTTAAGTACATTCAGGCCTTTAACCGCATGGAGCAGGCCCTGCGCTGTCCGCCAGCCCACCTGCCGGCAGACCAGACCCTGCTGGCCGCCGCGCTGCTGGAGGCCGAGCGTATCGTCGCCGGGCTGAAGCGCGAGGCCGACTACGCCAAAACCGTGCTCGCCAGCAGGGCCCTGGTGCCCATCAGCGGCATTGCCAAGGACTACGGCATGACCGCCGAGTTTATGAACCGTCTGCTCTGCAGCCTGGGCGTCCAGTACAAAAAAGGCAGCCGGTGGTACCTGTACGAGCCCTGGCAGGACGAAGGCTTTGCCGCCACCCGGTCCGATACCATCCGCAAAAAGGACGGCAGCGTCATGGTGGTGGAGAGCCTGCAGTGGACCCAGAAGGGCAAGCGGTTTCTGTACGAGCTGCTGGCCGAAAACAGCATTTACCCGGTATTGGAGCGTGGCCAGCATGAACTTCGTGACTGAGTTTTTAAGCTTTATGGCCTGGCTGCGCTGCCGCCGCCACAAGGTCTTGGAATATCTGGGCCTCTGGGTGTACCTCTTTACCTGCAACAACGCCGCCGCCGTACAGGACGAGGACGGCAGCTGGTGCTGGCCCGTGTGGTTCGAGGTAGACAGCCGGGACCTGTGCGGCTTCATGGACGGAATGTCCTCGAAACGCCTCTGGGACCTGCGGCAGGAGCTGATCCGGAATTCCAGGGTGGAATACCAGAAGGCTTCCGGCGGACAGCCCGCCCGTTACGCCCTGGTGCCCTTTGACACCGAGTTGGCCCAGGTTCACCTGGCTTCCACGGCTTCTTCCGGAGCCTGCACGGTCTGGAAACCCCGTGGGGAAACCCCGGGAAATCCGGCCCGGTTTATTTTGGAACCACCCCGGGAACCAAACCGCTTTTCTTCTGATTTTGATATAAATAATAAATATATAAATATAAAAGCATTACCGGGGGATGAGGCGGCCAACCCCAACGGCTTCAACATTCCGCCCCAGCTCACCGAGGAAGAAAAGCAGCAGCTCGAGGCCGAATATCCCGATCCGGTCCAGCGCTTCTGGGCCGGCATGGCCCTGCGGGATAAAAAAGCCGAGGAGGAAAAAGCATGGGCCTATTAAAAGACCGCTACACCGACCTGTACAACGAGCGTTTTTACGAGGATCCGGGCTACACGGTTTACGAGTGCCTGGCCGAGGGAACCCTGCGCCTGAGCATCCGGGCCCACACCCTGGAGGAGGCCGAGGCCCGCTTCGCCGAAGCCCTGGACGAGACTGAGGATAACCACCCGGGCCTGGTGCTGCGCCAGCAGTGGGTGGCGGAAACGTGATGGACGCTGCCTTTGGCCGATGGCTGCGGGAAAGCCGACGCGCCAGAGGGCTCACCCAGCAGGGCCTGGCCGACGCGGCCGGCCTCAGCCACAAGACCGTGTTCCGGGCAGAGCGGGGCCAGCCCGTGAGCGCCTACAGCAGGGCGCAGCTGACCGCTTTTCTGGGAGAGCCGCCCCCGGCCCCGGCTGACCAATCGGACCAGAGTGGTCACTTTACACTGTCCATATACCGGGAGCACCTGTGATGGTAAACTAAAGTCAGGAAATCGAAAGGAGGTACACCCCATGGCCTATGAACGCATCAAAACCAAGCACGAGCTTAAGCTGAGCTTAAACTACGGCGAAGTCGAGGGAAAAAGCAAGAAAAAGCTCAAAACCCTTGGCGGCCTCAACCTAGACGAGACCGTCGCCACCACCGAGGCGGTGGTCAAAACCGCCAAAGCCCTCGGCACCCTCATAGAACCCATTGTCCAGGACGTCACCAACGTCATGTACTACGATAACGTCGAGACCGCCTGACGCGGAAGCGATAAATAACCCAGTAAAAGAAAGGAGGAACCCCCATGGAAACCGTCAACACCAAGACACTGGATCTGGAGTTTATGATGGAGAACGGCGATACCGACACCATCAGCCTGCCAGACTATTTACCCGATGTCACCAAGGAGCAGATCCTGGCCGCGGCCGGCATCGTCATTGCCCAGAACATCTTTAAGCCCGACGGCTTCAGCTACACCAGGCTCGCGGGCTACGAATTCATTGATAAAACCGTGCGTAAGGAAGAACTGGAAGATTAGGCTAAAAGGGAGCGAAAGCTCCCTTTATAATTTCGATAAAGCCTGGCAGTAAGCGCTGAAGCGGAAGAAAGAGGCGGCTTTTGCCGGAGGTGATGGGATGTGGCCGCAGACGCTTCAGGGTGTCAGGAAACCGGCCAAGCCCGAGGCTGCGCCTTTTATCCAGATAAGAAAAAAAGGTCCAGGCGCTGTATAAACGACCAAAAATCGTGATGATTCAGCAGAACAGCCGGACATTAGAGAGATAGAATGCCAGCTTTAGTGAGTAAAGTTACAAGTGTAAGGACAGTGCCCGCAGGACACTTTTTTCTTCCTTAGGTAAAAGGCTTCGTCTCTTGAGTTTTTTGGCATTAACAATAACCGAAAGGAGGTGCTTTATGAAAATCAGAAAATATACGGTGCTGTTGATTCTGGCCTGCTGTGTGGGCGTCGGCTGTTATTTTTTCGCCGGGCAGCTTGTCCTTATGCGCGGCGTGGAAAGCAAGGGCCCGCCGGATAAAGGCGGCTGGGAGGCGGTGACGCCGGAAAACCCCGGCGCGCCAGAACCCGGCGCCGGGGAGCTGCCCGCCGAGGGGCAGAGCCCACCGGAAACGGACAGCCCGCAGGAGCCCGTCATGGCTACGGCCCATTTCGCCAGGGACGAATACCGCTGCGACTGTAATGGCAGCTGCGATGGCTGGCCCTGTGAGATGAACCCCGCGCTGCTGGATAAAATCGAGGCCCTGCGCTGTGCCTGCGGGGGGCCGGTCATCATCACCTCGGGCGTGCGGTGCGTCGCGCGCAACGCCGAGGTGGGCGGGGTGGACTGGTCCTTTCATCTGCGGGGCGACGCGGCGGACCTGTACTGCCCCGGCGTGGCCGTGGGCGATCTGGCCCAGATGGCAGAGGCCCTGGGCATGAACATCCTGCCCTATTACGGGAGCGGCTATATCCATGTGGAAATCTGATCAGCCTGAAAAAAACCGAAGCGGCCACGCGGCAGGCGTGCTCCAGACCGACCGCACCGACGATGGTGACAAGACCGGCGTAAAAACGCGCCGGTCTTTTTTGCGAAATGGACGAAACCGCCGGACTGTGCTAAAATAAAGGGAAAACAAGATTTTTGCGCGCTGTGAAAAGCGTGGGAGAGCGGCCGTCTGGAAAATGGGGACGGCGTTGTGTATTCTAGGGCGTTAAAGCGTGGGGGAGAAAGCGATGGATCATACGAGTGTCAACCAGATCATCATTGATGTGATGGTGGTTTTTATGGCGATTGGGGGAGTCGACCGTATTTTTGGCAACAAACTAAAGCTCGGCGCGCAGTTTGAGGAGGGTTTTCATTCTTTTGCGCCGCTGGCCCTGGGCATGGTCGGGTTTTACTGCCTGGCGCCTGTTCTGGCAAAGCTGCTCGCGCCAGTGGTGGTGCCGGTTTACACCGGGCTGGGCGCCGATCCGTCCATGTTTGCGCCCACGCTGCTGGCAGGCAGCATGGGCGGCTATCCCATCGCCCAGGAGATGGCGCTGACCAGAGAGGCCGGACAGTTCTCAGGGATTCTGCTCAGCAGTATGATGGGCACCACCATCGCGTTCTCGATCCCGGTGTCCCTCTCGATGGTGGATCAGGCGGATCACCACTGGCTCGCCACCGGGGTGCTCTGCGGGATTATCACCATTCCCTTTGGCTGCCTTGCCGGCGGACTGGCAGCGGGCTTTGAGGTGCCGATGATTTTGCACAACCTCGTCCCCATTATCATTGTGGCAGCCCTGATCGCTGTGGGGTTAGTCTTTATCCCGGGCAGGATGATCCGGGGTTTTGGGGTTTTCGGAAGGCTGATGATCGCGCTCGGGACCCTTGGAATCATTGCCGCTGTTGTCGAGGCGCTGACAGGCCTTGTCCTCATCCCGGGAATGGCCCCTGTCTCTGAGGGAATAGGTATTGTCGGCTCGATTGTCATTGTCCTTGCCGGGGCGTACCCGATGGTCACCATTATTCTGAAGGTGTTCAGCCGGCCGCTGGGCATGGTGGGAAGGAGGCTGGGGATCAATGAGAAAGCCGCCGGCGGTCTGGTGGCCAGTCTTGCGAACAGCATCCCCATGCTGGGCTATATCCACGAGATGGACCCAGTGGGAAAGACCGCGAATTTTGCCTTTATGGTCAGTGGCGCTTTTGTTTTAGGCGATCATCTGGGCTTTACGGCAGGCGTTGACAAGGCAATGGTGATGCCGCTGATCTGCGGAAAGCTTACCGCGGGGGTACTGGCTGTGGCCCTGGCGATTTTCGTTGCCAGAAAAGGGCTCAGCCCAAAAGGAGGAAAATATGAATCAAAATAAGCTAAGCATACATCCCGCCGTGCAGGACTTCAGGCGCCTGGGCTATGCCCGCGCCGGCAGCCCTGTGCCCCAGAGCGGCCAGCCCCCGGTCAAATCCTTTGACGAGGTTCGGGAAGCGCTGGAGGTGCGGTATGCGTGAGCGCCCGAATCTGGATAAAAACCTGGACAGCGCGGTTTTTCGCCGCTATTATTACCTGAAGGAGGAGCTTGTGGCCTTTTGCAGGCAGAACGGCCTGCCTGTCTCCGGCGGAAAGCTGGAGCTGACCGAGCGCATCGCCGGCTTTCTGGACACGGGCAGCGTGGCGGCCCCTCTGGCCAGAAGCCGCCGCAAAAAGCCCCAGATGGGCGAGATCACCGAGGAGATGAGCATCGAGCCGGATTTTGTCTGCTCCGAGAAGCACCGGACCTTTTTTAAGGAAAAGCTCGGCAAAAGCTTTTCCTTTAACGTGGCTTTTCAGAAATGGCTGAAAGCCAACACGGGCAAAACCTACCGGGAGGCCATCGCTGCCTACAAAACGCTTCAGGCGGAAAAGAAAAAGGGAAAAACCACCATTGACCGGCAGTTTGAGTACAACACCTATATCCGGGATTTTTTCGCGGACAACGCGGGCAAAACCCTGGAGCAGGCCATTGCCTGCTGGAAGCATAAAAAAAGCCGCCCCGGCCACAACCGCTACGAGCGGGCCGACCTCGACGCCCTGTCAGGCGGGCAGGAGGCCGAAAACAGAGAGGAGCACCCAGCATGCGGGCAGAACACCTGAAAATCGAAAGCATCCCCGCCATGCTCTGGGGCAGGCCGGAGGACCGGGGCATCATCGCCGTCCACGGCAGCCAGTCCCACAAAGCCGACGAGCCCATCCGCATACTGGCCGAAAACGCCGTGGCCGCCGGGTATCAGGTTTTGAGCTTTGATCTGCCCGGGCACGGGGATCGGCGCCATGAGGACACCCCCTGCCGGCCGCGGGAATGTGTGGCCGAGCTGGCCACGGTCATGGCCTGGGCCCGGAGCCAGTGGCGGTTCGTCAGCCTGTTCGCCAACAGCCTCGGCGTCTATTACAGCCTTATGGCCTATTCCGGTGAGCCCCTGGAGCGGGCCTGGTTTCTGTCGCCGCTGGTGGACATGCAGCGTATGATCGAGAACATGATGGCCTGGTCCGGCGTGACCGGGGAGCAGCTCCGGCGGGAGCAGGCCGTGGCCACGCCCATCGGCCAGACCCTGTACTGGGACGACTATACCGAGGCGCGGCAGCACCCGGTCAGCGTGTGGCCCATACCCACCGAGATCCTGTACGGCGAAAAAGACGGCACCTGTGAGCGCGGCACCGTCGAAGCCTTTGCCGCCCGTTTTTCCAGCGGCCTCACGGTCGTGCCGGACGGCGAGCATTACTTCCATACGCCAGAGCAGCTGCGGGCCTTTGACACCTGGCTCAAGCAGACCGGGCTGGGCCGGGATAAAAAACGGCCGGCAGCCCCTTGACCCTCACGCCGCGTGATAGTGTAAGATAGCCTTAAAGGGAACGCGCAAAGGGAATAACGGCCGGTTCATCTGCGGCGGGCTCTTTACCATCATGAGACAGGAGTTGATTTTAATGAGAACGGTAAAACAAGTGGCGGCGCTGACCGGCGTCAGCGTGAGGACGTTGCAGTATTATGATGAAATCGGCGTGCTTAAGCCCACCGAGGTCACCGGGGCGGGCTACCGGCTCTATGACGATGAGGCCTTAAAAACCCTGCAGCAGATTCTGTTTTTTAAGGAGCTGGATTTCCCCTTAAAGGAGATCCGGAAAATCATGGAGGATCCGGGCTTTGACAGAAACCGGGCCTTCAAAAAGCAGCGAGAGCTGCTGCAGGTCAAGCGGAACCGGCTGGACCGGCTGCTCGCGCTTTTAGACAGCCTGGAAAAGGGTCAAGCCTGCCCGGACTTTGAGGCCTTTGACCTGAGCGAGTACCTGCAGGCCCTGGAGGATTTTAAGACCGGGAATAGCGCGCTGGTGATCGAGCACTGGGGCAGTCTGGAGGCCTTTGAGCAGCTCATGAAAAAGGTGAAAGCGGACGAGGCCCATGCCGCCGGGCTGGCGGTCCGGCAGTACGGCAGCGTGGAAAAATATACCGCGGCCATGAAGGACAGCCTCCGCCATTTTTCCGAGAACATGGAAAAAATAGAGGCCATGAAGCAGGACGGCACCGTCGAAAAAAACGCGGCCCTCATGGAGGCCCTGTACAGCAGCAGGGAAAAGGACCCGGCGTCACCCGGGGTGCAGGCCATTGTCGGTCAGCTCATCACCCTGGGCGAGTCGGTGAACCTGAACATCGACAGGGGTGAGCACTACTGGGACATGATGATCGACGGGTACCTCCACAACGACGCCCTCATCAAAGCTATCGACGGGCAGAAGGGCGACGGGACGTCCGCGTTTGTGGGGCGGGCGTTTCAGTGTTATTTTGGTAAAGAATGACAGGAAAACCCCTTTAAGTAAAGCCAGGGTGCACCACCCTGTGAGCACAGCGCAAAATTGCGCCGTGCTCTTTTTCATTAAAGGCCGGCAGCGGCCCGGGATCAATGGACGGGGCGGGCGGATTGTGCTAAAATGTTGAGTAAGGAGCGAACGTACCATGAATATAATCATACGGGAAATCCGGGAGGCGGAAATCCCAAGGCTGAAGGATTTTTTATACGAGGCGGTCTTCATCCCGCCGGGGGCCGGGGCCCCGCCGAGAGCGGTGGTGGACACGCCGGAGCTGCAGGTCTACGTGCGTGATTTTGGCCGGCAGGCGGCAGATCTTGGCCTGGTGGCCGAGGTGGACGGGCGGATTGCCGGCGCGGTCTGGGCCCGGATTATGGAGGATTACGGACACATCGACGATGACACGCCCTCTCTGGCCATCGCGCTTTTTAAAGCCTACCGGGGCCTGGGAATCGGCACCGGCCTGATGCGGGCCATGCTGTCGGCCCTGGAGGAAAGAGGCTTCGCGCAGGTCTCCCTGTCGGTCCAGAAAGCCAACCGGGCGCTGAAGCTGTACGAGCGCCTGGGCTTCAGGGCTGTGGCCGAAAACGGGGACGAATACAAGATGGTAAAGACACTGGGAGGGCAAAGGCATGAATGATTTGATCACCAATATTGACAGGCTGCACACCACCGAGCTGGGCGCAGCGCGCATAAGGAGGAACCTGTCCATCGAGACCGGGGACGTGGTGGCCTGGTGCAGGGCCGCCATCCTGGATCCGGATGCCGAGATGGCCCACAGGGGTAAAAACTGGTATGTCCGGACCTCGGGCTGCGAAATCACCGTCAACGCCCGCAGCTACACGCTCATCACCGCCCACCCCATAAAGAAGGCGGAGCCCGGGCGGCGCAGGGGCAGGAAAGCGGAAAGCAGGGATAAAAAGGCGATTGTAAAATACTTCTACGAGACGGTCGTCTCGCAAAACCAGCTCGGGCAGCTTTCGGATTATATCGCTGAGGACTGCACCCTGAAGGCAGGCGGGACTATCCTCCCGCTGGGTCTGGAGGGCATGCGCGGGCACCTCGCCGATATCCGCAAAACCTACCCGGATTACACGATGCGCATCATCCGGCAGTACGAGGACGGGGACTATGTGATCTCCGAGTTTGTCATGGAGGGAACCCACGAGGGCGAGTGGCTTGGGATGAAGCCGAGCCACAAAAGGCTGTCCATCACCGGCGTGGATATCGACCGGGTGGCCGGCGGCAAAATCGTGGAGCACGGCGGCGCAGCCAACACCTTTGAGGCCCTTTATGAAAACCAGCTGATAAAGCCAGTGTAGCGCCGTGAACAGCCGGGCGGCGGACGCCCGTGTATTCTCAGGAAAAGAAGGACCAGGAGGAATTATGACAGGCATTTATTTTAGCGGAACCGGAAACTCTAAGCATTGTGTCGAGCAGTTTCTGGAGGCATACGGCGGGGACGCGCCGGCTTTTTCGATTGAGGCGGAAAGCGTGGCGGATAAAATCCGGGAGCAGGCTGTCCTCGTGATCGGTTACCCGGTGCAGTTCAGCAATATCCCTAAAATCCTGAGCGATTTCGTGGCCCGGAATCAAGGGCTCTGGCGGGGTAAAAAAGTGTTTGTGCTGGCCACAATGGGTTTGTTCAGCGGGGACGGCGCAGGTGTTTTGGCCCGCCTGCTGCGAAAGCACGGCGCTGTTGTGACCGGCGGCCTGCACCTTAAGATGCCGGACAGCATCTGTGATGAAAAGGCACTGAAAAGATCCTTACAGGCCAACCGCAGGCTGATCGCGGAAGCTGAGCTGAAAATAAAAAGGGCGGTTCAGGCATATAAAAAGGGAAACCCGCCCCAGGAGGGATTAGGGCCGTTTTACCATCTGGCGGGGCTGCTTGGCCAGCGGCTGTATTTTTACAACAAAACGAAAAAGTATTCGGACAGGCTGAAAATCGACGGGGATAAGTGCGCCGGCTGCGGAAAATGCGTTGGGCTGTGCCCCACGGGAAACCTGCGGCTGGACAGCCGGGGGGCTGTCGCGGCGGATACCTGCACGATGTGCTACCGCTGCATCAGCCGGTGCCCGGCCCAGGCCATCACCCTGCTGGGGAAAAGGGTGGTCGAGCAGGGTTATCTTGAAAAATACCGGGATACCGCCTCAGACAACCGAGGCGGAGGGCTCTGAGGACGCGAAAACCACCCGGACAAACGGCCGCGGCAGCCCTTGGATACATGATAAAAATCTTTATAAATAAACCTGTTGACAATAAATTTTTATTCCATTACCATTAAACCAGAGTTACCGGTAGCTCTCCAGACTAAAATAGAACAGGAGAGCAAAAACATGTATCACAACCGATTCAAAGGAAACCATTATGACATGGGGTTTCGCTGGGGGGCCATGCTCAGAAAGCACGGCCGCGTCCTTTTAGACACCATCGACTTTCCCATCACCCAGGAGCGCCTGCGCTTTGCGGCGGCCTGCGTCCCGATCTGCCGCCAGTATTTTCCAGAGCTTCTGGAGGAGATTCAGGGGCTGGCCGACGGCCAGGGCTGCGCTGTGGCGCCGCTGCACGCTTTTTTATTCAGTATGTACGCCATGCCTCCGGCCTGCCACTGCTCCTGCTTTGCCGTGGCCAGCGGCGATCAGGTTCTCTTTGGCCGAAACAGCGATTTTCTGGTCGCGCTGGAAAAATCCAACACCAACGCCATCTACCGCTTCGGGGGCGGAGCCTTTGACTTTACGGGCAATTCCACGGCCTTCATACAAATGGAGGACGGTGTCAACGATCAGGGCCTGGCTGTGGGGCTCACGGCTGTTTATCCCCACGCCATCCGGCCGGGGCTGAACGCGGGCGTGCTGCTGCGGTATTTTCTGGAGAAATGCCAGAGCACCAGTGAGGTGATCGGGGCGCTCCGGGAGCTGCCTGTCAGCTCGGCCCAGACCTTTACCGTGGCCGACCGCAGCGGGGACATCTCGGTGCTGGAGGTCAACTGCGACCGTATGGAGGTGCTGCGCCCCATGGCCGAAAGGCCCTATGTGTGCGCCACCAACCTTTTTCACAGCCGGGCCATGTCGGGCTTTTGCGACACCAGCCTGGATAACTGGGAGGCGGAGCCCCGGTACCAGACGCTCACCCGGGCCCTGGACAAAAAGGCCGCGAGAATGGATCTGGCAGGTGCCATGGCGCTGCTGTCCGGCCGCGACGGGTTTATCTGCCAGTACGACCGGAAAACCGGAAAGGACACAGTGTGGTCCGTGGTCTATGATCTGAAGCGGGCGGCCATCTACCGGACCGAGGGCAACCCGGGCAGAAAAAAATTCCGGGAGGACCGGCGGTTCAGCTTTTAAGGCGGGAGGCGGCTTCAATTTTAAGAAAATCTTAAGGGGTTCCTAAGGAAAAGCAAAGGACATTCCGCCAGCGTTCAGATAAAATAAAAGAGCAACCCTATCACTTAAAAAGGAAAGAAAAAATGCAGACAGAAGTATTAGTCGTAGACGATGAAAAAGAAATTGCGGATTTGGTGGAGCTTTACCTGGGCAACGAGGGCTACTGTGTGCGCAAGTTTTACAGCGCCCGGGAGGCCCTGGCCTCGGCGCTTGAAAATCCGCCGGAGCTGGCGGTGCTGGACGTGATGATGCCGGATATGGACGGCTTTACCCTGTGCCGCAGGCTCCGGGAAAAGTACACCTTTCCCATCATCATGCTCACCGCCAAGGAGGAGGAGATCGACAAGATCACCGGTCTTGCCATCGGCGCGGACGATTATGTGACCAAGCCCTTCCGGCCCCTGGAGCTGGTGGCCCGGGTCAAGGCCCAGCTGCGGCGCTGCCAGCGCTACAGCGGCGGGCAGCAGGAGGACGAGGCTCTGGCCGCCTACCGGGGGCTGGTGCTCAACCGGGAGACCCATGTGTGCACCCTGGACGAGAAGCCTGTGGAGCTCACGCCCATTGAGTTCGCCATCCTGTGGACCCTCTGCAAAAACAAGGGGCGTGTCATCAGCTCCGAGGAGCTGTTTAAGGAGGTGTGGGGGGAGAAATACTTTACAGGCAACAACACGGTCATGGTGCATATCCGCCACCTCCGGGAGAAAATGCACGACTCGGCCGAAAACCCCCGGTACATAAAAACCGTATGGGGCGTGGGGTATAAAATTGGATAATTCCTTCAAAAGGCTGAAGCGGAAAATACTGGTCCAGGTGGTGCTGACCGCCCTCATCGCCCTGCTGGCGGGCTGGGTGCTCATGGCCCTGTTTGTGGACGGGGTGCTCCAGGACCGCTTTGCCGACTACGTGGTCTATCTTTTCGCCCAGTTCACCAGCGGGGAACGGGCTGAGATGCTCTACCGGGGTATTTTCCAGAGCAACAAGACCCTGTGGATGGCCGCAGGCTACGTGCTGCTGCTCTGCGTGATTTTTTACTGGGGCATGACCCGTTTCACCCGGTATTTTGAGGAGATCAGCCGCGGGATCGACGCGCTGGCAGAGGAGCGGGACACGGACATCGAGCTGCCCGAGGAGCTGGATGTCATGGCGAAAAAGCTGAACCAGGTGCGCCAGTCTCTGGAAAAACGGACCCGCGACGCCAGGGAGGCCGAGCAGCGCAAAAACGACCTGGTGGTCTACCTGGCCCACGACATCAAAACCCCGCTGACCTCGGTCATCGGCTATCTGAATATTCTGGAGGAGGCGCCCGACATGCCCCTTGAGCAGCGGGCAAAATACACCAGGATCACCCTGGACAAGGCCTGCCGCCTGGAGCAGCTCATCAACGAGTTTTTTGACATCACGCGCTTTAACCTGCAGACCGTGGTGCTGGAAAAGGAGCGGATCCACCTCTCCTATATGCTCATGCAGCTGGTGGATGAGTTCTACCCCCTTTTCACAGCCCAGAACAAGCGGGCCGAGCTTAAGACAGATGGCAGCATCGACCTGGAGGGCGACGCGGACAAGCTGGCCCGGGTGTTCAACAACGTGCTCAAAAACGCGGTGGCTTACAGCGATCCGGATACGGTCATTGCCATTGAGGCAAAGGAGGTGGGGGACACCGCGGTTGTCACCTTTAAGAACAGGGGGCGCACCATTCCGCCCCACAAGCTGGAGAGTATTTTCGAGAAATTCTACCGCCTCGACACAGCCCGCTCCACGGCTTCGGGCGGGGCCGGTCTGGGGCTTGCCATCGCCCGGGAGATCGTGGGGGCCCACGGCGGTGACATAAGGGCCGAGAGCGTCGACGGCCTGACCACCTTCACGGTGACACTGCCGCTCCGGGGTTAAGAAAAACTTAATGGGAAACTAAACAAAGGTTAAAAAACGCGGCTTCTTTCTGTGGTTTAATGGAATCAACAGAAAGGAGCTGTTTTTTATGTATGACAACCGAAGAAATATCATCAGGCGAAGAAGAAAGAAAAAGGCCCGGGGGCGTCCTGCGCTGTTGGCGGTCATTGCCGGTCTCAGCCTTTATATGGCCGTGTTTGCCTTTAAGGCCTTTGGCCCCGGCGGGCGAGCCCACCCGGTGAGCGCCATGGGCAGCGGGAGCCTGTACAGCCAGAACGCGGTGCTGATGCGGCTGGAGAACGGCCGCGTGCTTTATGAGAAGAACAGCGGAGAAAGAATCTACCCCGCCTCCCTGACCAAGCTCATGACTGTTCTGGTGATCCTCGAGCAGTTTGAGGATCTGGACCACACAGTGACCCTGTCCGGACAGGTCTTTGATGAACTGAGGACCTCCGGGGCCTCCATGGCCGGCTTTTTACCCGGTGAGCAGCTCACCCTGCGGGACCTGCTCTACGGCTGCATGCTGCCCTCGGGCGCCGAGGCGGCCCTGGGCCTGGCCTGCGCCATCGCCGGATCGGAGGAGAATTTCGCAGAACTGATGAACGAGAAGGCCGCGGCCCTGGGCATGGGGCACACCCATTTCACTAACGCCACAGGCCTGCACGACCCGGGCCATTACAGCACCGTGTCCGACATGGCGCTGCTGCTGCGGCAGGGCCTGGAGAACCCGGACTTCCGGGAGCTGTTCACCACCTTCTGCTACCAGACCGGGCCCACCAGCCAGCACCCGGAGGGCCTGTACCTCAGCAGCACCATGAACGGCCTGATGGCCGCCGCGGACTGCCCCGAGGGCGTGACCCTGCTCGGCGGCAAAACCGGCTACACCGAGGAAGCGGGCCTGTGTCTGGCCTCCCTGGCCGAAAAGGACGGGCAGGAATTCATCGCGGTTACTGCCGGCGCGCCAGGCAGTCATGAAACCGCGCCCCGCCACCTGGAGGACGCGCTGCGTCTTTATGGGCTGGCCGATTGCGTTTGAGCGGTTTCTGTGGTAAAATTAATCCATTACAGCAGACTCGTGAGGTGAGTCCCCGGCGCTTGCATGAAGCCCCGGGCAGGAGGAATTATGATGATGGAAGATTATTTGTCCACGCTGGGGGCGGACCAGACAGCGTCCGTGCTGGATAATGCGCCGGTTGCCATTTATGTCAGCGCGCTGGACAACTGGGAGCTGCTCTACGCAAACCGACTGGCGAGAGCGCATTTTTCTGAGCGGCTGATCGAGCCGGGGCTGACCTGCTATCAGGCCGCGGGCCAGGACCGTCCGTGTCCCTTCTGCAGCGCGGAGAAGATGAGCCGGGAGACCCTTCTGGTAAGGAAGTTTAAGCATCCGCAAAGCGGGCGGGTCTATGAGCTCAGCGGCAAAATCATCGACTGGGCCGGACGGGCCGCCCAGATCGAGTACATCGTGGACATCACCGACCGGGAGCGGGAGGAGGAGCGCTCCCGATCGCTCCGGGACGAGCTGCAGGAAACCTTTGCGAGCATTCCCTGCGGCCTGTGCGTTTACCAGTTTGACGGCGTCCGCATTTCGCCGGTGTTCCATAATCCGGCCTTTTATGCGATCATGGGCTATTCCGAAGCGCACAAAAAGGATATTGAGCAGTCCACCGATTTTCTGGGTGTTCACCCCGAGGACGCGGGCGCTCTGCGGGAAAAAATCCAGGCGGCCATTCTGTGTAACGGGACGATGCACCATGTCTACCGCCTGTTTAATGACGACCTGGGCGAGTACCGCTGGATTCGCCTGGACGGCTCAGTCAAGGAGCGGGAGGACGGCACCAGGCTCTTGTACGGCGTTTACAGCGATGTCAGCGAGTCGGTGCGCCTGGAAAAGGAGCTGACCGCTGCCAACGAAAAGCTGGAGCACATTGTCAACGCCATTCCCGGCGGTGTGGCCAGCTACCGGGTGGAGGGCGACCGTTTTATCCCCATCTACTACTCCGACGGCATCATGGCCCTTTCGGGCCACAGCCGTGAGGAATACAAAAAGATGGTGCGCCGCGACGTCTTTGACATTATCTACGCGTCCGACCAGAAACGGGTGCGCGGGGCCGTCCGGGCCGCAGTCCAGAGCGGCGGCGTTCTGGATGTTTCCTACCGCATGCGCCACAAGGACGGCAGCCTGGTCTGGATCCATTTAAGCGGCCAGCGGATGGGCCCTCTGGCAGAGCAGACCGAATTTTATGCGGTATTTACCGGCATATCGGACGAAACCCGGCTTTTCCAGAGCATTGCCAACGAGATCGCCGACGGCGTCTATGTCATCGACAAGTCCAATTATGACCTGCTCTACGTGAATGAGTCCGGCGCGCTCTTTAAGGAGGAGCGGCGGTGCGCGGGCCAGAAATGCTATAAGGCCCTGTACGGGAACGATGCGCCCTGCGCCTTCTGTACCCTCAAAACCCACGCCCCCGACGGCAAAAGCCACAGCATGGACGTGGGCGAGCCGGGGCGCTTTTACAGCACCCGCTTTAAGGAGACGGACTGGAACGGCATCACCGCCTATGTCAAATATGTGCAGGACGTGAGCGAGGAGACCCGGGCCCAGCAGGAAAAGCAGCGCATGGAGGAATACTTCCAAACCGTGGTCCGGAACCTGCCCGGCGGAGTGGCGGTGATCCGCTGCGCCGAGGATGGCCGGATGACCCCGGAATATATATCCGACGGCTTTGCCGAGCTGTCCGGCATGCCGCTGGACCAGGTCTGGCGGCTCTGCGGAGAGGACGCCCTGGCCACCGTGTATCCCGACGACCGCCCGAAAGTCAGCGCGCGCATGGCCGAGTACATCCAGAACGATGAAAACGCCTGCGAGATGATCTACCGCCTGAAAAAGGGCGACGGCAGCTATCTGTGGGTCAAGAGCACCCTGTCGCTCATCCAGGGCAGCGGCGGCGAAAAACGCCTTTACGCGGGCTACCACGATATCACCCGGGAGCGCGAGGAGCAGGAGCAGCTGCGCAGGCAGTACAACGACCTCATCATGCAGCATTACCGCAGGCCCGACCCCGACGCCCTGATCATCGGCCACTGCAACGTGACCCAGAACCAGATCATTGAAATCATCGACCACACCGGCTCCGATCTGCTGGGGACCTTCGGAAACGTCCGGGAGACCTTTTTTACCGGTATTTCCCAGCTGGTGGTGGACCCGGCGGAGCGGCAGGCCTTTCTGAACGCCTACCTCAACGGCCCCTCGCTGGCCGCCTTTGAGCGGAACGAGACCGAGGTGGTGCTCAAAAGCTATATCAAGCTGCCAAAAGAAGCCCAGGGCCGTTATGTCAAGTTCAAGGTAAACCTGGTGGAAACGCCGGATACCGGGGATGTGACCGGCATTTTAACCGTGACCGATATCACAGGACAGACTATCTCCGAGCGCATGATGGGCAAGCTGGCCGTGGCCAGCTACGACCTCGTCGCCGAGGTGGACCTCACCCAGAACCGTTACCGGATCATCTCCCGGGGCGACAGCTACCAGGATGTGCCGGCACAGGAGGGCGTCTACTCGGAGTGGATCGACAGCCTGCTGAAAGACCGGGTCGTGCCCAAGGACAAGGACCAGGTCGCGCGAATGCTGGATGTCCGGTCACTGCCGGAGCGGCTTAAGGAGAAGGAAGACTACAGCTTTTCCTATTCAGTCACCGGCGAAAAGGGCGAGCTGCTTTTTAAGAACATGACCGTGTCCGCCCTGGATATGCGCCTGGGCCGCGTCTGCCTGGCCAGAACCGACATTACCGATTCCATCAGAGAGCAGCAGGGCCTGCTGAACGTGATCGCCTATACCTTTGAGATGATCGGCTTTATCGACATCGACAGCGGCCGGGCCACCATGTACACGCGCCAGACCGTGCTCGAAAACCTGCCGGCCTACGTGGCGGAGAATTACGCCGAATCCTCCGGACGCCTTGCGGCGTTTTACGAGCCGGGTGAAGGGCCGGATTCCGCCCAGGAGCAGTTCCGGCTGGAAACCATGCTCAGCCATCTGAAGAAAAAGCCCGAGGGCTATGATTTTGTGCTGCCCTACCCGCATAACGGCACCCTGCGGTACAAGCAGATCAACGTGCTGTGGGGGGACAGCAACCAGAAAACCGTGTGTATGGTGCGGGCAGACGTCACCGATATGCTGGCCTCCGAGCGCCGGACAAAGGCAGCGCTGGAAAAGGCGCTGTCCCTGGCCGAAAAGGCCAACCAGGCCAAGAGCGACTTCCTGTCCTCCATGAGCCATGACATCCGCACCCCCATGAACGCGGTCATGGGCATGACCACCCTGGCCGCCGCCAATCTGGACGACCGGGCACGGGTGAGGGACTGCCTGGATAAAATCGCCGTGGCCTCGCGACACCTGCTCAGCCTCATCAACGATATTCTGGACATGAGCAAGATCGAGCAGTCACAGATCACCCTCAACCACTCCGCCATCGCGGTCGCCGACCTGCTGAGCCAGCTCAGCGCCATGATCGCGCCCCAGGCGGCGGACAATGGCCTGTCCTTCAGCACCCAGATGCAGCATATCGACCACGCCTGCTTTTACGGCGACCCGCTGCGCATCAACCAGATCCTGATCAATCTGCTCAGCAATGCCATCAAGTTTACGCCCGAGGGCGGCAGGGTTCAGCTGCTGGTGGAGGAAATTCCGCCGGTCAAGCGGCCCGACGCGGTCCGTTACCGCTTCAGCGTTGGCGATACCGGCGTGGGCATGTCCGAGGATTTCCTCGTGCACGTCTTTGAGCCCTTTACCCGGGGCCGCAATGTGACGCGGATCGAGGGAACCGGGCTGGGCCTCAGCATCACCAAGGGGCTGGTGGACCTGATGGGTGGTGAGATCACCGCCGAGAGCCAGGAGCGGACCGGCACTATTTTCCGGGTAGAGCTGGAATTTGCAGCCGCCCAGCGGGCGGAAGCCAGCACCGGGCAGCCAAAGGCTCCTGGCTCCGGCCCTGGAGATAAAAGCCTGTTCGCGGGGCGCTGCTTCCTGATCGCCGAGGACAATGAGATCAACTCCGAGATCCTCAGCGAGCTGCTGAAAATGCTGGGCGCGGATTCCCGGATCAGCGTCAATGGCCTGGAGGCGGTGCAGGCCTTTAAAAATGAAGCGCCCGGCACCTTCGACGCGATTCTGATGGATATTCAGATGCCGGAGATGAACGGCTTCGAGGCCACCCGGGCTATCCGCGGCCTGCCAAGGCCCGACGCCGGCAGTATCCCCATTGTCGCCATGACCGCCAACGCCTTTGCCGAGGACATCCAGTCCGCCCTGGACGCAGGCATGAACGCCCACGTCGCCAAGCCCGTGGACATGGACGTGCTGAAGGCCATGCTGTGTCAGGCCCTGAAGATGTAAAAAGTGAAGCGTGGAGCTAAAAAGAAAGACCGGCACATTTTTGTGCCGGTCTTTTTAGGCTGCTGCGTTAGTGTTGTATTCGATAATCAACAGTTCACTTGCCAGATTTTCTGCAGTTTGCATTAACGCCTCCAGGCGGTCAACCGTATTGCCATCGAAGTATTCCTCACCGCATTGGCGGCATTTTGAGCAGGGGACGTTTTTTACAATCAGGATGCAGTTTTTTAATTGTGAAAAAAAGGTGGTCTGTGCGGGTTCCATGGTTCCGCCGCAGGTAAAACACTTCATGCTTATTTCTCCTTTCGCGTTTTAAGATCATCTTCCCATTCTTCAGGATTCGGATAATATGCGGTGATGAAAAAAAGACCTTCGCCATTAGAGCTGACGACAACATGCAGCCATTTTTCATTTTGACAACATCCAAGAACCAGACAGCTGGGGTAAGGTTTATCGTCAGCGTACTGTTTAATGATTTCACCATGATGGATAGCATACACGATATCTTTTTTCGTAATGCCGCGTTCATAACACCGTTGAATAACATGTCTTGTCATGAAAATAGTATCATTGCTACAAAGCTTTCTCAGCGTTTTAATTGTTAGTTCCATTTTATACATCCCATGTGTATTTTTTATTGTATGTTCTGATGTGTGCGTATTTTCTATCCCTATCATATCACGTTTCCTTCAATTAATAAACCTCAAAAATCCCGGGGCGCCCATTCTTCTGAACGTTTCTAAGCTTTTTCAAGATTCCATGAATTTTCGTCCGTTTTTCGATTTTTTGGGTAATATTTATTAATGAAACCTTTTAATCCTTAAAACGGATTAAGAAATACAATAAAACGTCATATGTTTTACATAAATCATTTGACAAAATATTGCTTAGGGTGTATTATTAATGCATAGACGAGGTGGAAACTATGAAAAAAAGTGTATATAGTCTGATGCTTTTTGATGAGATCGTTGAAAAGATCGATCAACTGGCATATGAGAATAATACCAACCGCTCTCAGCTCATCAATGACATATTGGCTGAGAAGATCGGTCTGGAAACACCTGAACAGCAGGTGCAGAAAATACTGGAGCAGCTGGATCAAAACCTCAGCGACACCCTGTCGGTGAGCCAGATCAACAAAAACTCCAGCATCCAGTTTGGCAAAAGTCTGAAATACAAGTACCGGCCAAAGGTGCGGTACAGCTATGAGTTTGTCAATGACAACGGGCAGAAATACGCGGTGCTCAAGGTAAGCTCCCGCACCAAGTCCGAGGATTTGAACGAGCATTTCGACCAGTTTTTTCAGAAAATCTGCAACATCGAGCGCAGGAACAACGAGGTGGAGGACAAGGACAGCGAACATCTGACCAACCACAAATTCATCCGTGAGTTCCGGGAAAACGGCGCGGTGCAGAACGGTGTGAGCACGGTCACCAATTTTTTGACCGAGTACCTGCGCATGATCGATTCTGCCATGAACCTGTATTTCGAGAGCAGCGAGGACGAAGATCTGGACCGTGAGCTCGAGGATTTATACGACCAGTTTTTAGGCGGGCCCGAGCCAGAGAAATAGGGCGCGGGCCCCAAGCAAATATACCGGAGCGCGGTTTGGGTGCGCTCCAATCAGGCCGCCAGACGGCTTTACATATAAAATTTTAAGAGAAGTAGGTGATATTAATGGATATGAACATGTTAACACAAAAATCAATCGAAGCGGTCAAAAACGCCGAGCAGATTGCCATAGACCATGACCACATGGAGATACAGCCCGAGCATCTGCTGCTGGCGCTGTTAACCCAGGAAAACGGCGTGGTCGGAAGACTTTTTGAGCGGCTGGGTAAAAATACCTATCCGATTATTGAAGAACTAAAGGGCGATATTGACAACATGCCCAGCGTGACCGGCCCGGGCCGCGAGCCCGGAAAGGTCTATATCAGCCGCGACACCGACAAAGTCATGAACGAGGCTTATAAGGAAGCCAAAAAGATGGAGGACCAGTACGTCTCCGTCGAACACCTGCTGCTGGGCTTTTACAGCCTGAGCAGGCAGAACGCAGCCCTCGAGCTGCTCACCCGCCACGGCGTTACAAAGGACGAGGTCTTAAAGGTCTTAAAGGATGTACGCGGCGGCCAGCGGGTCACCAGCGACAACCCCGAGGGCACCTATGAGGCCCTGACCCAGTACGGGCACGACCTGGTGCAGGACTGCATCGACAACAAGCTGGATCCGGTCATCGGGCGTGACTCCGAAATCCGGCATACCATCCGTATTTTGTCCAGAAAGACCAAGAACAATCCCGTGCTCATTGGGGAACCCGGCGTTGGTAAAACCGCCATTGTCGAGGGTCTGGCCGCCCGTATTGTGCAGGGCGATGTGCCCGAGGGCTTAAAGGACAAGCGCATCATCTCGCTGGATATGGGTGCGCTGGTGGCCGGCGCCAAATACCGGGGCGAGTTTGAGGAACGGCTCAAGGCCGTTTTAAAGGAAGTCAAGGACAGCGACGGGCGTATCATCCTGTTTATTGATGAGCTCCACACCATCGTGGGCGCCGGGAAAACCGAGGGCTCCATGGATGCTGGCAATATGCTCAAGCCTATGCTGGCCCGGGGCGAGCTCCACTGTATCGGCGCCACCACACTGGACGAGTACCGCCAGTATATCGAAAAGGACCCGGCGCTGGAACGGCGTTTTCAGTCCGTGCTGGTCGACGAGCCCACCGTGGAGGATACGATCACGATCCTCAGGGGCTTAAAGGAACGCTATGAAATCTTCCACGGCGTCAAGATTCAGGATAACGCCCTGGTCTCCGCCGCGGTGCTGTCAAACCGCTACATCACGGACCGGTTCCTCCCGGATAAGGCCATCGACCTTGTGGATGAGGCCTGCGCCATGATCCGTACCGAAATTGACTCCATGCCTGAGGAAATGGACGAGGTCAACCGCAAGATGATCCAGCTGGAAATAGAGGAAACCGCCCTCAAGAAGGAAGAAGATAAGCTCAGCAAGGAGCGCCTGGAACGGATCCAGAAGGAGCTGGCCGAATACCGCGACCGCTTCAATGAAATGAAAATCCAGTGGGATAATGAAAAGAACGCCGTGGAATCCGTCCAGAAGATCAAGGAAGAAATCGACCGGGTCAACCACCAGATCGAGCTGGCCCAGCGCGAGTCCGACTATGACAAGGCCGCAGAGCTGACCTACGGCAGGCTGCCCGAATTACAGAAGAAAATGAAGGAAATGGAGGAAGCCGCCGAAGCCAGAGGCGAAGGCGAATCCCTGATCCGTGAGAGCGTGACCGAGGACGAAATCGCCGAGGTGATCTCCAACTGGACCGGTATCCCCCTGAGCCGCCTGATGGCAGGCGAACGGGAAAAGCTCCTGAACCTGGAGGATATTCTCAGAAAACGCGTGGTCGGCCAGGAAGAACCCATCGAAAAGGTGGTCGACGCCATTATCCGCTCCCGCGCGGGCATCAAAAACCCCAACAGCCCCATTGGCTCCTTCCTGTTCTTAGGACCGACCGGGGTTGGTAAAACCGAGCTGGCCAAAGCCGTTGCCGCCAACCTGTTCGACTCCGAGGACAACATGATCCGGATCGACATGAGCGAATACATGGAAAAATTCTCCGTGAGCCGCCTGATCGGGGCACCTCCGGGATACGTTGGCTACGAGGAGGGCGGACAGCTCACCGAGGCCGTGCGGCGTAAACCCTACTCGGTCATCCTGCTCGACGAAATCGAAAAGGCCCACAAGGACGTGTTCAACGTGCTGCTCCAGATTCTGGACGACGGCCGTGTCACCGACTCCCAGGGGCGGACCATCGACTTTAAGAACACCATCATCATCATGACGAGCAACATCGGCTCCGAATATCTGCTGGAGGGCATCGACGCCGAGGGCAATATTCTCATTGAAACCGAGGAAGCGGTTATGAATTCCCTGAAAAATTACTTCCGGCCAGAATTCCTCAACCGTATTGATGAGATCGTGCTGTATAAGCCGCTCACCAAGGGCTCCATCGGCAGAATCGTCGATCTGATGATGGCCGAGCTCCAGAAACGCCTGGACGACAAGCGCATCGTGGTGAAGCTCAGCGAAGACGCCAAGGAGGCTGTCATCGACCAGGGCTACGACCCCAGCTATGGCGCCCGCCCGCTCAAGCGTTTCCTGCAGAAAAACATTGAAACCATGATCGGCAAGGAAATCATCCGGGGCAACCTGGATGAGGACCAGGTGGTCACCGTCGACTTTAGAGACGGCCACTTTGTCATTGAAAAATAATGAAAACCCATGTGAGACCGGTGCAGATACGCACTGGTCTCATACTGTCAAAGAAGTGGCGCAGCCGAAACTGCGCCTTTTATCCAGATAAGAAAAAGTGTCCAGGCGCTGTGAATAACGGCCAGGAGTCGAGCTGCTTTATCAGAACAGCCGGACATTGGTGATATATCGTATAGACTTTAGTGAAAAAGATGCAGGAAAATGGGCAGTGCCCGCAGGACGGCTTTTTCTTCCTTAGGTAAAAGACTTCGTTTCTTGAAGTTTTTAATACGTTGAGACCGGCGCAGATTTGCGCCGATCTTTTTTTACAAACAAAACGGCAGACAAAAGCTTTATCCGGCATAAAAAGAAATGACCAGAGGCGGAAAGCATGCTATAATCGTCATATACCACCGGGAACAGTGCGCCGGACGGCCATATTTGTTTTCAGGCACTGTGAAAAAGAACATTCAATATTGTGGAGGAACGACGATGAGTGAGCCATTGCATTTTAAGACCCGCGACGCGTTCAGACGCTGGCTGGAGGATAACAGCCAGTCCAGCGAGGGCGTCTGGCTGGTGTTTGGAAAAACAAAAGCGTTTGTGACGCTAAAAGCAAGCGAAGCGCTGGAGGAAGCCCTGTGCTTTGGGTGGATCGACGGCCAGATGAAGCGGGTAGACGACCAGTCCTATATCAAGTATTTTTCCGCGCGCAGAAAGAACAGTCAATGGTCCGAAAAGAACAAGGCCCTGGTCGAAAGGCTGGAAAAAAGCGGACAGATGACAGATCTCGGCAGAGAAAAGATCGAGGAGGCCAAAAAGAACGGCCAGTGGGCCAGCGCCGCAGGGCCCACCGCCATCACCGCCGGACAGATCGAGGCAGTGGGCGGACTGCTGCGGGAAAACGAACTGGCCTATGCCAATTTTCAAAACATGCCGCCCTCTGTGAAAAAGACCTATACAAGAGCCTATCTCGACGCCAAAACAGAGGCCGGCCGGACCAAACGCCTGGCGTGGATGACCGGACGGCTGGAAAAAAATCTGAAGCCTATGTGAGGAGGCAGCCCGGCGCTTCGGTTCGGCTTTTACTTCCCTAAGTCTTAAAAGGCCTGTAAAACATTTACAGGCCAGTGCATTCCAGGATATAATAAACTTAAGAACAAAAGGAGGGTCTGAAAATGCCTTTATTAAAAGAAGATTACACCGAAAAGCCCATAAGTCTGGAGGAGTTTGAAAAGCTTCCGGCCGACGAGCAAAAGGTTTATGAGCTCATCGACGGAATGGTGATGATGACACCACGGCCAAATGTCGCGCACCATGATATTTCAGGAAATCTTTACTTTGCGTTAAAGACTTACCTGACAGGAAAACAATGCAAAGTGTACAACGAACTGGAAATACGCCTGAATAAAGATGTTTTGGTGCCGGATCTCAGCGTGCTGTGCGACCCGGATAAATTCACCGACCAGCGTTATGAGGGCCCGCCTGCCATTGTCATTGAAATCCTGAGCCCCGCTACCTACCGCAACGATCTTTTCGTCAAGCTCAATAAGTACCAGCTGGCCGGCGTTCGGGAATACTGGATCGTGAACCCTAAGGTAAAGGCTGTCACCGTTCATTATTTTGAGCATGAAACCGCTGCAGAATTCACTGCAGAGGATACCCTGGAATCCAAAGTGTTTGAGGATCTGAGTGTTTCGCTAAAGGCTGTTTTTGAGTAAGACAGCAGAGAATCTCATTATTTTGAGATTCTTTTTTAATTTTTGTAAGATTTTGCTTCTGGGCGCGTCTTGGGGCTGACAGGCTCCTCCCATTCGCCGGTTCATGATTTTTTTACGATTCTGTTAATCATGCTTCCTGTTTCTGCTGCTCTGGTTTATCAGTCGGTCAAAAAGCGTCGGCTAACGAAATATTATTGGGCTTAATAAATTCTTAAAAATTGCCTTTCTCTGCGCATTTGTTGTTATTCAGGTCAACCTGTACTATAATGATAGTCAAAATCAAACAGAAATAATTCAAGCGAGGTGAAGCATGAAAAATTTTAGTATGCCGGAAACGGTCAGTCCGTTTTTGGAGCAGGAGGAGCTGGAACGGTTAAGCCAGAGTCTTGAGAAAAACGTCTCCCGGGAAGCGGCAGAGGCGCTGGTCCGCCGTGTCCCGCTGCGGCCGGGAGCAACGCCCAAAGAGAGGGCCGAGTGGGTAAACCGCCTGTCGGAGGAGCTGGAGGCAAGCTTTGACCGGGAGACCATTATCAAAATAAGAATGGGCTGCCACTGCAACGAAAACGGCCGGCTGGAGGAAACCGCTGAGGCTTTCAGAGCGCTGTACCAGTCCAACGGCCAGAATCTGGAACGCTTTGTCAGCCACCTCAACAAGAGCGGCGCGGGCTGGCGCATCAAGGGAGACGCGCTGTATACCAAAATGTTTACTTGTGAGTGCCCCATGCTGGAAAAGGCAGAGCCCTCCCCGTCCCTGACCTGGTGCTACTGCACCGCCGGGTACAGCAAAGCCTTCTTTGAAGCCGTATTTGAGCGGCCGGTAGAGGTCGAGCTGCTCCAGACCATCAAGCAGGGGCATGACTGCTGCCTGTTGAAGATTACAGGAATCCTTTAAGTTAAAACAGATGTGAGGAGGTTAAAACCAATGAAATCAAAAGCATGGGACTGGGAGAAAAACCAGTCGGATTACTGGCTTACCCCCTGTGTGGAGAGTCCCTATCTCGCGGAGCGCTGGCAGAGCAGGGGCTTTTTGCGTTTTCTGGATCTGGGCTGCGGCCTTGGGCGGCACGCGGTTTACATGGCTCAAAAAGGCTTTGAGGTCACCGCCGCCGACCTGTCCGAGTGCGGCGTTGCGCACACCCAAAAATGGGCCGGGGAGGAGCAGGTTCCCCTCACGGCCTGCGTGGCCGATATGCTCGACCTGCCCTTTGAGGACAACACCTTTGACTGTGCCCTGGCCTACAATGTCATCTACCATACGGATATTGCGGGCTTTCAGGTCGCTCTGGCGGAAATCCGCCGGGTGCTGAGACCGGGCGGCGAGCTGTTCCTCACGCTCATTTCCAAGAGCAGCTACGGCTACGAGCATGCAGACAGCAGCCGGCGCATTGACGCCAACACCCTGCTGTCGGAAAAGAGCGGTACTGAGACGGGCGTGCCCCACCTCTATGTGGATCTGGCAGACATCCAGCGTTTCTTTAAGGACTGGCAGCTTGAGGACAGCCTGAGAGAGTCCTGTGTCCATAACCTTGAGGCCCCGCAGGACTACAGCACCCACTGGAGCCTTATGGTCCGAAAATAAATCCGGCCGATTGGATATTGACAAGCATGGTGGAAGCAGGTATAATGATAAAAAATGAATAACCTTTGAGGTGCTTAGCAATAAGAGAATAGGGAAACCGGTGAAAATCCGGTGCGAACCCATCACTGTAAACAGGGACAAAGCCTGAAAGCCACTGGAGCAATCCGGGAAGGCGGGCCGCGGACGAGCTGTAAGCCAGGAGACCTGCCTTAAAGAAGAAATGCGTGCAGGGGGATAATGCAGCGGCGTGTTTGAATAAACGAAATCTCGGAAAATGGGACCGATGAGCAGAGTGCTTATCGGTTTTTTTATTTACCAAAAACCGGGCGGGCCTGTTTTCCACGGGGAGATGTTCATATCCAAAAGGATTTGACATAAAATTTCAGTTTAATGGAGGAAAAGATGAAAAAGAAAGTGATTGCGCTGATGTGCGCGCTGCTTCTGCTGGTTCCGGTATTCGCCGGGTGCAGCCAGAACGGGGATTCAGCAAAGGCGGAGAGCATTACCGTGGTGGACGATACAGGCCGTGAGGTAACCATTCCACAGCCCCTTGAAAAGGTGGTGGTGGCCAACCGCTACAATTCTGAGCTGATCCGTGGGATCGGCGCCATTGACAAGGTGGTGGCCGTGGATAAGAATACGGCCCAGGACCGAGTGTACTGGAGTCAGTTCGACCCGGAAAATGTCATCGGCAAGGGCCAGAGCGAGCTGAACTATGAAAAGATCGCTGAGCTGGGCGCTCAGGTACTCATTACTCCGGACAACGGCACCTGGGAAGAGGACATTAAAAAACTGGAGCCCTTCGGCATTCAGGTGGTCGTGGTATCCGGCTATAATAACGCCGAGCTGCCAAAGGAAATCGAGATTCTGGGCAAGCTGTTCGGCAAGGAAAAGGAAGCCGAAAAGCTTACCAAATTCTACCAGGATAATATGGATCTGGTGGCGGAAAAAATCAAGGACGTCAAGGGAAGCAAAAAGGTGTACTGGGAATACGGCGACCCGAATACCACCTGTATCCCGGGAACCAGCAATGACGGCTGGAACAGCATGCTGGTCAACGCCGGCGGTGTCAATATTTTCGGCGATCCTACCATTACCGGAAAGACCATCGACCCGGAAAAGATCCTGCTGGAGGATCCGGACCTCATCATCAAGACCTCGTCCGGCCCGGCCCTCAAAAATACCGGTGTCTACACGCCGCCGACAGCTGAGGATTACAGCACCATCTCCAGCGAAATGCTGAGCCGCGCGGGCTGGTCCGATTTAAAGGCCGTCCAGAATGACGATTTCTATGTGACCACTGGCTTCTGCGCCGGCGGACTGGGCAAGATGATCGGAACCGTTTATACCGCGAAATGGCTGTATCCCGAACAGATGAAGGATGTTGACCCCGACGCGATCTTTGACGAATGGATGGAAATCCAGGGAGTTGATCCGGTAGAGGGACACGTTTTCCAGGTTAAGCATCAATAGCTATGGAAAAGCAGCCATCGTTAAAGGCCTATCACAAAAAACGAGCGGCTCTGATGCTGGCAGCGGTGATCCTTCTGGTCATTGCTGCCTTTTCCAGCTGCTTTGTCGGCGTTGCCAATGTGACCGTGGGGCGGGTGCTGGCCACCCTGCTGCCCGGCGGCCATTTTATGGGCGCGGCGGCCCTGAACCAGACCGAGCTCACCGTGCTCATGCAGCTGCGCCTGCCGCGCATCACCATGGCGCTGGTTTCCGGCGTGGGCCTGGGTATCAGCGGGCTGGTCATGCAGGCCATCACGGGCAATAAGATGGCAAGCCCTTTTACCACCGGGCTTTCAAACGCCGCGGCCTTTGGGGCTTCGCTGGCCATTATTTTTGGCTTTATGCCCTTTGGCAGCAACCAGGTGGGCACAGTCCTGATGGCCTTTGTATTTTCCTTTATCTGCGCCGCCATGGTGTACGGCATCGCCTCGGCCAAGGGCATGGGCAAGACAACGATCATCCTGATCGGCATTGCCCTCAACTATTTCTTTTCAGCCCTGAACGCCAGCATGCAGTATGTGTCCAACGAGCAGCAGCTGTCCGCCATTGTCCACTGGACCTTCGGCAGCCTTTCGGAGATCACCTGGGAGCAGATCATCGTGGTCTCGGTCATTCTGCTCCTGACCTTTCCGTTTATCATCCGGTTTGCATGGCATTACAACCTGTTGTCCACCGGCGATGAAAGCGCGGTGGCGCTGGGCGTTAATGTCATGCGGCTGCGGCTGCTTTCGGGCATTGCGGTCACGCTTATTTCCTCGGCCATTGTCAGCTTTACCGGGGTTATCGGTTTTGTGGGACTGGTGGCGCCGCATATCGCCAGGCTTTTGATCGGCGGCGACTACCGGGCGCTCATACCGCTGACGGCGCTTTCGGGCGCCATCCTGCTCATCGCGGCGGACACCGTGGGCCGCGTGGTGGTCTCGCCGGTGATCATTCCGGTGGGCATTGTGGTTTCCTTTATCGGGGTGCCGGTGTTTATCTATTTAATTGTAAAAGAACAGAAAGAGCGGTTGGTCTGATGAAAATGACAATTCGAGATTTAAGCTTTGGCTATCGAAAGGCCAGGATTTTAAAGGGGGTCAGCATCGACGTGGAGCCGGGAAGGCTGTGCGTGCTGCTGGGGGCCAACGGAGCAGGCAAAAGCACGCTGATCAAGTGTGTTAACGGGATATTGAAGCCTGAAGAGGGCGAGATCCGCCTGGATACCACCGATCTTCTCAGACTGCCGCAAAAGGAAAAGTCCAAGCTCATCGGCTATGTGCCCCAGAGCACTGAGGTGGAGGACAGCGGCCTGAATGTCTTTGAGATGGTGCTGTCCGGCCGCGTGCCCCATATGAAGGGAAAAATGAAGGATGCCGATTATGAGATTGTCCGGTCAGTTCTGGAAAAGATGTCCCTCACCGCTTACAGCACCAAGCTTTTGAACCAGCTGAGCGGCGGTGAGCGCCAGCGGGTTTTTATCGCCCGCGCGCTGGCCCAGGAGCCGGTGGTCATGCTCTTAGACGAGCCGACCAGCAACCTGGACCTGCGTTACCAGCTGGAAACCATGGAGATCGTAAAAGGCCTCTGCCAGGATAAGGGCATGACGATTATGGCGGTGATCCACGACGTCAACACAGCGGTCACCTTTGCCGACCAGGTGGTGCTCATGAAGGACGGAAACATCCACGCCACCGGCCATCCCGATGACATTCTGAACACGGAGAGCCTGGAGCGCATTTTTGACGTCCGGGTCGCGTTTGCCGCCTATCAGGATAAACAGTATGTGATTCCCAAGCGGTGCGCCGGCTGAAAATTAAAGGAATACCGGTCTGCCCGCCGCGCTGTCAATAAAAAGCAGCGCGGCGGGTATATTTTTTAAAGAAAGGCTTTTAAATCAGATGAAATTTATGCTATAATAAGCATGTAAAACGATTACTATCTTGTGCTAAATTAAATAATTGTAAATTCGGTGATTTTGCTTGATCTTTTCGCTGCTTATATTACAATTATAAGGTAACTGTACAAATAGTGAAAGCCAATGTTTAAATTAATTATTTATCAGGAGGATAAAATATGAGTATTCGATTTGATTATTCCTATGCGGGACTGTCTCAGGAAGAGTTGGACAACAAGGCGGCACAGATCAGCCTGGCGGACAAAATGCTAAAGGAAAAAACAGGCCCCGGCAGTGATTTCTTAGGCTGGTATGATTACCCGGTGGCTTATGATAAGGAAGAATATGCCCGTATCAAAAAAGCGGCGGAAAAAATCAAGGGCTCCTGCGACGCCTTTATCGTGATCGGCATCGGCGGCTCTTATCTCGGCTCCAAGGCGGTGATCACCGCGCTTACCAGTACCTTCTTCAACGAAGAAACAGACCGAAAAGCGCCTAAAATTTACTTTGCCGGCGAAAACATCAGCGGCAAATATATGAAAGACCTCATTGAGCTGGTCAAGGATCAGGACATCTGCGTCAATGTGATCTCCAAATCCGGCACCACCACCGAGCCGGCCATCGCTTTCCGTTTCTTCAAGGAAATGCTGGAAAAGAAATACGGAAAGGACGGCGCAAAGGACCGTATTTTCGCCACCACCGACAAGGAGCGGGGCGCTCTGAAGTTCCTGGCTGACCAGGAGGGCTACGAAACCTTTGTGATCCCGGACGATGTGGGTGGCCGTTACTCGGTTTACAGCGCTGTGGGCCTGCTGCCCATCGCCGTTGCGGGGATCGACATCGACGCATTCATGGACGGGGCCAAATCCGGCTATGAGGACTATGGCGTGGACGCCATTGCCGATAACGCCTGCTACCAGTACACCCTTTACAGAAGCTGCCTGTACAACCGCGGCAAGGCCATCGAGATTCTGGTGGACTACGAGCCCTCCCTGCGCTATTTCTCCGAGTGGTGGAAGCAGCTTTACGGCGAGAGCGACGGCAAGGACGGCAAGGGCCTGTTCCCGGCATCGGTTCATTTCTCAACCGACCTGCACTCCGTGGGACAGATTATCCAGGACGGCCATAAGAATATTTTTGAAACCATTCTGGCAGTGGATGAGCTGGACGGCGATATGACGGTTAAGCATGAGGAGACGGACCTGGACGGCCTCAACTACCTGGAAAACCGCACCATGCAGGATGTCAATGAAAAGGCTTTTCTGGGTACCCTGCTGGCCCATGTCGACGGCGATGTGCCAAACGGCATCATCTACCTGTCCAAACTGGATGCCTTCCACGTCGGCAAACTGGTTTATTTCTTTGAAAAGGCCTGCGGCCTCGGTGGCTACCTCCTGGGCGTTAATCCCTTTAACCAGCCAGGGGTCGAAGCCTACAAGAAAAACATGTTTGCCCTGCTGCACAAGCCAGGCTATGAAGAACTGACCGAAGAACTGGAAAAGAGACTTCCCAATAAATAAAATATCATGCCAGGACCGGCGCTGCTTCGCGCTGGTCTTTTTTTGACGAAAGGGGTGTCCATTACCCGCAAAAATGACCATTGGCAGAACGGGTGGATTATGGTAAGATAAACAAATTGGAAGCAAAAGGAGGAATTATGGAAAAAAACGAAAAGCATACGTCTGACAGCAGGCATATCCATCAGAACGGCGGCTTTACCAACAGCCTGGGGTTTGTGCTGGCCTGTGTCGGCTCCGCGGTGGGGCTCGGCAATATCTGGATGTTTCCCTACCGTGTGGGACAGTACGGGGGCGGCGCGTTTTTAGTGCCCTATATTTTATTTATTGTTATTTTCGGTCTGGTGGGCCTCTCTGCGGAGTTCGCCATTGGCCGGCGCGCCAAAACCGGAACCCTGGGCGCCTACGAGTACTGCTTTAATAAAATCGGAAAAGGAAAGCTCGGTTATATTCTGGGCTGGATTCCGCTGCTGGGGTCTCTGGGCATTGCCATCGGCTACGCCATTATCGTGGGCTGGATCATCCGCTCGCTGGCCGGGTCGGTCACCGGCGCGATCCTCAACACGGACGCGGCGGCTTATTTTGGCCAGGCCACAGGCAATTTCGGCAGTGTGCCCTGGCATGTGCTGGTCATTGTCATTGCGGCGGGTATCCTCATGTTTGGGGCTACCAAGGGGATCGAGAAGATCAACAAGGTTTTGATGCCGTCCTTCTTCATTCTCTTTGCCATTCTGGCCATCCGTGTGGCTTTTCTGCCCGGTGCGGTCGAGGGCTACAAGTTTTTGTTCATGCCGGAGTGGAGCGACCTGCTGAAGGTGGACACCTGGGTTATGGCCATGGGTCAGGCGTTTTTCTCGCTGTCCATTACCGGCTCAGGCATGATTGTCTACGGCACCTACCTGAACAAATCTGAGGATATCCCAAAGGCCTCCATGCGGACGGCCATGTTTGATACGCTGGCGGCCATGCTGGCAGCACTGGCCATTATGCCGGCGGTGTTCGCTTTTGGTATCGAGCCCAACGCGGGCCCGCCGCTCATTTTTATCACGCTGCCCAGCATCTTTAAGCAGATGCCCTTTGGCCAGCTGTTCGCGGCACTGTTCTTCCTGTCGGTGGCCTTTGCGGGCATCACCAGCCTTATCAATATGTTTGAGGCTGTGAGTGAATCGCTCCAGAACCGCTTTGAGCTGCCGCGCAAGGCCGCGGTGGCCCTGTGTGCCGGCGTGGCGCTGCTCGTCGGGATTTTCCTCGAGGCGGAGCCGAACGTGGGCTCCTGGATGGACTTTATCACCATTATTGTCGTGCCCTTCGGCGCTGTGCTGGGCGCGGTATCCATCTATTATATCCTGGGCTACAAGGACATCAAGCAGGAGCTGGAGCTGGGCAGAGAAAAGCCCCTGGGTGCTTATTTCGGCCCGCTTGCAAAATATGTCTATGTGCCGCTGGCGGTGGTGGTATTCATCCTCGGCCTCGTCTATGGCGGTATTGGCTGATTCTTTTATAAGCTGGAGAATGGCAGTTTCTCCGGCTTTTATTTTTGAGGACTTATACATAAAAATGAAAGAATATGCAAAATCGCTTTACTTTACTCAAGTTTTCTAATAAAATAAGTACATTAATATTTTTTTAAGGAAGCGAGGAGTTATGAGTACGATATTAAATCCTGAATTTATTATTTTTGTGATCTATCTCATCATGCTGGTTGGCATAGGACTCTATTTTTACAAAAAGACCTCGAGTATTGAGGGGTTTCTTTTGGGAGACCGGGGTCTGGGCAGCTGGGTTACCGCCTTTTCGGCCCAGGCCAGCGACATGAGCGGCTGGCTGCTGATGGGCCTGCCGGGCGCCATTTACCTGGGCGGCATGCCAGAGGTATGGATCGGTATTGGCCTGTGTGTGGGCACGATTTTAAACTGGAAGTTTGTGGCCGCGCGTCTGCGGACCTACACGGAAAAAACCGATTCCCTGACCCTGTCCACTTTTTTTGAGCGGCGGTTCAAGGACCCGACTGGCGCGATTCGTGTGATTTCCGCACTGATCATTTTAATTTTCTTTACCATTTATTCATCCTCTGGTATGGTGGCCTCCGGCAAGCTGTTCCAGATGATGTTCGGCATTGACTACACCACTGCGGTGCTCATCGGTGCGCTGGTCATTGTGGCCTACACCTTCCTTGGCGGGTTTCTGGCAGTATGCTGGACCGACCTGATCCAGGGGGTCTTAATGATCATTGCCATCGTGGTGGTGCCGATTCTGGCCATGAGCCACCTGGGCGGCATGCAGCCCACGCTGGACGCCATGGCGACCCAGGGGCTGAGCATGAACCTGCTGGGTGGGGGCATCTCGGTCATGGCCATTATCTCCGCTGCCTCCTGGGGCCTCGGCTATTTTGGACAGCCCCACATTTTGGTCCGCTTTATGGGCATCAAAAGCATCCGGGATCTGCCAAAATCCATGACCATTGCCATCATCTGGGTGATCATCGCCCTGACCGGCGCCATTTTTGTGGCGTTGCTGTCCATTCCGCTGTTTCCGGGCCTCACAGACGGTGCCCAGGAAACCGTGTTTATGCTTATGATCCGCAAATTCTTCCCGCCGTGGATCGGGGGGATTTTCCTGGCAGCCATCATGGCAGCCATCATGTCCACCATTGATTCACAGCTGCTGGTTTCCTCCTCCGCGCTCACCGAGGATCTGGCCCGTATCTTCCTTAAAAAGGAGCTGACGGAAAAGCAGAGCGTGAATCTGGGACGTTTATCGGTCATCATCATCGCGATCATTGCCCTGTTTATGGCGCTGGTGCCAAACTCCACGGTTATGGGACTGGTCTCCTACGCGTGGGGCGGCTTTGGCGCGGCCTTTGGCCCGCTGGTGCTCTTTGGTCTGTACTCTAAGAAAACAAGCTGGAAGGCAGCCCTGGCCGGTATGGTGGTCGGGACGCTGACCGTGATTATCTGGAAGCAGACCGGGCTGAGCAACACCCTGTACGAGATCGTGCCGGGCTTCTGCCTGAATGTGATCACCATTCTGATCGTCAACGCTTTCTCCAAGGCGGACAAAACCGCAGAGGCAGAATTTGACGAGGTGCTCGAGGAAATGAAAGCCATCAGGGCTGAATAAAATAACGAAAAAAACGGCTGGCAGACAGCCGTTTTTTTAATGTCCTTAAAATATTTAAGGTACCTGTACAAAAAACTTGACATATAAAACAGGTACCTGTATAATAAAAAACATAAGGTACCTGTTATAAAATAAAGGAGGCAAAAAAATGGACGAAAAAGATATGGAATTATATGAAAAGCTGTCAAGGCTTCAGTGGCTCATGCAGCGCAGCCGCCTGAAAAATCATGTTAAAAACGGTTCGGTGGGAGACCCGACACGGGGGCAGGGCAGAGTGCTGGCCATGCTTAAGATACAGCCCGAAATCAGCAGCAAGGATCTGGCCTATCTGCTGGGCATACGGCAGCAGTCCCTCAATGAGCTTTTGAACAAGCTGGAAAAGAAGGGCTATGTAACCCGCGTGCCCTCCGAGACAGATAGGCGGGTCATGCTTGTCCGTCTGACCGAGCAGGGAAAGCAGGCTCAGGAGCAGGACAGCGAAACGGAAGACGTGGGAATTTTTGACTGCCTGTCGTCCGGGGAGCGGGAACAGTTTAACGAATACCTGGACCGGATGCTCGCAGCCTTTGAGAAAAAATACGGAGACGGCATGGACGATGGCGCCAGAGAATGGATGCGCGGTGCCTGTGAGCGTATGGGCAGGGACCAGTTTGAGCGGCTTATGAATATGCGGATGGGCGCCCATTCCTTCGGGAACCATTTTGGGCAGGGTGGACCAGGCTTCGGGCCCTTCGGCGGCTTTGGCCGGCCGAATGACCCGGAGGACGAGTAATCCGGCAGCCTGCCAGTGCTGCCATGTTTTAAAGCCGAAAAGGAGGGATGAGTATGTTTTCAGCAATAGCCCTGTGTTTTTACGGCATTTACCTGATCCACGAAGCGTATAAAGCGGACAAGGAACAGGTGCAGCAATCGTGACATAGTAAGGATGACGATATACCGGGAGGTATATCGCCTTTTTGCGTTTAGATGTGTTTGAATTTGCTTAAAAATGATCAATTGAGTTCTTTTTTGATTGACAAAGTCTTGAAAACACGCTATGATAAACAATATAAAACGAAAATAAACCTATTTAAACAAAAAATCTGTTTAAATTTGTTTGAATAATGAGGCAGGACATGTTTCCAATAGAGAGAAGAGAAAAAATAATCGAAAACCTTGAAAAGAATGGCAGCATCACCGTCGAGGCGCTGGCGCAGAAGCTCAAGGTTACGCCTACCACCATCCGCCGGGATCTGAAATACCTAGAGGATAACGACCGCATTACCCGCACCTTTGGCGGAGCAGTGGTGAAGGAGGGGCTGGTGGAGGAAATCGCTGTCGCCAAAAAAGCCAGCGCCTACCAGGCCGAAAAGAAACGTATCGCAAAGGCCGCCGAGAAGCTGATCGAGGACGGACAGACCATTGTGCTGGACGCGGGTACCACCAGCATGGAGCTGGCTCTGCTGCTGGCCCAGGGAACCAGGCAGATCAGCGTGGTGACCGATGATATCCTCATTGCCGCCAGACTGCTGGAAGCGCCTTTTGTGGATGTCCACTGCACCGGCGGCCATGTCCAGAAGCATGTGGGGGTGTGCCTCGGCGGCCACGCCGAAGCCTTTTTTGAGGGCATTAACGCCGACATCGCTTTTCTGGGCGCCAGCGCGGTGGATGTGGAGAAGGGCGTGAGCTCGCCGTCGCTTGAAAAGGCGGCGCTCAAGCAGCAGATTCTGGAATGCGCCAGAGAAAGGGTGCTGCTGTCCGACAGCTCAAAATTCGGGCGGGTGAGCTTTGCCAAGATCTGCGGCATCGACCGTTTCGACCGGATCATCACCGATGCGGGACTGGAGCCTGAGAGTGAAGCGCGCCTTCTGGAAATGGAAATTGATGTGATTAAAGCTTAAGGGGGAAAGCAAATGGCAAGGGCAGTAATCATCGCAGACGACTTGACCGGGGCCAATGTCACCGGCGCGCTGCTGAGAAAAAACGGCTACCGCTTTGCGACCTTTCGGCGCAGCGCGTCCGTCGGGCCGGAGGTTTTGTCGGACTATGACGCCGTAGCCGTCAGCACCGACAGCCGGGGCATCACGCCCGGGGCGGCCTGGGCGGCTGTGAGCGAAACGGCCCGGGCCTTTCCGCTGCCAGAGGACGGCTTTTACCAAAAGCGGATCGACAGTACCCTGCGGGGCAACATCGGCGCGGAAATTGACGGGCTGCTGGACACCCTTGGCGGCGAAGCCGTTGCCCTTGTCTGCGCAGCCTATCCGGATGTGGATAAGCGGGTGGCAGGAGATTACCTCTTAGTCGAGGGGGAGCTGCTGGAGCGCACCGGCGTGAGCAGAGACCCTAAATGCCCGGTGACCCAATCGTCAGTCCGGGCCATTCTGGAAAAGCAGACCCGCTACCCGGTGGGGACAATCTGCATGGATGTGGTGGCCCAGGGAGCAGAGGCCATCAGGGCGGCGGCAGTGCAGCTTATCCGGCAGGGCGTCAGGATTATCAGCTTCGACGCAGTGGCGGGCAGCGACATCACTGCCATCGCTCAGGCAGGCACAGCCCTTGGCCATCCCTTTATCACGGTGGATCCGGGGCCGCTGACGCTGGCCTGCCTGAACGTGGGGAAAAAACAGCGCCCCCGGAAACAGGTGCTCATGGCCATCGGCAGTGTGGTGCCTATTGTCAGGCAGCAGGCAGAGGCCTTTGAAGCCTTTTTCAAAACTGAGCTGGTGCAGGCCGATGTACTGGCCCTGCTGGATGAAAACCGCTGTGCCGCCGAGAGGCAGCGCATTTTCACAGCTTTGGACAAATGTGCCGGGCACAGTGATTTTGTGGGCATCATGACCGCTAAACATGAAGCTGATGTGCTGGACCTCCGGCAGACTGCCGAGTACTTCGGCTGTGATGTCGAGACCCTGTCCGGGCGCATCAGCCAGGCCATCGCCTCACTGGCCGCCGCCTATCTCAAGGCCCACAGCCACGAGATACAGGCCCTTTACACCAGCGGAGGGGACATTACCCTGGGCGTGTGCGAAGCGCTGGAGAGCGCAGGTATCTGCGTACTGGATGAGATCGAGCCCTTTACCATGTACGGGGAGCTGATCGGCGGCCGGTACAGCGGCCTGCCCATTGTGACAAAAGGCGGACTGGCCGGAAAAGTGGAGACACTGCGGAACGCCATGTCCTATTTACAGATAAAACTAGCCGAAAAGGAGTAAGAATATGAAACCAATCATTGCAATACCCATGGGCGATGCAGCAGGCATCGGCCCGGAGATTACCGTTAAGGCCCTGGCCGATAAAATGATCCAGGACATTGCCCGCTGTGTGGTCGTGGGCGATAAGGACGTCCTGGAGGACGCGATCCGCTTCAGCGGAGTGGATTTAAGGATCAAATGTATCGGGGAGCCAGAGGACGGCGATTACGAGCCGGGTGTTTTAAACCTGATCGACCTGGACAACATTGATATGAACGCGCTTAAAATCGGGGAAATCCAGGCCATGACCGGACAGGCGGCCTACGAATACATCAAAAAAGCCACGGAGCTGTGCCTTGAGCACAAGGCCGACGTGCTGTCCACCACCGCCATCAACAAGGAATCGCTAAAGCTGGCGGAGGTGCCCTATATCGGGCACACCGAGATCGTGGGTGCGCTGACCGGGACAAAGAATCCGCTGACCATGTTCCAGGTCCGGAGCCTGCGGGTGTTCTTTCTCACGCGCCACGTTTCTCTGAGAAAGGCCTGTGACCTGGTGACAAAGGACAGGCTGCTCACCTTTACCCGCGACTGCGTGAAGGCGCTGGACGTGCTGGGCGTCGAGAACCCAAAAATCGCCGTGGCGGGCTTAAATCCCCACAGCGGTGAGCACGGCCTGTTCGGAACCGAGGAGGTAGACCATGTGATCCCGGCAGTCCAGGAGGCAAAGGCCAGCGGTATTGACATTGAAGGCCCCATCGGCGCCGATTCAGTCTTTTACCAGGCCCTGAACGGACGCTACGACGCGGTGCTTTCCCTTTATCACGACCAGGGGCACATTGCCACCAAGATGGTGGACTTTGAGCGCACCATCTCCATCACCAACGGAATGCCCATCCTGAGAACCTCGGTGGATCACGGCACCGCGCTCGATATCGCGGGCAAGGGCATTGCCAGCCCGGTCAGCATGGTCGAGGCTATCCGCCTGGCGGTAGAGTACGCGCCCAATTTTAAGCGCGAATCCCAGAGTTTGCAGGCAATGTAAGCATTGCAAAAATATATTAAAATACGGGGGTATTTATGATGCAGAAGTTTGAAAAAGTGTTTGACATGTCACAGCCGGTATTTCACAATTGTCCGGGATGGCCCACCTATGATCTCACAGAGGTGACCTATGAGGCCATCAACCCAAAGGACGGTTTCACGGCAGAAGTCTTTAAGATGAACGCCCATACCGCCACCCATCTGGACGCGCCCTTCCACTTCTTCCCGGAAGGAAAAAAGATTGATGAAATGCCCATTGAGGGCTTCCAGGGTGAAGCGGTGATCATTGACCTCCGGGGCATCGCGCCGGATACGGGCATTACCAGCGAGCACCTTAAGCCCTGCGCGGACAAGATCAAGGAAGGGGACATTGTCCTCATGAACACGGGCTGGTGCAAGAAGAGAGCCATGACCAAGGAATATTACTACCAGTGGCCTTACCTCACCGGCGAAGGCGCGGAATGGCTTTACGAAAAAGGGGTAAAGGGCGTTGGCATCGACGGCCTGAGCATTGGCGGATGGGGGCCGGATAAAGGGCCGCAGCCCCATGTGGTCCTGCTCTCAAAGGAAGTATGGCTTCTGGAGGAAATCGACTTTCCGGATGAAGTGATGGATTACGAACGGGTTTATTTCTGCTGCTTCCCGCTCAAGCTTCAGGGCTTTGGCGGCGCCCCGGCAAGAGCCGTCGCCATGGTATAGGGGATCGAAACAAAAGAGACCGGCGCAATTTTGCGCCGGTCTCTTTTGTTTGTGTGTCTATGCTTCGGGTGCTTCCATGGATTCAAGGATCGCGTCCACAAGCATGTCGAGCTCTTTTGTTTTTTCAGGGTGGAGGGCAGAGGCCATGGACAGGCGGTCGTTGATGACAGTCATGTCCTTTAATTCATTTTCGACAAAGGCCTGCATCAGATCGCCGGAGCAGGGGGCCCAGGACCCATTTTCCACAATGGCAACTGTACGGTTCTGCACGTTCAGGGCCTTCATATCCATGAGGAAGTTGTGCATGGCCGGGTAAATACCGAGGTTGTAGGTGGTAGAGGCCAGAACCAGGTGGCTGTACTTAAAGCTTTCGGAAATGAGCTGGGATACATGTGTGGAGGACACATCGTACATGACCACATTGGTCATGCCCTTGTCGCAGAGGCGGGCGGCCAGAGCCTGGGCAGCGCTTTCCGTATTGCCGTACATTGATGCGTAGGCGATCATCACGCCCTTTTCCTCTGGCACGTAGCGGCTCCATAAATCATATTTTTCGATGAAATACATCAAATCCTGACGCCAGACCGGCCCATGGAGCGGACAGATGAATTTAATCTTGTCCAGAATGCCGGCGGCCTTGCCCAGCAGCAGCTGTACATGGGGGCCGTACTTCCCGACGATATTGGTCAGGTAGCGGCGGGCGTCATCGAGCCAGTCGCGGTCAAAATCCACTTCGTCGGCAAAAAGCTTGCCGTCCAGAGCGCCAAAGGTACCAAAGGCGTCGGCGGAGAACAGGGCGCCGTTGGTCACGTCAAAGGTGACCATGGCCTCGGGCCAGTGCACCATGGGGGCGAAAACAAAGGTGACGGTGTGCTGGCCGAAGGAAAAGGTATCGCCCTCCTCTACGACAATGCAGTCATGGTCGTCGACATGAAAGCCGAACTGGCGCATGAACAAAAAGGCTTTCTCATTGCTGATGATCTTAATTCCGGGGTAGCGGATCAGGATTTCCTCAATGCTGGCTGCATGGTCGGGCTCAAGATGGTTGATCACAAGGTAATCCAGGGATTCGCCGTCCAGAACAAAATCAAGGTTTTCCAGGAGCTGGCGGCAGGCCGACCAGTCCACCGTGTCAAAGAGCACGTTTTTTTCATCGCGCAGCACATAAGCGTTATAGCTGACGCCGCGCGGAATGGGATAAACATTTTCAAACAGGGCCAGGCGGTGGTCATTGGCGCCAACCCAGATTAAATCCTCGGTTACATTTCTAACTGCATACATGATTAGTCCTCCTTCTTGGCGATAATAAATTCAGATTTCTCAGCGCCGCATAGCGGGCAGACCCAGTCTTCCGGAACATTTTCAAACAGTGTTCCCGGAGCGACGCCGTTTTCCGGATCGCCCAGATCGGGATTATATTCATAGCCGCAGCCGCCGCAGATATAGGTTGGCCCTGCCGGCTTTGGCTTTGGCGCCTTTGGCCGTTTGATCTTGACCATTTCAGGGGCTGGCTTTTTCTCGCCGGTGTCCAGGGCCTTGGCTAAGACAGGCAGCACCTCGTTGATGTCGCCCACAATGCCATAATCACAGTTTTTAAAAATGGGCGCGTTGCCGTTGCTGTTGATGGCCACAATGGTGGAAGCGTCCTTGATCCCCTTGAGGTGCTGGATCGCGCCGGAGATACCGCAGGCGATGTACAGGTTGCCTGCGAACTTCTGTCCCGACATTCCCACATAGCGGTTGAGGGGCACATATTTTAAGGTCTCAGCCACCGGGCGGGAGGAGCCAATGGCAGCTCCGGCGGCCTTTGCCAGATCCTCGATGAGCTTCATGTTTTTCTTGTCGCCAATGCCCACGCCGGCCGAAACCACACGTTCAGCATCGACAATGGGGGTGTCTATGGGAATGCCCACTGAGAAATCATAGCCGTCTTTTTCCAGCGCTGCCACAAGGGCGTCGACCTTTGCCTGAATATCGCCGTCCTTCAGAATAATATGCTTGCGGACACCGGTGACGGGCGCGGGTTTTTTAGGCGCGCTGCCGGAGCCGCCGGCCTTTTTTGGGGGCTTGCCCAGAATATGGGAGGCGATGACCACACGCTGGATCTCGTTGGTGCCCTCGTAGATGGTTGTGATCTTGGCGTCGCGGTACATCCGCTCAACCTCCATGCCCTTCAGATAGCCAGTGCCGCCGAAAATCTGCAGAGCGTCGTTGGTGACCTCCAGAGCAATATCGGAGGCGTACTGCTTGGCCATGGCGGATTCCATGCCGTAGGGCTCATGGTGTTCCTTCAGCTCGGCAGCCTGATAGATGAGCAGGCGGGCAGTGTGCAGCTTGGTGGCCATGTCCGCGATTTTGAAGGAGATGGCCTGCTGGAAGCCGATGGGCTTGCCAAACTGGACACGTTCCTTGGCATATGCGACCGCTTCCTCGAAAGCGCCCTGGGCGATGCCCAGCGCCTGGGAGGCAATGCCGATCCGGCCGCCGTCCAGGGTGGCCATGGCGATTTTAAAGCCCTGACCTTCTTCACCCAAAAGGTTTTCCTTGGGCACCTTCACATCGTTAAAGACCAGCTCGGCCGTGGAGGAGGAGCGGATCCCCAGCTTGTCGTAGTGGTCCCCGAAGGTAAAGCCCTCAAAGCCTTTTTCGACGATAAAGGCAGAGATGCCGCGGGTTCCGATATCGGGTGTGGTGACCGCGAAAACAACGTAGGTATCCGCTTTTGGGGCGTTGGTAATGAAAATTTTATTGCCGTTGAGCAGGTAATGGTCGCCCTTGTCGATGGCGGTGGTTTCGGTTCCGCCGGCGTCGGAGCCCGCGTTTGGCTCTGTCAGGCCAAAGGCGCCGATTTTTTCACCCTTACACAGAGGAATTAAATATTTCTGCTTCTGCGCTTCGTTTCCAAAAGCGGCGATGGGCCAGGTCCCCAATGAGGTATGCGCCGACAGAATAACGCCGGTCCCACCGTCGACACGGGAGAGCTCCTCAACGGCGATGGCGTAGCTTAAAACGTCCAGGCCCTGTCCGCCGTATTCCTTTTCAAATGGAATGCCCATTACACCCATTTCGCCAAGCTGCCTGACGGCTTCGTCCGGAAACATATTTTCCTTGTCCATCATAAAAGCATGGGGCTTCACTTCTTTTTCAGCAAACTCACGAATTTTCTTACGCAGGGCTTCATGCTGTTCCGTTGTTTTAAATAACATCGTAGATCCTCCTTGAAATATAAACGAATCAATACCATATATTGGATAAAAATGGTCCAATATTGCCGAAAAAACGATGCGGTCACCCGCATTTTAAAATTTCTTCTAAGCTGCTGGCCTTTAATCGGTCGTTGAGCTCTTCCTGGATAACCATGAGGTGATTATGAAAACAGCAGCTGCCGTGTTTTTTACACCATTCGCAGCGGTAGCCCGATTCTATGCAGGCAGAAAGGGAACAGCTTCCGTCAATGGCGCACATCAGGTCATAAAGGGTTATGGCACTGGTGGGCTTGTTAAGGCTGCATCCGCCTTCGCTGCCGCGGGCAATGCTCACCAGCTCTGCGCGTTCCAGTTTTTTGATGATCTTGTAGGCAAAAGCCTTTGGAATTTGTTCCTCATCAGAAAGCTGGCTCACAGAACGGCGTTCGCCGTCGGCCAGGGAACGGACAAGCCTCAGGGCATAATCGGTTTCTCTCGTAATCAGCACAAATGTAATCCTTTCAATTTTATAAATCCATTATATCAATGTGGATAAAAATAGTCAAGTATAAAAAATTGCTATTTTTATCTTATCGAAAAGTGGGGTGGAGTAGAAGTGATATGAAGCGGCGTAGCCGAGACTGCGCCTTTTATCCAGATAAGAAAAAAGGCTCCGTCTGTTGGGATAGACAAATGGAGAATGGAATTATACATTCTCCATTTAAAAATTACTTTCTAACAATTTATAACCATTTCCGATTCATTTCAGTCAGGCCAGCGGTGCGCAGGGACAGGCGGTCAGCCTTTCGTCGTCCGGTTCAATGGTTTCGCTGACGCTGATGGGGTTTTCAAAGTGCAGTGCACCGCCGCAGACATCGGCATAGACGGTCAGCACGACCATGCCCTCGCCCTCGGGATGTCTGGTATCATCGCAGATGCCGCCCATGCGGCAGCGGTCTGTCACGTTCAGCTTGAAGTTTTCCGGTATAATGACATTGACACCGCCGCTGCGGACCTCAATATCCAGATCATACTGCTTTTTATCGGCTTTTACCTGGGAAAGGTCAACACTCATGCCGCCGCAGAAAACGCCGATCTTCATATCCTGCATGGGCACGTCGCCCACGATTTTGTTTTTGCCGCCGCAGATGACGCACTGGTCCAGCGCGTTCCCGGTCTTATCCATGCTTTCCTCAAAGTCGTGGCCCTTTTTCAGAACACAGGCGAAAAAGGCAGTGGAGGCGGCAAAGGTAAAGGCCGCGGTGCCGAGTAATAGGTCCTTGAATTTCATGTTAAATCTCCTTGCATATGATGTTACGATTAATCATAGCACCTTTTTCTTTAAAATAAAATAGACCGGCAGGATTCTTAACCGATTTAAGCGAAGATGATTATGAAAACGTTGATGTATACAATTTTTAATCTAAAATTAAAAAAGTGTGGTATAATAAGGGCAAAGCTTTACTCAGAGTGAGTAGAGGAAATTAACAAAGAATGTGAGATGCAGAACATTTGGAATATATTTATAAAAGAAAATACAGTGAAGAATTTTTGGAAATCGTAGGCGACATTATGGATCATCCGAAATTTCAGGAGCTGAGAGACATCGACCACCACGGCAACGGGCTGTACGCCCATTCGGTGGCGGTTGGATACAATTCATACCTCATTGCCAAAAAGCTGGGCCTTGACTATGTCTCGGTGGCGCGCGGCGCTTTGCTGCACGACTTCTTTTTTCAGGACTGGCGCGACAATGAGAAGGACGGAAAGGGATTGGACCGCATCCGCCAGATGCATGGCTTCAGCCATCCCAAGACAGCCCTGAAAAACGCGAGGAAATATTTTAATATCAATGATAAAGAGGCAGACATGATTGTCAAGCACATGTTTCCGCTCACCATCACCCCGCCCATGCACCGTGAAAGCTGGGTGGTGACAGCGGTGGACAAGGGTGTTGCCATTAAAGAGATGGTTTGCGAGCATACTCCGCGCAAGCTGTACTACAAGTTAAGGTTTCAAGACTAGCCTGGCTTAGTTTTTTAAATAAAATAGAGATTCTGGAGGAAGACATTGGGTTTAAAACATTTAGAAGAGATTGAAAAAGCAAAAGCACATTTTGGTAAAATTCTGGAAGAGCAGTTTGAACGCATTGACCGCATGAAGGCTGAGAGTGCGTTCGTCGACTATGCGTCTAAAGAACAGATCGTCATCGGGATCGTTGGCGGCGACGGAATCGGCCCTTTCATCACCGCGGAGGCCGAAAAGGTTCTGGCGTTCCTGCTAAAGGATGATGTCGAAAAGAAACGCGTTGTCTTTAAGGAAATCGACGGCCTGACCATCGAGAACCGCGCAGCTTGCGGCAAGGCCATCCCGGACGATGTCCTGGCAGAATTAAAGGAATGTGATGTTATATTAAAGGGACCAACCACCACCCCGAGAGAAGGGGATAAATGGCCGAACATTGAAAGCGCCAACGTGGCCATGCGCCGCGAGCTGGACCTGTTCGCCAACGTGCGACCGGTTTCTGTTCCCGAAAAGGATATTGACTGGACCTTCTACCGTGAGAATACCGAGGGCGGCTATGCCGTGGGCAGCAAGGGTGTCCATGTCAACAACGATCTGGCCATTGACTTTACCGTCACCACCCAGGAGGGCTCAGAACGGATTATCCGCGCGGCTTTCGACTACGCGAAGAAATCCGGCAAGAACAAGGTGACCGTGGTCACCAAAGCCAATGTCATCAAAACCACCGACGGCAAGTTTTTAGATACGGCCAAAGCCATCGCTAAGGAATACCCGGAAGTGGAAATGGACGACTGGTATATTGACATCATGACCGCCAAGCTGGTGGATGAGAAACGCCGTTCCCAGTTCAAGGTGATGGTGCTGCCAAACCTGTACGGCGATATCCTGACTGACGAAGCCGCCGAGTTCCAGGGTGGTGTCGGCACCGCGGGCTCCGCCAATATCGGCAAACGCTACGCCATGTTTGAAGCCATCCATGGCTCAGCGCCAAGAATGGTGGACGAGGGCCGCGGCCAGTACGCCGATCCGTGCAGCATTATCCGCGCAGCCGGCATGCTGCTGGAGCATATCGGCTACATGGACGAAGCCAGAAAGCTCCAGATGGCACTTGACATCTGCGGCAATTTTGAAAAGAAGCTGGAGATCACCGGCCGAGATACCGGGGCCACCGGCGCAGAATATGCCGAATACCTGATGACTACCCTTTCCCAGGATAATCTGGAGGAAGTATTCAACCGCTATCAAAAATAAATCAGCACTTGAGAAAAGACTTGTTTTTACAGACAGGTCTTTTTTAGTCGGTTTTTATATAGAATTTAGGTTACCGGTGTATAATGGAAATAATCGTGTAATAAAATCCAGATGAAGGAGCGATGTCTATGCTCGAAAAATTAAATCTTGATGTCGAAGTTGAAAAAGCGGTTTATAAGGAAGAAAAGGATGCTCTGTCTCTTAAGCTGGGCGCTTTGCAGCGCCGGATAAAGGAGCTGGGTATACCGGTGCTGATTATTTTTGAGGGCTGGGACGCCGCGGGTAAAGGGACGCTGATCAACGACCTGATGATTCCGCTGGATCCCAGAAGCTTTGTGGTTTACAATGCCATCAAACCAAGCGATGATGAAATCAACCGTCCGCTGCTGTGGCGCTACTGGACCAAAACGCCGGAAAAGGGCCGTATGGTTCTGTTTGACCGCAGCTATTACAGCGACCTGGCCCACAGGTCAAAGCTGGACAAGGGTGAGCTGAAGCTGCTTCTGCACCAGGCCAATGATTTTGAGAAGGTTCTGGCACAAAACGGAACGGTTATCATCAAGTTTTTCATCCACATCAGCCAGAAGGAACAGAAAAAGCGTTTTGAGAAGCTTGAGGAAAACCCGTCCACCAGCTGGCGTGTGACCGAGGAGGACTGGCGCGAGAATAAAAACTATGACAAAATTTATAAAACGCTCAACCACACCCTGGAGGCCACCGACACCGACTGCGGCCCCTGGACGCTGGTAGAGGGCCACAATAAGGACTACGCCTGCCTGAAAATTTACAACACCCTTGCCAGCCGGCTCCAAAAAGAAATCGAGAAGGCGGAAAATGCGGAAAAGCCGGCACTGCACCCCCTCATCTCGGCAGAGGACGACCCTTACCGCACCGCGGTGCTGGAATCCGTGGACATGGACAAGTGCATGGACCGGGAGACCTACAAGGAAGAGCTGAAAAAATGCCAGAAAAAGCTGCGGGATCTCGAGTATCAGATTTACAGCCGCCGTATACCGGTGGTAATCGGCTTTGAGGGCTGGGATGCCGGAGGCAAGGGCGGGGCCATCAAACGCCTTTGTGAAAACCTGGATCCCAGGGGCTACCGTGTATATCCTACCGCCGCGCCCACCAGTGAGGAACTGGCCCATAACTGGCTCTGGCGTTTCTGGAAAACGGTGCCCAAGCGCGGGCATTTCAGCATCTATGACCGCACCTGGTACGGCCGGGTAATGGTGGAGCCCATCGAGGGCTTCTGCACAGCCGATGACTACCGCCGGGCCTTCCGGGAGATCAACGATTTTGAAAAGCAGCTGACCGATTTTGGGGCAGTGGCACTCAAATTCTGGATGAACATCAGCAAGGACGAACAGGAAAAGCGCTTTAAGGAAAGGGAGAACGACCCGGACAAGCAGTGGAAGATCACCGACGAGGACTGGCGAAACCGTGAAAAATGGGACGCCTATGTGGTGGCCGTTGACCGGATGCTGTTAAAAACCTCCACCGAAAACGCGCCCTGGATTGTGGTGGAAGGCAATGATAAGTATTACGCCCGCGTCAAGGTGCTGAAAACCGTGATCGGGGCCATCGAGAAGAAAATCGCTGAGCTCGATGGCTGAGGCCTCAAAAAAACGTCGCTGTCCATATAATATGTAAAGAATGGCGCTGAAAACCTGTTCAGGAACGTAAAGAGCGGTTAAAATTTGTCCAAAAAATACCCGGAATCAAAATTTTACCTGTCATATTTTTAACAGAGATTTCCGGGCGGAAAATTGGACAAAAAATTATCCGAAAAGGTGTGTATACACCCTAATTGAATTGTGTTATAATCGTTAAAGGTAAAAATTTGTTATACACAATTAATCCATTTTTAAATGCTTAATTTCTAAGGAGGAATATCATGTCCAAAACAATGATGACAATGGATGGGAACCAGGCTGCTGCTCACGTGGCATACGCCTTTACTGAAGTAGCTGGTATTTTCCCAATCACCCCGTCTTCCCCGATGGCTGAACACGTTGACGCCTGGTCTGCACAGGGAAGAAAAAACATTTTTGGAGAAACCGTCAAAGTATCCGAAATGCAGTCTGAAGGGGGCGCCGCTGGTACGGTCCACGGTTCTTTGGCTGCCGGTGCTTTAACGACAACCTTTACAGCTTCTCAGGGTCTTTTATTAATGATCCCGAATATGTATAAAATCGCCGGTGAATTACTGCCAGGCGTATTCCATGTATCTGCCCGTACACTGGCTGCTCACGCTTTATCTATTTTCGGCGACCACGGCGACGTTATGGCCTGCCGCCAGACTGGTTTTGCTATGCTGGCTACCGGTTCTGTACAGGAAGTCATGGATTTAGGCGGCGTTGCGCATTTAGCTGCCATCAAATCAAGAATTCCGTTCTTACACTTCTTCGACGGCTTCAGAACCTCTCACGAAGTTCAGAAGGTTGAAGTCATGGATTATGAAGCGTACAAGAAAATGGTTGACTGGGATGCGATTCAGGCATTCAGAGACCATGCTTTAAATCCGGAACATCCTGTAACAAGAGGGACTGCCCAGAACGGCGACGTCTTTTTCCAGGCACGTGAAGCCTGCAACAAATTCTACGACGCTGTTCCAGACATCGTTGCAGAATACATGGACAAAATCTCCGCAGAAACCGGCAGAGAATACCATCCGTTCAACTACTACGGCGATCCGGATGCTGAAAACATCATTGTTGCAATGGGTTCTGTTACAGACTGTATCGAAGAAACCATTGACTACATGGCTGCACAGGGCGAAAAGGTCGGCGTACTGAAGGTACACCTGTTCAGACCTTTCTCTGAAAAATACTTCTTTGAAGCATTACCGAAAAATGTTAAACGTATCTGCGTTTTAGACAGAACCAAAGAACCAGGCGCACTCGGCGATCCTTTATACCAGGATGTCTGCACCATCTTCTACGGCAAGGAAAACGCGCCTTTAATCATCGCTGGCCGCTACGGCTTAAGCTCCAAGGATACCACTCCTGGCCAGATCAAGGCTGTTTATGACAACCTGAAATTAGACACACCTAAGGATAAATTCACCATCGGTATCGTCGATGATGTTACCTTCACCAGCCTGGAAGTAACCGACAATATCCACACTGTTCCAGAAGGAACCAAGGGCTGTAAATTCTGGGGTCTGGGTTCTGACGGTACTGTCGGCGCCAACAAAAACTCCATCAAAATCATCGGTGACCACACCGACTTATACGCTCAGGGCTACTTTGACTATGACTCCAAGAAATCCGGCGGGATCACCGTTTCTCACTTAAGATTCGGTAAACAGCCGATCAAATCACCATACCTGATCGTTAACTCTGACTTTATCTCCTGCTCGACACAGGCTTATGTACACCAGTATGACCTGTTAAATGGTCTGAAAAAAGGCGGCACATTCTTACTGAACACGGTTTGGTCAGTCGATGAACTGGGCGAACGTTTACCAGCAAGCATGAAACGCTACATGGCTGAAAATGATACACAGTTCTACATCATCAACGCCACCAAGGTTGCGGAAGAAATCGGTCTTGGCCGCAGAACCAACACCATCATGCAGGCAGCCTTCTTCAAGCTGGCCGACATCATCCCAATTGACGACGCGGTTAAGTTCATGAAGGAAGGGATTATGAAATCCTACGGTAAGAAGGGCGACAAGATTGTCAATATGAACTACGAAGCTGTTGACGCTGGTATCAACCCGGATATCTTAACCAAGGTAGACATTCCTGCTGACTGGGCAAACGCACAGGACGAAGCGGCAGAAGCCAAAGACGAACCAAAATTCGTTAAGGAAATCCTGCGTCCGGTTAACCGTTTTGAAGGCAACAGCATTCCAGTTTCCGCTTTCGTCGACAATGAAGACGGTACTTACATGGCTGGTTCTTCCGCTTATGAAAAACGTGGGATCGCTGTAAATGTACCACAGTGGATTCCGGAAAACTGTATTCAGTGTAACCAGTGCTCCTTCGTATGTCCGCACGCTGCCATCCGTCCGGTATTAATGGACGAAGCTGAAAAAGCAGCGGCTCCCGAAGGATTTGACAGCATCAAAGCGAACGGTAAACAGTTCGATGGCTTACAGTACAGAATCCAGGTGAGTGTATTAGACTGTACAGGCTGCGGCAACTGTGCTGACGCATGTCCGGCTAAGACAAAAGCGCTGGAAATGAAACCTCTTGAAACTCAGGAAAATCAGGTTGCTAACTGGGAATATGCCACAACTGTTCCGGTTAAAGATGACCGCATGAATAAATACACCGTTAAGGGCAGCCAGTTCTGCCAGCCACTGCTTGAATTCTCCGGCGCTTGTGCTGGTTGTGGTGAAACACCATACATCAAGGCTGTTACCCAGTTATACGGTGACCGCATGATGATCGCCAACGCTACCGGCTGTTCCTCAATCTGGGGTGCATCCACACCGTCCACACCATACTGCAAGAACGCTAAGGGCCAGGGTCCTGCATGGGCAAACTCCCTGTTCGAAGATAATGCAGAATATGGCTTTGGTATGTTACAGGCCAGCAACAAGATCAGAGAAACCCTTGCGAACTACCTGGCAGCCATCGCAGAAACGGCGCCAGAAGCAGTTAAAGCAGCTGCAAACAAGTGGATTGAAAACAAAGAAGATGCAGAAGGCTCCAAGGAAGCATCTGCTGAATTAAAAGCCGCTCTGGAAGGCTACTCTGTAGACGACCAGGTACTGGCAGATAAATTGAAATTCGTTAAGGACAACGCAGATCACTATGTCAAGAAATCCGTATGGGTATTCGGTGGTGACGGCTGGGCTTACGATATCGGATATGGCGGTTTAGACCATGTATTAGCCTCCAAGGAAGACATCAACGTATTCGTTCTGGATACAGAAGTTTACTCCAACACTGGCGGCCAGGCTTCTAAATCTACCCCGACCGGTGCGGTAGCGCAGTTCGCGGCTTCCGGCGAAAGAATCAAGAAAAAAGACCTTGGCATGATGGCAGCGACCTACGGCTACGTATATGTTGCCCAGGTTGCCATGGGTGCTGACAAGAACCAGTACATGAAGGTATTACAGGAAGCAGAAGCTTATCCGGGTCCATCCCTGATCATTGCTTACGCACCATGTATCAACCACGGTATTAAGGGCGGCATGGGCCGTACCCAGTCTCATGAAGCAGATGCTGTTGCATGCGGCTACTGGCACTTATACCGCTACAACCCAATGCTGAAAGCCGAAGGCAAGAACCCATTCACACTGGATTCTAAAGAACCAGATTTCAGCAAATTCCAGGATTTCATCAACAGTGAAGTTCGTTACACCTCATTACGTTTAAGCTTCCCAGAAGTTGCAGATCAGTTATATGAAAAAGCACAGGAAGAAGCCGAAGAACGTTACGCAGGTTACAAACGCATGGCTTCTCAGGAATTCTAATCCAAGCTAAAACACACAAAGCCCCCGGACTCCATATGGAATCCGGGGGCTTTTTTATGGTTATTGCCGCTGCAGATAAAGTTTTGCGTTTGTCCATTCTCCAAGAGGGTATCTTATAAGAAGAAATACCGAAAGGAGAGAGCAAACATGTTTTTTGACAGAATTTTTGATATAAATGAAAAGGACGAACGCGTTTATAGGCGCTACCTCAATGGCGAATGGACAGGCGGCAAGGACGAGGGACAGACCCTTGCTATTAAATCGCCCATTGACGGTTCGCTGGTGGGCCGGATCCCGGCCATGAGCAGGGAAGAGGTGGACGAGGCCATTGCCAGCACAAAGGACAGCCTCCAGGAATGGGCCGAGATGCCCATCTATGAGCGGGCTGAAATCTTCTATACCGCAGCGGATCTTTTTGAGAAGCATCTGGACGAGATGGCCGAGGTGCTGGTCCGGGAGGTCGCAAAGGATCTGGCGTCAGCGCGCTCTGAGATTGAGCGCACCGCGGACTTTCTGAGATATACGGCCGATGTGGGGAAAAGCATGGCCGGTGAAGCCATCAGCGGGGACAATTTCCCCGGCGGTACCCGCAACAAAATTTCCTATGTCACGAGGGTGCCCCTCGGCACGGTTCTGGCCATCTCACCCTTTAATTATCCGGTAAACCTGGCCATGTCCAAAATCGCTCCGGCGCTCATCGGCGGCAATACCGTGATTTTAAAACCCGCCACCCAGGGAGCCATCAGCTCACTGCACCTGGTGGAAATCCTCAACCGGGCCGGCCTGCCAACCGGTGTGCTGAACACCGTAACCGGCCGGGGCAGTGAAATCGGCGATTATGTGGTTACGCACAAGGGCATTAACTTTATCAACTTTACCGGGAGCACCGAAGTGGGCCGCCATATCTCAAAAATATCCGAGATGGTGCCGCTGCTGCTGGAGCTGGGCGGCAAGGACGCCGCCGTGGTTCTGCCCGACGCGGACCTGGATTTTGCGGCGGATAATATTGTATCCGGTGCTTTTTCCTACTCAGGCCAGCGCTGTACTGCGGTCAAGCGGATTCTGGTACAGGAAGAAGTGGCAGATGCTCTGGCCGAAAAGCTGAAGGCGCGTGTCGAAAAGCTAGTTGTGGGCGACCCCTGGAAAAACGCCGCAGTGGTTCCGCTCATCGACGATAAGTCCGCGGATTTTGTCCAGGGACTGGTGGATGACGCGCTGAACAAAGGCGCCAAACTGCTGACAGGCAATAAACGTGAGAAAAACCTGTTTTACCCAACTCTTTTAGACCATGTAACCAGAGACATGGAAATCGCATGGGAAGAGCCCTTTGGCCCTGTTTTACCCATTATCCGCTTAAACAGTGTTGAGGAAGCCATCGAGATCGCCAACGCCTCGGAATATGGCCTTCAGTCCTCGGTTTTTACCAATAATATCAACCATGCCTTTTACATCGCCAACCATCTGGAGGTGGGAACCGTGCAGATCAATAATAAAACCGAGCGCGGGCCAGACCATTTCCCGTTTTTGGGTGTAAAAGCCTCAGGCATGGGTACCCAGGGTGTCAAATATTCCATCGAGGCCATGACCCGGCCAAAGGCCATGGTGGTCAACATTCAGAAGGTTTATTAAGAAAAAACAAAAAAATATCATTTAACATTGAAATTTTACCCGGATTTTGCTATAATAACCTCAAGCAAAGCATACCAACGGAAGAATGCCCCGGGCAGACTGCTCCACCGCAACTGTGAAAGTCAGATACGTGTTTTGCCAGTTTCGCGTGGAAGCATCAAAGCGGTAAATTTTGAACAACCTCCACCGAAAACAGGTGGAGGTTCTTTTTTTGCCAGCCCTTCCAACGAGCCGGGCTGTGAAAATTGGTGAAAATATAGGATAATCGCAGGAGGTAAACCATGGATTTTTACAAGGTAGTGACGGCCAACGACCGCAAGTCGTTTGAAAAGCAGCTGAATGAAGCCCATGAGGAGGGCTACCACATCAACAAGGACGGCATACAGGTCAACACCAACGGGGTGGGCCTGAACCTGATCTATACGGCAGTTATGTGCCGGAAATCCTGAGCAGGGTGTAAAATGAAGCGAGCACGGCACATTTTTGCGCCGTGCTCGGATTATGCGGGCTGGTTGAAAAAGCGTTTAAAGTTTTCGACAATCTCATCAATGTTTTTTTCGGTAAGGATGAGCGGCGGATAAATCATTACAAATTGCGGAACGGCCGCAAATTTCTTTATGAGAATACCCTTTTCCTTCATAAACTGCACGAAGCTGTCACACACAGCTTCCTTTTTAAAATCAATGAACAGAATCAGGCCCTTGCCCTTAATGCTGAACTTCCGGCCGCAGTTGGCCTCAAGGGCCCGCAGCTTGCCCTGGAACCGGGTGCCCAGCGCCTGGATTTTTTTAGACAGGTTTGAGGACTCCATAAAGCTGAGGATAACCTTCAGCATGATGTAGTTGGGCACATCCTCCAGAACGACACGGGATTCCTGAATGGCAAAGAGCTTGTTGATCCGCTTGGTCATGGACATAAAGTGCACGGTGCGGTGGTTGTACAGGCTGCCATTGTAGATAAGTACATCCGGCTGGATTTCGTAAAGCTTGTAGGAGAAGATTGGCCCCATGCGGTAAAAGCCGGCGGTGGAGTCATCCCAGATAATGGGAATGTTAAACTTGGCCAGCAGGTCCAGAATGGGCTCCAGCAGGTCTTTTTTCGCGATGGACGCGTCGCTTGTGACAATGGGGTTAATAATACAGCCCGCCAGGGCGCTCCGGTGTTTTTTGAGAATGAGCTTGATGGTTTTGAGCTCGGGAAACACCGTGTTTTTGATGCCGTCGATATTGACCTTGGGGTCATCGGCGATGAGCTCCTCGAATGAGAAAATCCGGTCGGCAAATTCCTCAGGGAAAATACCGGGGAGCTTTTCCAGACAGAGAAACTCCGTCTTGCCGCGCTTGGAGGACAGTGCCTTGAGCAGACGCGGGTAAGGGTTTTCAGAATTGAAATAGGTTACAGCCAGCTTTTTAGGCAGGTGCGGCTTAAGCTGCGCGTCCAGGTCGCTCAGGAGAGACGCCAGGTCCACTGGCCTGTTTTCTTTTTGATAATCCTTAACCATGGCGTTAATATCCCGGTTAATGGTGGGGTTATTATAACCGCAGCTCCACAGCAGGCTGTCTGTATAAAAGCTGAGGTACATATTTTCATCGGTATCGGTCAGAGTTTGAAGGCTTCCTTTGGAAATATCCACAATCCCGTCAAAGGACTCCGTCAATTCCTCATTAAACATTTTTTTGGTTTCGTTTTTACTCATGCTTACCTCCCTCTAAATAGAACTAACCTTATTTTCCCTTAAAACTAAGAAAATGACAAGTGATTTTAATAAATTCCGGGATAACCTGAAATAAAAAAGCAACGTCCTTAAAAGAACGTCGCTTTTCTTAAGAATTTAATTATTTGGTCGCATCAACAGCGTTTAACGCGTCGTTAATGGAACGGACCATTGCTTCCGGATCAATGCCGTGGGCAAGACAGCCCTGTTCAATATTTTCAAAGCGGGCAGCCATGCAGCCAAAGCAGTGCATTCCGTATGCCTGGAAAACCGGCACAGAATCAGGATATTTTTCAACGGCTTCTAAGATGCCCATATCTTTTGTTACTTTATCCATATTATTCACCTCCAAATGGTTATGATAATCATACTATACCCCTATTATATAGTTTGAAAAAGATTTTGGCAAGAGTATAAAGAAAAAAGAAAGGCAATTACTTGAAAAAAATAAGAGGCCGTTGTATAATATAAACGATAGGGGAATTTTCTATAAAGGGGTGTATAATGTGATAACCGACAAAGTAGTGGTACAAAACCGTGCTGGACTCCATGCAAAACCAGCATCCTTATTTGTACAAACGGCCAATAAGTTCAAGAGCGAAATTTACATCAGTAAAGGCTCAACACGTGTAAACGCTAAAAGCATTATGGGAGTAATGATTTTAGCTGTTCAAAAGGGCGATGAGATCGTAATCGAAGCCTCGGGCGATGATGAAAAGCTCGCGGTCGAAAAGTTAATAGAACTCATTAATAATAAATTCGGTCTGCCCGATGAATCTTAACAAAATGTAAACTGAGAAAAGTATGGATGGGTTCATTCATACTTTTCTTTTGTTCACACGGCGTTTACCGCGCTTTTTACGATCTTATGACAACAAAGGAGTTTTTATGCGCAAGATACTGATCGCCATTTCCTTCTTTACCCGCTTTCCCATAAAGCTGAAGGATGTGAGCGAGGAAGAATTTTATAATTCAATGATTTTCATGCCGCTTGTGGGTCTGCTGGTTGGGGCGATTCTGTTCGCGGTCTCCTGGGTATTATCCTATATTCATGTTATCCAGCTCCAGGCCCTCTTTACCATGATCGTCTATATCTGGATTACGGGCGGCCTGCATCTCGACGGCTTTGCCGATACGGTGGACGCCCTGTTTTCAGCCAGAGACCACGCGAAAATGATGGAGATCATGAAGGACAGCCGTCTGGGGTCCTTTGGTGCCATCGGGCTGATCCTGCTGTTTCTGACCATCTGGTCCTGCTACACGGTCATTCTGCCGGAAAACCTGCTGATTTTGATCCTCATGCCGGTCATCGGACGCTACTGCGCCATACAGACCTGCTGCTTTTCCACCTACGCCGAGGGCGGCGGCGGACTGGGACGCCGGATTGTCGAGATGACCAAGCCCTGGCATGTGCTTGTCTATCTGCTTCTGATCCTGCCCTTTGCCTGGTTTGCCATCGGGCCGGTGGCCTTCTTTGCAGCGCTGGGAACCATGCTCATCAATTTTGTGCTCATGTTCTATTTGCAGCGCAAAATCGGCGGAATCACCGGCGATACCATTGGCCTGACCATTGAACTGACCCAGACGATTTTCCTGGTGGTTCTGGCCGTTATCCAGGCGAATTGGATGCTTCTGGCAGCGTGACGGATATGAGAAACCAATGCTTACCGACCAACCGGCAGGAAATGCGTGACCGGGGCTGGCCCGAAGTCGACTTTGCCCTGGTCACAGGAGACGGCTATGTGGATCACCCCTCCTTCGGGGCGGCGGTGATCTCACGGGTGCTGGAAAGCCACGGCTACCGGGTGGGCATCATCGCCCAACCTGACTGGCACAGCACCGGGGCCTTTGAGGTCTTTGGCCGCCCGCGCCTCGGGTTTATGGTGACCGCCGGAAATCTCGATTCCATGGTCAGCCACTATACCGTCAATAAAAAAAGGCGAAAAAAAGACGTCTATACGCCGGGAGGAGCGGCCGGCCTCCGGCCAGACCGGGCCACCATTGTTTACTGCGGTAAAATACGGGAGGCTTACAAGGATGTTCCACTGATCATCGGTGGAATCGAGGCGAGCCTGCGGCGTTTTGCCCATTACGACTACTGGCAGAATAAGGTGCGGCGTTCGATCCTCTTTGACAGCCGGGCCGATCTGCTGGTCTATGGCATGGGCGAGAAAGCCATTGTCGAGATTGCCGACAGCCTAAATGCCGGTATTCCGGCAGCGGAATTAAACTACATTAAAGGTACAGCCTGTATCATTAGAGAAATACTTTCGGATTGTGTGGAATTGCCAAGCTGTGAAGCAGTGACAGCGGATAAAAAAACTTATGCCGAAGCCGCGAGACAAATTCATGGGAGCAATGATCCCTTCAACCCAAAGCCTTTTATCCAGCCGACCGGCAACCGGTACCTGTGCCAGAATCCGCCGCAGATGCCGCTGACTGAGGCAGAGATGGATGAAATCTACGGACTGCCCTATACTTTCCGCCAGTGCGAAAGCTCGCTGGGGGACGGTGTAATTCCGGGAATCGAGGAAATAAAATTCAGTATTACAGCCAACAGGGGCTGTTTTGGAAATTGTCATTTCTGCGCCCTTGCCATTCATCAGGGGCGGTATATCCAAAAGCGGAGCAAGGCCTCCATTGTGGACGAGGCCAAGCGCATGATCAAGGATCCGGATTTCAAGGGCTATATCCACGATATTGGCGGTCCGACCGCTAATTTCAGGAATCCGGCCTGCGAGAAACAGAAAACAAAGGGCGTCTGCCCGCACAGGGAGTGCCTGTTTCCCGAACCCTGTGAAAACCTGAATACGGATGAAAGCGACTATCTGGAGGTGCTGCGCGCTGTGAGACAGCTGCCGGGCGTCAAAAAAGTGTTTGTCCGTTCCGGCATTCGTTACGACTATCTTTTGAAGGACAAAAATAAAAGCTTTTTTAAAGAGCTGGTGAAATACCACGTCAGCGGACAGCTGAGGGTAGCGCCAGAGCATGTGGTCAGTTCTGTGCTCCATAATATGGGCAAGCCGGACTTTTCGGCTTACGAGCGGTTCCGGCGGGAGTTTGTCCAGTACGATAAACAGTTCAAGACCAATCAATTTGTGGTTCCTTATTTTATAACCAGCCATCCAGGCTGTACCCTGAGCAACGCCATCGCCCTGAGCGAGTACATCCGGGATCACGGCGCAGTGCCCGAGCAGGTGCAGGATTTTTATCCAACGCCGGGCAGCATCGCCACAGCCATGTATTATACAGGCTATAATCCCTTTACCATGGAGTCCATGCACATTCCAAAGGACAGGGAAAAGCTGATGCAGCGCGCACTGATCCAGTACAACCGGCCCGAGAACTATAAGCTCGTCCGCGAGGCCCTGCTAAAGGCCGGACGGCGCGACCTGATCGGCAGCCACAAAGGGGCGTTGATCCCTGAGAAGCCCTGGGGTATAAAAAAGGCTGAGGGAAAAGATCCCGGGAAAAAGCTGGGAACCAAGGGTAAAAATAAAAGAAAAAATGGTGGTAGAAATGGAAATAGAAAAAAAACTAACCGAATCAATTGAAGATTATATTGAAACCATATATTTGGATTTTTCACAGGACAACCGGGGTGTCCGCATCACCGACCTTGCCCAGGCCATGGGAGTGAGCAAGGCCAGCGCCAACGACGCCGTCAAAAAGCTGAAATCCCTGGGCTATGTAGAGCATGAGCGCTACGGCCAGATTTATCTGACCGACAGCGGCGAGGCCATGGGCATCAAAATCTATGAAAAGCACTGTATCATTACCAAGTTCTTAAATCAGGTTCTGGATGTCACCCCAAAGGTGGCCGAAAATGACGCCTGCTGCATCGAGCATATTATCAGTGATGAAACCTTTGAAAAGATGAAGACCTATCTGAAGGATAACGAATAAAAAAACCGTGCCGTTCACCGAGAGCGGCGCGGTTTTTTATATGACAGACCAGCCATTTTCTGTTACAATAAGCCTAACTAAGAAAGGAAAAGAAACCATTGAAGATAAAAGACCGAATTACCATCACCTTAGAGGATATTACCCACAGCGGCGAGGGCGTTGGCCGGATCGACAATATGATCATATTTGTGGACGGCGGCGTGCCGGGTGATACCGAAGAAATAGAGATAACAGCCATCAAAAAAACCTATATGACCGGAAAAATGTTAAAACTGATTACCCCCTCCGAGAAACGGCAGGAGCCGCCATGTCCGTACTTTGGGCGCTGCGGCGGCTGCCAGATATTGCAGGTGCAGTATGATGCGCAGCTTGCCATCAAGCATAAAATCGTCACCGACGTCCTGGAAAGAATCGGCGGGATTAAGGACGTCCCGGTAAATGCCGTGATCGGCATGGAGACGCCATACCGATACCGCAATAAAGCCCAGTTTAAAATCAGCGGAGAAGGCATGGGCTTTTTCGCCAAGAGAAGCCATCAGATCGTGCCCATTGAAGACTGCCTGACCCAGCCCGAAAGCTGTGTACAGGTTATTGAAACCTTCAACGCGCTGCTGAAAGACGGCTGCTTTGAGCTTTATGACGAGCAGAAGCATACCGGCTTTCTGAGAGGGATTGTCCAGAGAACCAACGAGCAGGGCGAAAATATGATTGTCATCGTAGGAAACGGAAAAAAACTCAAGCATAAAGATAAAATTCTTCAGGCCATTACCGAGAGAATTCCAGACGTACGCTCCGTCTACCTGAATGTCAATACCACCAGAGGGAACGCTGTGCTGGGCAGAGAAAATCACCTGTTGCTGGGCACACCGCAGATCGAGGAACGCATTGGTGACCTGAGCTTTCTGATCTCGCCCAATTCCTTTTTCCAGGTCAATACCCGCCAGACAAAGGTGCTGTATGATCTGGTGAAAAGGATGGCCGCCTTAACCGGTGCCGAAACACTTTTCGACCTCTACTGCGGCACAGGCACCATCGGCCTGTACCTGGCCCGCGAAGCCGCCCAGGTCTATGGCATCGAGATCGTGGAAAACGCCGTCCTCGACGCCCAGGAGAACGCCAAGCGCAACCAGATTGAAAATATCCGCTTCATTCAAGGGAAATCTGAAACCGAAGCCCCAAAACTGGCAAATGAAGGCGTCCACCCCGATGTCATTGTCCTCGACCCGCCCAGAAAAGGCTGCGACCCCGCCCTTCTGGAAATGATCAAAGACCTGGCCGTCCCCAAGGTCGTCTACGTTTCCTGTAACCCCTCCACCCTGGCCCGAGACCTGAAAATTCTGCGTGAGTACGGGTATCAGGTGCAGGAAGTTCAGCCAGTGGATTTGTTTCCCGGGACGGGGCATGTGGAGACGGTTGCGCTCTTAACCCGTAAAAAGGATGTAGAAAGAATCGACATTGAAATGACTGTGGACAAGGAAGATGTAACGGAGAAAGCCACGTATCAGAAGATTAAGGAGTATGTGAAGGAAAAGTACGGGCTGAATGTGCATACGAAGTATATTGCGGAAGTGAAGAGAAAACATGGATTGCCTATGCATGACGCACCAAATAAGGTAGATGTGCCGAAAAGGGAATACCCGGGGTGCCCGGAAGAGAAGGTAAAGGCCATAGAGGAAGCATTGAGGTATTTTGGAACTATATAAAATAAAAACTAGGGAGAAAGAAATATGAGATGTCCATATTGTGGTATTGGAATTAGTATAGATTGGGATGAATGGATAGAGGAAGCTTATCCGGTACCTAATGAAGAGGAAGAATTTGATGAAGGTTATAACTTGGTTTCAGTATTTTGCCCCGATTGTCGAAAATTTATTGTGAGATTACAGCATGGAACAGGATATGTTTCTAGTCAGTATGGGAGTGAATTGTCAGAAATAGATGATGAAATACTATTGTACCCAAAGTTTCCCAAAACTAAGCAACTAAGTCAGTATGTGCCTGCAAAATATGCTGATTTATATGAGGAAGCTTCTCAGGTTAATAATATAAGTCCACGAGCAAGTGCAACTTTAAGTCGATATTTATTACAGAATGTTCTACATGAGGAGCTAAAAATTAAGAAAAGAAATTTAGCAGAGGAAATAAACGAATTGGAGGAAAAACAAAGTGTTCCATCTACATTAGTTGCCATGTTGCAAGTTTTTCGTAAAATTGCAAACTTTGGTGCTCACCCCAAAAAAAGCACCAATAGTAACGAGATTGTTGAAATAGAAAAAGGTGAAGCAGAAGTAATGTTAGAATTAGTGGAAGAATTATTTGATTTTGTGTTTATAAAACCAAAACAACAAGAAGATTTTTTAAAAAGGATTTCTGAAAAATATGGTATTCAACCCTAATGCCATTTGTTGATGAGAATTAATCCAGTAAACAAAAATTACCTTATGCGTTTGAAATTTTAATAATTCAAAAATGGTTATTTGCAATCTAAGCGTTAGTTTGTAGATGATGATATTTTTTGCTCGACGATGAAGAGTTTGGATGAGTAGAAATGGCTGTAATGATTGGGTTTAAAAGATTATTGGACTATAGTCAAGTAAGTAGACACAAAAAAGGAAAAAAATTCGAGGAGCAGGCTAGTGAAGCTGCTCCCAATACAAGTCCTCAGCTTCATTAGGCGTGAGCATATTCAGAGAAAGATGCGGTCTTTTAGAGTGATAATAGCCTTCAATGTACTCAAAGATAGAGAGCTGTAGCTCCTGTAAAGAATGGTAAGATTTGCGGCTTGTTTCTTCTTTCTTGAGATATTTGAAGAAACATTCACAGCAGGCATTGTCAAAGGGATAGCCTTTTTTTGAAAAAGACTGGACAACGTTCAGGGAATCCAGAAGCTGACGAAAAGAAAAGGCAGTATACTGTGTACCCCGATCCGAATGGAACATCAGACCATAAGGAGTCTTGCGTTTTTCGTAAGCCTTCTGAAAAACAGAGGTGACAAGATTGGTGTCTGCCCGGGCAGAAAGACGCCAGGAAAGGACTTTCCTGGAGTAAAGATCCATCACAATACAGAGATAGTACCACTTTCCACCAGCTTTGAGGTAGGTAATGTCGCTAACCCATACAAGATTGGGAGCTTTCTGTTGAAAGTTCTGTTGCAGATGATTAAAGCAAGAAGCGTCATCTGAATGCGAGCGGGAAAGCGAAGGTTTATCCGTTGACATTTTTGGGGGCTGAAGGTGTTTCATCAGCCGGTACACTCGCCCGACGCTGATGTTAATGCCATAGTCACGCATTAAGATATAAGTGATTTTATAAGCGCCGAGCCGTTTGTTGTAAAGGGCATGAATGTGGAGAATCAGAGAAGCAATGTGCTGATTTTCTTTAACACGCGGAGCAGGAACAGCAGAAAAATGTTTGTAATAAGTACTTCTGTTGACCTTGAGAACCCGGCAGAGCGTTTTGATCGAATGTTGAAAACGGAGCTTATGGACAGCGTCTAATCTCTGTTTGAGTGTGGCGTGAAGATGGCAATCGCTTTTTTAAGATGAGGTTTTCCTCCTCAAGTTGGGCATTACGCTTTTGAAGTTCTTTCACCTGTTTAGCGGTAAGGACTTCCCCGTCATCCATTTCAAGGGTAGAGTACTGTTTGACCCATTTGCTAAGAGCAGAGGAAGAAACGCCGTATTCTTTACAGAGCTGAGTCTGAGTTTTGCCGTTTTGGTGAAGGGAGACAAGGGATTTTTTAAAATCCTCATCGTATTTGGTGTAGTTATTGGTAGCCATGAGAAACCTCCTGTTTTGTGTATGATTTATTGTAACAGACTATGCATATTTGTGTCTACTTTTATAGTATAGCTCCAAGCCGATTAATAATTGATGAGGAAACAGCAAAGAATGTGAAACTGATATTTGATTTGTATCTAAGCGGACAGAGTATTATAGGAATTATTAAAGAGTTGGAACGGAGAAAGATTCTATCACCAACCGGAAAAAAATGGTGCAAAAGAACGATTGATGTTATGCTGAGTAATGAAAAGTATACATGTGATGTTAAGCTTTTGAAATATGGAAACAGTGAAGTACAATATTTGTCCACAGATAATAATCCGGCGACTATATCAAAGGAAACATTTGAAGCGGTACAGATTGAGAAGGCAAGGCGGAGTAATGTTGTGACCGATAAGAATAATAAAAAGAGGAAAAGCAAGAAATACAGTTCAAAAAGTATTTGAGTATATAGCTTGCTTAAAACAGAACATGAGAAATATGTGATAACAATTTGGAGGAAATTACATAATGCATATCGAAAGGATTGAACTTAACAATTTTAAACGATTTACTCATTTGATAGTTGAAAATATTCCTTTGACAGCAAAGTTGGTTGTATTAGTAGGACCAAATGGTTCTGGAAAAACTTCTTTTCTGGAAGCCATAAATCATTACTATAAGTATTCTGGATATGGTGATATAGGCGACTATCATTATTTATATAAAGCTGGAAAAGAAGCGGAATTACAACATCAGGAGTGGTATAGTAAAACTCTTCAAACAGTTGATATTGGTTTTTATGATGCTTCATTTCCTAAAAATATCGGGAGTAATAATGATATAAAGGGACATTTCTACTTTAGGAGCGCTTACAGGAACGAACCAGACTTTCAAATTGATTTATTACAACGGCAATCCGATCCAACCCAAGAGGTACGTCTTTCGACGTTGATACAAAATGATCAGACAGTGTCAGCAAATTATCAGAGGCTTGTGGCCAATACAATTTCTGGTGTTTATGATTCTAAAAACGATAGTAAAACTGTTGAGGCATTGCGAGAAGAATTGGTTGGGAAAATACAGGCAGCAATGTCACGCGTTTTTGACGATTTAGTACTGTCATCTATTGGTGACCCATTACGAGATGGCAACTTTTATTTTACAAAGGGTAACATAGAGGATTTTCACTACCGTAATCTTTCTGCTGGCGAAAAATCGGCATTTGATTTAATATTGGACATGGTAATTCAATCAAATTACTATCCAGATGCAGTTTATTGTATCGATGAGCCAGAGACACATATGCACACGAAACTTCAAGGAAAGGTACTTCGCGAATTATATAATTTAACACCCAAATCATCGCAATTATGGGTCTCTACTCATTCAATTGGTATGCTTCAAGAAGCTGAGAATATAGAAAATGAGAGTCCAGGAAGCGTTACTTTTTTGGATTTCGATGGGAGAAATTTTGATGAAGAGCAATTGATTTCTCCTTCTCATATTGGGAAAGCAGTCATGAACAAGTTTTATGAGTTAGCATTTGGAGATTTTGCGAAATTGATGCTTCCAAAAGAGATAATTTTTTGTGAGGGTAATCCAAATGGAACATCTAGAAAGGATTACGATAAGACGATTTTTACACAATTGTTTGGAGATACGCACCCGGATTCTTTCTTTATTTCAGGAGGCTCTTGTAGCGAACTTGAGAATATTGAAAATAGGCTTGGCGAAATAATGAGTACACTACTGAAAAATACAAAGGTGATAAAAATAGTTGATCGTGATGATCGAAGTGAGCAAGAAGTCCGTGAATTGTTTCAAAGGGGAATAAGAACTACATCTAGACGGCATTTGGAAGCATATTTGCTTGATGATGAAATTATTAGGAAACTTTGTGACAAAGTTGGTTTGCCAGATAAATTTAATGAGTGCAAAATGCTAAAGGAGAATGCTATAGAAAGCGCAATTTCACGCGGGAGAGCAAGTGATGATATTAAAGCTGCAAGTGGCGAAATATATACAACCATAAAAAGGACTCTGAGTCTTTCGCGATGCGGAAACAATGCAGATTCTTTTATGCGGGATACAATGGCTCCACTTGTTACCCCTGATACAGAAACGTATAGAGAACTTGAGCAAGATATATTTGGGAACTCAGAGCGGGAATAATAAACGGGAAGGAGATAGCCATGCCTAAAAAAACAATAAAAGAAACAATACACGCAAAAGGAATCGACATTGGGATATATACAAATGATTTTCAAAACGAATTCATTTCACTGACAGATATAGCGAAATACCGAAGTGACGATCCGAATGCAACGATTTGCAATTGGATGCGGAATAGGGATACATTGGAATTTCTCGGTTTGTGGGAAAGCCTTCACAATCCAGATTTTAAACCCCTCGAATTCGAGGGGTTTAGAAACCAGGCAGGTCTAAATGCTTTTACGATGTCTCCTTCTAAGTGGATAAACAATGTTTCGGCGATAGGAATTGTATCAAAAGCCGGACGTTATGGTGGCACATATGCACATTCAGACATTGCTTTTGAATTTGCATCATGGATATCTGTTGAGTTCAAGCTGTATATTATTAAGGATTACCAGAGAATAAAAACAGATGAAAACAGCCGTTTGTCATTAAACTGGAATCTCAATAGGGAGATATCAAAATTAAATTATCGTATTCATACAGATGCTATTAAGGAGAATCTGATTCCGCCGAAATTAACGAAAGAGCAGATTGCCTATACATATGCTAATGAGGCGGATATGCTGAATGTTGCTTTATTTGGTATAACTGCAAAGCAATGGAGAGAAATGAATCCTGATAAAAAAGGAAATATGCGTGATGATGCGAACCTTAATCAGTTATTGGTATTGTCAAATATGGAAAGTTGCAATGCTGTGTTGATTGAACAAGGCAAAACACAGTCAGAGCGATTGGTATTGTTGCGTGATTTGGCGGTTAAACAGATGAAAACGATGGAATCCTTGACAATGACAGGGTTAACAATGCTTACTAAAAAGGAAGATGAATGACAAAGTTGTATTGAGGACAAGCTTCCGTGAATGAAAAATAGCCTAATCAAAAATCACTTTAGTGAATTGATAAGATTGTTGAAAAACGCTTAAATACAGGGGGAACTCGCATATTGTATTAAAGTGTAGAATAGTCTAACAATCACATGTGGAGACGGTATGCTGTCTAAAGAACACCTTAACCCAACAGAAAGGACACCTCATGGAAAGCTTAACCCTCATCCCACCCACCAAAGCAAACAAAACTGCAATACTGGCGTTCAAAAATGAATTTTTTCAAGCCGGCGAAAAAGTCATCAACGGCAGCGCGCTTCTCAATCAGATGGATTATGAGGAGTGGCTGGAAAACATTAGAAGAAATAGAGATTTTCAAACAGTGCGGGAGGACTGGGTGGTGTCCTCGACGTTTTTGGCAGTCCGTGAACAAGATCAGTGGATCGTGGGGATTGTTGATCTCCGCCACAGCCTGGGTCAGTCTTTTCTTGCGGAATACGGCGGACATATTGGTTATGCTGTCCGTCCTTCGGAGCGCTGGAAAGGCTATGCGGTGCAGGTTTTATCGCTGGCGCTGGAGGCGGCTCAGGAGCTGGGGCTTGAGGCAGTGATGCTGGGATGCTACGCAGATAATGTGGGATCAATTAAAACGATGCTGAAATGTGGCGGTGTATTGAAAGAGGAAAAACCTTATATTGATGGAAAGCCCATATGCATTTATTGGATTACCATAAGGGAGGGCCCTGTCCGTAGGCTCATACAAAAAGATATGAACCGCGCAGCGGATATCGTCAACCATTGCTGGAAAACTACTTATGCGGGCTACGTGGACCCTGTACAGCTGGGTGAAGTGTGGTGCGGCAAACGCAGAGAGGCCATCAGGGACGAATTCCAGACAAACCGGCTGGAGAATTTTGTTTTTGATGAGAATGGAGTAAAAGCTATTCTCTCCTGTGGAAAAAGCGAGGATGCGGATAAGCCTGAGGCCTTTGAGCTTTGGCGGATTTATGTTGATCCGGCTTTTCAGGCGCAGGGGATCGGCAGTAAGCTTTTGGCATTCGGAGAAGCACTGGCAGGACAGCGGCATTATTCGGAAATGTTTATCTGGACTTTTGAAAAAAATGAAAAGGCCTGCATGTTTTATAAAAAGCATGGCTACAAACCGGATATTACGCAGCATCTGGGTGAAAACTTCAATGCTGAGGGACTCAGGTTTATAAAGTCATTATAAAAAACCCCCTGTCGATAAAAGACAGGGGGTTTTTTGACCAGTTGACTAGTTTTCAGATTTAACAGCTTCCAGCACTTCGGCTATACCGGTTGCGCCCCATTTTACACAGTAAGGAATCGAGAATGATTCATCATGAAACGCATTGAGAGCGGCCAGTGTTTCCGGGGACAGACTGGACATAATGGCTTCAAGGGTTTCAAAATGTTCATTTATTTCTTTAAGACGGGCAGTGTCATTTTCTTTGATTTTCACAAAGTTACCTCCTGAAAGTGTTTAGCGATACTTTTCTTTCTCTTATTTTAACATGGTCTGCTGAAAACCTCAATGGTAGACGACTATTTATTTTTTCAGAATATTTTCAGAAGTTGTATGATAGAATGCGGTTTCAAAAAGGTATATATTATTAAACAAAAAAGAAACCAAAAGAATGAATCAAAAGCACGATTTTAAGAGAAAAGGGATGAGTAAATGCACAAGAACAGGACATACGGTAAGTGGAGTATTTTATTCACGGTCTTGATTATGACTTTTATGGTAACGCTGGACGGAAGTATTGTGAACGTGGCGCTCCCGGTTATGTCAGGCGAGTTAAACGCAAGCATGGGTGATATTGAGTGGGTGGCCAGTATTTATCTCGTGGTAACCTGCGCCACGATTTTAATATTTGGCCGTCTGGGTGATATGATCGGCAAGGTTCGGATTTTTCAGCTGGGTGTCATTCTTTTTACCATCGGATCGCTGCTGTGCAGTATCTCCGGTACGCTGCCGCTCCTGATTGGCGCGCGGGTGGTGCAGGGGCTGGGCAGCGCGGCGGCGCTTGCCAACAACCAGGGAATCATCACAGAGTCCTTCCCGCCGGATGAGCGGGGAAAAGCCCTTGGATTTGTCAGTACCTTTGTAGCATTGGGGAGCATGACTGGCCCGACCCTTGGCGGGATGATCCTCACAGTGCTTCCCTGGACTTATATTTTTTTGATCAACATACCGGTTGGCGTGATTTCCTTTTTAGTTGGCCTGAGAACCCTGCCGAATAAAAAACCGGCGAAAGCGGGACGTCTGGACGCAAAGGGCTCGGTTTTGTTATTGCTGTCAATACTATTGCTGTTTGGTTCGGCTACGCTGCTGCAAAATGGCGTGAGCATTCCGATTATCATTGGCATTATCGTAGGCGCGGTATTTCTGGTCTTATTTATTATGGTTGAAAAGCGGATGGACGATCCGCTGGTACCCATCGGTATTTTTAAAAACAAGATGTTTTCCCTGAATCTTTTTACCATGTTGACAGCTTTTATCGCCATTGGCGCAAACAATATTATCATGCCTTTTTATCTCCAGGACGCCCGGCAGTTCAGCCCTGGAATGGCGGGACTTTTGATGACGGTTATCCCGCTGATCACAGCGGTCATGGGCCCCATCAGCGGCACCATGTCGGATCATATCGGCAGTGAGCTGCCGACCATGATCGGCTTGATCTTTACGACGGTCGGGCTGGCCCTGATGACAATGCTTGGCATTAATACGACCATTGCAGTGATTATCCTCTTTCTGGCAGTGGTGGCAGTGGGCAGCGCTTTGTTCCAGTCTCCCAATAATTCTCTGGTTATGGGCAGTGTTTCCCGGGACGAGCTGGGCCTGGTAGGCAGTCTGGCTGGCCTGGTGAGGAATATGGGTATGTCGGTGGGGATCACCGCCGGGACATCGCTGCTGTACAGCCGGATGAGTGATATGGCAGGGTACCGGGTCACGAATTATATTCCTGGTCAGCCGGATATCTTTTTATACGGTCTGCATTCTGTCTATATCATGCTGGCGCTTGTCGTTTTTGTTGGCGCGTTGCTGACCATTGTCCGTTTTATCTATGCGAGAAGGCAGGAACGGAAGCCGGCTGCCCAGCAGGAGAAATAAAATATAAGCCGGTGAATGCAGCGTTTGGTCTGTAGACATCGGCTTTATTCATTGTCTCAGGATAAAAGGTCGGTGAGGCTGATCTGCTTGCCTTCATTTGGATTCAGCGGCTTACCGGCCAATTGGCGTTTCAGCATGGCTTCTGGCAATTCGTCTAAAAATGGAGAAGGTTCCGACGAGGTGGTGAGGATCAGCTCATCTTTGGCCCGGGTCATACCCACAAAGAACAAGCGGCGTTCCTCCTGAAGATCGGAGGACAGCTTGCCGACCTCCAGAGGCATCATCCCTTTTTTGGCGCCGTAGAGAAATACAATGGGGAATTCCAGCCCCTTGGAGCCGTGGAGGGTCATAAGGGTAACCGCATCTGAGGCATAGGTTTTATTTGCGCTTCTTTTAAGATCCCCTTCTTCGCCAAAGGTCAGTGTGTCCATGAACTCTGTCAGCGTTTTGTAAAAGACCGTCATGTCCAGAAATTTTGTGAAGGCCTTGTTCTCGTTTAAGCCCAACTCGGCAGCCCAGTCCTCCAGAAGCTTTTGTGGCTTTGTGCGCTTTGTTTTGGACTGGTATTTTTCCTTCAGATAGACATAGGGGCAGCGGCTGGCATCAATCTGGTCAGGGGCTTTAATCAGGATATCCGCTGTTTCCTCCGGCAGATCCCAGAGAAGCTTCAAACACAGTCTGAGGGAAAGCTGGTCTTTGGGGTCGAGGAGCGTTCTGAAAAAGCAGACGGTTCCCCGGACGCTCCGGTCTGTAAGAAAATCATCCCTGCCGGTGATTACATAGGGAATGCCCTCCTTTTTCAGACAGGTTTCGAGCATTTCGGCCTGTCTGTGCGTACGGTAGAGCACGGCAATATCTGAAAAGCTGCGCATGGTCTGGCTGTCCTGGCGGTTATCGGCGGTTTCGGTGTCCAGCATGTCGATCCCCCCAATGAGCCGGTTGATTTCACGGGCGACAAAAATCCCCTCTGACAGCTCGCTGGGAGCGCTCACCAGCTTAAGCGGAGCGCCCTTTGGCCGGAATGGCTGTATCTCCCGTGTCAGGCAGCCATTTTGATTGATGACCTGGCAGGCCGAGGTGACAATTTCTGGAGTGGAACGGTAATTGTGCACAAGCCGGATGGTCTGGAGCTCAGGGTAATCTGCACTCAGGCGCTCAAAGCATCGGGCGTCTGAGCCGCGAAAGCCATAGATGGACTGGTCGGGATCACCGATAACAAAAAGCTCTCGGCCATCGCGGTTCCATGATTTGATAAGCTCATATTGGATGGGACTGATGTCTTGAAACTCATCGACTAATAAAAAGCTGTAGTGGTTTTTACGGATGCTGTTTTTATCTTCGGATTCCAGCATTGCCAGCGTTTCGATGAGAAGATCGTCAAAATCCAGGACAGACAGTGCTTTGAGCTGCTGGCCGTAATAATCGAAGGCAGCTTCTGAGAGGACGTTTGATTCCCTTGACAGGCCGGTTTTCAAAAGAGAGACTTCCTTCAGAAACTGCTTTGCGGAAAGGGTCAGGCCAAAATGGCGAATGGTTTCTTCTGCGGTTTCAAGGGTTTCAAGGGCGTCGGCCAGCGTAAAACTTTCGCGGTGCTCCTTTAAGATTTTATTGCACAGGCTGTGGAAGGTTCCGATGTTTACCTGTCTGGCAGCGCGTTTTCCCAGCTCTTTCTCGAGCCGCTCACGCATTTCGGCGGCGGCTTTGTTCGTAAAGGTGACGGCAGTGATCTCCGTTGGCTTAACGCGCCGTTCATTGAGTAAATGAAGGATACGGGAAACCAGGGTTTTTGTTTTTCCGGTTCCCGGACCTGCGATGACGGCGATGGCTCTCCGCGCGGTTATAACAGCTTCCAGCTGCTCTGCGTTTAGCGATTCTGTCATAATGGGATGCGGAGGCTGGGCTGCTTCGGGTTCTTCGGGTTTGCCTGCGGCAGGCAGCTGTTTTGCGGCCTTTTCTTTCCGGGACATCTGCGCCAGTTCTGAAGACGCAAAAAGGCTGACCTGGCCGTCCAGGGCATTTAACTCAGAATCATCAATCAGTTTGACCTTGCCATATTCGCCGTCGTAGCCGGGTATCCGTTCAACCTCACCCTTTCTGAGGCGGTTAATGCCCTCTGAGATAAGAAACCCTGCGGCTTTTTTGATTTCCTCGATGGGTGCTTCACGCAGAATTGAGAATTCCGGCCCCAGCTTTTGCAGCATTTCCATGTAATCTTTTTGTACTTTCACACTGGCCGCGGAACGTCCTGTCGATGCGGCGATAACCTCCGGCAGAGGAACCAGGCTTTCGTAGGGGCGGGCATTTTTAAGCGTAAAGCCTTCGTCCCGGTCCGCGAGCTGCTCGACACGGTGGGAGACGCCAATGGTCAGCTTTCTGCCGCAGACCGGGCATTTCCCATTATAGGGCTCCGCCTCCTTTGGGCTTAAGCACAGATGGCATTTCCGGTGTCCATCGTAATGATACTTGCCTTCTTCGGGGAAGAATTCAATGGTTCCAGCTAACCCTTTACCCTCCTGGATCGCGCCCGCCAGCCCTTCATAGCTGAGGTCGATGTCCATTAAATTGGCTTCACGCCCCAGCTTGGCGGGGGAGTGGGCGTCGGAGTTTGAGATAAGCTGATAGCCATCGAGGGCGGAAAGACGCCAGTTCATAGGAGGATCGGAGGACAGGCCTGTTTCCAGGGCGCGGATATGGGGCGTGAGATCCTCAAAGCATTCCTCGATGGTGTCAAAACCGGAGAAAGCGCCGAAAAGCGAAAAATGCGGTGTCCAGATATGGGCAGGGATGTAGACAGCCTCTGGGCAGGTTTCAAGCATGATTTCCAAAAGGTCGTGGCAGTCAAGCCCCAGAATGGGCCGTCCGTCGGAGTGGATGTTGCCGATGGCTTCCAGTTTTTTAGAAAAGAGCTCAGCGGATTCCAGACTTGGCAGTAGAATGACGCTGTGCACCTTGCGGACCTTTCCATTTTTTTTGTAAATCGAGCTGATCTCGCCGGAGATCACAAAGCGTGGATCGGCTTTGACGCCTGCGGTATCATCCTTTAAACGAAATTCATCTTTTAAGGTATAGAGGCCTGATTCAGCTGGTTTAAGCTTTTCGCCCAATTCCTCCCGCCACGCAGGATGGGTGAAGTCGCCGGTCCCCAGAATATCAATGCCTTTTCTTCTCGACCAGAGATCCAAGTGCTCTGGCGTGCATTCCTTGCTGGTGGCCCTTGAGTAGCGGGAATGTATATGTAAATCGGAAATAAACAAAATAGTCACCTGTTTCTAATTAAGATAAGCTTAATTATAGCCTTTTTCCCCTGAATGTACAAGGGAGGTAAAACGGCCAGCCCAGAGCTTTTTTATATTGTCAGCTTTTATTCTTTCTAAGTAAATGTTATAATAGAATTAATCTGAGTGTAAACAATTAAGACAAACGATGAGGATAAATGAAGGATATGAATCCAATGGACAAACGAGAAAAATATAAAGACTATTTATTACAGATTGGTCAAGATTTATTAAAGCTGAAGCCTCTGCTGATCGACAATAAGACTTTAAAGGAAAGTGTCAGTTATCTGGCAGAATTTCTCAGGCGTTACTTTCCAATAAGCCAGCTGGCAGTTATGCAGATCTCCCGGGAAGGTGGCATAAAGGAAGGCGTTTTCTGGAAAGATGGCCAGGATAGGGCGCTCTGGACAGCTGTTATTCATAATGCTCTGGACAGGTGGCAGACTGTGGAGCGCGCGGCATGTGAGGCCGATAAACCGGAGACGGGCATCGAAAGCGCTTCTGCTTACGCGCTGTTTCCTGTCACCTGTGATGATGGGCTGGCAGGTGCGCTGCTGGTGCAGAAGCCGGAGCGGGCCGGCCGTTGGACAGATGAGGAGATCGTCCTGCTGGAATTAATGGTGTCCACGATCAGCGTGACGCTGATTAACCGCGCCCGTTATGAGGAGTACGCTCTCCAGGGCTATGTTTTCAATGAGCTGATGGACAATACCAGCACAAATATTTATGTCACAGATGTCGAGACCAATGAGATCCTTTTTATGAACAAGGCCATGCAGAAAACCTTTGGAGTTGACAAACCCGAGGGTAAAATCTGCTGGCAGGTGCTTCAGAAAGGAATGGACGGCCCTTGCCCCTTCTGTCCGGTACCGGCTCTGCTGAGCAATGAGGATGAGCACCCGTCCATCACCTGGGAAGAAAAAAACACATTAACCGGTATAAACTATAAAAATTATGACAGCTTTATGCACTGGATAGACGGCCGGACCGTGCACTTCCAGCAATCCGTTGACAATACGCTGACCAGGCAGCTCGAGAGGGCCGCGGCCATTGACGAGCTGACCGATCTGCTGAACCGGAGAGCCGGGAAGCTGGCGCTGAGCCACACGCTGAGCCAGGCCAGGGCAGACAAAATCCGGGTGATTGTGGCCATGTACGACGTTAACGACCTGAAGGAAGTCAATGACACCTACGGGCACGCAGAGGGGGATGTCTTGCTGAAGACCATTGCCAGAAGCATTAAAGCGTGCCTGGCGCCGCAGGATTATATCTTCAGACTGAGCGGCGATGAGTTTATCATTGTTTTCTGGGATACCAGCCTTGCCGCCTCCAAGAAAAAGATCCGGCATGCGAGAGAGCAGATACAGTCTTTCAGGAAGGAGCACCAAAAGCCCTATGAGATGGACTTCTGCTGTGGTTATGCAGAGGTCGAACCCCAGGACCGGAGGACGCTCACAGAGATTCTGACAGGCGTCGACGAAAAGATGTACGAGAAGAAGCGGCTGTTCCATATCCGGAAGGCGGAAGAAAAGTATCGAAAAAATGGCGAAAAACAGAGCCGCGCCGAAGCCTTCAGCTATGATAAGGAGCATCTCTACGACGCGCTGGTCCAGAGTACGGATGACTATATTTATGTGTGTAATATGAAGACAAACACCTTCCGCTATCCAAAGGCCATGGTAGAGGAGTTTGATCTTCCCGGTGAGGTGATTGAGAATGCCGCAGCCGTCTGGGGCGCCCGGGTTCACGATCTGGATAAAAACGCCTTTCTTGAATCGAACCAGGAAATAACCGATGGCAGAACAGACTGCCACAGCGTCGAGTACCGTGCCCGGAACCGGAAGGGCGAGTGGGTCTGGATGCGGTGTAGGGGCCATCTGGAACGTGACGAGACCGGAGAGCCGACCCTTTTTGCCGGTATTATTACTAATTTGGGCAAGAAAAATAAAATAGACCACCTGACCGGGCTTTTCAATAAATTTGAGTTCGAGGAGGAGGTTGAGCGGCTGATCCGTTCAGAACCAGAGCAGCCCATCGGCATCATGGTTTTGGGAATGGACGAGTTTAAGCGTATTAACGATCTCTATAACCGCAGCTTTGGCGATGAGGTTATAAGAATCACCTCTCAGAAAATTCAGACCTTCCTGCCGCCAGATGCCACAGTCTACCGGATGGACGGCGATGAGTTTGGCATTATTCTCAGAGATGCGACCGTAGCGGGCCTAAAGCGCATTTATGCAAAAATTTATCAGGCTGTCAACCATCAGCAGGAGTTTAACGGCAAGAAATTTTACTGTACGCTTTCCGCGGGCTGCACCCTTTATCCGCAGGACGGCGAAACCTATCTGGATTTAATCAAATACGCGGGCTATTCGCTGGAATACGCTAAAAGCAAGGGTAAAAACCAGATCGCCTTTTTCACGAAGGACATTTTAACCGGGAAAACCCGCCAGCTTGATTTGACCGAGCTGCTGCGTGAAAGCGCGGAGCATCAGTTTGAGGGCTTTGAGGTGTATTACCAGCTTCAGGTCAATGCAGCGGCCAGAAAGCTCAAGGGGGCCGAAGCGCTGGCGCGCTGGAAATGTGAAAAGTATGGGCAGATACCACCAGATCAGTTTATCCCTATTCTGGAGGAAAGCGGCCTTATTATTCCGGTGGGAAAATGGATCTTTGAACAGGCGGTTGAGGCCTGTGCCCGCTGGATTGAAAAAGATCCGGATTTTGTCATCAGTATTAACCTGTCCTATGTTCAGCTTGAGGATGCCGGGTTCATTGATTTTATGGAGCGAACCGTGTTAAACAGCGGTGTTCCGCCGGCGAATGTGGTGGTGGAGATGACAGAAAGCTATATCGCCTCAAATATAGACCGGATCGAGGGGGTCTTTGAACGAATCCGAAGCTTTGGTATGAAAATCGCCATGGATGATTTTGGAACGGGCTACTCCTCACTGGGCATTCTGAAAAAAATTCCGGCGGATATCGTGAAAATTGACCGGATCTTCGTAAAAGATGTTCAGACAAGCCATTTTGATCTGACGTTTATCAAATTCATTGTTGAGCTGTGCCATGATGTGGGCATTGAGGTCTGCCTGGAGGGTGTGGAGACAGAAGGTGAGTACAAAGCTGCAAAACCCCACGGTGTTGATTTTATTCAGGGATATCTTTTTGGAAGACCGGTGCCGGATATTACTTTTGAAGAACAAAATTTTAATTAAGGAGCAGAAAAATGGAAAACCAGGAAAAAAAGGATCAGATTTTCAGTTATGCGGTTGAAAACTTTAAAAGCGGCCTGAACTGTGCGGAGTGTGTTTACGATGCGCTGATCAGGGCAGGGGTGCTGGAGGTTGCGCCGGAAACAAGGGCGATGTGCACCGCTTTTGGCGGCGGCATCGGGCTGAGCGGTTATACCTGCGGGGCTTTATCCGGTGCGGTCATGGCAAACAGCGCCGTGTATGGCCGGCCAGACCCGTGGGCGGTGCCGGATGAGGAAAGAGGCCATGAAGTCGCTGCGAAGTATTACCGCCGTTACAACAAAATGGTTCATGATTTTGAGACAGCTAATGACGGTGTGCTCTGCAGGGAAATCTGTTCCAAATATGACGACTGGCACAGCAAAGACCGGAAAAAGGCCTGTCTCAAGCTTATTGGCGCCACGGCTGTGATGGCCTATGAATATCTGCAGATGCCGCAGGAAGAAGCCTTTGAGCTGCCCTATGGCAAAAACATGGGAGAAATGAAGTAAAAAACGACCGCGCTGCCGCTTAATTCTTGAAGAAGTCTTGAAGAAATGGCAGCGCGGTTTTATTGTATAATAAATCTGATAAACTTATTGTTAAGGGGAGTATTATGCATACACTAAAAAACACCGCACCAGTGGTCTGGATCATTATCGCTGTTTTGGTTCTGTGCGCGGGACTGGTTCTTATCTTTAACACAACGCTGGCCTGGAGCATTATCGAATGGAGCGTCGCAGCCCTGATTCTCGCAGTTGGGCTGATTTACCTGTTTTCGGTTTTTATCAGGACAACAGAGCAGAAATTAAAGGCCTTTGGGCTGGGGGTGCTTTGTGTTCTGGGCAGCGCCGCGCTGTTTGCCATGCCACGTTTAATCGGCGGCACCTTCGGACTGGTATCCGCTGTGCTGGCAGTTGTCATTGGCCTGCTGGTGCTGCTGAATGCTTTTAAGCTGCGCAGAGACGGTGCGGGCTGGATCGGGACCCTGATCACAGCGGCCGCCTACCTGGTCATCGGCTTCGCCATGTTTTTTGCGGAGGCGGGAGGGCGTCTGTTCAGCGTGCTGCTCGGCTTGTATCTGGTGGTCTTTTCTTTTAATATTTTTGGCGATGCCCTGGTTTCTTTGATGGGAAACAACACCGCGGCTCAAAAATATAAACGGAAGGTCCGCGTGCCGCTGCCGGCTTTTATCGCTGCTTTTTTACCGATGAGAATGCTGAGGACTGTCAACCGTCTGGTCGAGGAAGATCCTGACGAGCTGCTGCTGGTACAGGAGCCGGCGCAGCGCCATGAGCCGGATATGGAAATCTATATTCATACGCGCGAGGGCCTGATCCCGGGTATGGGGCACGTGGACATCGCGGTTGGCGATCAGGTATACACCTACGGGAACTATGATGACGCTACCTGGAAGATGGGAGGCTTCTTCGCCGATGGCGTAATGGTTGAGATGGACCGGGAGACGCACATACGCATGTCGCTGGAGGTTGAGAAAAAGGTTCTGATGGTTTACGGCCTCGCTTTGAAGCCAGAGCAGAAAAACGCCATATTGAAGCGCATCGCGGAATTAAAAGCCGATATGATCCCCTGGGAACCGCTGGCACTACAGGCAGAAAAGGGCGAAATCGAAGGAAATCCGGAGGGCTATCAGGATGTGGCCAGCCAGACCTATCATAATTCAAAGGGACGTTTTTATAAATTTAAAAAGGGAAATCCCTTCAAAACCTATTATGCGGTAGGCACAAACTGCGTAAAGCTTGCGGACAGCATTGTCGGCCAGTCGGGGATCGACCTGTTAAGGGTAAATGGGATCATCACACCCGGCGCCTATCTGGACTATCTCGACAGTCTGTACGAGCGTGGGGACTCCATTGTGGTAGCCCGGACGCTTTACCATCCCGAAAACAGTCCGGCCAATAAGGAATAAAGCAAAACTCAAGATTTCAGGCCGTTTCCGGGCCTGGGTTTTGATTTATTTTCCTTTATACGTTATAATAGCACTATTATAACGTATAAGTGGGGAATAAAAATGCAGTGGACTGAGAAGGATTATCGAAAAATGGACACCGCCATCAAAAAAGGATATGAATTTTTTTCAGAGAGCCCTGAAAAATCCGTTAACTACTGGTGGCAGGTATGGACTAAAATTAATAATTATAACCAGAAAAATGACAGCCGCAGCTTTTACGGCGTACTGGACGGCTGGTCCGGATGGGATACGTCGCCCGTTACATGGATGACTGATTTCGAGGACGCTTTCGTCAACTATGGACGGCTGGATCTGAGAATTACCTATTGTGAGACCATGCTGAGAAATTATGACGATATCAGCAATGTCAGCCGCCGGATTATCAACAACGCCCTCGCCTCCGCATATCTGGAAAAGGGTGACCTGAAAAAGGGCGACGCTTTTTACAAAGAGCTGATGAAAAACAAGGAGAGCGATCTGACCGTATGGGTTGATTATGCCAAAACCTTCACAAATGGGATAAGGCATGAAACGGATTTTGAAAAGGCTGCTGGTATTTTGGAAGAAGGCGAAAAACGCCTGAAAAACCATGAGGTCAGCCCCATCGGCAGTAATGATCTTTACAGCGCTCTGGCCGACGCCTATGAGAAGCTGGACATGCCGGACAAGGCGGACGCCGCCCGGTCAAAGATCCAAGGCGATGCGGCCAAGAAGGAATCCTTTTTTACAAGGCTTTTTAAAAAGAAAAAATAGGAGAACTAAAATGACAGAAGAACGATTCAAAGAAATATTAGATGCCTTTTTGGGCGATCCTGATTTAATGGCGAATGTCAATGTGGCGCCGACCTTTGAGGCCGGCTACGAGCTGGTGGCTGAAAAAATGCCGGGCTTAAGCCTTGAGGAGTTTACAGAAGCCATGAACATGCTCCGTCAGGTGATGCTGGCAAACGCAGGCAATACCAACGTGCAGTAATCTTTGAAAAATCAGGAGACCCTCGCTTACAATCGAGGGTCTTTTCCATTAAAAAAGGAATAAAAAGAATGAAACGAGGAGAAATGTTGTACGAAAGATTAATGAATTTTATCCGGCAGAGGCCAGAGGTTTACGCGCCGTGCACCTCAAAGTTTTGGGACGACCCGCACATTTCCAGGCAGATGCTCAAGGCTCATCTGGAGCCGGAGGTGGACTCTGCGTCCAGAAATCATCATTTTATCAAAACGTCGGCCGAATGGATCGCGGAGTTAAGGCAGCCCGAGGGGAGTAGTCTGCTGGACCTTGGCTGCGGACCAGGCCTGTACACCGATTTGTTTCACTCCAGCGGGTTCAAGGTTACAGGCATTGATTTTTCGCGCCGCTCCATTGATTACGCGAAAGCTCAGGCGGCTTTAAAAGGGAAAAAGATCGAATATCTGTATCAAAATTATCTGGAGATTGATTATGCAGATGCCTTTGACGTGATTACGCTCATCTATTGTGACTACGGGGTTTTATGTCCAGCGGACCGGGGGCTGCTGCTGCAAAAGGTAAAAAGGGCGCTAAAGCCCGGTGGACTCTTTATAGTGGATGGGTTTACAGAAAAATTCTGGCAGGAGGTGCCTGTAAAGCAGGAGATATCTTATGAGGATGGCGGGTTCTGGTCACCAGATGCTTACGCGTGCCTGAGCAGAAATATGCATTATCCCAAAACCAAAAACACACTGGAGCAGAGTATTATCATCACAGATGATGCGTGCCAGTGCTTTAATATCTGGAATCAGATTTTTACAAGAGCTTCGATGGAAAATGAGCTGAGACGCGCGGGGGTTGACACGGTTATGTTTTTTGACGACGTATGTGGAAAGCCATTGTCGGAGGTCAGCAAAACACTCTGCGCAGTGGCCCGGACAGCGTGATTTTTTAAGAGATGAGTGAAACACCTCGTCTCTTTTTTATTACAGAGAAGCCGGTGTGAAGAAAACTTTAGGTTGATGGGGTTTTCGCGCTTCGGGTAAAATGTTATAATCGAGGACAGTGAGTTCAGAATAAAGGAGACAGTAAGATGAAGACAGAATTAAATAAAAAAATACCCTTTGGGGGGTGCTCGTTGAAGGATTTTGGCATGATCGCAGTCGGAGCCTTTTTGCTTTCACTGGGGATCAGCTGGTTTGCAGACCCGGCAGGCCTGGTCGTGGGAGGAATCAGCGGTCTCGCCATTGTCGTGAAGGCGGTAACGGAGAGCTGGTTTGGTTTTGCGGTGCCCCTTGCGGTCACGAACCTTGTTCTCAATGTGCCGTTGTACCTGATCAGCCTGAAGCAGAGGGGCTTTGGCTTTATCCAAAAATCCATCTACGCGGTTTTGCTGATGACGCTGTTTTTATGGGTGGTCGAGTATATTCCCAACATCTTTGATTTTAAGGATGATCTGCTGCTGGCGGCGCTGGCATGCGGCGTGCTGTCCGGCGTTGGCATCGGTATGGTGATGCGTGTCAATGGAACCACCGGCGGGACAGAAATGCTGGCGGCCATTGTCAAATTCATCCACCCGCATTTTCCGATCGCCAAGCTCATCTTTTTTATCGACGCGGCCATTATTGCACTGGGCTTTTTTATCTTTGGACCAGAGCGGACCGTCTACGCGGTTATCAGTGTTTATGTCTGCTCTAAAATCATTGATGGCATGCTGGAGGGCGTTCATTTTGCCAAGGAGGCTCTGATCATCAGCGATAAAAGCAAGGAAATATCCGAAGCGATTTTTGAGTATCTGGACCGCGGCAACACGGGAATTCCCATCAAGGGAATGTATACTGAGGAGGAAAAGGAAATGCTGATGGTGGTGGTTTCTCAGAAGGAGGTTGTCCAGCTGCGCCAGATTGTGACCGCCATTGATCCCAGAGCCTTCTTAATCATCGGGGATGTCCATGAGGTGCTGGGCGAAGGCTTTAACGAAGATTATGACGAGCTGAGCCTGAGTTAGGAGGGTGTATGCGAAGCAAATACTTAAAATTAGCCGGACTGGTGCTGGCTGTGTGTATGGCATTTGTGAGTCTGGCGGGCTGCGGAAAAGAAAAAGTCGCGACCCGCACCGATTTCGCGCTGGACACGGTGATCACCATCGCGGTCTATGGCCAGTCGGATGAAGCGGTTTTAAAAGAGCCCTTTAACCGGATCCGCGAGCTTGATAATAAGCTGAACGCTTTTTCGGAGGACAGTGAGATTTCTAAAATTAACGCTGCGGCCGGCCAGGAGCCTGTGGCGGTATCTCAGGATACCTTTAACGCGGTAAAAAAGGGGCTGGAGTACAGTGAGAAGTCGGGCGGGGCCTTTGACATCACCATCGGTCCCCTTGTGGATTTATGGAAAATAGAGACGCCGGGGGAAGGTACTGTACCTGAGCAGTCCGACATTGACGCGGCCAGGGCCCTTGTGGATTACCGGAAGGTGGTGCTGGATGAAGCCGCCCAGTCGGTATTTCTGCAAGAACCGGGAATGAAGATTAATCTGGGTGCCATCGCAAAAGGGTTTATCGGTGATGAGGTAAAGGCGGTTCTGCAATCGGAAGGTGTGGAGCGGGCCATTATTAATCTCGGCGGCAACGTGGTGCTGATCGGCGGGAAGTCGAAGCGTGAGCCCTTTACCGTGAGCCTGGCAGATCCTGAAGACCCGCTGAGTAATGGCAGTATCAGCAATGCCTCCACCCTTGGCGTTTTAAAAGAGCGGGATAACGCCGTGGTCACCTCAGGGGATTACGAGCGCTACTTTATCGGCCCAGACGGTAAAAGATACCACCATATTCTGGACCCTAAGACCGGCTATCCTGCGGAATCCGGGCTGCACCAGGTGACGGTCACAAGCGGTCATTCTGCCGAAGCGGACGCGCTGTCAACCTCCTTCTTCGTGATGGGGCTCGATCAGGCCATGGCTTATATCGGCGGGACAGAGGGCATTGAGGCTGTTTTTGTGACAGAGGATAACCGCATTGTGGGAACAAAAGGAATGGAAGATGCTTTTGTCTTTGATGAGCAGCACTATGGCAGCCAGTATACACTGGAATTTACAGAACCTTGATTCTGAACACCCATTTATTTACAAAACCTTTATGAGCTTTTGAATATAATAAAAGCATAAAAAAGAAGCCACCGGACGTGGTGGAAAAGAGGAAATAAATGAATGCGGGATTTTCAGAACAAGCGATAACAGAGAAAACAGGCAAATGGCAGTTGAGCTGCCAGTCCTTTGCCGGGACAGAGGCGGACGAGCTGGCCGCCATAGCGGCTCTGTGCTATAAGCATGACCACAGTGAAACAGGACAGGCGGTTTATAAACAGGTGTGCCGGCGTTACCCCAATGCGGCCGGCTTTTTTCAGAACGCTGGGTGCAGACCGGTGGCTTATAATGAAAAGACAGGCCTGAGTGGTGTGAATATTGACGGAAGCATCATAAGGAAGGGAAGCCCGGACGCTGTGCATTGCTATTTTCTGGCCCTGGGCCATGCCTTTCCGGATGCCTGTATACTGGCGGAAAGAACGTCGGGCGGACCGGGATACAGAGCGGAGGTGCTCTGTAAAGATGGGAAGGTCATCGGCATGGTCACTTTGATCCTGGAGCAGGCGGTTATCTCGGTAAATAAGAAAAGCGGCAGCGTTTTGACAGCCTGAGAAAGAGAGATGAAAAGAGCGGTTTTCATCTCTCTTTTTTATGTGGCGGGGCGATCGTAACGAAACATTAATGTCGGTATATACTTTCTTTACACTATCTTTATTTCTGCACAGGTATAATTCAGACATCGGAAGGAGTGAAGACGTGTTATGGGAATGATAGCCATCATCGCAGGTATTCTCGGCTTAGGCTTAATGGGGTACCTGTTCTATGTTTTGTTCAGAGGTGAAAACCTATGAGCAGCGTGGTTGTTCAGGATGTGATCTTTCTGGCCGCGGTTATAGGACTGGGGATTCCGATCGGAAAGCTGACCTGTAAAATTATGGAGGGCGGTAAGATACGCCTTTTAGGTTTTTTAAGACCTGTGGAGCTTTGTGTGTACAAAGCAATGGGCGTTGATGAAACCAAGGGGATGAGCGGCAGGCAGTATGTCTTTGCGGCCCTCTTGTTCAGCCTTTTTGGTCTGATCTTTCTGATCGCTCTGCTGATGTGCCAGGGCTTTCTTCCCTTTAACCCAGAAGGATTACCGGGATTGAGCTGGGATCTGGCCTATAACACAGCGGCAAGCTTTGTGAGCAATACAAACTGGCAGGCATACAGCGGTGAGACAACACTCTCGTACCTGTCCCAGTTTCTGGGCTTAACGGTTCAGAACTTTGTGTCGGCGGCAACCGGGATTGCGGTTCTGTTTGCCTTGATCAGAGGGTTCATTCTTAAGAAATCAAAAACCGTTGGAAATTTCTGGTGTGACCTTGTAAGAACGGTTTTGTACCTGCTGCTGCCCTTATCCCTGATTGTTGCCATCATCCTGATGTCTCAGGGCGTTGTGCAGACGCTGGCGCCATACGCTCAGGCCGCGCTGCTGGAGGGCGGCGGTTCTCAGGTGGTTCCTCTGGGGCCGGCGGCCAGCCAGATTGCCATCAAGCAGCTGGGCACAAACGGCGGCGGCTTCTTTGGCGTTAACTCAGCCTTTCCGCTGGAAAACCCGACGGCCATTTCCAATTTTGTGGAATGCTGGGCGATCATCGTTATTCCGGCAGCCCTGTGCTTTACTTTTGGTAAAGCCGTAAAGGACAGCCGACAGGGCCGGAGCATTTTGACCGCCATGACCCTGGTGTTTATTATTGCGTTGACCCTGACCACCATGAGCGAATACAACCTAGGACCGCAGTTCAATAATGTGGCGGCCTCTGCCAGCATTGAAGGGAAAGAGGTCCGGTTTGGAGCGGGCGGTTCGGCGCTTTGGGGCGTTACCACAACGGCGGCCTCCAATGGATCGGTCAATTCCATGCACGACAGCTTTACACCGCTGGGCGGCATGCTTCTGATGTTTATGATGCAGCTGGGAGAAATTATCTTCGGCGGCGTCGGCTCTGGGCTTTACGCGATGCTGGCCTTTGCGATCCTCGCGATTTTTATCGCCGGGCTGATGGTTGGGCGTACGCCGGAATATCTTGGCAAAAAGATTGAGCCCTTTGATATGAAGATGACCTGTGTGATCATTCTGGTTCCGCCGCTGCTCATATTGGGCGGAACGGCCATTGCCACCATGATGCCGCAGGTCTCTGACTGGCTGACAAACAGCGGGGCTCACGGATTTTCGGAAATCCTTTATGCCTATACCTCCGGCGGGGCCAACAACGGGAGCGCCTTTGCGGGCTACGCGGCCAATAACGTGTTTAACAATGTGATGATCGGTTCGGAAATGCTGCTGGTGCGCTTTATTCCAATGGCTGCGGTTATTCGCCTCGGGGCAAATCTGGCGTCAAAAAAGGCAGTGCCCCAAAGCGACGGGACGCTCAGCACCACAGGCCCAATGTTTGTGGGGCTGCTGATCGGTGTTTTTCTGATCATCGGTGCGCTCAGCTTCTTGCCGGCGCTGGCTCTGGGGCCAATTGCCGATTTCTTTACCATGCTATGATGTGAAAAGGTGAAAAAATGAAGAAAAAAAGTATGTTCAGCAAAGACATCATGAGGGACGCTCTCATCCAGTCTATAAAAAAATTAACACCGCGCGTGCAGATCAAAAATCCTGTTATGTTTGTGGTATATCTTGGAGCCATACTCACATCGGTTTTATTCGTGCTGTCACTGCTTGGCATCAGCGATGCTCAGAGCAGCTACACGCTGACCATCGCCATTGTTCTCTGGCTGACGGTTCTCTTTGCCAATTTCGCCGAAGCGCTGGCAGAGGGCAGAGGACGCGCTCAGGCAGAGAGCCTGAGGAGCAGCCGGAAGGATGTAATGGCGAGAAAGCTGAAAACAGCCGACGCCAACGCAGATTATACAGAGGTGAAGGCTTCTGAACTAAAAAAAGGCGATTTCTTTCTGGTAAAAGCAGGAGAACAGATTCCTATGGACGGCGAGGTTATCATCGGCGCGGCATCGGTGGATGAAAGCGCCATCACCGGCGAATCGGCTCCGGTAATCCGGGAGTCCGGCGGAGACAGAAGCGCTGTGACGGGTGGTACCTCGCTGGCCTCGGACTGGCTTGTTGTCCGTGTGACGGCCGAGTCTGGAGAAACCTTTCTGGACAAGATGATCGCCATGGTGGAGGGCGCGTCCAGGAAAAAAACACCCAATGAGATTGCCCTTCAGATTTTGCTGGTAACCTTAACCATTATATTTTTAGCCATCACCATCACGCTGTTTCCCTTCTCCGGATTTGCCGCGGCACAGACCGGGCAGGGGGAAGCGGTTTCCATCACCAACCTTGTGGCTTTGCTGGTCTGTCTGGCACCGACCACCATCGGCGCACTGCTTTCCTGCATTGGGATTGCGGGTATGAGCCGTTTAAACCAGGCCAACGTACTGGCCATGAGCGGCCGTGCCATTGAAGCCGCCGGTGATGTGGATGTGCTCCTTTTGGATAAAACCGGCACCATCACCCTCGGCAACCGCCAGGCCAGCGCGTTTCTGCCTGTAAAGGGCATAAGTGAAGAAGAACTGGCCGACGCGGCGCAGCTTGCCTCGCTGGCGGATGAAACACCCGAGGGACGCAGTATTGTGATTCTGGCTAAGGAAAAATTCAATATCCGCGGACGGGATATGGAAAAGCTCAACGCCGATTTTGTGGAGTTTACAGCCAAAACCCGCATGAGCGGGATCAATTATAACAATAATGTGATCCGGAAAGGCGCGGCTGACGCGATCAAAGATTACGTGATGGTTAAGGGCTACCCTTATCCGGATGAATGTGAGAAGATTGTCGAAACTGTTGCAAACCAGGGCGGGACGCCTCTGGTCGTTGCCAAAAACGGACAGGTGCTGGGGGTTGTCCACCTCAAGGATATTATCAAAAACGGCGTGAAGGAAAGGTTTGATGATCTGAGAAAAATGGGTATTAAAACCATTATGATCACTGGCGACAACCCGATGACCGCTGCGGCCATTGCGGCCGAAGCGGGCGTGGATGATTTTCTGGCAGAGGCGACGCCGGAAACCAAGCTGGATTTAATCAGGGATTACCAGTCCAAGGGGTATCTGGTTGCCATGACCGGTGACGGTACCAATGACGCACCGGCCCTTGCCCAGGCCGATGTGGCCGTAGCCATGAATACAGGGACACAGGCCGCGAAGGAGGCTGGAAATATGGTGGATCTGGATTCCAGCCCCACCAAGCTCATCGAGGTGGTGCAGATTGGAAAACAGCTGCTGATGACCCGGGGCTCATTGACGACCTTCAGCATTGCCAACGATGTGGCCAAGTACTTTGCCATTATCCCGGTTCTGTTCTTTGCCATTTACCCGCAGCTTTCGGCCTTGAATTTTATGGGACTGACCAGCGGAACCAGCGCCATGCTCTCAGCCATTATCTATAACGCGCTGATCATCGTCGCTCTGATTCCTCTGGCTTTAAGAGGTGTAAAATACCAGGAACAGCCGGCCGGAAAGCTGCTGAGGCGCAACATGCTTGTCTATGGGCTGGGAGGGCTCGTCGCGCCCTTTATAGCCATCAAGCTGATTGATATGATCCTGACCGTTTGCGGTCTGGCGTGAGGTGATGAAGATGACTGAAAATAAATCTGTAGTAAGACCTGCCCTTGTCGGGTTTTTGATATTGGCGTTGATCACTGGTGTTATCTATACCTTTGTCTGTACGGGCATCGGACAGCTTTTATTTAACCATCGGGTAAACGGAAGCATGATTACCGGCGAGGTGGACGGCCAGGAGGTTCCGTATGGCTCTGAATTTCTGGCGCAGCCCTTTACAGAGCCCCAGTATCTGATCGGCAGGCCCTGGAATGACGGCGCGCCCACAAACTTAAACCCAGTAGGGGATGAGCAGGCAGCCCTGGTACAGGAGAGAATTGACTGGTGGCATGAGCTGGACCCGGAAAACACCGCGGATATTCCAATGGAGCTTGTGACGGTTGGCGGCAGCGGCTATGATCCGGATATTACGCCGGCCGGGGCGGAGTACCAGACAGCGCGCATCGCCAGAGAACGCGGTATCCCTGAGGAAAAGGTAAGAGAAATCATCGCGGCCAATACGACAGACCGTGCCTTTGGCGTGCTGGGCGAACCGACTGTTAATGTGCTCAGAGTAAATTTAGCGCTTGATGGTATTGAAACAGAATAATCGTCTGTGATAGTATTAAAGGATAGAGAGAGCTCTATCCTTTGAGACGTTGGAGGTTTTGTTGCTGGACAATGGATAAACAATGTCATGATGGAGGTAAAATATGGATTTTCGGGATGAACGGCCAAATCCGGAACGCTTACTGGAAGAAATAAACGAAGAAGAACGGCGCAGCAGAAAGGATGAAGAGGGGATCGGCCATCTGAAAATCTTTTTTGGCTACTGCGCGGGTGTGGGGAAGACCTACGCGATGCTTGAGGAGGCGCAGCAGCTCTATAAAAAGGGTGTGGATGTACTGGTCGGCTATGTGGAGCCGCATACCCGTCCGGAGACCATGGCAATGCTCGAGGGGCTGCCCGCAATCCCGCCCCAGACAGTGGACTATAAGGGGATCCGCCTTAAGGATTTTGATCTGGACAAAGCATTGGAGCAAAAGCCCAAGGTCATTATCGTCGATGAGTTTGCCCACACAAACCCGGAGGGCTTTCGCAATAAAAAGCGCTATCAGGATATTGAAGAGCTACTGAACGCGGGGATTGATGTGTATACCACGGTCAATGTCCAGCATATCGAAAGCCTGAACGATGTGGTCAGCAGCATCACCGGCATTATTGTGCACGAGCGTGTGCCGGACTATGTTTTTGATAAAGCGGACAAAATCAAGCTGGTGGACATAGACCCCGAGGAGCTTCTGAAGCGCTTTGAGGAGGGAAAGGTCTACGCGCCTGAAAAGGCTGATCTTGCTAAAAGGCGGTTTTTTACCGTTGAGAACCTAAACGCCCTGCGTGAGATTGCCATGCGTAAAGCCGCAGACCGCATTGTCAGCGGCGCCGGCGCCAAGAAGAAAAAAGTGCCCTTTTCCAAGATGCTGGTATGCGTCGGGCCCTCGCCGTCTTCGGCACATTGTATCCGGACCACGGCCAGAATCGCCGACGCTTTTCATATCCCGTGGGTGGCGCTGTATGTCAAAACCTCAGACCGGACCTACGCGGACATCGGCGAGCGTAAAAACCTGCAGGATAACATGAATCTGGCAGAGCAGCTGGGCGCAGAGATTGTGACCATGCAGGGCGATGATATGGCCATGGTAATATCGGAATACATCAAACAGTCCGGCATCACCAATGTTGTGATCGGCAAGGGCAGGAACAAGCCCAATCCCTTTAAGGAGGACCTGGAGGATCAGCTGCTGAGCATGAATCCGGGGATCGAGATTCACATTGTGCCGGACAGCCAGACAGAAAAAAGCGGCGGCGGCCTTCCGAAGAAACGGCTGAGCTGGATAAACAAGCGTATTCTGAGCCTGCACTTCTCGCTGAAGGATTTTGGGAAAACGGCCCTGCTGCTTGTGCTGGCAACAGCCATCTCATTTGGGCTCAGGGAGCTTAATCTGGGCGATCAGAATATTATAATGGTCTATATTCTCTCGATTCTGGTGATTTCCAGGTTAACCGTCGGCTATTTATATGGGGTGTGCGCCTCTGTTTTTGGGGTGCTGCTCTTTAATTTTTTCTTTACAGAGCCGTACTTCACCTTTAACGCCACCAACCCAACCTACCCGGTCACCTTTATTGTGATGCTTCTGGTAGCGTTGATGACCAGCGCCTTAACCAATGGGATTAAGGTTCAGGCAAAAATGGCGGTGATGAATGAGCGGCGCACCGAGATTCTCTATGAGCTGAGCAAAAAGCTGCTGATTACCCGGGGTCTTGAAAACATCGTGGCTCTGACAAACGAATCCCTGACCTCTATTTTTGAGCGTTCGGTTATTTTCTATACGCAGAACCCGGATGAAAAGTACCGGGGAAGCTTTATGCAGGGGCCGGAGCAGACAAGCGGCGCTTTTATGCAGTCCAAGGAGGAAGCGGCTGTGGCGCACTGGGTTTTCCAAAACAAAAAGGCCGCGGGCAACGGCACCGACACATTGGTGGGCTCCAGGGGCTTTTACATGCCGGTGGTCTCACAGGGCCATGTTTTAGGTGTGATCGGCGTCTCCTGCGCCGAGGAAATGCTTGCGCCTAAACGGCGGGCGTTTTTGAAAATGATTGTCTCGCAGGTTGCCATGGCCCTTGAGCGGCAGCGCCTTTCGGATGAACAGGGAAAGGCCCGGCTGGAAACAGAAAAGGAAAAAATGCGGAGTAATTTTCTCCGCGCCATTTCCCATGATCTGCGGACACCGCTGACAGGGATTTTAGGCTCAAGCTCAGCATTGCTCGAAAATATCGGAGAGCTGGACATTCCAACACAGAAGCGGCTTTTAAAGGATATTAAGGACGATTCGGAATGGATTATCCGCATGGTTGAGAATCTGCTTTCTGTCACACGTATCGGTGAGGGAAAGGTCGATTTGAAAAAGCATCCTGAGGCGGTGGAGGAAATTGTCGGCGAAGCCGTCGCCATAATCCGCAAGCGCTTCGACCATACGGATATTAAGGTTGAGGTGCCGGATACCCTTCTGATGGTGTCCATGGACGGCACGCTGATCGAGCAGGTAATGATCAATTTAATGGAAAATGCCATCAAGTATGCGGGCGCGCATCCCGTTTTGGATGTAAAGGTGCAGAATTCAGGGACAAAAGCCCGCTTTATGGTGGGCGATAACGGGGAGGGAATCTCCCCGGCCATGCTGCCGCACATTTTTGAAGGCTACATGGGAGACGATGAAAAAAGCAGCGATTCGCGGCGGGGCATGGGAATCGGATTGACCATCTGTAAATCCATTGTCGATGCTCACGGCGGTACGCTGGAAGCAAGAAATAAACAAGAAGGCGGAGCGGAATTCAGTTTTGAGCTGCCTGTAGAGGAGGATGACAATCATGAGTCATAAAGCATTAGTGCTCTTAGTTGAAGACGAAAAGGGAATCCGGAATTTTATTTCCACGGTTCTCGATGTGAATAATTACCGCGTCGTGGAGGCCAGAGACGGGAAAGAGGCGCTGGAACTTTTCACCTCGCGCTGTCCGGATTTAATTCTGCTGGACCTCGGCCTGCCGGATATGGACGGCATCGAAGTTTTGAAAACCATCCGGGGCTGGTCGGGTATACCGATCATTGTCGTCTCGGCAAGGGGGCATGAACGCGAGAAGGTTGAGGCGCTTGACCTCGGGGCGGACGATTACATCACCAAGCCCTTCGGGACGTCAGAGCTGCTGGCCCGTATCCGCACAGCCATGCGCCATCAGCAGGTAACCGTGGAAGTGCCGGAGCGGACCATTTTCTCAGTCGGAGATCTGACCATTGATTTTGACAAACGGCTGGTAACCCTGAATAATACGCCGGTCCACTTTACCCCCATCGAGTACAAGATACTTGAGATCCTGACGCAGTACCCCGGAAAGGTGGTTACCTACGATCAAATTATCAAGGATATCTGGGGCCCCTATACCAATGAAAACCAGACACTTCGGGTGAACATGGCAAACATCCGCCGGAAAATCGAACAGAACCCTGCGGAGCCCAAGTATATTTTAACGGAGGTGGGTGTGGGCTACCGGTTTGTGGATGAAATCTGAAATTAAAAAAGAGATGGAGAAGCTTCAGCATGTCCCCGGGCGCGCTGAGGCTTTTTATCTTAAAAATCGGATCAGGGGTTTCCTTGCGCCGTCTCAAAAAAACAGATATAATATTACATTATTAAAGACAGGGGAACGAATATGGAGAATTATACAGACGACCTTATTATTATCGGCGCCGGAGCTGCCGGACTGGCAGCAGCCGTTACAGCCAAACGGGCGGCGCCGTCTCTGCGGGTCACTGTGCTTGAAAAGAAGGAGGCTCCCGGCAAAAAGCTGCGGGCAACGGGCAACGGCCGCTGCAATATTACAAACACCGCATTGGATACAGCGCCATCGACCATTGCTTTTTTTGAGTCGCTGGGAATCCCGGCACGGCAGGATGACGAAGGCAGGGTCTATCCTTTTTCGGAAAGCGCGCCGGGAGTGGCCGAGGTTTTTGCCAGTCAGCTGAAAGCCCTCGGGGTTCATCTGCGCATGAGCACACCGGTCAAAAGGCTCTCGGCAGATGATGGATGCTTTGTGGTAATGGGAGAGAAAAAGCCGTTCAGGGCAAAGGCTGTCATTCTGGCAACCGGCGGAAAGGCGGGGCCAGCCTATGGCTGCAGCGGCGATGGGTACGCTATGGCAAAGGCCCTCGGCCATCATGTGACAAAAACGCTGCCGGTTTTGACAGGGATTTGCTGCGAGGAGATGCCAGAGGCCCTGAAGGGCATACGTGTGAAGGGGAATTTGAGCCTGGCATGCCATGGTGAGACGGTCTTTTCGGAGTACGGGGAAGTCCAGTTTACAGATTATGGCCTCTCAGGAATCTGCGTCTTTAATTTAAGCCGTTATCTGAAATATCTGGGCGATGAAAAGCTTACGCCCTACACCATTGCGGTTGATCTCGCGCCCAAAAGAAGCTTTGCGCCCATGCTTTCTGCCTGGCAGCAGGATGCCGTGCTCGGTGAAAAAAGCTGTCTGGCAGCCGTGACGGGCATTGTCAGACCGCCATTGGCGGCGCTGCTGCTTAAACAGGCTGGCCTGCAGGAAGAGAAAAAGCTGTCAGCGCTGACAGCGCATGAAATATCCAGATTGGATGAACAGTTCCACCGTCTGTGCTTTAAGCCAGTTTCGACCATGGGCTTTAAAATGGCCCAGTGTACGGCAGGCGGCATTGCGGACAACGAAGTGGATGAGGACACACTGGCGTCAAAAATAGTGCCAGGGCTTTATTTTGCCGGAGAAATTTTGGACTACGACGGCCCCTGCGGCGGTTATAATCTTGACCACGCTTTCCGTACCGGGCAGCGGGCTGCCCAGGCAGCGGCAGCCGCGGTCCTGCAAGGAGAACAGCATGTATAATTACCGAATTGCCAATATTCGTCTGGAGCTTGACCAGGACTGGTCCGTCCTGCCCGAAAAGGTGGAAAAGGCCTGTGGCCTGCGTCTGGGTACACTCGCGTCCTCGGACATAGCGGTCCGCAAGGAATCGCTGGATGCCCGGAAGAAAAAGGATATTCACAGGGTGGTCACCCTTGATTTTAAATACCGAGGAAAGCTGCCCGCCCGCGGGCGGAAACGGGTGACCGAAGCTCCGGACCTAAGACCAGAGGCCACGATGCCTGGAAACGCGCCGTTAACCGGCCGGCCTTTGGTGGTGGGCTTTGGCCCCTGTGGTATTTTTGCCGCGCTGTCACTGGCCGAGGCGGGCTATGCTCCCATTATTGTAGAGCGCGGCTGCCCCATGGAAAGGCGTGTGGCCGATGTGGATGCCTTCTGGCAGGAGGGAAGGCTTGACCCTGAATCCAACGTGCTGTTTGGGGAAGGCGGCGCAGGCACTTTTTCCGATGGCAAGCTGACCACAGGAATCAAGGACCCCCACATCCATCAGGTCCTCACCGCCTTTGTGGAAGCCGGAGCGCCGGAGGACATCGCCTATGCGCAAAAGCCCCATATCGGTACCGATATTCTGCGCGGGGTGGTCGTAGCGCTGCGCAAACGCATAGAAGCCGCAGGCGGGGAAATCTGTTTTAATACCCAGCTGACAGGCCTTGAACAAAATGCGGAAGGAGCGCTGGCGTCGGCCACGCTGAGAACCGGAGAGAAAATATGGCAGCACCGCACCAACGCGGTTATACTGGCCTTGGGGCATTCCGCGCGGGATACCTTTCGCGCCTTAAAGGAGCTGGGGGTTCCGATGGCGCAGAAGCCGCTGTCCATCGGGGTACGTCTGGAGCATCCCCAGCGTATCATCGATCAGGCCCAGTATGGCGGTCAGCCCGGCCTGCCGCCAGCGAGCTATAAGCTTTCCTGCCGCGCGCAGAACGGCCGCGGGGTCTATTCCTTCTGCATGTGCCCTGGCGGCGAGGTAGTGACAGCCTCCACACAGCCGGGCATGGTCTGTGTCAATGGCATGAGCAACCGAAAACGTGACAGCGGCACGGCCAATGCCGGGATTTTAGTGGATGTGCGGACAGAGGACTTTCCGTCGGAGGATGTTCTGGCGGGCATTGCGTTTCAGGAATACTGGGAGCGGCGTGCCTTTGAGAATGGCGGCGGCCGGTTTGCTCCGCCAAGGTGCAGCTTCGCGGAGTTTCGCGACAATACCGGGAAAGGGCCGGAGGTTGCGGCGTGCCTGCCGGATTTTGCCGTGGAAGCCTTGAGGGAAGCCATTCCGGTTTTTGGCAAGCGGATCCGGGGCTTTGACGCTGACAACGCGCGTGTTACAGCGGTGGAGACCCGAAGCTCGTCGCCGGTGCGTATTCTCAGAAACGATGCTTACGAGAGCGCGCTTAAGGGGCTCTACCCTGCCGGCGAGGGAGCGGGATACGCCGGAGGGATCACCAGCGCTGCCTGCGACGGCCTTCGTGTGGCCGAAGCCGTTATCCGAAGGTTTGCGCCGCCGGGAGAAAAAGTGAAGCTCTGAGGGCGCAGCCGGAAACGATAGATAAAAAAAACACATAATACGCTTACATTTTATCTTTAATCGGTACGGGGTTTATGCTACACTTAATTTATAAATTTGTTTAGTGAGGAGATGCTTAATATGTTAGGAAAGAAGCCGATTTTGAAATTTGTCAAGGTACAGGGTGAGGACGCGCCAACCGAATTTTTGGAAATGGAGCTCACTGAATTTACCTGGCCCAAGGGCGGTGTCGGCATTTGTCCGGTATGCGGCGCCAAGGTCAATGGAAACGGAAAGGACTGGGTCTGCGAAAACGAAGAATGCGGCCTGCACTTAAACGGTCCAATTTTTTAGCAGGTAAAAGAATGCCTCTCGGGGCATTTTTTTAGTGCCTGATAAAGTAAAAACCCCTGGTATAATACCAGAGGCCTTTGGGAAATGTGTGAAAATGAGAATTATAATATATAATATAGCACGTTTTACGAAAAATGTAAAGGGCTCTTCGATAAAAAATAACATATTTTTTATTAAGTATAGCTTTAATACAATAAGGTTCGTTCTATATAGGAGGCTGGCTTTGAATGTTAACTTTATTTTGAAGCTTAAACAAAAGATAAATTATCAATCTGCCTGAACTGTCAATTTACAAAAAGGTTCAAATAGATTATAATGTTACAAGATACAATGAATGAGGTGTGACATGGGAATAGAAGATTATAATATATCAGAAGAAAATATGCCGGAGCACGTTGCCATTATTATGGATGGCAATGGCCGTTGGGCAAAGCAGCGCAGAAAACCCAGGCTGTTTGGCCATAATGCCGGAATGAAGGCATTACACAATGCGGTGCACCTGGCTTCTGATATGGGAATTAAGATACTGACAGTATACGCTTTTTCCACTGAGAACTGGAAGCGCAGTCAGGAAGAGGTTGACGGCCTGATGCGGATTGCTGTCGAATATTTTATGAAGGAAATCGCGGAGTTGCACCGTAACCATGTACAGGTCCGGATTATCGGTGAAAAGAGCCGGCTGCCAAAGGATGTCCGGAAATCAGCGGATAACGCTGAGACGCTGACAAAGGATAACGATGGCCTGATTCTGAACGTCGCTTTAAATTACGGCGGACGTGATGAAATTGTCCATGCAGTCAGGGCGATCATGGAACAGGGGACAGCGCCTGAGGATGTGACTGAGGAGATGATCTCAGCCCATTTGTATACAGGAGACCTGCCAGACCCGGACATCATGCTTCGGACCGGCGGGGAGAGCCGTCTCAGCAATTTTCTGCTCTGGCAGAACGCATACACGGAGTTTTTCTTTGATGATATCTGGTGGCCTGATTTTGACGATGACGCCTTTTATAAGCTGATCGAGGCTTATCAGCAACGCAACAGACGCTTCGGTACGGCTTAGGCAGGAGGTTGAGATGCAAAAGAGAGTATTGACGGCGGTTGTTGGACTGCCGGTTCTTTTCGGTTTGCTCTATCTGGGTGGCTACTTTCTCTTTGTGGCCTGTCTCGTGCTTTCTGGAGTGGCTCTCATTGAGTTCTCCGGCGCCTTTAACCGGCAGCTTGAAAATAAGATCAGCCTGCCCTTTGTTGAGATTTTGAGTGTGATTATTCTGGTATCCATGAAGCTGGACTACTATTCGCTGGTGCCAACGCTGATGGTGGTGATGATCATTGTATTCTGTTTCGAGATTTTAAACGGAAAGACCGATATTTACCGTGGGATTGTAACGTTTTTTGGATTGATTTACATTCCAGTGCTGTTTGGTTATCTGATGATGTTTGAAAATATTAAGCTGGGCATCTACTATATGTGGATGGTTTTTGTCATCGCGTTTTCGACCGATACAGCGGCCTATTTTGTGGGCCGTGCCATTGGCAAAACAAAGCTGGCGCCAGAGATAAGCCCCAAAAAGACCATTGCCGGAGCGGTTGGCGGTTTGATGGCCGCGGCAGTCTTTATGATGCTCTACGGCGTTATCATGAAATTTGGTTTTCAGATGGACCTGCCGGTTTATCTGTATGCGGCGATTGGCTTTGTGGGCTCCATTGCGGGGCAGTGCGGCGATTTGACAGCCTCCATGATTAAGCGTAAGATGGGAATTAAGGACTTTGGGAAGATACTGCCAGGACACGGCGGCATTTTAGACCGCTTTGACAGCATTCTTTTTATCATCCCCCTTGTTTATATTTTCGCGACCTACACCGCTGGACTTGCGTGAGGTATTAAAATATGACAATATTAACAAATGTATTGATGGTTCTGCTGACACTGCTTATTTTATCCATACTGGTAGTGGTTCACGAATGGGGCCATTTTATCGCCGCCAGAAAGGTCGGCGTTTTCGTAGAAGAATTTTCCATTGGCATGGGACCGCTGCTTTATTCAAAGCAGGGGAAGGAAACCCAGTTTTCGATCCGGGCGCTGCCGCTGGGCGGCTTCTGTAAAATGCGCGGCGAAGGCGACACCGGTGAGGCAGATGAGGACACAGCGGCACAGGACGCTGAGGTCCGTGAACCGATTGCCCCGGACGACCCCAGAAGCTTCTCCAACAAAACAAAGGGACAACGCTTCATCATTTTAGTGGCCGGCGCGGCCATGAACATTGTGTTCGCCTTTGTGCTGCTGGTACTGATCTATCTGTTTAAAGGGGCCAACATTTTACAGGCCTTAGGCCTTGGCCTGGAAACCACGGGCAAGTTCGGGATCACCATTTACCAGAGCCTTTACATGCTGGTAACCGGACAGGTGGGCATGAACGATGTGGCAGGCCCCATCGGCATGGTCAGCATGGTTCACGACTTTTTCCAGTACGGAATCATTGCGCTGATGTCCTTTACGGCTTTGATTTCAGTCAATTTAGGGGTCATCAATTTACTGCCGCTGCCAGCCCTTGACGGCGGACAGATGATGATCATCATTATCGAAAAGCTGGTGGGACGGGATCTTGATCCTAAAAAAGCAAACATGATCAATTACATCGGCTTTATGGCCCTGATGCTTCTGGCTGTGGTCATTGCGGTGAATGACGTGATGCGGATAATCGGCTGACAGGCAGTGGAGGAAACGGCGCTGCCGTAATCTGGCTTTTATCTCAGGCCTGTGTTAGAAGTAAAGTATAATTACGTTTTGCCCCAATGAAGCAGCTGTGAATTGGGGCTTTTAATTTTGAAAATATTAATAAGTAAGGTGAGAAATATGGAAATAGAACGTCATAAAACCAGAGAGGTGCCCATCGGCAGCCGGATGATCGGAGGGGATAACCCCATACTGATCCAGTCCATGACCAATACGGATACCAGAGATGTCCGGGCGACCGTACGCCAGATCAAGGAGCTGGAGGCAGCCGGGTGCGATATTGTGCGGGTGGCTGTGCCGGATATGGAGGCCGCCAGAGCCATCGCGGACATCAAAAAACAGATCCGCATCCCACTGGTGGCGGACATCCATTTTAATTATGAGCTGGCCCTGGAGGCCATTAAGGGCGGCGTGGACAAGCTCCGGATCAATCCCGGGAACATCGGGGATAAGGAGAAGGTGCGCCGGGTGGTGGAGGCCGCCAGGGCGGCCAATATTTCCATCCGTATCGGGGTGAACGCTGGCTCGCTGGAAAAGGAGCTCCTTGAAAAATATGGGCATCCCACGCCGGAAGCCATGGTGGAAAGCGCAGAGAAGCACATCGCTTATCTCGAGGAGCTGGATTTTAACGATATTGTCGTATCCATGAAGGCCTCGGACGTGCGCTTTACCATAGACGCCTACACGCTTTTTTCAGAAAAATACGATTATCCTGTGCACCTGGGCATTACGGAAGCCGGCGTGCTGCGGACCTCGGCGGTTAAGTCGGGCATTGGTATTGGCTATCTGCTGTTAAGGGGGATCGGGGATACCATCCGGGTATCCATCACAGGCAATCCGGTGGACGAAATCTACGTGGCCAGGGATATTTTAAAATCCATTGGCCTGTACCAGAGCGGAGAAGGCATGGTGGAGGTGGTTTCATGCCCGACCTGCGGCCGCACAGAGATTGACCTGATCGGCATCGCGGAGGAAATGAACCGCCGGCTCATACATGTTAAAAAGGACTTAAAGGTCGCGGTGATGGGCTGCGTGGTCAATGGCCCGGGAGAGGGAAAGGAAGCGGACATCGGCATTGCCGGTGGAAAAGGAAAAGGGGTTCTTTTTAAAAAAGGGGAAATCTTTAAAACAGTGGCAGAGGATGAAATCATCGATGCCCTGATGGAAGAAATCGAAAGAATGTAGGTGAACGCCTTGAATCCGATTATACACAAACAGAATGATCTGGTGGAACTCATCAAAAAATACGGCTTGGAGCCTCAGAAGGTCGAGGTGAATTCTGCAAGCCAGGAGCTGGTTTTTACTTTTAAAACCCGTATACCCGAGTGCGACAGTATTTCGGTGCAGCGGGAGCTTGTGGATATTTTTGACTATACCAAAAGCCTGAGCGTCATCATTGCCCCGGAGGCCGCGGAGAGCAGCGGAACCGTATCTAAGAAACCGGTCCATAAGCTCATGGAAAATGTGGATTATGACGCGCTGGCCAAAAAGAAAGAGGAGGCGCTGAATAAGCGCCTGAAGGTCATAAAGGATACACCGCCGGCTAAGACCAGCGGCGGCGCGTCCGGTAAAAAGGACGGCAAAGAGGTGGAAGCCCGGACGCTGGGCGTCGGCGAGGTGGTTATGGGCGACAAGATCAAGCGCCCGGCCCAGTCCATGGGAGAAATTGACTTCAGCACCGGCGCGGTGCTTGACAGCACTAACATCGTGGTCAGCGGCCGGGTCTTTGGCATTGACTCCAGGGAAATCACCGATAAAACGACCCTCTTTACCTTTAACATTACCGATGAGCACGGCAGTGTTTCCTGTAAGATTTTCGCCCGGAAAAAGAACGTGGGCATGATCAAGGAAAATCTGAAAAAAGACCGCTGGTTTAAGGTGGAGGGCAATATCAATTATGACGAGTACTCCCACGAAAAGGTGCTGACGCCCAAGAATATGGAGATTGCCGCCGCGCCGGTAAGGCGTGACAATGCAGAGGAAAAGCGGGTGGAGCTTCACCTTCACAGCCAGTACAGTTCCATGGACGCAGTGAGCAAGGTGGCCAAAATCATGAAGCAGGCCAACGACTTTGGTCATGACGCCATCGGCATTACCGACCACGGCGTGCTTCAGGCCTATCCGGAAATGATGGCTCTGAGCAAAAAATACGGCATTAAGGTGCTGTACGGCGTCGAGGGCTACCTGGTGGACGATGACCAGTATATCGTGACCGGGGAGCAGAATGAAAGCTTTGAGGGCGAGTTTGTTTTCTTTGACCTTGAGACCACTGGACTGATCCCGGGCAAGGACAACATCATCGAGATCGCGGCCGTCAAAATCAAAAACAAGCACATTGTGGATACCTTCTCCAAGATCGTCAACCCACACCGGCCCATTCCGCCCTTTATCACCAACCTCACCGGGATTACCAATCAGATGGTTGAGGCCGGCGAGGAAGAGGCCGACGCGGTCAAAGCCTTTCATGAATTCTGCGGCGATCTCATTCTGGTGGCCCACAACGCAAAATTTGATATGGGCTTTATGGAGATTGCCCTGGACAAGCACGGCCTCGAAAACAACATCACCTACATTGATACGCTGGCCATGTCCAGAACGCTGATTCCCACCATTAACAAGCATAACCTTAAAAAGCTGGCGAGCTACTTTAAGGTGGACATGGGGCACCACCACCGGGCTCTGGACGACTCGGTATGCTCGGCGAAGATTTTCGTCAAGCTCATGGAGCTGGCCCAGAAGCGGGAAGTGGAGGAAGTCGCCGGGCTCAACGGCCTTATGGATGTCGAACAGATCATAAAATCCGGCGATACCTACCATATTATCATCTACGCCAAAAACCAGGCAGGCCTGAAGGATTTGTACAAGCTGGTTTCCGAGGCGCATATCAATTATTTCTACCGCCGTCCCAGAATACCCAAGTCCCTGCTGGCGGCCCACCGGGAAAACCTCATCATCGGCAGCGCCTGTGAGGCTGGAGAGCTGTACAAGGCAGTGCTGAAGAACGTGCCCAAGAACCGGCTGGATGAAATTGCCGATTTTTATGATTATTTTGAGGTTCAGCCCCTGGGAAACAACGAATACCTGCTGCGCAACGAGACCGTGCACGCCATGGAGGAGCTGGCCGATGTTAACCGGCGGATCGTCGAGCTTGGCCGGGAAAAGGGCAAGCTGGTAGTCGCCACCGGGGACGTCCATTTTGTGGATCCCAGCGACGCCTATTTCAGAGAGATTCTGCAGGCCGGACAGGGCTATAAGGATTCCCATGAGCAGCCGCCGCTCTACTACCGCTCGACCCAGGAAATGCTGGACGAGTTCACCTACCTGGACCCACAGACCGCCTATGAGCTGGTGGTCACCAACCCGCGCAGGGTGGCGGACATGTTCGACGACGTGAAGCCCATACCCGACGGCACCTTCCCGCCCATCATTGAGGGCTCAGATGACGAGATCCGGGATATGGTCTATAAAAAGGCCCATGAGATGTACGGCGATCCGCTGCCCGACATTGTGGAGCAGCGCGTGAAGCGCGAGCTGGACTCCATTATCGGCAACGGCTATTCCGTCCTGTATTTGATCGCCCAGAAGCTGGTGCACCACTCTCTGGAGGACGGGTACCTGGTCGGCTCCAGAGGCTCGGTCGGCTCGTCGCTGGTGGCCATGCTGTGCGGGATCACTGAGGTTAACTCGCTGGCGCCCCACTATGTCTGCCCGAACTGCAAGCATTATGAGTTCTTTGACAGCACAAAGGTGGGGGTAGGGCCTGACCTTCCCAATGAGAACTGCCCAAAGTGCGGCCATCCCATGAACAAGGACGGCTTTGATATTCCCTTTGAAACCTTCCTTGGGTTTGAGGGCGATAAGGAGCCGGATATTGACCTTAACTTCTCGGGTGAAAACCAGCCCGAGGCGCACCATTACACCGAGGTGCTCTTTGGCGAGGGCAAGGTCTACCGCGCCGGAACCATCGCCACACTGGCGGATAAGACGGCCTTTGGCTATGTGAAAAATTTCTTTGATGAAAATGGCGTTACGGCTCCGAGAGCTGAGATGGAGCGCGTGATCGAGGGCTGCGCCGGGGTTAAACGTACCACGGGCCAGCACCCCGGCGGGGTTATGGTCGTGCCGAGGGATAAGGATATCTACGACTTTACGCCCATCCAGTACCCGGCCGATGACCGGGACTGCGGCACCATGACCACCCACTTCGATTACCACTCCATTTCCGGCCGCCTCCTGAAGCTCGATATTCTGGGCCACGATGATCCGACCATGCTCCGCATGCTCAAGGACATCACCGGCCTTGACCCCCAGGAGATTCCCCTGGACGACGAAAAGGTCATCAGCCTGTTTACAGGCACCGGCGCCCTGGATCTGAAGGACGATGATTTCGATATTCCTCTGGGAACCTGCGGGATCCCCGAGTTCGGAACCAACTTTGTCCGCCAGATGGTGCTGGACACCAAGCCTACGGCCTTTTCAGACCTGATCCGTATTTCCGGCCTCTCCCACGGGACCGACGTCTGGACCAACAACGCCCAGGACCTTGTGCGCTCTGGCACTGCGACCATCAAGGACGTTATCTGTACCCGTGACGATATCATGCTCGGCCTCATCTCAATGGGACTGGCGCCCAAGGAGTCCTTCAGCATTATGGAGCATGTCCGTAAGGGGAAGGGCCTGACCGAGGATGAGGAAGCCTATATGAAGGAAAACAACGTGCCGGCCTGGTACATTGATTCCTGTAAAAAAATCAAGTACATGTTCCCAAAGGCCCACGCGGCCGCCTATGTCATGATGGCCTTCCGCATTGCCTACTACAAGGTCTATTACCCGCTGGCCTATTACGCGACCTATTTCAGTATCCGGGCCAAAGAATTTAACCTGGAAAAGATGACCAACGGCAAGGAAACGGTCAAGAAAACCCTGGCGGAAATCCGAGCCCAGGGCAATAAGGCCAGCAACAAGGACCAGCAGCTTCTGACCTCGCTGGAGCTGGCGCTGGAAATGTACTGCCGTGGCTACGGCTTTAAAAACGTCGATGTCTACGAGTCCCATTACAGCGAGTTTAAAATTGTCGGAGACGATCTGCTTCCGCCGCTCAACGCCATCGACGGCCTGGGAGACAAGGCGGCCATGCAGATTTACGAGGAGGCCCAGAGGCGGCCCTTTATCTCCAAAGAGGATTTGCAGACACGCGCCAAGGTCAATAAATCCAACATCGAAAAGCTGGAACAGTTCGGCTGTCTCAACAGCCTGCCGGATTCCAACCAGATGAGCTTTATGAGCATGTTTTAGGCCATGGCTCACAGCGGCCCTATGCCATGCTTTAAGAGAACACGATTCATTGTCGTGTTCTCTTTTTATTTGCAATTTGTTTAAGATTTTAAAAAAGAGCTTGACAAAAACGGGGTGAAGGTCTTATCATAGGGATATGAAAAGCAATACATAGGACGTTCTTCGTTACACATTTAACAAATGATGTCCTATTAAAAATTTTAGACTTAAAGGTAGGATGACCTACTAAGAAAACAGAAAAGAGGTACTGAAATGGATCAAATGGTTGGTTTTATCGGACTAGGTATTATGGGGAAACCAATGGCTGAGAACCTGGTCAAGGGTGGCTGTAAGCTGTTGGTAAACGATTTGAATGAAGCGGCAGTAAAGGAACTGACCGATTTAGGGGCCCAGGCCGGAACGTTAAAGGAAATCGGTGAAAAATGCAGCGTTATTTTCACGATTCTGCCCAACGGCACCATTGTTCAGTCGGTATTGTTTGGCCCGGACGGCGTGGCTGAGGGGATTCAGAAGGGCAGCGTGGTCGTGGACATGAGTTCAGTGACACCGACCGAATCCAAAATCTGCGCAGACCGGCTGGAATCACAGGGCGTGATGTTCCTGGACGCGCCGGTAAGCGGCGGAGAACCCAAGGCAATCGACGGAACACTGGCCTTTATGGTCGGCGGCAGTCAGAAGGCCTTTGACCAGATGATGCCATACTTTGACATCATGGGCGCATCGGCCCTGCTGGTCGGCGGAACCGGCAGCGGCTCTGTGACCAAGCTCGCCAACCAGGTCATTGTCAACCTGAACATCGCGGCGGTATCGGAGGCGCTGGTACTGGCCACAAAGGCCGGAGCCGATCCGGAGCTGGTATACAAGGCCATCCGTGGCGGTCTGGCCGGAAGCACCGTGCTTGACGCCAAGGCCCCGCTGATGATTGACCGTAACTTTGTGCCCGGCGGCAAGATTTCCATTAACCTCAAGGATATTAAGAATGTCATGGCAACCGCCCACGACATCGACGTGCCGCTGCCCATGAGCAGCCAGCTGCTGGAAATCATGCAGGCCCTGAAGGTAGACGGCCATCTGGAAGATGACCACGGCGGCATTGTACAGTATTTTGAAAAGCTGGCCGGTGTCGAAGTAAAACGCAAGGAAGACTAGGTGAATACTATGACAGAAAGACTTGACGCATCCATTTTAACAACCTTTAAGCCCATTCCGGAAGAAGAGGTTACCGCACAGCTGAGCGAAGCCCTAAAGGGCTTTGACCGCAAGATCGTGGTTCTGGACGACGACCCCACCGGGGTGCAGACCGTACACGATATTTCCGTTTACACCGACTGGTCAGTCGACAGCATGCGTAAGGGCTTTGACGAGGAAAACAGCATGTTCTTTATCCTGACCAACTCCAGAGGGCTGACCGTAGAGGAAACCACAAAAGCCCACAGGGAAATGGCTGAGAACATCTTACAGGTCGCCAAGGAAACCGGTAAGCCGTTTGTGGTGATCAGCCGGAGTGACTCGACCCTGCGCGGGCATTATCCGCTGGAGCCTGAAATCTTAAAGGACGTTATCGAGGCGGGCTCAGACCAGAAAATCGACGGCGAAATCATCTATCCATTCTTTAAAGAGGGCGGCCGCTTTACCATCGGCAACGTGCACTATGTGCAGGAAGGCGATGTGCTGGTACCGGCGGGCGAAACCGAGTTTGCCAAGGACAAGTCCTTTGGCTACAAGGCGTCCCATCTGGGCGAGTGGTGTGAGGAAAAATCCGGCGGCAGATACAAGGCGGAGGACGTGACCTTTATCGCGCTGGAGGACCTGAGAAATCTGGAAATTGACAAGATTACAGATCAGCTCATGCAGGTCAAAGATTTTAATAAGATTGTGGTCAATTCCATCGACTACGCCGATGTTAAGGTTTTTGCCATCGCGTTGGTAAAAGCCATGAATCAGGGTAAAAACTTTATATTCCGTTCAGCCGCGGCCATCACCAAGGTACTGGGCGGCGTGCCGGACAAGCCGATTCTCAGCCACGACGAGCTGATCCTGACCGAAAACGAAAATGGCGGCATCATCGTTGTCGGCTCCCATGTCAACAAGACCACCGCCCAGCTCGAGGAGCTGAAAAACTCAAGCCGGCCCATTGAATTTATCGAGTTCAACCAGCACCGGGTCCTGGAAGAAAACGGGCTGGAGCAGGAAGTGGAGCGGGTCGTCGCCATTGTGGACGCCGACATCAAGGCGGGCAAGACCGTGGCCGTCTATACCCGGCGGGACCGCTTCGACCTGGACACCGACGACAAGGACGAACAGCTCAAGGTATCAGTTAAAATATCGGACGCGGTGACCAGCATCATTACGAACCTGTCCGTACGGCCCAACTTTATTGTGGCCAAGGGCGGCATTACCTCCAGTGATATTGGCACCAAGGCGCTGCGGGTACAGAAGGCCAATGTCATGGGCCAGATCAAGCCGGGGATTCCGGTATGGATGACCGGGGAGGAAAGTAAATTCCCGGGACTGCCCTATGTGATCTTCCCGGGCAATGTGGGCACCAATACCACACTGAGAGAAGCAGTTGAAACCCTGATGGGTGTATGATTCGGGCAGCCTGTCCGGTGAAAATACCGGACAGGCGCCTTGAAAAAGACGTTTTGTTGAAATCGCAACCATAAGATTATTGGCGGAAAGAGTCTCCGCTTAATAAAATAAAAAATTTATATGAGGTGAACTTTATGAACATTTTCTTATCCTATCCATTGGACCCGAACGATTTAGCATGGCCAGGCGAACCGGTCATCAAAGTAAGACAGTGCACAGAAATCGGCGATGAAACCCCGTTCAACAGCTTTATGTCCGAGCTGCCAAACCACTGCGGCACCCATTACGACGCACCAAAGCACTTTAATCCAGACGGACTGAGAATCACCGAGCTGCCCATTGACTACTTCGTGTTCAAAAAAGTACTGCTTTTAGATATTCCGAAAAATGCCTGCGAGGGCGTAACCATCGAGGATTTACAGAAGCACGAGGACGAAATCCAGAAGGCAGACCTGCTGCTGATCCGTACCGGCTTCGGCGAAGTGCGCAAAACCGATCCTAAAAAATACCAGATGGAAGGCCCGTTCCTGACACCGGAAACCTGCCTGTACATGGTGAATACCTATAAGGACCTGAGATGTGTGGGCTTTGACTTCCTGGCCATCGGCTCACCGTGTAATGATCTGGCCGCTCCGGCGCACCAGAACCTGTTAGGCCTGAACACTGAAAAATTCATCACAGCCATTGAAGACATGAACCTGTCCGAGTTAAAGGGCAAGATCAACTTTGTTGTTGCCGCTCCGCTGCGCATCGCAGGCGTCGACAGCAGCCAGGTCAGCGTTATTGCAGATTTAGACTAACACAAAAAGAGCCCTCGGGCTCTTTTTTATTTGTTTGCGGTCATTTTGGTTTAAGCGTCCTTGTCGTGCCAGAAGGTCATGCTCTTTTCCACAGCGGCGTCAATGCTTTTGACGTCCTTTTCCTGAATACAGCGCAGGATTTCCTTGTGGTAGCCCTCGGCCTTGTCAAAGAGCTCCCGGGTGTTGATGGTATCCTCAATGGACAGGGAAAAGATCTCATAGATCCCGTTGACCAGCTTGGAAATATAAGGGTTGCCGCAGATGTCGGCAATGGTGACGTGAAACTTATAGTCGAGATAGGCGGCCTTTTCCTTGTCGCCGCTCTCATAAGCCCTGCGGATCTCCTTGATAATCTGGCTCAGGTGGACGATGTCGCCGTCAGTGGCCTTTTTCATGGCTGTGCGCAGGACCATTTCCTCCATGCACTCCCTGAATTCCACCATGTCCGGGTCGCTTTCGGCCTGGAAGATGATGCTGTAGATAATGGGGTTGAACACCGTGGGGGCAATGTGGTCACACACATAGGTGCCGTCGCCGCGTTTGATGTCTACCACGCCCAGGGCGGATAGAATTTTCATGGCCTCGCGCAGGGAGTTCCGCCCCACGTTCAGCTCTTCCATGAGCTCAAATTCACTGGGGAGTTTTTCCCCTACTTTAAACTGCCCGGTAGAAATGGCTTTGACGATCCGGTCGATAATCTTGTCAACAATGGAGGAGTTATCAATGGGTGAAAGGGCATTTGCCGGTTTTTTTCTGTCGCTTGGCATAATTTCAAATCTCCTAAGGTCATCTAGTAGGATGTTTGGACATCCTGTTTGTACTTTATTATAACCTACCGGGAAATAATGATCAAATGTTTATTTAAGAATCAATACTCCCTTTTCAGGACAATGCGCTTTGAAATCCGGTAGGACAGGAAAAAGAGAAAGATGACAAGCACCGGGAGGGCCCAGGCCAGCAGCGTCAGGACCTGAGGGCCTGGCGGCAGGTAAGGGTTCAGATAGCGGCCAAAGGTCATAAGCAAAAAAGTCGGCACCATGATGATGGCGACAATGATGTAGCGGGCCTTTTCGGTGCCGTATTGATAGATAACCGGAGTAAAGAGAGCGGCCAGAAACATGCCTGCAAAAATGGACGCGGCCGAACCGATAATGACCGTTGACAGGGAGGTGTGCAGAAAATAACCGACCGTCAGGCTCAGCAAGAGGGTCATGACCGTGCTGGCCGCGCAGAGAAGCAGAATAAAGAGATACTTGCTGCGCACCATATCGGTTTTTGACAGGGGAAAGGTCAGAACAAAGGGTTCCCAGTGGTTCAGCTCATCATAGTTAAAGCTGTTGAGCACGCAGATCATAATCAAAAAGGCATTGATGGCCGGAAAGATGCCCGTTGTCCTCAGACACCAGGACATGATGATATAGGCAAACAGCAGAAAACCAAGCACCCTGAAATACTGGCGCAGGCCGAGAAACTCTTTGATGATTAGCCCTTTCATTTTTACTCCTTTCAACAGCTTTGCAGCGTCATTACAAATCCTGACACATAAAAATATGCCGGGAAATCCGATAGGACAGGAACACAAAGGCCAGCACCAGCGCCGGGGCGCACCAGGCCAGAAGGGTAAGGGTCTGGGCTGAGGGCAGCTGGAGGCCGGACAGGTAGCTGCCGAAGCTCACAAAGCCAAGGGTGGGGATCATCACCACGATGATCAGGATATACCGGGCCTTTTCGACGCCGAACTTGTAGATAAACGGAGTGGTCAGCGCACCGAGGAACAGGGCGGCCAGCGCCGAGCACAGGGCCCCGATGAAAATTTCCTGCATGGGCACGTGGATGATCAGTCCCACGGCAAGGCTGAGGATCAGTGTGATCACGGTGCCGAAGGCACACAGCAGTAAGATAAAAAGGTATTTGCTTTTTACCAGGTCGGCCCGGCTCAGCGGCAGGGTCATGGCAAATTCGTTCCAGTGGTTATAGCTGTCATAGCTGAAGCCGCTGAGTGCGCAGATCATGACCAGAATGGCGTTGATGGCCGAGAAAATCGAGATGGAGGTCATGCCAATGGCCATGAAAATATACAGCACCATGAGTGCCGACAGAAGCCTGAAATACCGGCGCAGGCCGAGAAATTCTTTGATGATTAAGCCTTTCATTTTGTGTCTCCTATAAATCTTTTTTTAGAAAAATCAGCTTGGATATCAAGTAAGAGCCAATAAAAAAAACAACGGTCAGGATTGGTGTCATATATACGGACATTGAGATAAGGCTCTCCTTTCTGGGTAAAACGACGATGCTGTTTCCGGCCAGCGATGAAACGATATACGACAGCAGAAAAGGAACAAATGCACAGACAATCATCACATACCGCGCTTTTTCCAAATCAAACTTATAGATAAGCGGGGTGGTGATCGAAAGGTATATGAGCGCAAAGCTGACCGAAGCAAGGGCATTTCTGATCACCGCGCTTAATCCGTTATCGGCAGAAACATTCAGGATCACATTGACAACCAGAAGGATCAGCGTAAATGCCAAAGCCAACAAAAGCAGAAAGACGTATTTACTCCGAACCATCTCCCGGCGGGACACCGGTAAGGAAACGGCAAATTCATTCCAATGGTTATAACGGTCATAGCTAAAGCTGTTGAAGGCACAGAATACCACCAAAAGCGCATTGACAGCTGAGAAGAAAGAGGCGGATCGTGTCAGAAAGGCCATGACAATATACAGGGCAAGCAGAATAGCAATGAGCTTAAGATAGCGGCGCATCGCTAAAAACTCTTTGATGATTAAGCCTTTCATTTTGTGTCTCCTTTGGTATAGAACAGCATGATCTCCTCCAGGCTGGGGAGATCGACGATGATCTCCCGGCAGCGGTTTCTGAATGCCGCCGGGTTTTTGATCATGACCTGGACGTCAAAGCTGGAGCGCTGAATACCGACCACGTCGGTGAGGGCAAGGGCCTCGAGCTGGCCGGGGCTGCACTTGACAATGCCGTGATCCTCGATGAGTGTATCCTTTGGCTCGCTGAACAGAATCTGCCCGTCGTGGATAAAGGTGATGTAATCCGCGATGCGTTCCAGATCGCTGGTGATATGGGAGGACATGAGGATTGAGTGATCCTCATCCTCGATGAATTCCTGGAAAATATCCAGAATTTCGTTGCGCACCACCGGGTCCAGGCCGCTGGTGGCCTCGTCCAGAATCAGCAGCCTTGGCCTGTGGGACAGGGCCGCCGCGATGGAAAGCTTCATCTTCATGCCCTTGGAGAGATCCTTGAGGCGCTTGTCCAGAGGAAGCCTGAAGCGGGAGAGGTAATTCTCAAACAGGGCTTTGTCCCAGGTTTTATAGATGTTGCCCATGATCTTGGTGATTTCGGGCGGCCGGAGGTCGTCGGGAAAATTCTGATCGGCGAAAACAACGCCCAGATTCTTTTTGATGTCTTTTTCATCCTTCGAGGTGTCTCTGCCCAGAATCTGCAGGGTGCCGCTGTCGGGGCGGATCAGGCCCAGCAGGGCCTTGATGGTCGTGGTTTTACCGGCTCCGTTTTCCCCGATAAAGCCCATGATGCTGCCTGAGGGCAGGCTGAAGCTGACGTCCTTCAGTGAAAAGCCGCTGTAGTGCTTGCTGAGGTTTTTGATTTCAATGGCGTTTTGAGTGTCCATTAGCTGTCTCCTTTGTAAAGTAATGTGATGAGTTCGGTGAGCTCGGAAAGGGAGAGACCGCAGCCCTGCGAGAGCGCAACGGCCTGCTCCAGAAGCTCCTGTATCTGACGGTAGTTTTCCTCGCGGATGAACTCGGTGTTTTTCTGGGCGACAAAGCTGCCCTTGCCCGGGGCGGTCTCAATAAAGCCGTCCTGTTCCAGATCGGCGTAGGCCCGCTTGGTGGTGATGACGCTGATGCGCAGCTCCTTGGCCAGAACGCGCATGGAGGGCAGCGCGTCGCCGGGCCTCAGCTCGCCTGTGATGATCTTATTTTTAATCTGCGTGGTGATTTGCTCATAGATGGGCTTTCCACTGCTGTTGCTGATAATAATATCCATGGATGGTCCTCTCGAAAGTTATACTGTATATATACGATATACACAGTATATACTCGCGTGAAGGGTTTGTCAAGAAAAATTTTGCAGCGCGCTCAGCCCCTGCTTTCCGGAGAAAGCAGTTTACGCGCCAGTTCGGTCTTTTGCTTCTGACGGACGGGACGCTGGCTCTGTCCCTCGAAGAGCATGGGGCTGCACATTCCGTCGATGCGGTCATAAATTCGGCGCTGGGCCATGTTTTTGGGATTTTTGAGCTGCCCGGGTGTCAGGTTGGTGGTGATGATGGTGGGCTTTCCGCTTTTGTAGCGGGCGTCGATAAGGTTGTAAATCTGCTCCAGGGTAAACTCGCTCTGGCGCTCGATGCCAAAGTCGTCAATCAGCACCAGGTCGTAGGCGGCCAGGCGGTCGTAGTACTGGCTCCGGCTCCGGTCGCTTTCAAACTCGCCGGGCAGGTCGTCTCTCAGGCGGGTGAGGCTGGTGCCCAGGACATTGTAGCCTTTGTCGTTCAGGGCGTTGACGATACAGCCGGCCGTAAAGGTCTTTCCGGTGCCCACATCGCCGTAAAACAGCAGGCCGATGTTTTCGCTGCGGCTTTTATCAAACTGGGCGACGTATCGCTTTGCCTTTTCGATGGCGCCGGGGCAGGCACCATTGTCGGCCTCAAAGGTCATTTTGCGCAGGGCGGGGTCCTGAATATGGGATGCCCTCCGGCTTTTCTGTCGCTCGGCCTCCTGACGGGCCTTAAAGGCCTGGTCGCGTTGGTCGCGGGCTTCGGTCCTGCACTGGCACAGACAGGGCATCTTTTTCGTGACCGGGCCGAAGGCCACCCAGGTTTCCATAGGGGTGTGGCAGTGGGGACAGTGCTTAAGGCCGTCCACTTCATAGAATTCCTGGCTGCCGGCGTTGGGGTTGGGGATTGTGGCTTCAAAATTCACAGGCTTTCTCCTTTGCTTGCGGTGTAATCTGGAATGGGGCTGTCTGGCTGTTTTTGGCGTTTTTCCGCGTCCCGGCGGTAAAAGCTGAGAATGGTATGGTAATGGCTTTTGTAGCGCTTGTTGGCGGTTTTTGGGCCAATCTGGCCAATGTACTCGTTAAGCCGGTCGATGTAGCGCAGGGTGTCGGGTTCTCCCAGACGTTCGCCGAGCCTTGCGCGTTCATCGGGGGTGAGGGTGACGAAGTCGCCATAGCACTCTTTGAGTTGGTCTGGTTTGCTTTGGTTTGGTTTGTTTAATATGGCCGGTTTGCTGTCCGATTTACTATCCAGTTTGCTGTCCGGTTTGCTATCCGGTTTGCCGTCTGGCTTCGCAGCCTTTTTTGATATGCTGCCGGCTTGTGCCAGATCAATGAGCTGGTAGGTACCGCATTGATCCCTGCGTCCATTGGTATAAGCCAGAAAACCGCCATCACAGAGCTCCTTCCGCGCGGCCTGCATCCGTGTCAGGCTGAGGCCGCTGAGCCCGCAGATCACGGAATTGGCCGCGGTAAAGCGGTCTGGAAAATACAGGTCGTTGGCGTATTCCAGAAGAATGGTATAAAGGGCAATGGCGTTTGATGAGAGCGGGCTGGCCAGTCGCTTTCTCCGGTAGGCGTTGAGCTGTTTGAGATAATCCATGTTTTTCCTCCTTTGAGACGCTTCTACTACATACATACTTTTTTTGACAAAAATATCAACGGTTTGTTTAACGAAATTAAAAATAAAATGAAATTTTCAATCGTAATAAAAGAATAGAAATGATTTAATGCCAAACGGGCAACTTTTGTTTGTCTTTTCCCTTAGTTCACATGTAGAGGTCTCTATACATACAATGGAAAAAAGGAAGCAAATTTTACCAGATTTTGTAAAAAAAGTAAAAAAAACTGGATATAATAAAAAAAGACCGCGTAGAGCGGTCGAAATGTGCTGTAAAAGTTATCTTCAAGAGATAATGTGTTAAAAAGAAGGGCGGTATCGTTGAAAGTTGAAAGTGGCGAGTTCAGGTGCAAATATGCCTTGCATATTTGATTGGATGCAGCGGTCTGAAAAAGCAGCCATCAGCGTTCAGCCCGCCAGGCCCGGCCCATGGCGTCAGCGGCCAAAATGGCGTTGTAGAGGATTTCGGGGTTGACGGTGACGGGCTCGGCGACAATGTGCCTGGCCTTTGCGGCGCGCTCGGCCACCAGGCGCAGCTCTGGCTCCATGCTGGCGTCCAGGCCGATTTCGGCAAGGGTGACGGGCAGTCCCACGCTGGTCGAAAAGCCCAGAACCTCCTCGATTTCTTCTTTTGGGCGGTTCTCGAGCACCAGCTGGCACAGGGTGCCAAAGGCTACGATCTCACCGTGGGTGTAATTCCGGCAGGCCTCAACGGCGGAAAAGCCGCTGTTCAGGGAGTGGGCTCCTGCGCAGCCCACACATTCCACACCCAGCCCGCTGAGCAGGGTGTTGGCTTCGATGATGTTTTCCAGGGCCTCGGTACAGGCGCCGGCTTCGGCGGCCTGCTTGGCCTTCAGGCCGTCCTCGAGCAGCACCCGGTAGCACAGCTCAGACACTGCCATGCCGGCCAGGGTGGTGCGGTAGCCTCTGCCAATGCGGTTGGCGGTATTGGATTCCAGATGGACCCGGGCCTCAAAATAGGTGGACAGGGCGTCGCCCATGCCGGATACCAGCAAACGGATTGGCGCCTGGGCGACGATTTTGCTGTCGACCAGAATGAGGTCGGGGTTGCGCTTGAAATAGATGGTCTCAGCGTGGACGCCTTCCTCGGTGTAGGTGACTGAAAGGGCCGAGGTGGGCGCGTCCGTGGCGGCTGAGGTCGGGGCAATGACAATGGCAGCCGTGGCCTTGATCCCGGTGTATTTGGCGGCGTCGATGGTCTTGCCGCCTCCGATCCCCACGACAACGTCGCAGCCGTGGCCGGAGGCGATGCCTGCCAGGCGTTCGAGCTCTGTGAGGGTGGTCTCACCGCCGAATTTGACGGATTCGATGGCGGCGCCGGCCGCTTTAAACTGCGCCTTTAAGGCAGGGGAAAGGGTGTCGTAGAAAAATGGGTCGATGATGGCAAGCACCCTTTTCCCGTAATCGGCGGTATAGTCCTGAAGGCGCTCAAGCTCGCCGCAGCCCTGAATGTAGCGGCTGGGGGAGCCAAATGCGCGCGTGGTTGATGTCAGCATATGTAAAAACCTCCTAATTTCCATAAAGTTCAGGGCTATTATACCATAAAGCCTTTGAAAATTGGACCTTTAAAACGTAAAAGAAAATCGACACTCAGGCTTTTGAACGTGGTATAATAAGCTAAAAGAAAGTGAGGGATTCATATGAACCATCAGGGAACGCGCAGAATTGAAACCGGGCGTCTGGTGCTGCGCCAGTTTTCCATTGACGACGCAGAGGCCATGTACCTGGGCTGGGCAGGAGATCCGGAGGTCACCCGTTTTATGAGCTGGCCGGCTCACGAAAGCGCCGAAGCCTCCCGGGCGGTCATTGAGGCGTGGCAGAACAACGCCATTCTGCTGGACGATTATAACTGGTGTATCACACTGAGGGAATCCGGTGAAGCCATCGGCAGTCTCGGCGTTGTCCATATTGATGAGGCGGCCGAAGCCGTGCAGGTGGGCTACTGCGTTGGCCGCGCCTACTGGAACCAGGGGTTTACGGCGGAGGCCCTGTCAGCGGTGATCCGCTTTTTCTTTGAGGAAGTGGGCGCCAACCGCGTCGAGGCAGTACACGCTGTGGAAAACCCGGCCTCGGGCAGGGTTATGCAGAAATGTGGCATGACAAAGGAGGGCGTGCTCCGGGAATACAACAAAAGCAACCAGGGGCTCTGCGACGCGGCGATTTACAGCATTTTGCGCCGTGAATGGCAGTAAGCAGCCGGCTGAACCCCTTGCACAGCCATGAAAGAAATGGTATAGTGTTGGTAGAAAAGGGCGGTGAAATGAATGCTGCATGTAGAACGCAGAAAAGAAATACTCAATAAAATCCTGAAGGAAGGCTCCGTCAAGGCCGACGCGCTGGCCAAAAAATACGAGGTGGGCGTACCAACCATCCGGAGGGATTTGAAATACCTGGCAGAGGCGTACGGCATCGAGCTGACCTATGGGGGCGCCTACGCCCGGGATAGCCTGGCCAGCCAGACCACCGTGGAGATGAACATTGCCCAGAAGAAGCTGCAGAACCTGGATGAAAAACGGATCATCGCGCAGAAGGCAGCAGGGCTGATCAAGGACGGGGACACCATTGCCCTGAATTCCGGCAGCACGGTGGAGCTGGTTCTCGATTATCTGGAGGACATGAAAAGCCTGAACGTGATCACCCTGTCGCTGAATGTGGCCCTCAAGGCCTCCACTGTAAAGGGCGTGAACGTCTTTATGCCCGGGGGCCGGCTGCGCAGTATCTCCGGCGCTTTTTACGGCAAGGACGCGGACGATTTCCTCAGGAAGTTCAACATCGACAAGGCTTTTATGGGGGTACTGGCCGTCTCCATTCCCAAGGGTGTGACCCACAGCTCCCTGGAGGAGATCGAGGTCAACCAGACATTGGCCGAGATCAGCCAGAAGTGCTACCTCATGGCCGACTACACCAAGTTTGACAAGATCTCCCTGGCCAAGATGTTTGACCTCAATATTTTTGAGGCTTTTATCGTTGATGGTAAAGAACCGGAAATTTACAGGGAATACGCCCGGAACAACGGGATTGAGATTCTGTAATTCGTAAAAATATCTTTAATATCAGAATTAACTATTGACATCGATTTACAAACATGGTATTATTGAATAAATTAATACGTATTGGTTTGAGATTGTAGAAACCGCAGTAAATAAATGGGAGCGTGCTCCGTTTATTTATCGCGGTTTTTTTCTATCTTAAATCATTGGAAAGAGGCCACTCCAATGATCACTAAGGAACAAATGAAGACTTTTAAGGCATACCCGGTTATCGCCGCAGTGCGGACGCCGGAGAATTTCAGGCAGGCCCTCGACTCAAAGGTGCGGGTGCTGTTTATGGTGGGAGGCGATTATTTTAAGGCGGAAAATCTGATTAAGGAATTTAAAGAGCGAAATGGACTGGTATTCCTGCACATGGACCTGATCGAGGGCATTGGCAGAGATGTTGGGGGGATACGCTACGCCGTGGAGCACGACGGCATCGACGGCATCATCTCAACCAAGAACCATATTCTGAAGCTGGCGGCCAGGGAAAGCCTGATCACTGTGCACCGGATTTTCCTCATGGACAACCAGGCGCTGGAAAGCGGCATCAACCTGTTTAAGGCGTCGAAGCCGGATATTATCGAGCTGACGCCGGGGCTGATCCCGCGGATCGTGCGTAAGGTGAGCCATGAATTCGAACAGCCTGTGATTACCAGCGGGCTGATCTCAAAGGCGAGCGATGTCAAGACCATGATACAGGCAGGCGCCATGAACATTGTGTGCAGCTGCGAGACGCTTTGGAATTTGTAAAAAAGGAGAGACAAGAATGAATTCGAGAGAACGTGTGATGGCAGCGGCCAGCCACCAGGAGCCCGACCGGGTGCCAGTGGACATGGTCCTGACCATTGATGTTTACAGAGATATGAAAAGGCTGCTGAAGATGGACCATCTTCCAGACACGCCCAGAATGGGCCACTGGACCGACGTTCAGATGCCGCTGGAGATGATCCAGGCACTGGATCTGGATATGTACTACATTTCCCCGAGATCGGCCAAATCCGCCCACTCCAGACAGTTTGAGGACGGCAGCTTTACCGACGAGTGGGGCTGCTACTGGAAGAAGACCATGATCGACGGCGGACATTTTTACTTTGAGCTGCAAAACCCGCCTCTGGCCGACGCCACTATTGAGGATCTGGAAAGCTACGACTGGCCTGATCCCACCGATCCGGCGCGCTACCAGGGCCTGCGGGAAGAAATGCAGATGGTGCGCGACAAAAGTGATCTGGCCATTCTGGCCAAGTTTGCCGGCGCCGTCTTTGAGGTCGCCACCTATATGCGGGGCCACGAGCGCTGGTACCGCGACCTCATCAACAATCAGGAATTTGCCCACGCGCTGCTGGACAAGGTCTGCAAGATACAGAAGGAAATCGACCGTGTCTGCATCGACGCGGTGGGTGAATACGTGGATATTCTGCGCCTGAGCGGCGAGGATCTGGGCACGCAGGACAGCCCGCTCATTTCACCGAGAACCTTCCGCAAGGTGGTAAAACCCCATCTCGAGGAGCTCTGGGTAAGCGCGAAGGCAGAGCTGCTGAAGAAGAATCCCAACGGCAGGGTTATGCTGCACAGCTGTGGCTCGATCCGCCCATTTATCCCGGATCTCATCGACTGCGGCATCGACATTCTGGACCCGGTGCAGCCGGGCGCCAACCATATGAACCGTTACGAGCTGAAGCAGGAATTCGGCGATAAAATCGTCTTTCACGGCAACATTGATATTCAGAAGGTCCTTCCCTTTGGCACAAAGGATGAGATCACCCAGGAAGTGCGCGACGCCATCAAGGCGCTGGCGCCGGGCGGCGGCTTTCTGCTGTCACCGGCCCACAATGTCCAGAGCGATGTGAGCGCGGAAAATCTGGTACACATGATCGAATGTGCCCACGCATTCGGCGTCTATCCCATTCAATTGTAAGCGAATAAAAAATAATTTTTGGAGAGAGAGTAAGAGATGAAAAATTATATCAGTGGAATCGATATCGGAACAACCGGCGTAAAAGTGATTATCTTCGATACAGAGGGCAATACGGTCAGCAGTGCCTACCGTGAATATCCCTGTACCTTTCCGCAGTCGGGATGGGTAGAGCAGGACGGAGAAATGACCTGGCAGCAGACCTGCGAGGCCACCAAGGAGGCCATCGGCAAATCGGGCATCGACCCATCGGCTATCCGCGCCATCGGCCTTTCCACCCAGCGCTGTACCTTTACCCCGGTGGATGAAGCCGGCATGCCGCTGCGGTCCGCCATTTCCTGGCAGGACAGCCGCTCCTTTGAGGAATGTGAGGAGATCAGCCAACTGGTGGGCGCGGAGCGTTACTACGAGATCACCGGCCTGCCCGTGGGCACCACCTGGTCGGTCAGCAAGATCATGTGGATCAAGAAACACCAGCCGGAAATTTACGAAAAAACCTACAAGTTTGCCATGGATCAAGAGCGTATTTTAAACAAGCTCGGCGCAGAGGGCTACTTTGAGGACTGGTCCAACGGGTCCCTGCAGGGGCTGATGGACATCAAGGCCTTTGAGTGGAGCGATGAACTGATCGACACCCTGGAGCTGGATAAATCCAAGCTGCCGACCCTGGTGCCGTCGGGCAAGGTCGTGGGGCAGATATCCAAAGAGAGCAGCGCGCTCACCGGCTTTACCGAGGGAACCCTCCTGGTTTCAGGCGGCGGCGACCAGCAGTGCGCCGGCATTGGCGCCGGCGCGGTGAAGAAGGGAACCATCGAGGTGACCATCGGCACCGCAGGCGTCACCCTGGCCTATATGGACGAGCCCATCTACGACGGCAGCATGCGCCTGCCATGCTCGGCCCATACGGTAGCGGGCAAGTGGGAAACCGAAGGCCTGCAGAACGCGGCCGGAAGCTCCCTGAAATGGTACCGAAACGAATTTGCCGTACCAGAAATTGAAAAGGCAGAGGCGCTGGGGATCGACCCCTACGACCTGATCAACGAACAGGTCGAGGCCATCGCCCCGGGCAGCGACGGGCTGATTTGTATCCCATACTTTGCCAGCTCGGCCGCGCCGAACTGGGATCCCTTTGCCCGCGGAACCTTTATCGGCCTGACCCTGGGCCACAGCCGTCAGGCCATGGCGCGGGCCATCATGGAGGGCGTTACCTACGAAACCCGTGAGATCATCGACCAGATGATCACAAACGGCGTGGAGGTAGATGAGATTGTACTGAGCGGCGGCGCCGCAAAATCTGACGTCTGGAACCATATCCAGGCAGATATCTACGGCAAGACCTGCAGTATTCTGGCAGTGGAGGAAGCCACAGCCCTGGGCGCGGCGGTTCTGGCGGCTCTGGGAGCAGAGCTGTACGCCAATGTCAACGAGGCCGTGGCCCACATGGTCAAGATCGTGGCGGTCTGTGAGCCGGATATGCAGCGGCACGCGCTGTACAATGACTATTTTGAAATTTACAAGGATGCCTACCAGGCGCTGAGAAAGGCAGACGTCTATGAGCGGCTGGTGAAGCTGGCATTAAAATGAGAAAACAGAGGAGACAAGAATGAAGATACTGGAACAGATTAAAAACGCGGTTTACGAGGGCTTAGAGGACGATACGCCGTCCCTCGTGCAGGCGGCGGTGGATGAGGGGATCGGGCCACAGCGTATCCTGGACACCATGATGGCCGCCATGGAGATGGTGGGAGAGGAGTTTAAAAACGAAGAGATCTACATACCGGAGGTGCTGTGCTCGTGCTACGCCATGCAGAATGGGTCAGAGGTGCTGAAGCCCCTGCTCACCGAAAACCAGCAGACAGCCGCCGGAACCATTGTGCTGGGCAGTGTAAAGGGAGACATGCACGACATTGGTAAAAACCTGGTAAAAATGATGTTTGAGGGCCGTGGCTTTAAGGTGGTGGACATTGGCATCGACGTGCCTGAGGAACGCTTTGTGGAGGCCGCTGTACAGGAAAAGGCGGACATTGTGGCCTGCTCTGCGCTGCTGACCACCACCATGCCCGAAATCCCTAAAATCGTTAAGGCCTTTGAGGACGCGGGCGTCCGGGAGCAGTTTAGGATTATGATCGGCGGAGCACCCATCACCCAGGATTTCTGCGATAAAACAGGCTGCGACGCCTTTGCCAAGGACGCGGGAAGCGCCGCCGAGACCGCCGTACAGCTCTGTCGCCATTAACAGAATTCAAGCGCACTGTTGGAGACCAGTGTGCTTTTTTATTGTAAAATTTACAAAATTTAAAAATCAGTTGACAAACCATCAAAAAGCATATAATATTAACATAAAGTCAATACAAAATACATAAAAAGTGAATATGTAAAGCATTTACAAGCGAAGGGGGAAAGGAGGTTTCTGACAACGGGGCTGAGCATAAGGAAGACAACTGAATAATCATTTTTTGAGGAGTAAAGGAGTAAAAAAATGAAGAACTATGTTTTAGTCATTGACGAAGGAACAACTGGTACCAGAGCGCTGATTTTTGATAAGGACTTTAATATTGTGTCCCAGTGCTATGAAGAATTTACACAGTACACACCAAGCGAGGACAAGGTTGAGCACGACGCTATGGAAATCTACGCCAAGAGCGTGGGAGTATGTCGTGAAGCCATTGAAAAAGCGCAGATCGCCAGCAGTGACATTGCTGCCATCGGCATTACCAATCAGCGGGCCACCTGTCTGGTATGGGATAAGAACACTGGCGTGCCGCTGTACAACGCCATCGTCTGGCAGGATAACCGCACCGCGGCCCTGTGTCAGGAAATCAACGACAGCGAATGGGGAGAAAAGGCCCGTAAGGCCACAGGCTGGACAGTAGCGCCGGTTTATTCCTCTCTGATGCTGCACTGGTATCTTGAAAATGTGCCGGAGATCAAGGAAAAAATCGAATCCGGCGACGCGCTTTTCGGCACCATTGACACCTGGCTGATCTGGAAGCTGACCGGCGGAAAGAGCCATGTGGTCAGCTATTCCAACGCTTCCGTCATGGGCAGCCTGGATCTGAGCACAGGCGAGTGGTACACCGAATTTTTAGACTATCTGGGCATCTCAACCGACATCTATCCTGAAATTGTCAACGACTCCGGCAACTACGGCACCACAGCCCCGGATATTTTCGGTGCGGAGATTCCCATCTGCGGCGCCATCGCCGACCAGCATGCCGCCCTCTACGCCCAGGGCTGCCGTTCCAAGGGAACCTGTAAGATCACCAATGGCACCGGCTCATTCTTAGATATCAACATCGGCGACGAATGTGTCGTCTCAGACCAGGGCCTGAACACCGTCATCGCCTGGAAGATCGGGGACGAGATCAACTATGCTCTGGAAGGCTTTGAAGCTGTGACAGGCTCAGCGGTTCAGTGGCTGCGCGACGGCCTTCAGGTCATCGGCAAATCCAGTGAATCGGAGCCTCTGGCACGGTCGGTTGAGGACTCCAACGGGGTTTACTTTGTTCCCGCACTGGCAGGCCTCAGCGCACCCTATCACGATCCCTACGCCAGAGGCACCATTTTTGGCATCAGCCGCGGAACCACCAAGGCCCATATCGTACGGGCTACGCTGGAGGGGGTCGCTTACCGCTTAAAGGATATTCTGGACGTTGTCGAAAAGGAATCCGGCGTAAAAATGACCGATATCCGCATTGACGGCGGTGCCTCCATGAACGATTTGCTGGCACAGCTCATGGCTGATATGCTCGACGCCCGTGTCGACCGTCCGTTATCCGTCGAAGCCACCAGTCTGGGCGCCGCCGAAATGGCCGGCCTGGCAGCAGGCCTCTGGACCGAAGCCGATTTCGACAAATCCCTTGAAATCGACAAGTCCTTTGAGCCGGCCATCACACCGGAAAAACGCGAAGAGCTGTACGCAGGCTGGCGTGAAGCCATCGAGCGCTCCATCGGCTGGCGTAAGCAGGCATAGCTTCGTTTAAAGCAGAATAAATACAGGAAGAGGTAAAAGGGGTAAAAGGCGGCCTGTCCGCCTGCCCCGCCCCTCTGTCTGAAAGCAGAAAGGAGAGACAATCGTGTCCGATTGTGTTGCACAATTTTATCAGAAACTAGAGGACGATCCGTCATTAAAGCATTACCAAATCGAAGCCAACGCCGACGCGCGCGGGGTCATCACCCTGACGGGCGAGGTGGACGTCTGGCAGCATGTGGTTGACATCGGCCACGCGGCTGGAAAGAGCGGCGTGAAGGGGGTTGTCAACAGGCTGACCGTCAAGGGGCAGAGGACGACTCCGAAAGACCGGACAGAGGCTTTGAAAAAGGCTGAGGCAGCCGGTGTGATCGGCCAGGCCGATATTGTGGTCATCGGCGCTGGGGTAACCGGCAGCGGGATTGCCAGAACCCTGTCGAAATATAACAAGCGCATCATCGTAGTCGAAAAAGCCTCGGATGTATCGGAGGGAACCTCCAAATCCAACAACGGGATGATCCATTCCGGCTACGACTCAAAGGCAGGCTCCCTGAAGGCCCTGCTCAATGTAAAGGGCAATGCCATGTACACACAGTGGCAGGAAGAGCTTCACTTTAAAATGAACCGCTGCGGCTCCTTTGTCGTGGGCTTTGACGAATCCGACGACGCCTATCTGGAGCAGTACTATGAGCTGGGAAAAAAGAACGGTGTGCCTGGCATTGCCATTTTAAGCGGCGACGAGGCCAGAGCCATCGATCCGGCCGTCAACCACGACGTGGTCAAGGCCCTGTGGACCCCCTCAGCCGCCTATGTCGAGCCCTACGAGGTGGTTGAAGCCCTCATGGAAAACGCCATTGACAACGGGGCAGAGCTCATGCTGAATACCGAGGTGCTGGGCTTTAACCGACAGGGCGGCCGGATAAGCGGCGTAGTTACCGACAAGGGCATCATCGAAGCCGCCTGTGTTATCAACGCCGCAGGCCTGTATGCCGACGAAATCGCAGAGCTGGCAGGTGACCGGTTTTACACCATTCATCCGCGCCGGGGCACCCTGGTGATTCTGGACAAAAAAATCGGTAAAACCACCAACAAATGCTTTATCGGTACACCGCCTAAAAACTTTACCAAGGGCGGCGGCCCCACCCAGACACCCGAGGGCAATCCGCTCTGGGGCCCCTCGGCCATTGAGGTGCCGGAAAAGGACGATCTGGCCGTGGATGAGGAGGATGTGCGCTTTGTCATGGAAAAGGGCAAGCACCTGACCGAGGGCGCCTCCGAAAAGGATATTATCACTTATTTCAGCGGCTGCCGGGCGTCGAACTATATTGAGGACTTTATCATCGAAGCGTCTGAGGTGCTGGACAATTTCATCCACGCCGCGGGTATCCAGTCGCCTGGGCTGGCGTCCTCACCCGCCATCGCCGAGCGGGTGGAGGGGATTTACACAGCGCTTCACCCAGAAGCCGCCGTGCGTGAGGATTACGACCCCATCCGTCCAGAGCACAAGGCCTTCAGGGATTGCAGCCTGGAAGAAAAGGAAGCGCTTATTGCTGAAAACCCGCTGTACGGCCATGTGATCTGCCGCTGTGAAACTATCACCGAGGCCGAGATCGTAAACGCCATACACGGTAAAATACCCGCCACAACGGTGGACGCGGTGAAGCGCCGTACCAGAGCCGGCATGGGGCGCTGCCAGGGCGGCTTCTGCGGCCCACGGGTCGTGGAGATTATTGCACGGGAGCTGGGGATCGCGCCTGAGGAAGTAACCAAGCGCGGCGCGGGCTCAGAAATGCTGACCACAGCGTCCAGAAAGGGGGAGGAAGAATGAACCGGATACAGACAGACTGCGCCATCATCGGCGGCGGCCCCGCGGGGCTGGCAGCAGCCGTAGAAGCGCATAAGGCAGGGCTGGACACTTTGATCATTGAAAGGGACCTTTCCCTCGGCGGCATTCTGCAGCAGTGTATTCACGACGGCTTCGGCCTGCTGCGGTTTAAACGCCGCATGACCGGCGGCCAGTACGCCCAGGCTTTTATCGACGAGGTAGAGGCCGAAGGGATCGGGGTCAAGCTGGACACCATGGTGCTGGAGATAAAGCCGGACAAGACCATTTACGCGGTCAACGAAAAGGATGGTCTGCTGGAGATCCAGGCCAAATCCATTATTCTGGCCATGGGCTGCCGTGAACGCACGCGCTCACAGGTCATGATCTACGGCACGCGCCCCGCCGGTGTGCTGACCGCCGGAGCGGTTCAGCGCTACATTAACATGGAGGGTTACCTGCCGGGTAAAAAGGCCGTGATTTTAGGCTCAGGCGACATTGGCCTCATCATGGCAAGGCGTATGACCCTTGAGGATATTGAGGTGAAGGGCGTCTATGAGATCATGCACACCGAGGGCGGCCTGACCCGAAACATCGTCCAGTGCCTGGAGGATTATGACATCCCCCTGCACCTGGGCACCACCGTGACCAAAATCCACGGCAGAGACCGGATCGAGGGCGTTACCGTGGCAAAGGTGGACGAAAACCTGAAGCCCATCGCTGGAACCGAAGAAACGATTGACTGTGACCTTCTGGTGCTCTCTGTGGGCCTTATCCCTGAAAATGAGCTCAGCGAGCAGCTGGACATTGAAATGGATTTGAGGACACGCGGCCCGGTGGTGGATGAGCAGATGATGACCTCTGTCCCGGGTATCTTTGCGGCGGGCAATGTGGTCACCGTATTCGATCTGGTGGACTATGTCTCCCAGACCGGGGAGATGGCAGCCCGCGGCGCCGTCCGCTATCTGAAGGGTGAGCTTGGGGATAAACGCTGCCGGGTTGTGGAGGCCGGCGACAACATCAGCTTTGTGGTTCCCCAGAAGATAAGCGGGACCTCCGGAGAGGTGCCGGTGTTTATGCGGGTCAGAAAGCCCGACGAAAAGGTAAGGCTGATGCTCAGCCAGACCGGGCAGTCCCGGAAGCTGAAAAAGCACGCGGTGGTCAAGCCGCCGGAAATGGTCTGCGAGGTCATTGACCTTGACCAGACAACAGACGGCCCCATCTGCATCAGCGTGGCAAAGGAGTGATGGAAAATGGAAAAGAGAACTTATACCTGTATTGTCTGCCCCAAGAGCTGTAAGGGAGAGCTGACCATCAAGGAGGACGGAACCTATGAAACCACAGGCTTTGACTGCAATAACGGAAAAAAATACGCGGTCAACGAGTACACCGACCCCAAACGGATGCTGACCACAACGGTCAAAATAGAGAACGGCATCTTTAACCTGCTGCCTGTGGTCAGCAGTGAGGAGGTCAGCAAAACAAAGCTTAAGGACTGTATCCACGCCCTTTACGGCATCACCGTCAAAGCGCCGGTCCGAGCTGGCGATGTGGTTGCAGGCAATATTCTGGATACCGGTGTTGACATTATAGCGGCACGCGACATTAAAGCAAAATAAGGAGAGAACAATGAAAGAAAATATTGAAGGTTTTTTGAAAGCAGTTCAGGAAGCGCTGCCGGAGCTCACCGTGCTCCGGCGTGAGGAGGAACGCCTTATCTATGCCCATGGATGCTATCCCAGAGAGTACAAGTGGCTGCTTCAGGGGCCTTATAAGGTTCTGCCCGAAGCCATTCTCATACCGGAAAACACCGAAGAGGTCAGCCAGGTTATGGCCCTCTCCCAGGAATACAGCGTCGGCGTTATTCCCTTTGGCGGCGGCTCCGGTATCGTCGGTGGCAGCATCGCGGAAAACCATGAGGTCATGCTGGACATTAAAAACCTCAGGGAATTTGAAATCAATCCGGTCAACTGCACTGCCATGGGCGGCGCGGGCCTGACCGGCGCGGATTTTGAAAACATGCTGAACGAAGCGGGCTATACCTGCGGCCAGTATCCGCAGTCCTTCCAGAGCGCCGTGCTGGGCGGCATGGTCGCCACCCGCGCCATTGGAACCTTCTCCACCAAATACGGTAAAATGGACGATATGGTCAACTCCCTTGAGGTCGTTCTGCCAAACGGCCACGTGCTGAGAACGCACAAAACCCCCAAGGCCTCAACCGGACCAGAGCTGGACCAGCTGTTCCTGGGCAGTGAGGGTGTATACGGGGTAGTCACCAAGGTGGAAATGAAGATTTATCCAGTGGCGGAGAAGCGCTATTTCGAGGCCTTTACCTTTAACCGCACCGAGGACGGCCTGGAAGCCATCCGCCAGTTTGTCCAGAACAATGTGCACCCGGCAGTGGTCCGCCTTTACGATGAAGATGAAAGCATTCCAAAGATGGAAAAATACGGCTTTGAAAAGGGCCATGTTTTTCTGGTCATTGGCTATGAGGGTCTGGAAAAGCAGGTGGATCTGGAACGGGAATACGTTCACCATTACTGTGGCCTGAACGGCGGCGTGCCCAAGGGGCCGAAGCCAGGCTATGACTGGTTCCACTCACGCTTTTCCACGAAAAAAATGCTGGATCATGACGCCATGAAGGGCGGCACAGCCGACGCCATCGAGGTGGCAGCCCCCTGGGACTGCATTGCCAATGTATGGCGTGAAATGCGCAAGGCCCTTGAGCCCATGTGCGCCAGTATTGACTGCCATTTTTCACACGTGTACCATACCGGCGCCAGCGTTTATGTCATCTTCCACGCCCAGACCGGCGGTGACGACTTTGACGGTGAAAAACGTTATATGGAATGTCTGGATACCGCGATCCGCACCAGCCTCAAATACGGCGGCAATGTCTCACATCACCACGGCAGCGGCAAAGCCAAGGCTGAATACCTGCCGCTGGAGCACGGCGAAGCAGGGATTGAGGTCATGCAGAAAATCAAGGACGCCCTTGACCCCAAGGGATTAGTGAACAAAGGAGTACTGGGATTATGAGAGAATTTACATTAGAACATTACGAAGACAAGCTGAACCACCAGGTGATCCATATGGACCAGGCTGTGTGCTACTGTCCGGAATTCCGGGCGAGCCACATGCTCCACGACTATCCCTCCCGCAGGCTTCAACTGGCACGGGCAGTCTTTAAGGACGAAATGGCGCCCAACGACTACATTGCAGAGCTGGTGTTCCAGAGTATTCTGTCACGCCAGGGCGAGCGCTGGCAGAATTTCGGCGAAAACCCTGAGGATTTGACAGATGTCATGATCCTCGGCCGCGAGCTGATGATGGAAAAGGGCTTCGGAACCCAAATAGCCGATTCGCTTGAGGATACTCTGAAAGCAGGCGGCGGCCATATCCTGCAAACAGGCGCGGCAGAGCTCAGACAGTGGCAGGAGGCTATCCCGGCGCTTGAGGGCAGCGGTAACTATCTCTTTCTGGACGACGCCACAGCAGCGCTCGCAGCTGACAGCGCGTCAGGTCTGGGCGAATGGTTCAGGGGGCGGGGCATCGCCTTTGAGCCCGAAATCGCTCCGGTCTTTGCGGGCTGGGAATACTTCGCCTACGGTATGGTGGAGAAAGGGATTGATTATCTGAAAGGCCTGATCTCCGGGCTTCAGGAAAAAGGCGTTACAGTGGTATATACCCTTTCAGGCCAAACCGCCTATCTGCTGACTCAGTTTGCAGAAAAGTTGGGGATCAGCGTTCCCTTCGAGGTTGTTTACCTCCCCGACGAGCTGAAGCTGTTAAAAATCGAGACCCCTTCTTACTTCTATGGCGGCAGCTTTAACTGCCGTTTCCTGAGAAACGGCCAGGCCCTCAACGCCCTTGCCATTAACAATGACGAGACACCAATCGCCACCAGTATGGAATTTTTACCGCTGCTAAAGGCCGACAAGCGTGTCAATGTCTTAAATATCTGGCAGAAACCCCTTGGCGCGGAGTACCACCTGATCGGCTTTGACGCCGGGATGGCAGACCGTATTCAGAAAGACGCCCTCGCAGATATCGAAAAAGCCGGAGCAGAGCAGATTGTCGTCTTTGAGCCCTTTGCCTATGCGGCGTTAAAGACAGCCCTGCCCGATAAAAAAGTCCTTTACTACCTTGAATGTTTACAATAAAAAAGAAACAGCTTCTCAGATTTTTTCAGAGAAGCTGTTTCTTTTTACGCTCAGAATCAGGCCGGCACAGAGAAAGGCGCCCATGAGCGAGGAGCCGCCGCTGCTGAAAAAGGGGAGGGGCAGACCGATGACCGGCATCAGCTCAAGGTTCATGCCGATGTTGATCACCGCCTCGGCAAGAAAAAGAGTAAAGACCCCAACGGCAATGGTGCGCCCTCTAAAGTCATGGCTTTTCACGCCGATGGACAGGGTTTTATACAGGATACCTGCCAGCAGCAAAAGCAGGACGCCGCAGCCCGCGAGGCCCATGACCTCAGCCAGATGGGAAAAGATAAAATCATTGTTGGCGGCGGGAATGTAGGTGCTGTCCGGCATAAAAAGGCCCAGGCCAAAGAGGCCGCCTGCCTTAATGGCGGCCAGTCCCTGGTTCTGCTGGTAGAGGATGGACTCCAGAGTCAGGCTGTCCAGCTGGCCGGGCGCGAAAATCGCCAGGATACGGGCCCGCTGGTAACCGGCCATCAGGTGCCAGACAAGCGGCGCCGCCGCCAGGCCTGCCGTGGCCGTACCGATAAAATAGCGCAGCTTATGCTTAACCGATAAAAACATGACCAGACCTGTGACAAAAAAGACCAGCGCGGTGCCGTCGTCACCCTGAAAGTGAATCAGAATAACAGGGGCCAGCAGATGGGCCATAAGGCCAATGACCGCCAAAGGGCCATCGGTATGGCGCACGGCGTACAGATGAAGGGAAAAGGTCAGAATAAAGCTTGATTTCGCCAGCTCAGTGGGCTGAAGGGCCAGGCCGAAGGGCAGGCGTATCCAGCAGTAGGCGCCGGTATCGCCGGGGCTTATGCCAAAAGGACCGGTGCGCAGAAAGGTCAGCAGCACCAGCAGCCAGATCACCGCAGTGTAGGCAATCCAGAGCGGCGTCATACGGTGATAATCAATACGGCTTATGACAAACGCGCAGGAAAGACCGGCCGCTACGGCCAGCAACTGGATCAGGGCTACGCGGTATTTCACGAGAAATTCCCAGAAGCCGGGAGCGGGAGAGGGGGATACGCTGTTGCACCACGAAAGGAGCAGCGTAACAGAAAGCAGCGAGCAGGCTGTTATCAACAGAAGATAGAAACCATTGGTGTCCTTTAAAAATGCTTTTAGCCTTGCCATGCCGCGCCTCCTCCCTTTTTATGGTCTAGTTTACGCCCAAAAGCTTGTAAAAAGCTGTAATTTATTTAACGCTTTAGAAAAAAGCAATAAAAAAGCAGGCAATTTATATGCCTGCTCACATTTGTTTCCTTAGTCTGGCTGCTCAGGAGTAACCAGCTCTTCAAGCATGGCGACACATTCGTCATAATCCATGATTTTGGGAACCGGATAGGTTGGGTTGGCTTCCTTGAGCACACGCTTAGCAAGCTCAGGAATATCCTCGATGCGAAGCGCGTCGATGGTTTCCGGAATCCCCATATTGGCGTTCATTTCCTTGATCCGGTCGATAAAGCGGTAGGACAGAATCTCCTCGCTGTCCCAGGGCTCTCCAAGGCCGGCGCACAGGGCAAGCTCCGAGAGCTTTTTCTGAGCGGCCTCTCTGGAGAATTCCAGAATATGCGGCAGGATAACCGCGTTGGCAAAGCCGTGGGCCACACCGTAAAAGCCGCCTAAATTATGGGCGATGGCGTGGACATAGCCCACATAGGCCCGTGTAAAGGCAAGGCCTGCGTCAAAGGAGGCGACGGACATGTTCTGACGCAGCTTCAGGTTTGAGCCGTCTTTGTAGACCGCTTCCAGATCACGCATGATCACCTCGGTGGCGGCCAGAGACTTTTCCTTGACAAAGGGCGCGTCATAGTGGCCGATGTAGGCTTCAACCGCGTGGGTGAGCGCATCCATGCCTGTGCTGGCAGTGAGCGCCGGCGGCAGGCCGACCATGAGCTCAGGGTCCAGTACGGTCGCCAGCGGCACGAGCTTGGGGTCGTTAATAGCAAATTTTTCATGGTTTGAGGTGTCGGTAATTACCGCGCAGACAGTGGCCTCAGAGCCGGTACCCGCAGTGGTGGGAACAGCAAAGAACGGCGGCAGGCGGTGTGTCAGCTTGAACAGGCCCTTCATTTTGGGAATCGGCTTGTCGTTGGTGACCTTGGCGGCCACGATTTTGGCACAGTCCATGGAGGAGCCGCCGCCAAAGGCAATGACCCCGTCACAGTTCTCGGTATAGTAGGCTTCCAGCCCATCGTAGATATTTTCAAAGGTGGGGTTGGGCTGAACGCCGTCAAATACAGCGTAGTCAATGCCGGCTTTTTTCAGGGCTTCGAGGAAGCCGTCCAGCAGGCCCATCTCCATTAAAGGTTTATCGGTAATAACGAGCGCCTTGTGCACATCACACAGCGAAATAATTTCCGGGAAACGTTTGACCATTCCCGGGCCTACCAGGCTTGGCGGAATGGGGAGCTTGAGTACGTTTAATACACCTTTCATCATAATATGCGATGTCCGGTACGGAATCGTCATCAGGTTCATAAGATTCACTCCTTCACTTTGTTATAGTCTCATTTTAAACGCTAAAAGAGTGCGGGTCAAGGAGAATTAAAAAACTGTAAGAAATATTGGGATTGCAGCAAGGAAAAATCAAGGTTATAATAGGTAGAAAAGATTAGCAGAGGTGAAAGTTATGTTAATAGACACACATGTCCATCTGTTTCCGGACAAGCTTTGCCCGCGGACCATTGAAAAGCTGGCAGAGACCGACCCCAACCACCATCTCACCTATTACGGCGACGGGAGCCTGGGCTGCGCGGAAGAAAACATGAAAAACTGGGGCGTGGATCTGGGCGTCATGCTGCCCATCGCCACCAATCCGCAGCAGCAGAAAAGCGTCAATGATTTTGCCGGGTATGTCCAGAATCACAGTGATGCCTTTATCAGTTTTGGCACAGTCCACCCCGACGCGCCGGATTATATCGACGAGCTGGACCGTATCGTGGGAATGGGCTTACACGGCATTAAGCTCCACCCCGATTACCAGGGCTTTTTTATCAATGAAAAGCGGCTGTACCCGCTGTATCAGGCCATCAGCGACCGAAAGCTGCCGGTGGTTTTCCATACCGGCTACGACCCCATCTCTCCCGGCTGTATTCACGCCGCCCCGGAGGCAGTGGTGGAAATGGCCCGGGATTTTCCAGAGCTGACTATTATCGCCGCCCACACCGGCGGCCTGTATTTTGGCAACCCGCCGCAGGACATTTACCTCGACACGCCCAACGTGTATTTTGATACGGCCATTGCCTCCTATACCTTTGAGCCCGAAGCCTACAGACGTCTGCTCGATATTTACGGCGCCGAACGCTTCATCTTTGCCACAGACAACCCCTGGGGCGACGGAGGAAAGGATATGGCGTTCCTTGAGGCTGTGGGTGTGGCTCCGGATGAAAAGGAGCTGATCTGCCACGAAAACGCCGAAGGGCTTATTGGAATTTGACAGGCCGTGTTGACAGCAGCCCAAAATGCTGTTATAATGACCACGAAATCTAAAAAAGAACAGGAGATGTGAAGATGCGCAATTTTTCTTGCTAGGTATTTTAATATGGAAGTGTACCAGTCCGGCCTGCCGGGTCTTTTTGGTGTGCTTCGCAGCAAGAAAGATAACGATCTGATCGCTCATAAAATACAGATAGAGGAGAACGGGATATTCTGCCCGTCTCGGTATGTCAGGATATTCTCCTGATGATATCTGCGCATTTTTTGAACCGTAAGAAGGTTATTGTACTTTCTTGCGGTTTTTTGATGTTTGAAGTTTTGTCCCGATTTGCCAGAGCAAACCGGGCAGCGAGTAAGGAGCGCCAGCGGACGAACGGCAACGAAACCGACGCACGATAGCGTGAAAGATCTCTGAATAAGAAGGAAAGACCTTTCTCCGCATCATGTCATCCTTATAAGCAGACAGGAGGTAAAACAATGTCACAAATAAACGTATCCAATCTGACCTTTGGTTATGACGGCAGCTACGATACAATTTTTGATAAAGTGTCTTTTCAGCTTGACACCAACTGGAAGCTGGGCTTTACCGGGCGCAACGGTAAGGGAAAGACCACTTTTTTAAAGCTGCTGATGGGCCAGTACGAATACAGCGGCACCATCGCCGCATCGGTTGAGTTTTCCTATTTTCCATTTGAGGTAAAACAGAAAGAGCGTAACACCATCGAGCTGGTGGATGCCCTGAGCGGAAATTATGAGTTTTGGGAGCTTCAGCGGGAGCTTTCCATGCTGGAGGTGGATTATGATGTCCTGTACCGGCCCTTCAGCACCTTAAGCCAGGGAGAGCAGACCAAGGTGCTGCTGGCCGTGCTTTTTCTGAGGGAAAACCAGTTTCTGCTCATTGATGAGCCCACCAATCATCTGGATATGGCGTCCAGAGAGCTGGTAGGACAATACCTGAACAGCAAGCGCGGGTTTATCCTGGTTTCCCATGACCGCTATTTTCTGGATCAGTGTGTGGACCATATTCTGTCCATCAACAATACAAGCATTGAGGTGCAGCGTGGAAGCTACTCCTCATGGATGGAGAATAAGGCGCGCCAGGACCAGTATGAGCTGGGGGAAAATGAGAAGCTGAAAAAAGAAATAAAGAAAATGACCACGGCAGCCAGACGGACCGCCGGATGGTCGGACGCAGTGGAGAAGACCAAAAAGGGCGCGAGCCGAAAGCTGGTAGCAGGCCTGAAGCCGGACCGCGGCTATGTGGGCCATAAGGCCGCCAAAATGATGAAGCGCTCCAAGGCCACAGAGGCCAGAAAGGAGAAGGCTGTTCAGGAAAAGTCAAAGCTGCTGAAAAATATTGACTGGGCCGGCGAGCTCGCCATCAAAACCCTGAGTTATCCGAAAAGCCGGCTGGTTGAGGTCCGGAACCTGTCCATTGCCTACGGTGCTGCGCCGGTCTTTGAGAATGTGAGCTTTGATGTGAATCAGGGTGACCGTGTGGCTCTGAAGGGCAGGAACGGCTGCGGAAAATCCAGTATCCTGAAAGCCGTTCTGGGCGAGGAAATCCCCCACAGCGGTGAGCTCATGGTCGGTACCCAGCTCGAATGCTCCTGCGTTTCCCAGGACACCGCTTTTCTAACCGGGAGCCTGAGAGCCTATATCCGTGATAACAGCCTTGATGAAAGCCTGTTTAAAGCCATTCTCAGAAAGCTGGGCTTTTCGAGAGAGCAGTTTGACAAGGGACTGGAGGCCTACAGCAGCGGGCAGAAAAAGAAGGTGCTGCTGGCAGCAAGCCTGTGCCGGCCGGCCCATCTTTATATCTGGGATGAGCCTCTGAACTTCATTGATGTGCTGTCCCGTGTCCAGATCGAGAACCTGATCTGCCAGTATGAGCCCACCATGCTTTTTGTGGAGCATGACCGTATGTTTATGGAGCATGTTGCCACCAAGGTGGTGACACTCCAGGCACCTTAAGGATTCTTAAGAATCTGTGATGAAATCGTAACCTCAAAATATTTTAATATAAAACTATTTACAACTGGAAGCATTTCGGATATACTTTTAACCTGTAAGTAATTTTAAGGAGGACGTAATTGTGTTAGAACAGGTTAAAGAAATTATTGTAGAAGCGATCAATGTAGATGAGGACTTAATCGTGCCTGAAGCAAAATTGCAGGAAGACCTCGGCATTGACTCATTATCTGCCGTAGAACTGGCCATGGAACTCGAAAACGCCTTTGATATCCGTATCGAAGACGACGCATTGGCAAATTTAAAAACCGTTCAGGATATTCTGAATATCGTTGAAAATAAATAAGGTGCTGGGGAGTAAGATCCCCGGCGCCCACAGGCAGGTAAATGGATGAACATTAATGAACTTGAAAAAATAGTCCAGATTTTTGACAGCTCCGACCTTTCAAAAATGGAGCTGCAAAGCGGGGACGTTACGATAAAACTCGAAAAAGGAATGGAGCGCGCCGCAGCGGCTGCCGCACCGGCTGTCGAACAGCCCATGGTTCCGGCGGAAGTGCCGGAGGCCAGCATGGATGAAGTCAGCGGGGAGGCCAGCGGCCACTGGGTAAAATCGCCGCTGGTAGGCACCTTCTACCGTTCCAACATCAAGGACGGAGAGCCTCTGGTCAATATAGGGGATACCGTCAGGAAGGGAGACCTTCTGTGCATCATTGAGGCCATGAAAATGATGAATGAGATCCGCAGCGACCGTGACGGCGCCATTACCGCCATCAATGTGGACAATGAAACCATGGTGGAATATGATGAAAAGATCATTTGTATTGGAGAGGCCCGATGATTGAACGTATTTTAATCGCCAACCGGGGAGAGATCGCCGTCCGTATTATCCGGACCTGCAAGGAAATGGGCATCGAAACCGTGGCGATTTATTCGACAGCAGACAAGGACGCACTCCATGTGCAGTACGCCACCAAGGCGGTGTGCATCGGAGGCCCGAGGTCTGACGAAAGCTATCTGAATATGCAGCGTATTTTAAGCGCCGCCTGTCTCACCGGCTGCGATGCGATCCATCCGGGCTTTGGGTTTCTATCCGAGAATCCAGCCTTTGCGCGTCTGGTTGAACAATGCGGGCTTATTTTTATTGGCCCGGACGCCGATGTCATCGAGATGATGGGCAATAAGGCAAGAGCCAAGGAAACCATGATCGAGGCCGGCGTGCCCGTTATTCCCGGTTCCCGAGGCATTGCAGAGCTGGACGAAGCCTTCCGGGTTGCCCAAGACATCGGTTTTCCGGTGCTCATCAAGGCGCGGAGCGGCGGCGGCGGACGCGGCATGCGTGTCGCAGAAACCGAGGAGGATTTTATCGACGCCTACACCACCGCCCGGGCAGAGGCCCGGACCGCCTTTGGCGACGACGGGGTCTATGTCGAGAAGGTGGTGCGGGGCGCCAAGCATATCGAGGTGCAGCTTTTGGCCGACCATTACGGCAATGTCCTGCATCTCTATGAGCGGGACTGCTCACTCCAGCGCCGCAACCAGAAAATCGTTGAGGAAGCGCCCTGCTGCTGCCTGCCCGAAAAGGTAAGGGCGGCCATGACTGCCGACGCGGTCAAAGCCTGCCGGTACGTGGGTTATAACAGCGTGGGAACCATTGAGTTTCTGTGGGACGGCGCGGAGCATTATTATTTTATGGAGATGAACACCCGGATACAGGTCGAGCACACCATCAGCGAAATGATTACAGGCATCGACCTGATCAAACAGCAGATACGCATTGCGGATAAAAAGAAGTGCGGCCTGAGCCAGGAGGACATCCATTGCCTGGGCCACGCCATCGAATGCCGGATCAACGCTGAGGATGTGAGCGCCGATTTTGCCCCGCGGCCGGGGCACATCAGCTTTCTCAACCTTCCGGGCGGCAGAGGGGTGAGGGTGGATACCGCCATCTACAACGGCTACGACATCCCGCCCTACTATGATTCCATGATCTTAAAATGTATCACAAACGGCGAATCCCGTCTGGAGGCCATTAAGAAAATGCGGATTGCCCTGGAGGAGCTGATCGTCGAGGGTGTTCCCAACAATGTGGAATTTTTATACGTGCTGATGCACGAACCGGAGTTTATTAAGGGCCGCTTTGATACCGGCTATGTCGATACCTTTGTACAGGAGCTGAAGGATAATGGAACAATCGTTTAAGGAAAGAAAAAACAAGCTGACGCTGTTCAAGACACTGCGCCACGCCATCAAGGATAAGCAGGGCCGGGACATACCGGACAACGTGTTTATCACCTGCCCGAAATGCAAGGCGAGCACCCCATCCGAGGCGCTGATGCATGACCTGTACGTCTGTCCCGAATGCGGCTATCATTATAAGCTCAGCGCCAGAGAACGGGTGCGTCAGGTCTGCGACGGGGGAAGCTTTTCAGCCATTGACAAAAACGTGGTCAACCCCGATACCGATGCGTTCCCAGGCTATACAGAGAAGATGGATGCCTGTCAGCGCCAGACCGGCATGTCCGAGGCCGTGCTGACCGGCGTCGGGAAAATCGGCGGCAGAAAAACCGCTGTGGCTGTGATGGACAGCCGCTTTATGATGGCCAGTATGGGCAGCGCCGTGGGAGAACGGATCACGCGCCTGATCGAGCTGGCCGCCAAAAAGAGGCTGCCCCTTGTGATCTTCTGCGCCTCCGGGGGCGCGCGGATGCAGGAGGGAATTGTCTCGCTGATGCAGATGGTTAAAACCAGCGCCGCCCTTGAGCGTTTTGCAGAAGCCGGCGGCTTTTATCTGAGTGTTCTGACCAACCCGACCACTGGCGGCGTCAGCGCCAGCTTTGCGACCCTGGGGGATATTCTCATCGCCGAGCCGGACAGCCTCATCGGCTTTGCGGGCAAGCGTGTGATTGAGAATACCATCAAGGAAAAGCTGCCGGACAATTTCCAGAAGGCGGAGTTTCTACTGGAAAAGGGCGCCATTGACGCCATTGTGCACCGCAGCCAGATGAAAGCAACCATCGAAAAGCTGCTGGTCCTGCATGAGAGGAGAGGCTGATGACAGAAGAAAAAAGACAACTGACCGCCTGGGATAAGGTGATGATGGCCAGACGGCCGGAACGCACACGGGCTCAGGCCTACGTGGACGCGTTGTTTGACGGCTTTATGGAGCTGCATGGCGACCGTCTGTACGGCGATGACCATGCATTACTGGCAGGCGTCGGATTTTTTCACGGTCAGCCGGTTACGATTCTGGCCCAGAATAAAGGAACCAACCTACAGGAAAACCTTGACCGTAACTTTGGGATGATGAACCCGGAGGGCTACCGCAAGGCATTGCGCCTCGCGCGGCAGGCCGAAAAGTTTAAGCGGCCGGTCATCACCTTTGTGGACACCTCGGGCGCTTACCCGGGTAAAGGCGCGGAGGAGCGTGGACAGGCCTCGGCCATTGCCGAATGCCTCAGGGCTTTTTCAGACCTTAAAGTGCCGGTGCTCTGTCTGGTTATCGGAGAGGGCGGCAGCGGCGGCGCGCTGGCCCTGAGTGTGGCCGACCGGATTTATATGATGGAGCATGCCGTCTATTCCGTGCTGTCCCCCGAAGGCTTTGCGAGCATCCTGTGGAAGGACGATTCCCGCGTGCAGGAGGCGGCGGAGGTTATGGAGCTTACCGCTTCGGATCTGCACCGCAAGGGCATTGTGGATGAAATCATCAGCGAACCAGCAGATGGTGTAGAGCAGTGTATGGATTTCGTGGTTTCACAGATGGACGCCCTGATCGGGCGGGACCTGAAGGCGTTAAGCCGTAAGAAAACAGCGGAGCTGACAGCAGAGCGCTATGAAAAGTTCCGGAGAATAGGAGCGTAGAAATGGGAATACGAGTATTGTCAAGCGCTTTTTCCGTACCGGAAAACTGTGTGACCAACGACGATCTGGCTAAGAGGGTGGATACCAGCGATGAGTGGATCAAGAGCCGGACCGGCATCAGTGCGCGCTTTATCGCTGAAGGTGAAACCACCTCTGATCTGGGATGCGCAGCGGCCGCCAGAGCCATTGAGCGCGCCGGGCTGAAGCCAGAGGATATTGACTGCATTGTCACCGCGACCTTTACCCCGGAAAATTTCACGCCCTCCTGCGCCTGCCTGATTCAGGAAAAGCTCGGGATAAAGGAGCTGCCCATTATGGCCTTTGATGTCAACGCGGCCTGCTCGGGCTATCTCTATGCCATGAATGTGGCCTCGGCCCTGCTGGAGACCGGACAGGTAAAACGCGCCTGCGTGGTGGGGGCTGAGGTGATCTCCAATGTGCTGGACTGGAAGGACCGGAGCACCTGCGTGCTCTTTGGCGACGGCGCCGGCGCCATGGTGCTGGAGGCGGACGCCGCCAGAAAGACCTGCTTTTACGCGGCAGCCAGAGGAGATTCCTCCGGTGCGTTGGAGACAAAATCGCTGCCGGTGCATCAGCCGGTAACCATGGACGGCAACGCGGTTTTCCGCTTTGCCACAAAAGCCATGTCGGAGGCCGTGGATAAAGCCCTGGAGAAATCCGGACTTACCATCGCCGACATTGACTGGATCATTCCGCATCAGGCCAATATCCGTATTATCGACTATGTAGCCAAAAAGGCCAGAATCGACCGGAGCAAGGTTTATGTCAATATTGACCGCTACGGCAACACCTCGTCCGCCAGCATTCCCATCGCCTATGCGGAGATGGCTGAAAAAGGTCTGCTGAAGCCCGGTATGAAGGTGATCATGGCAGGCTTTGGCGCGGGCTTTACCTGGGCCGGAGCGTTAATAGAAGTATAGAATGGTATAAATGAAGAAGCGACAAGGAGTACAGAATTTTGATTAATCAATTGTTAAATATAAAATATCCCATCATCCAGGGCGCGATGGCGAACATCGCCACCCCGGAATTTGCGGCGGTAGCCTCCAATGCCGGGTGCCTTGGCATCATCGCGAGCGGCTCCATGACCGGGGAGGAAGCACGGGCGGCGGTTCGCCGCTGCCGTGAGCTGACCGACAAGCCCTTTGGCGTTAACGTCATGCTCATGAACCCCTATTCCGATGACATCATGGCAGTCTTAATCGAAGAGAAGGTCGCGGCAGTAACCACCGGCGCAGGAAATCCGGGCAAATATCTGGACGCGCTGAAGGAAGCCGGCGTGAAGATCTTTCCGGTGGTGGCAAGCGTGGCGCTGGCCAAACGGCTGGCACAGAACGGAGCTGACGCCATCATCGCAGAGGGAACGGAATCCGGCGGACATATCGGTGATATTACCACCATGTCGCTCGTCCCGCAGGTCGCCGCAGCGGTGGATGTGCCTGTGATCGCGGCCGGGGGCATCGCTTCCGGCAGCCAGCTCAACGCCGCCCTTTGCCTGGGAGCGGAGGGAATCCAAATTGGAACCTGTCTGCTTCTGGCCGAGGAATGCACGATCCACGAAAACTACAAAAAAGCTGTCATCAAGGCAAAGGACCGCGATACCGTTGTGACAGGCAGAAGCCTGAACGCACCAGTGCGTGTTCTGAAAAACGCCATGACGACCGAGTACCTTAAAATCGAGCGCGAAGGCATTGAACGGGAAGAAATGGAACGCTTGACGCTGGGTTCTCTGAGAAAAGCCGTGGTGGAGGGCGACGTGAAAAACGGCTCTCTGATGATGGGCCAGGTGGCCGCCATGTGTAAAGAGGTTAAGCCTTTTTCACAGATCATCGACACGCTTTTGGCAGAAGCGGCAGAAGAGAAGAAGGCCTTTGAGAAAAGAAGCCAGGAACTGATCTATGATACAGAGCGTTAAGATTAAGGACAAGCTGCTGGAGATCCCGATTATCCAGGGCGGTATGGGCGTTGGCGTTTCCCTTGCGAATCTGGCGGGCAGCGTGATGAAAAACGGCGGTATGGGTGTTTTATCCATGGCCCATCCGGGCTATCGGGAGCCGGACTTTTTGGAAAACAACCTGGCCGCCAATGTGCGCGGCTTTGCAGGCGAGGTTCAAAAGGCCCGTGAGATCGCCGGCGGCAGAGGGCTGCTCGGCGTCAACATCATGGCGGCTCTCAAAAATTTTGAGGCCTATGTGCGTGCCGCGGTGGATGCCAGGGTGGACGCCATCATCGTCGGAGCCGGGCTTCCACTGGAGCTGCCCAAATACGTAGAGGATGATGGTGTGGCCATTGCGCCCATTGTGTCCAGCGGACGGGCTGCCAGACTTATTTTGAGAGCCTGGGACAAGCATTACGGGCGTACCGCGGATTTTATTGTGATCGAGGGTCCTCTGGCCGGAGGACACCTTGGCTTCAAGGAAAGCGACCTGCTGGAGGGCAAATGCCCTTCTCTTGAAGCGATTCTCGCGGATGTCAAGCGGGAAACCGCCGTCTTTGAAGAAAAATTCGGGCGGAAAATCCCCATCTTTGCAGCGGGCGGCATCTACGACGGAGCGGATATTGCCCGCTTTCTGAAGCTGGGTGCGGACGGAGTGCAGATGGCGACCCGCTTTATCGGCACCCATGAATGCGACGGCGTAGACGCCTATAAGACCGTGCTGCTGAACGCAGAAGAAAAAGACATTCAGATTGTCAAAAGCCCGGTCGGCTTTCCGGGAAGAGCGGTAAAAACAGCCCTGATCGACCGACTGGTTCAGGAGGGCCGTATTCCGCCGGCAAAATGCGTGGACTGTCTGAAGCCCTGCGACCCGGCCAAGGCACCTTATTGTATTCAGAGCGCGCTGATCGCCGCGGTAGAGGGCGACGCGGACAAAGGCCTGTTCTTCTGCGGAACCAACGCCCATCGCATGAAGACGCTGACCAGCGTCCGGGAGATCATGGAAAGCTGTATGAATGAAGCCAGTAGATTAATGGAGGAAAGATGAAAACTGCATTTTTATTTGCCGGACAGGGCGCCCAGAAGGTGGGCATGGGAAAGGACTTTTACGATGCCTTTCCAGAGGTCCGGGATTTCTATACGAATAACGACTTGGATTTCGATCTGGCACAATGCTGCTTTGAAGGGCCGGAGGACAGAGTCAATGATACCGCCTATGCCCAGAGCTGTCTGCTGATCACATCCTATGTGATGGCGCACTGCCTGAAAAAGGAGGGCATCGTCCCGGACATTACAGCCGGGCTGAGCCTTGGCGAGTACACAGCTCTGACCTACGGCGGCGCATTTACGCTGGAGGACGCCCTGAGAATCGTGCGCAAAAGGGGCCAGCTCATGGCACATGCCCTGCCCAAGGGAACGGGTATGATGGCAGCGGTATTAGGGGCTGACGCTGAAACCATTCAGCAGGCCTGCGCAGATGTTTCTGATTCAGGTATCTGCGAGGTGGCGAACTATAACTGCCCGGGGCAGATCGTAATCAGCGGTGAGACCCCGGCGGTGGAAAAGGCCAGAGCCCTGCTTCTTGAGCGCGGTGTACGCCGTGTCATGCCGCTCAATGTCAGCGGCGCCTTTCATTCCTCACTGCTTCTTGACGCCTCGAAGGAGCTTTCGGATTTGCTGGATACGGTTGAGATCAGAACGCCGTCGATCCCGGTTGTTTCCAACGTGAGCGGAGAGGTTGAGACAAGACCGGTAAGAGATGTGCTGGTGCAGCAGATCCATTCATCCGTCTATTTTGAGAAGGGGATCCGCCGCATGATTGATATGGGTGTGGACACTTTCATCGAGGTGGGCCCGGGTAAAGCCTGCAGCGGTTTTGTCAAAAAGATCGACCGGTCAGTTAAAGTGATGAACGTAGAAAATATGGAGACTTACGAAGCCGTGTGCGAAGCGCTTCGTTAAATCAGGAGATAAAAATGGAAAATAAAACAGCATTGATCACCGGTGCCAGCCGGGGAATCGGCAGAGCCATTGCTCTGAATCTGGCGAAGGAGGGCTATAACATAGCCATCAACTACAACGGGAACGCCGAAAAGGCAGCCGCTGTTAAAGAAGAATGTGAGGCCTTTGGCGTCCGTGCCATGACCTGCCAGTGCAACGTGGCGGATAACGCCGCGGTCAAGGAGATGGTGGATCAGGTGGCCGCTGAGCTTGGAACCATCGACGTGCTGGTCAACAATGCGGGCATCACTGACGACGCGCTGATCCTGCGCATGAAGGAGGAAGCCTTTGACCGAGTCATCGACACCAACCTCAAGGGCTGCTTTAACTGTATTCAGCACGTATCCAAGGTGATGCTGAAGAAAAAGAAGGGCAAGATTATCAACATGGCCTCAGTGGTCGGTATTGGCGGCAACGCCGGACAGGCGAACTACGCGGCCAGCAAGGCAGGGGTCATCGCTCTGACCAAGACAACCGCCAAGGAGCTCGCGTCCAGAAACATCACCGCCAACGCCATTGCGCCAGGCTTTATCGAGAGCGATATGAGCAGCGCCCTGTCCGAAAAGGTGCAGGAGGAAATCATGAACCAGATTCCCCTCAAACGCTATGGCACCCCTCAGGACGTGGCAGACCTGACCGTTTTTCTGGCAGGGAATAAGAGCAATTACATGACCGGACAGGTATTCAGCATTGACGGAGGTATGAACATATGAGACGCGTTGTGATAACAGGCATGGGCATTGTCTGCCCGATTGGCAACACCCTTGACGAAACCTGGGAGAGCGTAAGGGCAAACCGCTGCGGCGTGGGAGAAATCACCGCCTTTGATACCAGCGACTATAAGGTTAAGCTGGCCGCAGAGGTTAAGGATCTGGACACAGAGCAGTATTTCAGCAAGCGGGAGATGAAGTTTAACGAACGCTTTACCCAGTTTGCCCGCATTGCGGCCAAGCAGGCCTATGCGAACGCGGGGCTGGAGGAATCCGGGCTTGACCGCGACCGCTTCGGCGTCATTGTGGGCTCAGGCGTCGGCGGACTGCGCAAGATTGAGGAATCCACCGAGACCCTGAACAGCCGTGGGCCGGGAAGGGTTTCGCCCTTCTTTATCCCCATGGCCATTGTCAATCTGGCGCCGGGCAACATTGCCATTGATCTGCAGGCAAGGGGTATCTGCTCCAGCAGTGTGACGGCCTGCGCCTCAGGCACCAATTCCATCGGGGAGGCCTTCCACCGCATTCGTTTCGGTTACGAGGATGTTATCGCGGCCGGCGGCAGCGAATCCACCATTACGCCCCTTGGCATTGCGGGTTTTCAGTCCATGCGCGCGCTTTACAGCGGCGACGACCCCAAACGCGCCTCCATCCCCTTTGATAAGGAGCGCAGCGGCTTCGTCATGGGTGAGGGCGCAGGTATCCTGATGCTGGAGGAGCTGGAGCACGCAAAGGCCAGAGGCGCGAAGATATACGCCGAGGTCGTGGGCTACGGCACCAGCTGTGACGCCCACCACATTACCGCGCCCCTTGAGGACGGCAGCGGCGCGGTGAAAGCCATGAATAATGCGCTGAAGGACGGAGGGCTGGCCGTTGAGGCTGTGGATTACATCAACGCCCACGGGACCAGCACAGCCTTGAACGATAAGGGTGAAACAGCCGCGGTCAAGGCGCTTTTCGGCGGTCATGCCAAAGAACTGATGATTTCCTCCACCAAGTCCATGACAGGCCATCTGCTGGGCGGCAGCGGGGCTGTGGAGGCCGTAATCACGGTCAAGGCGCTTCAGGACGGCTTTGTGCCGGCAACCCTGAATTATCAGGTGCCGGACCCGGAATGCGACCTGAACGTCGTGCCCAATGAGGGAGTGAAAAAGGACATTCGCTGTGCCATTTCCAATTCCTTTGGCTTTGGCGGACACAACGCGACCCTGGCGTTCGCGAAATGGGAGGACTAAGATGCTGCTCAATTCTAATCAGATACAGGAAATCATTCCACACCGCTATCCCTTTTTACTGGTAGACCAGATCATTGAGATGGAGGGAGACCATGTGGTAGGCGTTAAATGTGTCACAGCCAATGAAATGCAGTTTATGGGGCATTTCCCGCAGCAGCATGTCATGCCCGGCGTTCTGGTCATTGAGGCGCTGGCGCAGGCGGGCGCGGTGCTGCTTTTGTCAAAAGAGGAAAACAAGGGCAAAATCGCGCTGTTTGCGGGCATCAACAAGGCTCGTATCCACCGCCAGGTCATTCCCGGAGACAAGCTGACCCTGGACGTCACCTTTAAGGGCTTCCGGGCAGGTATCGGCTTTGCCGACGCGCTGGCAACCGTCGATGGCGAAAAAGCCGTAAAGTGTGAGCTGATGTTCGCGGTTCAGCAGTAATGCAAGAGGGCCATTCCCCGATGATATGGGGAATGGCCCTCTCTTTTTGTCCGCCGGCCTAGTTTTCCTTTGGACAGGGTAAAATCAGGCGCATCCGGAAGCAGTTGTCCGCACAGGTAAACTTCAGGAAACCATGATAGCGCGATGCGAAATCTGCGATGCTCTGGGTGCCGTAGCCGTGTCCTTTTTTCGAGCCGGCCGGCATTCCGTCCCCGTCAAAGACCACATCGTTGGCGCAGGTGTTATCAATTTCCAGAAAGTATTGGGAGTGCTGCTGCCTGCCGGTAATGCGGATGCTTTTTTGAACGCCGGTATCCATTGCCCGGCAGGCGTTCCAGGCGTTTTCGATGGCGTTTGACAGCATAACAGAGAACTCTGTGATGTCGATCCGCTTTTCAGACGGCGTCTCCAACAGGATGGTATAGTCAATTTGTTCCTTTTCCAGCTTCTCTGTGAAAAAAGAAAGCACCCCGTCCACGATCATCTCTCCGGTATATATTTGGAGCTGGCCGCTGTTCTGAGTGGCATTAAGACCAGTGTCCATCGAGTCGACCACCTTCTGAATGGAGGACCAGTCCCGGTTTGTGACACAGGTGTTAATGAGCTGGGCATAATGGCGCATGTCGTGGCGGTACATTCTGACCTGCTCATCCATTTTCTGGAGCGTCGCAGTGTGCTTCTCGATAAAGGACATCTGCATTTGGAGCAGCTCGTAGCTTTTCTCAATCTGGTTACGGCGGTTCATATTTCGGAACACAATATAGAAGGCGACATAGACACAGACGACAGCCACACACATAAACAGGGCCTGCGGCTGCATTTCCGGATGCTGGTATAAGGGGCCGGGGAGCATGATGATCATTGCGAACACAAAGCTGAGCGACACCGGAATCGTCATAAGCCACCACCATTCACCCCGGATAGCTCTGAAAACCTCAAGGAAGGGTTTCCTGAAAAACAGGTACAGCAGCAGCGCGATAAACAGAAAGACAAACAGCTTGATAAGGACATGAATCTGAGCCGTTGAGTAAAAGACACTGTCGCTCAGCGTGTCACTGATAAAGATAAACAGGCAGGCGCTGAAAAAATTGAACAGCATCCGCCCGCCAAGGTGCCTGTAAATCAGGAAGTAAAAGAGGCCGCAGGCGATAATGTTAAAGATTGAGATCGACGATTTTGCGGACTGGGTCGTCTCAACATTGAATACAATGAGGATATCGGCAAGAAATAAGAGGGCAATGAAGAACAGCACCAGCCAGCGGGTAACCTTTTTTGAAAAACGCCATCCATCCGATAGAATGCTGATATAAATGAGGCCTAAGGGTGATGACACCATGCTTTCCATGACAGCGATTGCTTTATCCATTTTCCAGTTTCCTTTCCGCAGATGCCTCCTCTGGGATTACAAGGGAGTATGTCTGTTTAAATATACGACAGAAAGGCCCGATTGTCAAACGCTTATTTTACAACTAATTTTCAGTCCGCCCTTTTAAAATAGGCGATGGTTTGGTATAATAATAAAATATCGAAAAAATTGATCGCAGTTTAATAAAAACATGAGCATAGAGAGAGGTAAGCAGATTGAAAAAAGAAATGTCAAAAGTCTATGACCCCAAGGACGTAGAAAGCCGTATATATGCCTGGTGGCAGGAAAAGGACTATTTTAAACCCGAGGTGCACCCCGACGGCAGGCCCTTTACCATTGTGATGCCGCCTCCGAACATTACCGGACAGCTGCACATGGGCCACGCCTTCGACGATACCCTTCAGGATGTGCTCACCCGCTTCAAGAGAATGCAGGGCTATGCGGCACTCTGGGTGCCGGGTATGGACCACGCCAGCATCGCCACTGAAGTGAAGGTGGTTGAAAAAATCCGCAACGAGGAAGGCAAAACCAAGGAAGAGCTCGGGCGTGAGGAATTCCTCAAACGCGCCTGGGACTGGGCCTTAACCTATAAAGACCGTATCCGTGAGCAGGTTAAAAAGCTCGGAGCCTCCTGCGACTGGGACCGTGAACGCTTTACCATGGACGAGGGCTGCAGCGAGGCCGTCAAGGAAACCTTTGTCCGTCTGTACGAGGAGGGGCTGATCTACAAGGGAAGCCGTATTATCAACTGGTGCCCCGACTGTAAAACCGCCCTGTCCGACGCAGAGGTCGAGTACGCCGAGCAGGCCAGCCATTTGTGGCATATCCGTTACCCCATCGCGGGCAGCGACGGCTACGTGACTGTTGCCACCACCCGTCCGGAAACCATGCTGGGCGATTCCGGCGTGGCGGTGAACCCAAATGACGCGCGCTATAAGGATTTGGTGGGTAAAACCGTTATCCTGCCGCTGGTGAACAAGGAAATCCCCGTGGTTGCCGATGATTATGTGGATATGGAATTTGGAACCGGCGTGGTTAAAATGACCCCGGCCCACGATCCCAATGACTACGAAGTCGGAAAACGCCATAACCTCGAAGAGATCAATGTCATGAACGAGGACGGCACCATGAACGAGCTGGCGGGCAAATATGCCGGCATGGACCGTTACGAATGCCGCAAGGCTGTTGTGGAGGACCTGAAGGCGCTGGGACTGCTTGAAAAAATCGAAGACCATGTCCATAACGTCGGCGAATGTTACCGCTGTGGCACCACGGTTGAGACCATGACCTCTGAGCAGTGGTTTGTAAAGATGGCGCCTCTGGCAAAACCCGCCATTGAGGCCGTCAGAAACCGCGATACCCAGTTTGTGCCGGACCGTTTCAGCAAGATTTACTTTAACTGGATGGAAAACATCCGTGACTGGTGCATTTCCCGCCAGCTGTGGTGGGGACACCAGATCCCTGCCTACTACTGCGATGACTGCGGCGAAATGGTCGTAGCCAAGGAAATGCCCGGAGTCTGTCCGAAATGCGGAGGAACCCACTTTACACAGGACGAAAACGCTCTGGATACCTGGTTCAGCTCCGGACTGTGGCCCTTCTCCACAATGGGCTGGCCGGAAAAAACCCAGGACCTGGAGAAATTCTACCCGAACAGTGTGCTGGTGACAGCCTACGATATTATTTTCTTCTGGGTTGCGCGCATGATCTTTATGGGTCTGCACATAATGGACGAGGTTCCCTTCTCCGATGTCTATATTCACGGCCTGATCCGTGACGCCAAGGGGCGTAAGATGAGCAAATCCCTGGGCAACGGCATCGACCCGCTGGAAATCATCGAAGAGTTCTCAGCCGACGCTCTGCGTTTCTCGATCATCACAGGGAACTCCGCGGGGAACGACATCCGCTGGCAGGATGAAAAGCTGGAAGCCAGCAGAAACTTCCTGAATAAAATCTGGAACGCCGCCCGCTTTGTGCTGATGAACCTGGATGAAAACATCATGGACCAGCAGGACACTGCGTTTGCCAATCTGGAAAATACCGATAAATGGATTCTGAGCCGCATGAACGACGTTGTGCGCGATGTGACACAGAACATGGATAAATACGAGCTGGGAATCGCCGCCCAGAAGATCTACGATTTTGCCTGGAACGAATACTGTGACTGGTATATCGAGCTGGTAAAGCCAAGACTGTACGGCGACGACGAAGCCACCAAGGCAGCGGCCCAGTATACCCTGAACGTGGTGCTGACCAATATTCTCAAGCTGCTGCACCCGGTTATCCCATTCATCACCGAAGAAATCTACGGCTACCTGCCCGGTGCGGGCGAAGCCATCATTGTTTCCGAATGGCCGGAATACGATGACGCGCTGCATTTTTCGCAGGATGAGGACGACGTCCGATTCCTGATGGCCTGTATCAAGAGCATCCGCAATATCCGTTCCGAGATGGATGTGCCAAACGCCAAGAAAACGCAGCTCTTTGTCATCACCGGCAATGCCGGACACAATGAGCTGATGCTCAAGTCCGCCGTTTATTTTGAAAAGCTGGCCTCTGTCTCCGGTATCTCTGCCATTGTCAAGGAGGAGGTACAGGAAAACTATGTGAGCGCTGTCGTCGAAGACGCAGAGCTGTTCCTGTCCATGGACGAGCTGGTGGACAAGGAAAAGGAAATCGAGCGTCTGAGCGGCGAGAAGGCCAAGCTTGAGAAAGAGCTGGACCGTGTGGACAAAAAGCTGTCCAACAAGGGTTTTACCGATAAGGCCCCTGAGAAGGTCGTGGAGGGCGAGCGTGAAAAGCAGCGCAAATACCAGGAAATGCTGGATAAGGTGCTGGAACGTTTAGCCTATTACAACAAGTAAGAAAATAAAACAGAACAGGGCGGAAGGAGACTTCCGCTTTTTCTTTAGAGGAAAGTTGTATTTATTGCCGACTAAATGAAAGGAGTTCCCATGAACGAGGAAGGAAAGAAACGGATTTTGATTGCAGACGATAATCAGGACATTTGCGAGCTGGTGGAGATTCTGCTGACAGCGGAGGGCTTTGAGGTCGTCCAGGCCAAAAACGGGCAGGAGGCAGTGGACAGAACGGACAGCTCCGTTGACCTGATCATACTGGACGTTATGATGCCACAGAAATCGGGCTACAAGGCCTGCTCTGAGATCCGGGAAAAGACACGGGTGCCCATTTTGTTTTTAACCGCCAAGGACCAGGATTCCGACAAGGTAATGGGCTTCTCAGTCGGCGGCGACGACTACCTGTCAAAGCCCTTTTCCTACACCGAGCTGGTGTCCCGGGTCAAGTCCCTGCTGCGCCGGTACTACGTCTATCAGGGCAGCGCGCCGGAGCAGAAAAGCAACAGGCTGGTGATCCGGGACCTGGCGCTGGATAAGGACGCGCAGAATGTTGAGATCGCCGGAGAAATTGTCACGCTGACCGATATTGAGTACCGGATACTGGAGCTGATGATGGACAACCGGAAAAAGGTGTTCTCAGCCCAGAATATTTATGAGAGCATCTGGAACGAGCCTTACTTCTATTCGGCCAACAACACAGTCATGGTGCATATCCGGAACTTGCGCAAAAAGCTCGGGGACAACTCCCAGGAGCCGCAGTATATCAAGACCGCCTGGGGAAAGGGCTACTATGTTGACTAGGCAGGAGGAGAGCATTTTCCGCTCCAGGCTTGGGCTGACCGTCATGAAATATTTTGGCATCGCCTTTGTCATCGCTCTGGCCTCGGGCGTTGCCACCACACTGCTGCTGTCCTGCTTCATCCGGGAGAATGGCATCTCCGGCGAAACCGTAGAGCTTTTTGCCTACATGGTCACCATTGCAGTGCTCTTTATTGTGTTTTTGAAGCTGTTCCATAAAAAAATCCGCTATATCCATACTCTGGAGCACGGCATTGAGATCATCGAGGGCGGCGGGCTGGAGTACCCCATTCCGGTGGAGGGCAATGATGAGCTGACCTCTCTGGCCATCCAGCTCAACGCCATGCGCCGGACCCTGCAGAAGCAGATCGACGAGCGGGAAACAGCTATCCGGGAGAACCACGAGATGGTCACCGCCATATCCCACGATATCCGGACGCCGCTGACCTCAGTGATCTGTTATCTGGACCTGATCCGGGACGGCAAGGTCAAAAGCGCTGAGGAGGAGGCCGTATATATCAATAACGCCCTGGAAAAGGCCTATCAGATTAAAAACCTTTCCACCGCCCTTTTCACCCACTCGGTGGCAGAAAATGAGGAGGTCATGTTCCATTACGAGCTGATCGACGGCAACGAGCTGCTGGCACAGGTTTTATCCGAAAGTGTCTTTCTGCTGGAGGAAAAGGGCCTGAAGGTCGAGGTGAAGGACAGCATCGAGCAGGGCTTTGCCATCAATGTGGATATTCAGCAGTTCCGGCGCGTTTTTGACAACCTCTGCTCCAACGCCCTGAAATACGCCGACCCCAGGTGGCCCATCTGCTTTGACGTGATGCTGGAGCCGGATACCCTGCGCATTATCCAGACCAACCAGGTGCGCAAAAGCAGCGGCGTCGAGAGCTTCGGCATTGGGCTGAAAACCTGTGAAAAGATCGCGGAACGCCATGAGGGGTCCTTTAAGAGCTGGATTGAGAAGGGTGAGTTTGTGGCGATCTGGACGCTGCCGCTGTATTAGCCGAAACGCTGTGTCCCTACAGCTTAAGCTTGTTTTTTTGCTTTGCACCGCAAAAAGAACACATGATGGACGATTACATGATGAATATTAATAAAATCTTTAGATTTCATCCCGAATTTCTTCATGTTTTTATGTTAAAATGATTCACAACAAAACAATTAATGGAGGCACCATGAATAAGAAAAAAAGTATCATTATTACGCTTGTCATACTGGCAGTCGTTGTCTTGGCGCTGGGCGTCTGGGCCTGTTCGCGCACCAGCCAGCCGCAGGCAGCCGCTGTCAAAACCACAGCCCTTGAGAAGACCAATCTTCAGCGAACGGTTTCGAGCAACGGGACAGTGGAGAGCACCTACGTTGAGCAGGTCAGCAATATGACCGGTATTCCGGTTTGGGATATCGACGTATCTGTCGGTGAATGGGTTGAAAAGGGCGACCGTCTCTGCCGCCTGTACGAAGAAAAAAGTGATACCTGGGAGCGGGTGGAAGCCACGACCTCCGGCACGATCACAGCCATCAACGCCCAGAACGGCGCGCCGGCCAATGGTGTGCTCTTTACCATCGAAGATACCAACAGCCTGCGTGTGATCACCAACATCAAGGAAGCAGACGTGGGCACCGTACAGCCGGGAATGAAGGTAACCATCAAAACCGATGCCACTGGCGACAAGGAATACACCGGTACGGTACAGAGCATTGCGCCCACAGCGGTTAAGCAGTCCAGCGCCTCGGGTACCAGCGCGGCGGCCGCTTCTTCGGGCAGCCAGAATCCGGAATTTGAAACCCGGGTCAGCATTGACTCTGATATCAGCGGCCTGCTGATCGGGATGAAGGCCCGCCTTAACATCATCGTTGAAGAACGGAACGGTGTTTACAGCGTTCCCTTTGACGTGCTGACCACCAACGCCAACAATGAGAGCTGTGTGCTGGTGGCCGCAGACCCCAAGGACGGCGTCTACACGGTGAAGGAGGTGCCGGTCACCACGGGTACCGAAACCGACTTTGCCATTGAAATTTCAGGCGATCAGCTGACAGATGGCATGCAGATCATCACCGACATCGACAAGGTTAAGGCCGGCGATTCCGTTACCCTGCAGCAGTCGGGCGGCGACGGGACGGTTCAGACCGATACGGCCGGAGGAGACACCAATGCGCAATAAGATCATCGAGATGAAGGGCATTGTGAAGCGCTTCTATGTGGGTTCGCCCAATGAGCTTGAAATCCTTCATGGCCTTGATCTGGAAGTCTTAGAGGGCGAATTTATATCCATTATCGGGGCATCCGGCTCCGGCAAGTCCACGCTGATGAACATCATCGGCGCCCTTGACCGGCCCACAGAAGGCGAATACTATCTGGACCAGCTGCTGGTCAGTACCATCAAGGACAGCGGGCTCTCAAAGATCCGAAACCAGAAAATCGGCTTTGTGTTCCAGACCTTTAACCTGATCCCGCGTTCCACGGCCCTCAGCAATGTGGAGCTGCCCATGCTGTACTCGGGCATGCCCAAGGCGGAGCGCCGGGAGCGGGCAGAGGAGCTGCTGGCGCTGGTGGATATGTCGGACCGGGCCAAGCACCGTCCCAATGAGCTTTCCGGCGGACAGAAGCAGCGTATCGCTATCGCCCGTGCCATGGCCAATAACCCGTCGATCATTCTGGCCGATGAGCCCACCGGTGCGCTGGACAGTAAAACCGGACGGATGGTCATGGATATTTTCCATGAGCTGCATGAAAAGCAGGGCAAAACCATTATTTTGATCACCCATAATCCCGAGCTGGCCGATGAAACCGAGCGGATTATCACGCTGAGTGACGGCAGCATCGTCGGCACCCGGGCAGGTACCGGGGTGAGATTGGAGCGACACAATGAACTTGCTTGAGAATATTAAACTGGCCCTGGAGGGGCTGCGCGCCAACAAAATGCGGGCGCTGCTGACCATGCTGGGCATCATTATCGGGATTGCCTCAGTCATTGCCATTACCTCCCTTGGGGACGCCATGTCCAATACGCTGAATGAGACCCTCTCCAACGTGGGCGGGCGCAACATTCAGCTGTACGTCATGCCTAAGGACGTGGACGGCACTTACTCCAACAGCGATGAGGATAACATTACCGACGAGATGATCGAACGCTTCAGAGAGCGCTACGGCGATGAGATTGAGGGCCTTGAGATCAGCAATAACGTCGGGGCGGCCAAAACCGTCGATGTGATCCCGCAGCAGGAGATGAAAATCACCGGCGCGAACCATGATTACTTCACGGTTGAGAATGTCAAGATCATCCAGGGCCGCGCCATCAGCGACCGGGATGTCGAGGGTGAAAAGAACGTTATTGTTATCTCCAGTATTATGAAGCAGAACCTGTACGGCGCGAACAGCGACCCCATCGGGAAGGAAATAAAAGTGGAGACCACCTACGGGACAGAGAGCTTTTACGTCGTAGGGGTTTACCAGGACCCCATGGAGGACGCGACCCAGAGCGCCATGATGGCCGCAATGGGCGGCAGCGGCCGCTCCACGGCTTACATTCCCTATACAACGGCCAAGAGCATCACAAACGACACCACCAAAGGCTACAGCATGGTCATGCTCATGGCCTCGCCGAATGTCAGCTCGACAGAGCTGGCCACCAAGGCAGCTGCCTATTTCAACAAATTCTATCCTGAAAACAGCAACAGCAAGGTAGAGGCGCAGAGCATGGAAAGCATCATGAAGGAAATGAACAGCGCCATGTCGCAGGTATCCATGGCCATCGCGGTCATCGCAGGCATCTCGCTGCTGGTCGGCGGGATCGGGGTTATGAATATCATGCTGGTATCCGTCACCGAGCGTACCCGTGAGATTGGGGTGCGCAAGGCCCTGGGTGCGCCTAATAGCGCAATCCGCATACAGTTCTTGGTTGAGTCCATGATCATCTGTATCATCGGCGGTATCCTGGGCATCCTGCTGGGCGCGGGCTTTGGCGCCCTCGGCGGGCTGCTGCTCCAGACCACGGTCGTGCCGTCGGTCGGTTCCATCGCCCTGGCGGTCGGCTTCTCCATGGCCATCGGCGTGTTCTTTGGCTACTACCCGGCCAACAAGGCGGCCAAGCTTGACCCCATCGAGGCGCTGCGATACGAATAACGAAGCAAACGCATTTTGCAGAGAAAGGATTCTGATCTTGAATAAAGACCTTCTCTGTAAAATGTGAGTCCTGATACCAGGGACTAAATTTTATCTTTACTTCCTGTGGTTGAAGTGCTAAAATAGAGTAAATCAACTAAATAAAAAGCACCCAAAAGGGGAGTAACTCAACCATTAAGGAGCTGCTTAGTCGTCATTTCGAGCGAAAGCTCCGGCTAAGCATCAAGCGTTATACTTGAGAGTAAGACCTTTATTTCTAATTTCGCGTTTGTCTTTGGGCAGGCGGGGTAATCTAGAGATAAGGGTCTTTTTATTCATAAATCAAGGAGGACAGAATGACAAACGAAGAAAGCAACAAGCCAAGGGAACCCTTTCTGCTGTCGGCAGCGGAGACCGAAAAAGTCTACGACACCGACGCGCGCACGGGCCTCACCGACGCCCAGGCAGCGCAGCGGCAGGAAACCTACGGCAAGAACAAGATGGCAGAGGGCAGGCGGAAATCGCTGCTGCGGATGTTTTTGGAACAGTTCAAGGATTTCCTGATCCTGGTACTGGTCGCGGCGGCGGTCATATCCGGCTTTCTGGGAGAAATCAGCGACGCTGTTTTAATTTTAATCATCGTTATCCTCAATGCCGTCATTGGGATGGTGCAGGAAAATAAGGCTGAGAACTCCATGGAGGCGCTGAAAAAGCTGACCATACCCGAAGCCAAGGTGCTCAGAAACGGCGTGCAGACGGTCATTAAGGCCGAGGATCTGGTGCCGGGGGACGTGGTTTATCTGGACGCCGGGGACAATGTGCCGGCAGACGGCCGGCTCATCGAGTCCGCGGCCCTGCAGATACAGGAATCGGCCCTGACGGGGGAATCGGTGGCGGTAGAGAAGGATCTCGCCGACATCAGCAACCCTGAAACGCCGCTGGGCGACCGGCTCAACGCTGTTTATATGAGCAGCACGGTAACCTACGGGCGGGGCAAGTTCATTGTGACTAAAACCGGCATGGACACGGAAATCGGCAAGATCGCCGGCATGATCCAGGGCACCGTATCCATGCAGACGCCGCTGCAGAAACGGCTGACGGAGCTGGGCAAAATCCTGGCAGTGGGCTGTCTGGGCGCGTGTATTGTGATCTTCTTTATCGGCCTGGTGCGGGGCGGCGATATGCTGGAAATGTTTATGACCGCTGTCAGCCTGGCAGTGGCCGCCATTCCCGAGGGCCTGCCCGCCATCGTTACCGTGGTGCTGGCCATGGGCACCCAGCGGCTGGTGGCCAAGCATGCCATTATCCGGAAGCTGCCCGCGGTTGAGACCCTGGGCGCAGCGTCGGTGATCTGCTCGGATAAAACCGGAACCCTGACGCAGAATAAAATGACCATTAAAAAGGTCTACGCCAATGACGGGATTGTGGACGCTGAGGATATCAAGGACGACGGCTTTACCGACAGCGAGCGCCTGGTGGTGCGGATCGGCCTGCTCTGCAATGACGCGTCCATCGTGACGGACGACAGTGGCGTCAAGGAGATCGGGGATCCCACAGAGGTCGCCATGGTGGCCTACGCGGCCAGCCTCGGCTATCAGAAAAACGAGTATCTTGAGAAATACCCAAGAATCAATGAAATCCCCTTTGATTCGGACCGCAAGCTCATGACCACTGTGCACAAGGACGGCGGACACTATTACAGCTTTACCAAGGGTGCGCCCGACGTGCTGCTGAGTCGCTGTACAAATTACCTCAAGGGTATGGGCAGCATTCCCTATGAGAGCGCGGCTCTGCCCTTTGACACAGCGGCCAGAGCGGCGGTCGAAGAGGCCAATGAAACCCTGTCCGACGATGCCTACCGGGTACTGGGCTTTGCCTTTAAACGCTATGACAGCGAGCCTGAGGTGACCATGGAAGAGCTGGAAAACGATATGACCTTTGTGGGCCTGACGGGCATGATCGACCCGCCGCGCGTGGAGGTCAAGGATTCTATCCACGAGTGCCATACGGCGGGGATCAAGACGGTTATGATCACCGGGGACCACAAAAATACCGCGGTGGCCATCGCGAAGGATCTGGACATCTACGGCCCGGACAGCATTGCCCTGTCTGGCACCGAGCTCAACAACATGACCGACGCGGAGCTGGAGAAAAAGATCGACCATGTGGCCGTGTACGCCCGTGTGTCGCCTGAGCATAAGGTGCGGATTGTGGACGCCTGGCAGAAAAAGGGCGCTGTGGTCGCCATGACCGGCGACGGCGTCAACGACGCGCCGGCCCTCAAGAAGGCCGACATCGGCTGCGCCATGGGCATTACGGGCACCGACGTGTCCAAGGAGGCGGCGGAAATGATTCTGACCGATGATAATTTCTCCACCATTGTGTCTGCGGTCAAGGAAGGCCGGGGCATTTATGAGAATATCAAAAAGGCGGTTCACTTCCTGCTGTCCTGTAATATCGCCGAAATCCTGATCCTGTTCATCGCCACGCTCATCGGCTGGATACAGCCCCTGCTGCCAGTGCATATTTTGTGGATCAACCTGATTACGGACAGTCTGCCTGCGCTGGCTCTGGGGGTTGAAAAGAACGACGAGGACATCATGACCAAGAAACCCAGAGACCCCAGGGAGAGCATCTTTGCCCACGGTCTGGGCGGACGCATTATTTTCCAGGGCGTTGTGCTGGCTGCTATCTCGCTGTTCGTCTTTAATTATGGTTACTCCCACTTTGGCCTGGACGAGGGCCGCACCATGGTCTTTGCAGTGCTGGGCCTGTCTCAGCTGACCCATGTGCTCAATGTCCGGTCTGAGAGCAAATCGGTATTCAGCAGACAGTTCTTTACCAACCGGTACCTGTGGGGTGCGATTCTGATCTCGGCTGTGCTGCAGCTGTCCGTTATTCTGATACCGGCGGCCCACCCGCTGTTCAGTGTGACCTTCCTGAATCCTCAGGAATGGCTGATCATTGTAGCCGCATCGCTGGCGCCGCTGCTGGTGGTGGAAATCACCAAGCTTATCGGCCGGCTTATCCGCCGGGACAAATAAAAATAAAGCCCGCAGACGGCAAAGGTCTGCGGGCTTTTTGATTTGAATTAATTGGTCTGGGTGAGCAGCTTGATGATGGAAGCGTAAAGGTTCTGCGTGTCATTTTTCCAGTTGTCGCAGATGTTCAGCGCCTGCTTCTGGGATGGGGTGTTGATGTTCAGCTCCATCAGGACAATGTTGTTTTCATGGAGCTTGAGCTGCACCTGGTAATCGCCGTCGGTGTTTTTGGTATAATTGCCGATGACCTTGACCTCTCTGAAAATGCGGTCCCGGTTCTGCGAAATGTAAAGCTCCAGCATTTCACGGATATAGGCGGGGATGTCCTTCTCAAAAATATTCAGGGTCTCCCGGCCCTTGGCGGTAATGGCGACTACGGTTTTATCATCATCCATCTGGTAAAGACGGATAAAATCATCCTCGATGAGGTTGTCGATGTAGAGCTGAATGTCAAAATAACTCATCTGCAGGTTTTCGATAATGATAAAAGCCACCTGCTCGCGGGTGATGCCGGTTTTGATTTTATTGAGTACGTATAGTATAATAAGCTTATCTTCAGCCTGATGTTGAGTATTAAGCACGCGATGAACCTCCCTTGGAAAAATTGAAGTTACCCTATCATTATAGCATAGATTCAAAAACAAATGTGGTAAAAGGAGAAGATTTTTATGAATCCATTAAATGAAAAAACAGAGGCGCTGGCCAGGGGGCTCGGGGCGGCCCAGGTCGGTTTCGCGGATTTAAGCGGCCTGCCCGGCGGGCTGAGCTTGGGCTACCCGTCAGCCGTATCAGTGGTGGTGCGCCTGTCAAGGGGGATTCTGGCCCAGATGGACGGCGCGCCTACGGCCACCTATTTCAGCCATTACCGCATTGTCAACCGCCTGATCGACGAGATTACCCTGAGGGTAACGCTGGCCCTTGAGGCCGGGGGCGCAATGGCGGTGGCGGTTCCGGCCTCCCAGTCGCTGCCGTCTGTAAAGGGCGGAAACCCTTACCGCGGGCTCTTTGCGCACAAGACGGCCGCTGTCCTTGCCGGCATGGGGTGGATCGGCAAGAGCGCCCTGTTTATCCACAACGATTATGGGCCGGCAGTTCGGCTGGGCACGGTGCTCACTGACGCGCCGCTGGACACGGTGGCCGTCCTGCCGAAGAGCAGGTGCGGCAGCTGCCAGGCCTGTAAAAAGGCCTGCCCGTCCATGTCCATTGAGGGAAGACTCTGGGAGCCGGGCATGGAGCGCAGCCAGCTCATAGACGCCCACAGCTGCAGCGAGCACATGAAGGCGGCCTATCAGCACATTGGCCGTGGCTCGGTCTGCGGCCTGTGCATGGTGAGCTGCCCGCATTTCAGGAAGAACCTGCCAGAGGATTAGGAGGAAAAGAAATTGAAAAATATGACAAGCCAGGACATGAAGCTGTCCGCTAAGGTACAGCTTAAAGGGCACTGGGGGCCGGCCATTCTGATCATGTTCATCACATGGCTGGCCATTGCCGGGGTGCCGACCATCATGCTGCTGCTGGAAAAGGTGATTTTTCACGTGGATCTGGACGCGGAAATCTATGACCGGGTATCCAACCTTGTGTCTCTGATTTTGGCGGGGCCGCTGTCCTATGGGGCTGCACGCTTTTACATGAACCTGTACCACGGCCGGGAGGCGGGCGTAACAGACCTGTTTACGGGCTTTAACCGCTTCGCCAAGTGCTTTTTGGCCAACCTGGCCATGGGTATCTTCACCTTTTTATGGGCGCTGCTGCTCATTATTCCGGGGATTATCGCGGCCATCAGCTATTCCCAGACCTACTACCTGCTGAACGATTATGAGGCGCTGTCCTTTATGGACGCCATTACTCTGAGCAAGCTGATGATGCGGGATTACAAGCTGGAGTATTTTCTGCTGTGCCTGACCTTTATCGGCTGGTGGCTCCTGGTTATTGTGACCCTGGGCATTGCCATCATCGTGGTGGGGCCTTATCTGAACGCGACCTTCGCTAATTTTTATATGGGGCTCAAGGAAGAACGGCAGGAGGTCATCGACCATTTTATGCTCCAGAAGCAAAACTAAGCTTTCCCTTTCCGGGCAAAGTATGATATAATAAAAAACTGCGCTATAGGCTGTTGAACGATGCCTCAGCCCAGAAGAATAATAGATGAAGTGAGAAAAATAGTGGGTAAATTTAAAATAGAGGGTGTTGCCCCGGGCAGCATTTTTGAAGAACTGGAAATTGAAAAGGGCGACGCACTGCTCACCATCAATGGAATGCCTGTGGCGGATATCATGGACTACCGTTACCTGCAGGCGGACGAGCAGCTCCTGATCGAGGTCGAAAAGCCCGACGGCGAGCTCTGGGAGCTGGATGTGGAAAAGGACTTTGAGGAGGACCTGGGACTGGTATTTGATGAGAATATGCTGGAAACCCGGACCTGCAAGAACAACTGTATTTTCTGCTTCATCGACCAGATGCCCCCCGGAATGCGGGAAACCCTGTACGTGAAGGATGACGACGAGCGCCTCTCCTTCCTGCTGGGCAACTACGTTACCCTGACCAACCTGACTGAGGATGAAATGGAGCGCATTGTGCGCTACCGGATCATGCCCATCAACATCTCGGTGCATACGACAAACCCGGAGCTGCGCTGCGCCATGCTGCACAACCGTTTTGCCGGGTCGATTATGGAATCCCTGCTGTATTTTGCCGATAACGGCATCGGCATGAACGGCCAGATTGTGCTGTGCCCGGGCTACAATGACGGCCATGAGCTGAAGCGGACGCTGACTGACCTCATGGGCTTTTACCCCCAGATGGCCTCGGTATCCGTGGTGCCTGTGGGCCTTTCCAAATACCGGGAGGGGCTGGCAAAGCTTCACAAATTTGACACGGCGGGCGCCAGGGAAACCCTGTCCATCATTGGGGATATTCAGGCCCGGATGCACAGCCGGTACGGCACCAATTTTGTTTATGCCAGCGACGAGTTTTTCCTGCTGGCCGGCCAGGCCCTGCCGGATTCGGATTATTACGACGGCTTTCCGCAGATTGAAAACGGCGTGGGCATGATGACAGATTTTAAGGAAGGGCTGGAGGCTGCCTTGAGCCAGGCCGGGCAGGTCCGTCGAAACGACGCACCCCGCAGGGTCGGCATTATCACCGGACGGCTGGCTGCAGATTTTATGCGGGAATGTGCCGGGAAGGTACGCCCTGTCTGCGGAGCGGAGCCTGCTGTCTACCCGGTAGTCAACGACTTTTTTGGCGGGGACATCACTGTGTCCGGCCTGGTCACCGGGCAGGATATTATCCGCCAGGTGCCCCAGGGGGCTGACCGCTACCTGATTCCGGAGAACATGGTCCGCAGCCATACCCATGACCTGCTGGACGATTTGACAACAGAAGATATTGAAAAGGCGCTTCAGGCAGAGGTGCGCATTGTCCCCGTGGACGGCGCGGCCTTTCTGGAAGCGATGAAATAAGGAGGAATACTATGGCAAAACCGATTGTCGCAGTGGTGGGACGCCCGAACGTGGGCAAATCCACCCTGTTCAACAAGCTGGTGGGCGAGCGTATCGCCATTGTGGAGGACACGCCCGGCGTTACCAGAGACCGTATCATCGCCGATGCGGAATGGCAGAACCACCATTTTACACTCATCGACACCGGTGGGATCGAACCCCACACCAAGGATGATATTTTACTGCAGATGCGTGTTCAGGCCGAGCTGGCCATTGACATGGCAGACCTGATCGTGCTGCTGGTGGACGGGCGCGAGGGCATGACCGCCTCAGATTTAGAGGTGGCGAACATGATCCGCAAGCACAGCAAAAATGTACTGCTGGCCGTCAACAAGGTGGACAGCCAGCAGCTGGAAAACAATATTTTTGAATTTTACAACCTGGGTATCGGCGAGCCCATCGCCATTTCCGCCGAACAGGGCCTCGGCCTCGGCGACTTTCTGGACGAGGTGATCGAACGGGTCAAAAAGGTCTATGACGAGGAGGAGCAGGAGAACGACAACCTGAAAATCGCGGTGATCGGCAAGCCAAACGCGGGCAAGTCCACCCTGATCAACAAGATGGTGGGCCATGACCGCCTTATTGTCAGCGATGTGCCGGGCACCACCCGCGACGCCATCGACACCGAGGTGCGCTACAACGGCCAGGATTATACTCTCATCGACACCGCGGGGCTGCGGAAGAAGAAGAAAATATACGAGGACATTGAGCGCTACAGCATCGTGCGCGCCATCGCCGCCGTTGACCGGAGCGATGTGGTGCTGGTGCTCATCGACGGGGAAAAGGGCGTGACCGAGCAGGACGCCAAGATTGCCGGTATTGCCCATAACCGCGCCAAGCCGTCTATCATCATTGTCAACAAATGGGACATTGTGGAAAAGGACACCAAGACCATGGATAAGATGAAGCGGGAAATCCGCGACACCCTGTCCTTTATCGACTACGCGCCCATTCTGTTCATCTCGGCCAAAACCGGGCAGCGGGTCAGCAAGATCTACGAAACCATTAATTATGTCAAAAGCCAGGCGGAAAAACGCATTACCACCGGCAAGCTCAATGAGGCTATGACAGAATTTATCATGATGAAGCAGCCGCCAACCAAGAGCGGCCGCCGCCTGAAAATCTTCTACGCGTCTCAGACTGGCGTCAACCCGCCGACCTTTGTGGTCTTTGTCAACGATGCGACGCTGATGCACTTTTCCTATCAGCGCTATCTGGAAAACAAAATCCGGGAGACCTTTGATTTTGACGGCACCCCCATTCGTTTCTTTGTGCGTGAGCGGAACGATTAACCGGAATACAGGCCCCTTCACTGCGGTGGAGCGGGCCTTTTTTACAGGGAGGATAAAATGAAACGTCTTTTCAGTCAGGGAGAAAGAGGGCAAAGTGAATTCCTTCTCATGGATACCTCTTGCAGAGGTACTAAAAGCTTATCTTTATCCAGCCTTTATTAAAAAGCATATTATAGATATTCCCGAGAGTCTTGAGCATATTGTGGAGTATGAATAAACACCAAAATGCAGGCGCTTTTTTTCAACTCCAGATTGTGCTATAATAAAAGCAGAGAAGCACAATGGATATCATTATTCTGTGAAGGAGTTGAAAAAGGTGTTAGATGTGAACAGAATTAAGGATGTTGTCGTACCTTTAGCTCGAAAATATGGGGTCCGAAAAATCTATCTTTTTGGCTCCTATGCCAGAGGAGAAGCTGAACAAAACAGCGATATTGATTTAAAGGTTGATAATGGCGATCATCCAATCGGCCTTTTTGCGCTGTCAGGGCTGCGTTTGGAAATCCGAGAGCAGCTGGGTAAACCTGTAGATTTAGTAACTCAGGGCGGTCTGTATGAAAACGTGAAAAAGGAAATCGCGAAAGAGGAAATTCTATTATATGAGTGCAAAGAATAGGAATATTTCGATCATAGAGCATATCTCAGGATATTGTAATGATATTGATGAGCTCATTCAGCGTTTTGGCAATGACAGACTTATTTTCAAAGAGGATAAAGCCTATTGCAATGCGGTTTGTATGTGCCTGTTACAAATCGGAGAACTGTCAAAACATCTGACCGAGGCGTTTAGAACTGAACATTCTGAGATTCCGTGGAAGGAAATAAGGGGAATGCGCAATATTTTTGCACATGATTACGGCAGCATTGATGTGTCTGAAGTATGGGAAACAATACAAAAGGATATTCCAATATTAAGAGGTTTTTGTGAGACGATCGTGCGGCAGTATGCCCTGCTAAATGAGGAAGCACTTCAGTTTGACGATGAGGATAAAAGCCTTTGGGAAAAAGGATGAATGTAGAGATACGAATGGCGATCTCTGCATTCATCGGTTGCCCTGTTCATTGAACAGGGCGTTTTTTACTTCCAAAAATAATCCACTTCCTCAAGCACCAGCTTAACGATCCTCAGGTTCGGGAGCTCGGGCTTCAGGGCAGTGAGCTGGTCCTTCAGGCTGTCCAGCCGGCTGTCATCAAAGACGCTGGCTTTATTGATGCCCACCAGGGTGTAGGAGCCGTCCGGCGCTGTTTTCAGGTAGCCGTTGTCGGATTTAAGGGCGTAGAGGTTCATTTCAGACCTCCGCGGCCTGGGCGGCGGCTTTCAGCTTCACGAGCCCGGCCTGGGGATCGCGGTTCTGGGTGGCGACCCATTTTACCAATGCCTTGTAGGCCTCGCCGCTTGCGATGAGCTCATGGCTGCGCATGTAGCCCTCCTGAATGCTGGCGGATTTTCCGGCGATGTAGAGGATCAGGGCGCTGTTCAGACAGACGATGTTGGCGCGGGTGGGGGTGGAGGTGCCTTTCAGGATACGAATGATGCCTTTGGCGGCCTCGTCCACAGAGCTCCAGGGCGCCAGTTCGTCCAGATTGCCTGGCTCAATACCAAGGCTTTCCGGGGTCAGGGTGTAGCGCTCTACGGTGCCGTCGGGCATCAGCTCAGCCACATGGGTGGGGCCGACGGTGGAGGCTTCGTCGATACAGCCGCTGCCGGCTTCGCCATAGACCACCAGGGCGTGCTCATAGCCGATTTCGTGCATGATGTCCGGGACAAATTCCAGCATGTCCAGGGAGTAGACGCCGCGGACCGCGTGTTTGGGCAGGGCGGGGTTTGCCAGGGAGGCGGAGATGTTTAAGACGCTGCCAAAGGAAATCTGGGACAGCACCCGGCCGAGGGCGGTGGGGTGAACCTCTGGGCTCATACCGTTAAAGATACCGATGCCTGCGGTCTCAATGCTTGCCTTGACCACGTCCACGCTGCAGTCCACATCCACACCCAGGGCTTCCACGGCGTCGATGGTGCCGCAGACAGAGGTCAGGGCCCGGGAGCCGTGCTTGGCCATGGGCACGCCGTCCGCGGCGGCGATGATCCCGGCCACGGTGCTGATGTTAAAGGTCTTAAAGGTGTCCATGCCTGTGCCGCAGTTTTCCACCACGGGCACTGCGGTTTCGGGCGTGACCTTGCAGGTGTCGATCTCGTAGATGGCCTCAAAGCTGCCGGCCACCTCGGCGGCGGTTGGGCCCTTGGCGCTGAGGGCGGCCAGGAACGCGCCCTGCTGCATGGGCGTCTGGCGGTCGCCCAGAATTTCCATAAACATTTCCTTGGATTCTTCTTTGGTCAGATTTTCACGGTTGATGAGGCCGGTGATTACCTGGCCGTATTCTTTCATCGTTACTGCTTCCATTCTTTTATTCCTCCATATGATGTATTAATCAAAAACAACGATGGTCGACAGGGTTTCGAGCTGCCGCACATGCTCAAGGCCCTGCTCCAGCGCCTCAAGCGGGATGCGCTCGGTAATCAGGTCCTTTACGACCAGGCTGCCGTCCTCCAGCAGCTCCTTGGCCCGGCGGCTGTGCGCGATGCCGCAGCCGTAGGCGCCTACCATGGTCTGTTCCTTGTAGTGGATATGGTTGATCTCGGGCGGTGCGCTGCCGTCTGTGATCATGCCGCTGAAATGGCCGAGGCGTCCCCGCTTCCGGAGCACCGACAAGGCCAGATTCATGGCCTCCGGCGCCGCGCAGCAGGGGATGGCCGCGTCCACACCCTGGCCCTCTGTCAGGGCCGGCAGGGCCTTTTCGGCGGCCTCGTAGCCTTCAAAGACGGCGTCAAAGCCGAGCTTTTCGGCGCGCTCTGCCCGCCTGGGGTCGGTCTCGACCAGAAAGACCTTCTGCACGCCCAGGGCTCTTGCCACCCGCAGGTTGAGGATGCCCATCCGGCCCGCACCGATGATCAGCAGGGTGTCCTGGGGCTTTAGGTCCAGATTTTCCTGAACGTTGACGCAGCAGGAGAGGGGCTCGATAAAGGAGATTTCCTCAAAGCTCAGGGCGTCGTTTTCGATGACGTTGATGATCTGGCCGCGGACGCCCTCCTCGGGCACCACCAGGTACTCCTGGAAGCCGCCGTCGTAATTGAAGCCCATGATCCGCACATGGTCGCAGAGGTTGTCATAGCCCTCCTGGCAATAGGCGCACGCCCCGCAGGCGATGCCCGGATGCACCTGGACCCGCTGTCCCTTCTGGTAGCCTGTGACCGCGGCGCCCACCTCGGCGATGACGCCGGAGATTTCGTGGCCCAGCACCCGCGGGTACACCAGGTCGCGCTGGCCCATGGTCAGGCATTTGAGATCGGTTTTACATAAATTGCAGGCCCTGACCCGGACGAGGACTTCGTGGCGGCCGCAGGCCGGAACAGCCCGTTCGGTCATTTTTAGCTCGCCGGGGCCTGTTAATACAACTGCTTTCATTGGTAGTCTCCTTATTTTTTCAAACAAAAAAAGCCCGACCTTAATCTAAGGTGCGAACTTTCCATCATTCCCACAGGCCTCCACCGCTCAGATAAAGACCGTCAACACACTTCAGGCAGGTTTTCTGACTGAGGATTAACGCCGGGCTCCCTTCCCATCCTTTCAGACAGTGGTGATGAGCCGGGCAATCCACTTACAGCGGCGGGCCCGTCTAAGAATCTCACTTAGTTCCCTATTATCTGCCATGCAGCACCTGAAATGTTTTATGCTTTTTTATTATCATATCACATTTGTCCGGGGTGTCAAGAAAAAATGTAAAAGATTTAATCGAAAAATCGGGCGGGCCGGTGCGCCCAACGGCTTCTTTTATGGGCTAAAGCGTGCTATAATAGCCTTATTGGCAGCCCGGTAAATAAAAAGCCTGAGTTGAAGGCGGCTGCGGTGGGAGAAAGAGAGGAAGAAATGGGACATTTTGGTTTTTCATACGTCGGCATGCTGTATCTGCTGATGCTGTTTATCCCCAACCTGATCTGGACAAAACATCAGCCTGAGGGCTATGATTTCGGAAATGAGAATAAGGGGCTGCTGTGGTGCGAGCGCATCGGGCAGGTGGGGGTGAGTGGCTGCGCCCTGATCTTCACGGATTTTAACCTGAGGCCCCTGACGCCCTGGAGCCTGTGGCTGGTGCTGTCCTTTGGGCTGATGCTGCTGTATGAGGGCTACTGGGTCCGGTATTTCAGGAGCGGTCGGAAGCTGGAGGATTTTTACACGGGCTTCTGCGGGGTGCCCCTGGCCGGCGCGACCCTGCCGGTGGCCGCGTTCCTGTTTCTGGGGATCTACGGGAGGGTCTTTCTGATGGTGGCGTTCGCGGTGCTTTTGGGCGTCGGGCATATCGGGATTCACGGACAGCATTTCCGGGAGCTAGGGCAGTGACGGGTATGCTGGGAGATGTCAAAGGATTGCGGCAGCTGGATGCAGATTGGCGCTGTCCGGCTGTTCTGATAAGGTGGCACGAAACCTGGCCGCTTGCCGCAGCGTCTGGGCCTTTTTTCTTATCTGGATAAAATGCGCAGTCTCGGTCTGCGCCGCTTTTTTAACAGATATAGGTTGCCTTCCCGGCTCTTGCAGCTAAATTTAATCCAGATTTTACATGCTCTTAACACAACATATGCTATAATCATATTATGTTAATGATGTTAAAAGTTAGCGAAGATTGGAGCGAAAATGAAGAAAATTCTGATTATAGAAGATGAACTTAATATATTTGAGCTGATTAAATTCAATCTGGAAGCCCAGGGCTTTGAGGTTGCGGGCTTTCATGAGGGCACCGGCGCGGTCGAGAAGATTGTGGAGCAACGGCCGGATCTGATCATCCTGGACCTGATGCTGCCGGGCAAGGACGGGCTCACCATCTGCCGCGAGGTGCGGGCCGATAAGAACCTGTCCTACATCCCGGTCATCATGCTCACTGCCAAGAGCGAGGAGTTCGACAAGGTCCTGGGTCTTGAGATGGGTGCGGACGACTATATGACCAAGCCCTTCAGCGTCAAGGAGCTTTACGCCCGCGTCAAGGCCGTTCTGCGGCGGACAGAGATGATCAGAAGCTCCGACACAGAGGAGCTGGTGGTGGGCAGCCTGCGCATCCTGCCCGGCGCCTTCGAGGTATACAAAAACAACAAGAAGCTGTCGCTGACCCTGAAGGAGTACGAGCTGCTGCTGTACCTGGCCAACAACAAAAACAAGGTCCTGACCCGGGACCAGCTGCTGGACGAAATCTGGGGCTACGAGTACTATGGCGAAACCCGGACCGTGGATGTGCATATCCGCTACCTGCGTAAAAAAATCGAGGACGAGCGTGAAAAATACATCGAGACCGTGCGCGGCGTGGGCTACCGCCTGGTGGAAAATCTGGGAAGCGATCAATGAAAAAGCGCATCACCATTGTCTTTTCTGTACTCATCGTGCTGGTCACAGCCTTCTCCGGGGTATTCTCCTATGTGATCTTCAAAAACGCCTACTATGAATCCACCGAGGGCAACCTGAAAAGCAACAGCGAGTATATTGTCGAGGACCTGATGCCCGCCTACATTCAGACCGGGGACGTCTCCGGGCTGGAGCATTATGCCAACAGCACCAACCAGCGCATCAACATCATCGACGTGGCGGGAAACGTGCTGTTCGAGTCCCTGAGCGGTATCGGCTCTCTGGACAACCACCTGAGCCGGCCCGAGGTTCAGGGCGCGATGGAGGGGCAGGCCGCCACCTCGGTGCGCTACTCCGACACCATTATGAAGAACATGCTCTACCTGGCCGCCCCCTATTATCAGGATGGGCAGATAACGCACATTGTCAGAATCGCCGTGCCCCTGGACGTCATGGAGGACGTGAGCTACAGCATTATCAACAACCTGATCTTCGTGGCCCTGGCCAGTATTCTGATCGCCATTGTGATCTTTGCCCTGCTGCTGAACAACGAGACCCGGCCCCTGGATGAGGTCACCATCTTCGCCAGAAGGATCGCCCGGGGCGACTATAAGACCAAGCTCACCATGATCCGGGACGATAAGATCGGCGATCTGGTCGACTCTCTCAACACCATGGCCGAGCAGCTGGACGCGTCCTTTACCAAGATCAACCGCAAGAATGTTGAGCTGTCCTCCGTGCTGTCCAGCATGAACCAGGGCATCATCGCCGTGGACCGGGACAACAAGATCATTCTCATCAATGATACGGCCCGCAGAATCTTCAAAATCGACCTGAAAAAGGAGATCAAGGGCAAGAACATTCTGGAGGTTTACCGCGATCCCTTTGTGTACGAGCTGCAGGACAAGCTGGCAGAGACCGAGGACGGGCGGCTGGATTACGAAACCCGCATCGAGGAGCGCATCTACAAGGTGACCAGCTCCCAGATCGTGGACAAGGGCGACCAGAGCTACAATGGCAATATCATTATTTTAGAGGATATTACCATGATTAAGGGGCTTGAAAATATCCGCCGTGACTTTGTGGCCAATGTGTCCCACGAGCTCAAGACCCCCATCACCACCATCCGCGGCTTCATCGAGACCATTCAGGAAAACCACATCACCGACGAGGCGACTTTGAACCGTTTTTACACCATCATCGCCGATGAGAGCGAGCGCCTGACCCGCCTGGTCAATGACATTTTAATCCTCTCCCACCTGGAAAACAACCAGCGCAGCGGGGAGGACAAGCGGGAGATCATCGGTGTGAACCAGGAGATGCTGCGGATTTTTGACATTCTCAAAATGACTGCTGACGCCAAGCGCATCGAGCTGCGCTACCAGAAGGAGGGCGACATCAGCGTCATCATCAACCCTGATGATTTCAGGCAGATGATGATCAACCTGGTGGACAACGCGGTCAAATACACCGACGAGGGCGGCCGGGTGGACGTGTCGGTCTACGAAAACGGCGCGCATTTCTGCATCCTGGTAGAGGATACGGGCTGTGGCATTCCTGAGGAGGATATTCCACGCATTTTCGAGCGGTTTTACCGTGTGGATAAGAGCCGTTCCAAGGAAAACGGCGGCACCGGCCTGGGCCTTGCCATCGTCAAGCACATTGTCCAGAATAACAAGGGCACCATCGAGGTGACCAGCTCAGTCGGAATCGGCACCACCTTTAAGGTGACCCTGCCCAAAAACTGCGAAGTCCGTTAGAAAGAGCCTCCGGGCTCTTTTTTTGGTGGTCAGGAAGCAGCGCGGGCGGGACTGCGCCTTTTATCCAGAGCGGAAAAAAGGGCCAGGCGATGGGGAAACGGCTCCATTACTCGAATTATAGGCATACTGAAAGGAGCCTCCCGGCATTCTTTTTTTATTTAAAATCGTGGAATGAGAAAGTTAAAAAAATATCAATTAAAATAAAGCTTTACCTTTAAGAAAATGAGTGATATAATAACCATAAAAAATTATTATATTGCAGAAAATTTCTTATATCAAAACCGCCGGGAGGGCCAGGCTTCAGGCCCTGAGGGGGAAAAACGGCGTGTAGCAGCGCCTGTAAGCGGGCGTGGGAGGAGAAGAACATGAATCCTTATTTGAAGAATGTCAGCCGGATTGAATTCAGCGTGACCCACCGCTGCCAGGGGCGGTGCCGGCACTGCGCCCTGGGTACAGACCGGACTGCCGGGGAATTGACGCCTGAGATGGCTGTGGCGGCCCTGGAGGACGCTTACGAGGCCTGTTCGCTGCTCTCAGTGCGCACCTTTGGGGGCGAGCCGCTGCTGTGCGTGCCCACGGTCTGCGCCCTGCACCAGAGGGCTGAAGCCCTTGACGTGCACAGCCGGGAGCTGATCACCAGCGGCTGCTTTACCCATGACCGTGCCCTGCGGGCCTACACGGCGGACCGTCTGGAAGCCAGCGGCGTAAATGTAATCCTTTTATCCGTGGACGCCTTTCACAGCGAGCACCTGCCCCTCCGCGGGCAGTACGGCTTTGCCCGGGACCTGTGCGCTGCCGGGCTGGGCAGCGCCACCACCCTGCACCCTGCGTGGATCGACGGGCTCAGGGGCCGGAATCCCTACGACCGGGAGACTGTGGCGCTCCTCAGCCGTTTTGAGCCCCTCAGGCTGCCTGTGGGGGAGGGGAACCGCGTCTTTCCGGGGGGCAGTGCTGCGGTCCACCTCTTTGGGTATTTTGAGCAGAAGCCCCTGGACATGGATTTTCAGTGCGGCACGACAGCTTACACTCAGCGTCTGGACGCGCCCACTGCTCTGGCGGTGGACCCGGACGGCAGCGTGCGGGTGTGCGGCTTTGCCATCGGGAACCTGCACCGGCAGACCATGGCGGCCATCCTGAAAGGCTATGATCCTTACCGGTATGCCCCCATGCGGGCCCTGCTCGAGCAGGGGATCAGCGGCCTGATCACCTTCGCCGCCCAGCAGGGCATAACGGTGCGCCCGGAGGCCTGTGCGTCGCCCTGCGCCCTCTGCCGCTCAGTCAGCCGTCAGCTGCAATAAGCAGCCCATTCCGAAAAAACACATTTCCAACAGGAGGCATGAACCAATGGAATCCAACCAACTTAAAGCAGTAATCGACAACTGCCTGCAAAACAGCGGCCTCAATGGCCGCAGCCCTGAAACCGGCGCCCCGGATCAAGGCCCGGACGCGCTCCAGCTCTTCGACCCGGTTCTGGTGGGCGTGGCCGCCGCGGACGACCCGCTGTTCAGGCGTTTTCAGGAGCCCGGCGTGGTAGGGCCCCACCACCGGCTGCCCAAAGACTGGCTGCCCGGCGCCAGGAGCGTCGTGTCGGTTTTTCTGCCCTACACCGAGGCCGTACGGGCCGCCAACCGGGAGGATAAGGCCCTGCCGGCCAGGGCCTGGCTCATCGGCCGGATCGAGGGCCAGCAGCTGATCCAGGGCCCCCTGTGCGGGGCCCTGATGGACGCACTCCGGGCCGAGGGCGGTGAAGTGGCCGCCCCCATGCTGGACCCGGACTTTCAATCCTGGTCGGCTGCGGACGGGCCAGAGGAGCCGGGCGGTCTCGCCTTTACCAGCAGCTGGTCCGAGCGGCACGCTGCCTACGCCTGCGGTCTGGGTACCTTTGGCCTTTCCAGGGGCATCATCACCGAAAGGGGCATGGCCGGACGCTTTTTCAGCGTGGTCACCACCCTTGTCCTCACACCCAGCCCGCGGCCCGATACCGGGCTGTACGGGGACTGTACCCAGTGCGGCGCCTGCGTGCAGCGCTGCCCGGCCGGAGCCATCACCCTGGAGGGCGGCAAGGCGCACAGACCCTGCGCCGCTTATTTAGACCACACCCTGGAGCTGTTCTCACCCCGCTACGGCTGCGGCAAGTGCCAGACTGCCGTGCCCTGTGAGGCCCGCAGGCCGCAAAAGTCCGGAAAATAGACGGTTTTTTCTCATAACGCCATTTTCAGAAAAGGGCCCGCGCGTTATGAAAAAACGCTGAAACCCGCATGAACAGGCGCTTTGAAGCCTGTCAAAAAACATAACGCGTATAACGCACACAGGGCGGCGCGTTCTTTAGAGAGAGGAAATTAGAATGAAAATGGATGAAAAAAACGTTAACCTGGAAACAATGCCAAAGCCGCCAGCGGAGCAGCCGCCAGAGAAGGCACTGGAGGTGGTGCTGATCGACGATGATGCAGAGGAGCGCGAACGGTGGAAGGACAAGGCCGGCATCACCCTGGTGCCGCCCAAAAGGCTGACCAGCGAGCCCATCATCGAAGAAGTGGACGAGAACGGCGAAACCCATTACCGCTACGGCGAGGCAACCGTTGAGGATTTTCCCGCAGAAATCTACTATGAGGGGGAACGGCGGGAGCTTAAAAAGGAAGAATACGACGAGATGCTCGCAGCCATCCGGCAGGTGCAGGCCAAGGAGGACGGCTTCAGGCCGCTGCGCCCGCTGGAGGAGAACACCACCCTGCCAAGGTTCCCCATGGAGAACCTGCCCCTGCCGCTTTTAGAGTATTGCAAAAACCTGTCCGAATCCATGGAGATGTCCGCCGATCTGGCCGGAACCGCCATGCTGGGCACCCTGGCCGCCCTTTTGCACGGACGCTACATCATCAGCCCCGAGCCCGGGTGGGAGGAGCCCCTGTGCCTCTTTATGCTGGGCGTCGCCCGCCCAGGAGAGGGCAAAAGCCACCTCATGAAGGCCGTCACCAACCCTTTGTTTGAGCATCAGACCCGGCTTTTCAAGGCCTATGCGGACAAGGCCATCACCGTGGAAGTGCGCCTTGACATCGCCCGCAGCGCCTACGAGGCCCTGCGCAAGGAGTGCGCCAGCCTGAAAGGGGATCAGCAGGAGGCCAAGCTCATTGAGATGGAGGATAAGCTGCGTGAAATCAAGGCGCTGGAGAAATCCGCGCCGCCCCGGCTGGTGGCCAATGACGTCACCTCCCAGAAGCTGGCCGGCCTGCTCCAGGAGAATAAGGGACGGATCAGCATCATCTCCGCCGAGGGCGCCGTGTTTTCCAACATCGCGGGCCTTTACGACAGCCAGCCCAATTTCACCAACTACCTCGAGGCCTACTCCGGGGATACCATCATCGTGGACCGGGTCGGCCGCCCCGGAGAGTATATCAATGATCCCCGCCTGACCATGAACCTCATGGTTCAGCCCGATGTGCTGGACCGGGTGGTAAAAAACAAAACCCTGCTGGAAAGAGGCCTGCCGGCCCGTTTCCTGTTCAGTCTGCCGGAGAGCCGGATGGGCAAGCGCAAAATCGATGGCGCGCCCAAACTCGACATGGCCGTCAGAAAACGCTATAACGACCTGCTGGAGGAGCTGATTGCCCAGGCAGAGGAGGATACCTGCGAAATCCTGACCCTGAGCGAGGATGCGGCTGTCCTGTTCAAAGACTTCAGAAAAGCCGCGGATGAACGGAGCGACGGCGATCTTGCCAACCTCAAGGAGTGGACCTCCAAGCTGCCCGGACAGGTGCTGCGCCTGGCAGGGCTCATGCACGTGGCCACCTACCGCAGCGAGGCCGGCGAAATGCCCGTGGACTATTTTGTGATGAAGGACGCCTGCGGCCTGGCCTGGGGCTATTATATCGACCATGCCCGCCACGCCCACCAGATCATGGGGGCGGACAAAAACATGGAAAAGGCCAGAGAACTGCTCAAGGCCCTTGACCAGAAAAACTGGACAGACTTTACCGCCTACGAAGCCGCCCGCAAGCTGAGCAGCCTCGGCTTTAAAAAGGGTGCGGACGCCGAGGTTTTCCTGAATATCCTGATCGATTACGGCTATTTGAAAATAGAGCGGGACCAGAGCGGCAAGCGCGTTTTCTACCGGTACAGCGTCAATCCCAAGTGGATCGCCCAGTCGGAGGACCGCCCCGCCTGAGAACGGCCCCGGCTGGGTGCGTTATGGGTGTTATGTGTTTTGAGAGCCCGCAAACCGCCTGCTGATGCGGGTTTCCGGGGTTTTTCATAACGCAGGGAGCCTGCTGTCAATTTTGCGTTATGAGGTTTTAACCACCGGAAAGCCATTCAGGCGGCGTTGGTTAAAGCCGCCGCTTTCGGGTAAATAGGAAAAAACAAAACGAAAAGGAGCATTTACCATGAAGGATCAAAACAACACCCCTGAAAAAGAAGCACGCGAACGCGATGATGAAATATTCTTTGGCGCAAAGGTTCACCAGAACCAGCAGGACGCCGATGTCAATACCGAGGAGGACGACGCCTTCCGCTTTGGAGCGCCCGTGACCGCCACCGAGGCGAAAAAAGCAGAGCAGCGCGAGGAGAAATCCGAGGATGCGCGCGAACGTGAGGACGAAGTGTTCTTCGGCGCAAAGCTCGACCCCGAGCCCGGCGACGATGTCAACGCCGAAAAGGACGACCGTTTCCGCTTTGACGCCCCAGACGAAGAATAAGAACCCGGCAGAGATGATGCGGCGAAACGCCGTATCATCTCTGCTGCTTTATGATGAACAGAACAGCCCGGCCCAAACCACGCACGGGCTTTAATCTGTAAAACCACCAGAGAGAAAGCCTTTTTTCACATCTGGATAAAAAGCGCAGTCCCGGACCCAGATACGTCGAAACGGTGTACCTGCTTTAACCTGAAAGCCATCAGAGACGAAGCCTCAGAACCCGATACGCCCAAACCACGTACCGGCTTTTTTTATTGCCCTCCGGCCTGAAATGCCGCTTTTTCATTAGAAATTAGTGGTAAAAACGGCACAAATATGGTAAAATATAAACGTTGATTATACTAAGAAACGCGATAAAAGACGCTCTTTTATGATAAGACGAGAGGGAAGCAATGAAAATAAAAGCCAAAAAAATTATATCCAGATGCCTCGCCGCGCTGCTGGTTCTGCTGTGCCTCTGCCCGGCCGTGAGCGCCGCCGGACAGAACGAGGCCGGGCAGACCGTGCTGCGGGTGGCCTTTCCTGAGAGCAAGGGCATCAACGAGACCTACGAGGACGGCACCCACGGCGGCTGCGTGTACGACTGGCTTCAGGAGATCGCCAAGTACACCGGGTGGAAATACGAGTTTGTCACCGGTGATTCTACCGAGCTGCTGGAGGGGTTTGTGGCCGGAGAATACGACCTCATGGGCGGCATGTATAAGGTGGAGGGCGACGCGCAGAACTATAACTATCCCAAATACGTCATGGGCACCAACAGCGCCCTGCTGATCTACCGCAACGACGACACCACCATCAAGGGCTTTGACAACACCACCCTCAACGGCAAGCGCATCGGCGTGTACGATCTGGCCGCCGCCAAGATCGAGCGGCTCCAGAAATACCTGGATTTCAACAATCTCAGCTGTGAGCTGGTGCATTACGACAGCTACAACGCCTACGCAGACTGCCTCGAAACCGGCCAGGTTGACCTGATGCTGGGCGGCGAGGTCTACATGAAGGACGGGTACAACGTGGCCGCCAAGTTCGACAGCGAGCCCTATTACATCGTGACCGCCAAAGACGAGCCCGCCCTGTGCGACGAGCTCTCAGCCGCCATGGAGGCCATATACGACGCCAACCCCAACTTCGCCAAAGAGGTGTACGCACAGTATTTTCCCGACGCCTATGTCAACACCATCAGCTTTACCGAAGAGGAACAGCGCTTTATCGGGCAGAGCGGCCCCATCCGGGTGTCCGTCGTCCGGGACAAATACCCCCTGCATTATGAAGAAAACGGCACCTATGTGGGCATTATCCCCAGCTGCCTCGAGCTGATCAGCCAGCGCACCGGCCTGTCCTTTGAATACGTCTACGGCGACAACTACCAGGAGCTTCTGGACCTTGTGGCAGACGGAAAGGCCGACATGGCCAGCTGGTTTACCAACAGCGACCCCTCCGCCGCCGGCCTGGGCCTTGTAAGGACCACTGATTTCGCCTCCCTGGATACCGTGACCCTGAGGAACAAGCGCTCCTCCGAGTCCGGAGCCGGCCAGGTCATGGCGCTGCCGCAGGGCATGGACAACCAGCCCGCCAGCGGACAGGACAGCGTGCGCTACTATGAAAATTACAGCCAGTGCATGGAGGCCGTGGACCGCGGCGAGGCCGATTATACCAGCATTCCCGCCGCCTTTGTCGAGGATCTGTACGCCAAAAACTACTACCCCAACGTCTACCTCATGGCGGATATGAGCGCGCCCGAAGAGCTGACCCTGGCCCTGCCGGAGCCCGTCAATGTGCCCTTATACTCCGTGCTCAGCAAGGCCATCAACAGCCTGAGCGACGCAGAGCGGGAGACCATCCGCCAGCAGAGCAGCCTGTCCATCCACGAGGGCCCCGTGAGCCTGAAATCCGTGGTTTACGGCAGCCCCGTGCTGGTGATCAGCATCTGCGTGGGCATCATCGCCCTGGCCGCGGCCGTGCTGCTGGTGTTCAATTTCTACCGCACCAAGGAAAAGGTCATGCGCCTCGAGCTTGAAAAAGCCGTGGAGACCAGCAGGGCCAAGTCCGACTTCCTCTCCCGCATGAGCCACGAAATCCGCACCCCCATGAACGGGATCATGGGCATGGCGGCCATCGCGCGGCAGAACGTGGACGACCGGGAAAAAACCACCGACTGCCTGGAAAAGGTCGAGTCCTCCTCAAGGCACCTGCTGTCCCTGATCAACGACATTCTGGACATGTCCAAGATCGAGAGCGGCAAGGTGGAATTCCGGCAGATCCCCTTTAATTTTAAGAGCGTTCTGAACGAAATCTGCGATATCTACTACGGTCAGGCCGAGGAAAAGAACGTGCAGTTCGAGACCGTGCTCGTGGGCAGCATTGCCGAGTGTCTGACCGGCGATCCCCTGCGCCTCAAGCAGATCGTGGGCAACCTGCTCTCCAACGCCTGCAAGTTCACCCCGGCCGGCGGCCGGATCGAGCTGCGGGTGTCCGAGATGTCCGCCGACGACGCAGTGATCTGGCTCAGCTTTGAGGTCTCCGACACCGGCTGCGGCATCGCCCGGGAGAGCATCAGCCATATTTTCGACTCCTTCGAGCAGGCCGACGCTGGCATCAGCGCCAACTACGGCGGTACCGGCCTGGGCCTGTCCATTGTCCGGAGCTTTGCCTCAGCCATGGGCGGCAGCGTGACCGTGGACAGCGAGGAAGGGCGGGGCAGCGTTTTCCGCGTCCGGCTGCCCTTCGGCAATCCCGGCCAGCCCGAGCTCTGCTTTAACGGCCAGGGCATGAGCGCCCTGCTGCTGGCGGCCGATCCGGAGGTAAGCGGCCACATCGCCCTGGTGCTCAAAAAGCTGGGAATCCAGACCGATGCCGCCGCCAGCCTGAAGGAAGCCGAAGCCCTGTCGGCTCAGGGAAAAGCCTATTCACTCTACCTTGTGGACGGCCGGCTTCAGAGCCGTGAGATACTGGAATCCATACGCCGCCTGAGGGCGCTGGCAGGGCCCGAAGCCAGGGTTTACCTGCTGACCGCCAGCCGCATGACCGGGCTGAAAAAGGAAGCTGCCGCCGCCGGCGCGACCGGCGTGATCCTGCGGCCCCTGTTCCCGTCCACAATTGCCGAGGCTCTGAGCGGCGCCGGGACAGGCAGCGGCGGACAGGAGGCCGAAGAAGCCTGGGATTTCAGCGGATACCGTATCCTGCTGGCAGAGGACAACGAGATCAACCGTGAGATCGCCTGCGAGCTGCTGGGCATCACCGGAGCCGTGGTGGACACGGCCGAGGACGGCCAGGAGGCCCTGGAAAAATTCGCGGCCTCGGGCATTGGCTGCTACGATCTGGTCCTCATGGACATTCAGATGCCGAGAATGGACGGCTACGAGGCCACCCGCCGCATCCGGGGACTGGACCGGCCCGACAGCGCCACAGTGCCTATCTTCGCCATGACCGCCAACGCCTTTACCGACGACGTGAACAAAAGCCTGGAGAGCGGAATGAACGACCACATCTCCAAACCCCTGGACGTGAGCCTGCTCTACAGGAAAATAAGGGACATCCTCCAGTCAGAATAGGCAGGGGCAGGGCTGGCGGCCTGTAAGATCAGGCTGTAGACAAACGGTGTCAGCAAGAGATAAAGGGTTAAAAAGCAAGCTTTGAATGGAAAATGCAGAATGGAGAATTGAGAATTACAGGAGCAAAATGCGTCCGCATTTTGATATGACGCGGCCGCAGGCCGCCATCTCAATGGCTTGAGCCCCGGTGAAAGCCCACCGGCATGCTCCATTGTCCATTCTCAATTCTCCATTTGTATTGTCTCAGACATTTACTTTGCATCTCATGAACAATTTTGTAGACACTCAGACGCTGTGCGGACAGCGTCTTTTTTTCGTGTGCCGTCAATGTATTTCAGGAAAGCCTTGATTACAGGAGGGTTCGGGAAGAATGCACTAAAGCGACACAGATGTCGTTTTCTCAAAAAGCCAGGGCAGTGCCGGGAGGCGATGCTTAAATGGTTGTCCCGCCCGGGGTTTTAAGGTAAAATGAAATTCTAGATTTCAGTGAGAACGGGGGAAAAAATATGCGCCGAATATTGATCGTAGAGGATGAGCGGGACATTGTGAAGCACCTGAGGGTACTGCTGGAGGAGGAGGGCTTCTCGGTGACCGGGGCAGCCACCCGGGCCGAGGCTCAGGACGCCCTGGAGCGCCAGCCCTTTGACCTGATCCTCCTGGACCTGATGCTGCCGGACGGCAGCGGCTATGCCCTGTGCACCGAGATCCGCCGCCGGGAGGACACGCCGTTGATCTTCCTCACCGCCATGGACGACGAGGCCAGCATTGTCACCGGGTTCGACCTTGGGGCCGACGACTATATCACCAAGCCCTTTAAGCCCATGGAGCTGGTATCCCGGGTTAAGAACAGCCTCCGGCGGAGCGGCAGGGCCCAGTCCGTCTTTCAGCTCGGCGGCCTGAGCGTGGACACCGCCGGGGCCGCAGTGCGCCGGGACGGCCAGGAGGTGGTGCTCTCAGCCCTCGAGTACCGACTGCTGCTCACCCTGCTGAACCACCGGGGCGAGGTGCTGTCCAGGAGCCGCCTGCTCCAGGAAATATGGGACGCCTCCGGCGATTTTGTCAACGACAATACCCTGACCGTCTACATCAAGCGCTTGCGGGAGAAGATCGAGGCCGACCCGGCCGATCCGCAGATCATCAAAACCGTCCGGGGCCTGGGCTACAAGGTGGAGGGCTGAGATGGAGCTGTTTAGAAATCCCGAAGTGCATAGGCTGGCAGGGCTTTACGGCCTGCTCACCCTTTTAGCGGCGGCTGGCGGCTGGTGGATCAGCCCGCTCTGCGCCCTTTATGTGCTGGCCGTGTGCGCGGCGGCCGGCATCCTCTTTTACCGTTTTACGGCCAGACGCTACCGCCGCCTGGCTGCCCTGAGCCTGGAGCTGGACCGTATCCTGCACGGCGGCGGCGCCCTGTGCGAAATCCCCGACGAGGAGGGCGAGCTGGCCGTGCTGCAGAGCGCGCTCTATAAGATGACCCTGCGCCTGCGGGACCAGGCAGAGGCTCTGGAGGCTGATAAAACCGCCCTCAGCGCCGCCCTGGCCGATATCTCCCATCAGCTCCGCGTCCCGCTCACCACCCTGGGGCTGCTGGTGCCCCGGCTGTGCAGTGCGGACACCGGGTACGACAGCCGCTGCCGCCTGGCCGGAGAGGCCGGCAGCCTGCTGGGCCGTATCCAGTGGCTCATCGACGCCCTGCTCAAGCTGTCCCGACTGGAGGCCGGAACCGTGGGCTTTAAGCAAGAGCCCGTGTCCGTCTCCGAGCTGATCGCCAGCGCCGCCGCCCCGCTGGAGATCCCCATGGAGCTGAGGGAACAGACCCTTTGTGTCGCAGTGGATGAGACCCTGAGCTTCGCAGGGGATTTTTACTGGTCGGTGGAGGCGGTTGGCAATATCCTGAAAAACTGTATGGAGCACGCCCCCCGGGGCGGCCGGATTACCGTGACCGCCCAGGAAAGCCCCATGGCCACCGAGATTCTCATCGCCGACAACGGGCCCGGCATCGCGCCGGAGGACAGGCCGCACCTGTTTGAGCGTTTTTATAAGGGAAAGGATTCCGCGGGAGACAGCGCCGGCATCGGCCTTGCCCTGTCCCAGACCATTTTCAGCCGCCAGAACGGCAGTATAACGGCTGAGAGCCCCGAAGGCGGCGGAGCCCTGTTCCGGATCAAAATCTACAAAGGCTGGGCAGACAGCCCCCAAAAGTGACAATTCTGTCACGAACGGGTCACGGCCATGTCACCGGACTTGTGCTATGCTAAAGAAGCGGAGAGTGAAATATGGAAATTTTGAGAGCAGAGCATCTGCACAAGGTATACAAAAACGGCAGCGGCAGGGTAGAGGCCCTGAGAGATGTTTGCCTTTCGGCAGAAAAGGGCGAGCTGGTGGCTGTCACCGGACCGTCCGGCTCAGGAAAGTCGACCCTGCTGCACCTGATCGGCGGCGTGGAAGACCCCACCGCGGGCACTGTCCATATCGGTGGTGTGGATATTCACCGCAAAACCAGAGCCGGGCTGGCCGTTTTCAGACGGCGGCAGATCGGGCTGGTTTACCAGTTTTATAACCTGATCCCAAGCCTGAGCGTCGAGGACAACATTCTACTGCCGCTGCGCCTGGACGGGCGCCGGGTCAACCGGGATTATCTGGAGGAGCTGCTGTGTCTTTTAAAGCTCCAGGACCTTGCCGGGCAGCTGCCCGGAGCCCTTTCCGGCGGCGAGCAGCAGCGCGCCGCCATCGGCCGGGCCCTCATAGCGGCTCCGGTCCTTGTGCTGGCAGATGAACCCACCGGCAGCCTTGACCGCAGAGGCAGCCAGGAAATCATGGGGCTCTTTAAAATTTCCAGACAAAAATACAAGCAGACCATCATCATCGTGACCCATGACGAGGATATTGCCAGACAGGCAGACCGGCGCGTCGAAATATGTGACGGCCGCCTTGCCGGGGCGCGGTGACAGGCCTGTGAGCACAAAACAGGAGGCAATCATTGGAAATTTTAAGATGCGAAGGTGTCACAAAGGCCTACGGCAAGGGCGAAAATGCCGTACACGCGCTGCGGGGCATTGATTTAACCATCGAAAAGGGAGAGTTCGCCGCCATTATCGGCGCCTCGGGATCGGGAAAGTCAACCTTGCTGCATATTCTCGGTGCGGTGGACAGCCCGACCAGGGGCAGCGTCTGGGTCGGCGGGCAGGAAATCTCGGCCCTGAGCCCAGGTGAGGCGGCGCTTTTCAGGCGCAGGAAGGTAGGCCTGATCTATCAGTTTTACAACCTGATCCCCACCCTTTCGGTGGAGCGGAATATCAAGCTGCCCCTGCTTCTGGACAAAACTGAGCCCGAGCCCAAAAGCTTTGAGGCCATGATCCAGACCCTGGGCCTGGGGGATAAGCTGAACGCACTGCCCAGCCAGCTTTCCGGCGGGCAGCAGCAGCGCACCGCCATTGCCCGGTCCCTGCTGTACCGCCCGGCCCTGCTGCTGGCGGACGAGCCGACAGGCAATCTGGACCAGGAGAACTCCCGGGAGATCATGGCCCTGCTGAAGCGCTTTAACCGAAAGCTCGAGCAGACCATTCTGGTCATCACCCATGATGAGCTGGTCGCCAAAGCCGCTGACCGGATCATCCGGATCGAGGACGGCCGCATTGTTTCCGATGCGCCGGCCCGCTGAAACGGTAAGGGAGGGCTTAATCATGTGGAAGGCTTATACCCGGAGCGCGGTGAAGAACAACCGCGCGGCCAGCGCTGCCATCATCACGGCGGTGCTTATTTCAGCCGCCTTTATCTCACTGATCAGCGGCATTTTTTACAACCTGTGGACAGATAATATCCGGCGGACCATCGCGGCCGAGGGGGACTGGCAGGGCACGCTGACAGCCCAGTGGACAGAGGACAGCCTCAGCCTTGTCCAGCGTGCGCCGAACGTGGACCGGGTAGTCCTGGAGGCACCCGCGGCCGACGGCCGCCAGGCGGCCCGGATCTACCTTAAGAATCCCCGGACCACCTACGAGGACCTGCCGGCCCTTGCCGGTCTGGCCGGTATCGACAGCCAGGACCCGTCAGCGGTGCAGTACAACAACCTGCTGCTGACCCAGTACTTTATCTATTCTCCCCAGGAGAAAAAAGACCCGCCGCTGCTGCTTGGCTTTTACCTCTGTGTCTTGGTGGTGCTCTGCTTTTCCCTGGTCCTGATTATTTACAACGCCTTCAGCGTGTCCATGAACGCAAGGCTTCACCAGCTCGGAATTCTGCAGAGCGTCGGGGCCACGCCGCGCCAGATACGGGCAGCCCTCATGCAGGAGGCCTTTGCGCTGTCCTTGCTGCCCATGCTTCTCGGCATCGGTGCGGGTATCGGGCTTAACGCCGCCTTTGTGCACTTCTCCAACCTCATCGGGAGCGAGGTGCAGCGCCAGGCTGCGGTCTTTGATTACAGTCCCTGGGTCTTTCTGGCAGCCCTGGCCGCCTGCCTGCTGACTGTGGGCCTTTCGGCCTGGGTGCCGGCCCGCCGGCTCAGCCGCATGACGCCCATGGAGGCCATCCGCGGCGGAGACAGCAAGGCAGTAGAAAAGGTCCGATCCTTCCGGCTGCTGTCACGGTTGTTCGGCCTGGAGGGCGAGCTGGCCGGGAAATCGCTTTATGTGCGCAGAAAGGCCTTCCGTACCGCCACTGTGTCCCTGACCCTGTCCTTTCTGGTGTTCAGTGTTTTTCTGAATTTTATGACCCTGTCGGATATCAGTACCCAGCAGACCTATTTTGAACGCTATAAGGATAAATGGGACCTGCTGGCCACGCTGGAGGAGGCTGACGCGGCCGACCCGGCGCTGCTGGCCCGGATACGGGAGATCCCTGGCGTTGAGAGCGGCACCGCCTACCGGAAGGTGGACGCTACCACAACCCTGTCCCCGGAGCTGCTCAGCGATGAGCTGAAAGCCCTTGGAGGCCCCGAGGCCCTGAAGGATACGGGAATCACGGTGGAAAACGGGAGCTACCGGGTCCAGGCGCCCATCCTTGTGCTGGACGACGCCAGCTTTCAGGCCTACTGTGAGAAAGCCGGTATCCGCGCCGATGAATCCGCGGCGCCGCCGGCTGTCACCGTCAACCGCATATGGGACAATACCAGCAGCCATTTCAGAGCGCCTGTCTACAAGCCCTTTATCCGGCAGGCAGACGCGGAGATCCTGACGCTTTACAGCCCCGGGGGGAAATCTGTCCAGCTCGAGACCACAGCCTTTACAGACCAGACGCCAGAGCTGAGGGAGGAGTATGAGGACTTCGCCCTGATGCAGGTCATGCCGGAGAGCACCTTTGCCCGGATCGCCGGGAATTTTGAGCGCGGAGCGCTGTACATCAGCCTTCTCACAGCTTCGGAGGATCAGATCGCCGGAGCCGAGGCCGAGCTGGCAGGCCTTCTGGATCAGACAGGTTCAGCCTGCCGCATTGAAAACAGGCAGGCCGATGAGGCCTATAACACCGCGGCCAGAAACGCCCTCAACGTCATTATGGGCGTGCTGTGCGGGCTCATGGCCTTTATCGGCATCGCCAATGTCTTTGCCAATGTTCTGGGGCATATCAGCCAGAGAAAAAGGGAGTTTGCCCGCTACCTGTCTGTGGGCATGACGCCCGGCGGCGTGTGGCGGGTGCTGTCCATGGAGGCGCTGATTATCGGGCTGAGGCCCATACTCATCAGCCTGCCTTTTAACGTGCTGTTTATCATTTTTGCCGTTAACGCCAGCAAGCTCGCCCCGGCGGTCTTTATCCAGAGCATGCCCCTGATACCGCTGGCCGCCTTTGCCATAGTGGTTCTGGCCGCAGTCGGGCTGGCCTACGCTGCCGGCGGCCGGATTATCTGCCGCTCTGCCATCGCGGATACGCTGAAGGATGATACCCTGTTTTAGAGAAAAGAAAAAGCCGGAGCTGCGCCCCGTTTTGCGGACAGCTCCGGCTTTTTGCCGGTTATTTTACATCATTGCAGCCAATCCCTGAAAAGACTTGACAATTAGCGTACGAAATATTAGCATTAAAGAAAAAAGAAAGAAGGAAACATTGCGATGATCCATTGTGTGGTATGTATCCGGCCGCTTTCAGACAGTACCCCCGTGCAGGCCGGCCCGGCAGGGGAAGGGCTGTCGGCCCGGCCAGGGCCTGTGGCCATGAATCCGGACGATAAGGCCGGGGTGGAGGCGGCCCTGCGGCTGAAGGAGGCAGAGGGCGGCGATGTGGCGGTTTTCTGCGCCGGGCCGGAGTCCTCAGTGGAAATACTGAGAGAAGCCCTGGCCATGGGCTGTGACGAGGCCGTCCTGACCGCAGTGCCGTTTCCAGACTGCCTGTGTGCAGAGACAGCCGCAAAGGCACTGGCAGAGGCCCTGAAAGACAAGACATACAACCTGATCCTCACCGGCGGCCAGGCCCTTGACAGCACCGCCACCCAGACAGGGCCACTGCTGGCAGAGGCGCTGAGCCTGCCTCAGCTCACCCAGGCCCGGACACTGTCGCTGACGGGCCGGCAGGCCGCCGCCCGGTGCAGCTTCGGCAGCCGGGAGGCCCTTCTCAAAGCGCCCCTGCCCTGTCTGGTCACGGTGACAGACAAGCTGGCAGAGCCGCGGTATCCCACCTTTATGGGCATAACCGGAGCCTACGGCAAGCCGCTTCGGCGCATTGAATACAAGGGAGAGGACAGCGCCCTCTGTGTGAAAGCACTGGTAAACCGTCAGCGCGGACGGCAGGGGCAAATGGTGCGGAAAGAGCCGCCGGAGGCAGCTGCCCGGCTGCTGTCCTTTATCCGGGACGAGGGCCTGCTTTAGCACCAAACCGGTTCTTAAAAAAGCCCTGCTCCACAGCCGGAAGGGCATGTGAAGCAGGGCTTTTGTTCTTTGGCTTTACAGGCTTTTCGCCACCGTTCGCGCCCACTCGTCGACATCCAGAATGTCCTCAAGGGTCGGGGCTTTGACCGGAACATGCTGGTGCATGACCGCCTCGTTGATTCTCGGAATATCTAAAAAGGAGATTTCCTCCTTCAGGAAACGGGCCACCGCGATCTCATTGGCGGCGTTCAGGGCTGCAGGCATGGAGCCGCCGGCCCTCAGGGCTTCATAGGCCAGCGCCAGACAGCGGAAGGTGTCCTTGTCCGGCTTCTCAAAGGTCAGGGTGCCGGCCTCAGCGAGATCCAGAGAAGGCTTGGTGTTCTCAACACGGCAGGGATAGAAAAACGCGATCTGGATCGGCAGGGCCATATCCGGCAGGCCGAGCTGGGCCATCACGGCCCGGTCCCTGTACTCAACCATGGAGTGGATAATGCTCTGGGGGTGGACCACCACGTCGATCTGATCCAGCTCCAGATCAAAGAGCCATTTGGCCTCGATGACCTCCAGCCCCTTGTTCATCAGGGTCGCAGAGTCGATGGTGATCTTCGGGCCCATGGACCAGCTGGGGTGCTTCAGCGCCTGGGCCAGGGTTACCTGCTCCAGATAAGCACGGTCCTTTCCGCGGAATGGGCCACCGGAAGCAGTGATGATCACCTTTTTCAGCTCCTCGTGTTGGTTACCCATCAGGCACTGGAAGATGGCCGAATGCTCACTGTCCACGGGCAGCAGGGCCACGCCCTTCTTCGCCACCGCGTCCATGACAATGGAGCCGCCGGCCACCAAAGTTTCCTTGTTGGCCAGGGCGATGTCGATCCCGGCCTCGATGGCGGCCAGGGTGGGGCGCAGTCCGACCATACCGGAGACCGCGGTCAGCAGCATTTCCGTATGGTCACAGGTCGCAACGGCGATGAGCCCCTCCATGCCTGAGAGCACCTCAATGTCCGGAAACTCAACCTGGATGCGCTTTCTCAGGTTAAAGGCAGCGTCCGAGTCCATGACGCCCACCAGCTCGGGCTGGTATTTACGGATCTGTTCCTCCATGGCGTCAATTTCGTTGAAGCAGGAAATGCTGACAACGTTCAGTTCCTCAGGAAATTCATCCACCACCGACAGGGCCTGCGTGCCGATTGACCCCGTAGAGCCTATGATACTAATATTTTTCATCGTGTCACCTCGAATAATCATTATTTGCAGCTCTATTATATCATAATGCCGCCCCACTTAGTAAAAAAGATGTAAAATTCATCCCGCCAAGTAAGGCTGAATTGCTTGTATTTCTCTTAAAAAGCCGTCAGATTCCATAAAAATCTTGAACCTCTGTCGGTTTAAGCGTATAATTATAATTAGGATAATTTTTTGTTAGGAGGCATCGAATATGAGACCTTTTATAGGCAGAAAGCAGGAGCTTCAGCTTCTTGAAAACGCGTATACCAGTAAAAACGCCTTTGTCATGGTCAACGGACGGCGCCGTGTGGGTAAAACCGCCCTGATCCGTCATTTTCTGAAGGGCAAGCGGGCTTTTTACTTTACCGCGAAAGAAGAGGTTGATGTTTTGAGCCGACGGCGCTTCCTTAAAAGCTTTGCGGAATACTGCGGAGAGACCCTCAGCTCCTCGGCAAAGCTGCCGGACTGGAAGGAAATCTTCAAGGCCTTCGCCGAGCGGGTAGAGACCTCCAGAAAGGTGCTGGTCATCGACAACGTAGCGTACCTGATGCTGGCGGACCCAACCTTTGCGAGAGCATTAAAATACGCGTGGGAGCATTACTTCAAGCAGGCGTCTGTCATGCTGATCGTGGTAATGCCCAACAACAGCCTCCTGGTAAACCTGGAGAGCAAAAACAATACACTGATCAGCTGTGTGACCACCCAGCTCAAGCTGAAGCCCATCAGCTTTGTGGAGATGCTCAAGGACTATCCCCACCAGGATTTCAATCAGCTTATGACCCTGTACGCCATCGCCGGAGGTGTGCCCAAGTACTGGGAGTTCTTTGCCGCCTGCGAAAAGACCATCGATTACATGGGCGTGGTCCGGGAGGACATGCTGGGGCTCAACAGCTTTTTATACGAGGAGCCCATGAACCTCATCGAGCGGGATGTCTGGGAGCCGGCCTATTACAACGCGGTGCTGAAGGCCGTGGCCGACGATTACCACCGCCCGGCCGACATTGCCAGGTACCTGGAGATGAAGCCCGGCGCAGTGAACCACTGCCTGAACAATCTGGCCACACTGGGATATCTGGAGGCCAGAGTGCCCATCACCGAAAAAAAGGCCGGATCGGCCAACCGTAAGGTTCAGTACTATTTTGCCGATGCCTTTATGGACTTCTGGTACACCTTCATTTTTGAGAATAAAGAGCATCTGGAGGCAGGGCAGGAGCTTCAGATTTTTGAAACCATCAAGCGCGCTTTTCCAGGCTACATTCAGTTCTGGTTTAAAAGCGTCTGTAAAGAGATTTTTGCCGCGGCCTGTAAGCAGGGGGGAATCCCTTTCAAAATCGACCGTATCGGCACATTCTGGAATAAAAACGACGAAACCGTGGATATTGTGGCGGTGGATGAGCAGCGTAAGCGCATCTTCTTGGGCGACTGCCTGTACAGCAATAAGCCCTATACCATGGAAGCCTATGACGATTTTGTGGAAAACTGCAGCGATATCCGTGAGTTCAAGGCCTTCAAGGACTACGACTGGACCCACGGCGTCTTTACCGCCAATCCCTTTGACCCGGACCTCATGGATTACGCCATGATCACCTCAGACGTATATCTGTTTAACGGAATTACCGTCTATTCCCGAAAATAAAAACACGCAGACAGCCTCACCGCTGCCTGCGTGTTTTTTATGCGCTTACAATTTGGATTTGCCAAGGGCCACGCAGCTGAGCACCAGACCGGTCGTGCCGGCCGCCAGGGCTACAATGCTGAGCACAAAGGATGCCACTTTCATTTCAACACCTCGTTTCGATAAATTCAGTGCCTTTATTATAACACGTTTAAGGCCTTTTTTCATAAAGCCGGGCATTCATTTTGGAAATTTTATGCCGGATGATCAGGTACTGGACAATCCAGATGATCAGGTAGAGAACCGCGAAAACCGCGAAATAAATCAGTATGCTGATGAAACCAGGGCTTACCCAGCGGCAGGCAATGGAGATGGGCAGCAGGGTAAAGGTCAGCAGCAGAAAATGGATGATGGTTTTCTTTAAAAGGCTCCACCGCTCCACCGCCCAGACAGCTCCCCCGAAGCCGCAGATGAACCCAAGGGCCGCGCTGGCCAGATACTGGAAAAGGGCCGCGTCCAGCACACTGCCCATCATGTCCGTGAGCTCAGGGGACACCGGGGAATAGCTGCCCGCAATCAGAGAGATGGCCAGAGAGATCGTAGCAGAGATGGCAATGCCGATGGGCACGCCCAAAAGGCCGAAGCCCAGTGCTTTTTTTACCGTCATTTCAGTTACCTCACAATCCTAAATATTTTTTAATCCTGGAGACATAGCGCCTGGAGACAAAGGCCTTGTCCCCGTTAGTCATCCGAAGGCTGATGGTGCCGCTGATGCTGGTATCCAGACTGGTGACATGGCTGAAATTAACAATCTCAGAGTTGGAAATCCGAACAAAGCTGCTGCCCGAGAGCAGATCCTCCAGCTCGTAAAGGCGGTGCTTTACCCGGTAGGTCTGCTCCCGGCACCGGACAAAGGTTTTCTGATCCTCCGTATAAAAACGGAAAATCTCCTTCCGGTCCAGCAGGTAAATCCGGCCGCCGGAAACCGCGGTGATCATGCTGGGATGGCTGGCCGAAAGGCGCTCGGCCAGAGCGGAGATTTCAGCGGTCAGAGCGTTTGTGCAGATGATCACGCAGGGTTTTTGCAGCGCAGGGTCAATTTTGATTTCAACATCCATTTTGAAAAGCCTCCTTGATGTTTCCGTTAACGGTTGATTTAATTATACGTGAAATCAGCCCGGACGCAAGGTTTTTTCGCTAAGTGGTCGCAGACAGAGGGTAAGTGGCAGGTTGACGGCCGGCAGAGGGTAGGGTAAACTTTTAACAGCAGACGCGCGCAGACTGCGCCTTTTATCCAGATAAGAAAAAGGGACCAGGCGCCGTGGACACGCAAGCCGGGAGCAAGAGCGACTGGCGCTCTCAATGCTACTGCGAAGCGGTAGCAACCAAAAGGAACACAGATGATCCACGGTTTGTTTTGATTCGTATTTCATACGAAACAAATCGATAACATCTGCGAAACCGATTCACACCAAATTACAAATTTGGGTTCTCTGGTTCCCGCAGGCCGCCTTTTTCTTCCTTAGGTAAAAGGCTTCGTCTGCTGGGTTTTTGTCATACTGTATAGCGGCAGCGCTGCGGATAATAAATTCGGAGGTGAAAAATGAAAAGCGATGAAATATTAATGATCGGCGACAGCCTGATCGAGTACGGGGACTGGGAGACCCTGCTCGGAAAAGCGGTTATCAACCGGGGCATGGGCGGCGACACCACCGAGGGGGTGCTCATGCGCATTGGCAGAAGCCTGGAGCGCAGGCCGGATAAAATCTTTCTGATGGTCGGGGTGAACGACATCATCACCGGGGAGACAACCGCCTTTACCGCCCGTAACTACGAGGCCATCCTTCAGAAAATCAGGGCGCTGTCGCCGGACAGCGCTGTCTATGTGCATAAGGCGCTGCCCTGCAACCCCGAGAAGCTCTTCTTTGTATTTGACAACCGCCGGGTCACAGCGCTCAACTGGGAAATCGAGCGGCTGGCAGAAAAATACAGCGCCGAATGCATTGATCTGTGGGATGTTCTGACAGAAAACGGCGAGCTGCTGCCAGCATACACCCTGGACGGCGTGCACCTGACAGCCCCGGCCTACGCGCTGTGGGCCCAGAAGCTCAGGAGACTTCTTTAGGGGCGGGCAGCAGCCTTGTCTCAAGGGCGCAGGCACCCGAGCCAATGCCAATGCCCAGAGCGGCAGCCGCCGCAATATCCGACGGATAGTGGACAAAAAGATACATTCTGGAAAAGCTGATGAGCGCAGCCAGCGGAATGGCACCAAGGCCAAAGGCTTTTTTGTTCAGGGTCAGGACCGTGGCGGCAGTCACAGAGGTCAGCGTATGGCCGGAGGGGAAGGAAGCGCCAAAGGGACGCTGGATCTTCAAAGAAACGGTGTGGTCAACGTCGCAGGGCCGCGCGCGGCGGAAGATGTTTTTAACCAGAATGTTGTTGGCGGCAACGTCAAAGGATACCGCCGCAGCGAGGGTAAAGCCGCACCGGCGGTATTTTTTTGAGAGCATCATCAGCCCGCCGATGCCAATCCAGACAGCGCCGGCAGTCCCGAGCTTCGTCGCGCCGATCATCACCTTGTCCAGCGCTGGTGAGCAGAGGTTTTTCTGTATTTTTTTCAATATTTTAAGATCAAATTTCGTGATGTTTTTCATTGAGTCATGAATTCTCCTTATATCGTAAAGCACATTATACCTGAAAATGGATTAATTTTCATTAAAAGCAGAATGACGTTCGTTTTCAAATGTGTTATAATGAGGAAAAGGAAGAGGTGAGGTTGATGAAAAAGCAATGGGCGATACTGATGGCAGTGCTGGCCTGCGCCGTTCTGACAGGGTGCGGGCAGGCGGACAGCCCTGTGGGGAGCTGGCAGGAGGATTATTTTGAGAAGACCTGTCCGGCAGAGGATGATATGCAGAACCATGTCATCACCTTTAATGATGACGGAACCTTCTCAGACGGGCGGGGTGTCAACAAAGATGGCCGCTACCAGGTGCTGTATTTTGACGGGAGCTACGGGAATTACGAGAATTGTTTAACGCTGAGCCGGGTGACACTCTTTGATTCAGCTTTTGAGGTGTACCGGCAAACGGAATACGGGACTGAGATCAGCGATCGCGAAATGGATAAAAAGAAGTATGCCGGACCACGCCTCACGCCGCCTCCCGGAAAATATGATTGGGAAATGGAATTGCAGGCAATGCGCGCGATGAAGGATAGCCAGCGGTTTTATTATCGGATTTCTGGAAACCATCTTTACATTATCAGTGCGAAGGTCAATCTGGAGAAAGGTAGTATGGTCAATGGAAAATACCACTTTGTCCGGTAGATATGCCGGAAAACAGCGTGGAATGAAGCGCCTGCTGGCCTGTGGGGCGGCTGTGATTTTGATTTTTGCCCTGTCAGGCTGTCAGGCCAGGCAGTCCCCGCTGGTCGGATTATGGCATACCGAAAGCGGTGACACGCTGCCTCTGGAGAGTATGACCATTGAATTTAAAGACGATGGCGTTGTCAATACCCTCGAGTATCATGTGTTTGGCGTCCGCGACTACTATGGCTATGGGCCCTCCGGAACCTATGGCGCTACAGAAAACAAGCTGATCTTTGCGCTTTCTGGCAGCTCATCACGTTGCAGTGATGAAAAATACGCGGATCGAAATTATCAGGAGGTAGAAGAGAAGTATCCAGACCGCCTTGAGCGTTACTTCGAAGTTGAAGGAGACACACTGTATCTCTACGAAACACAGGACAAAAAACAAACACCGAACGCGTTTTTGACAGGGGAATTTAAACGCGGGCCGGCCAGTGAATGCGAACGGCTCAGGAAATATTTCTACAATGAGTAGAGATGGGATCAAAGCAGATAAACAGGCCCGGCATTCAATTGCTCTAAAAAAAGAACAAGAACTTTAACCCATAAAAGCTTGACAGCCTAAATCTTGAGTGCTAAAATAAAGCACAATTAAAATGACAACTGAATACTTGCCTTAAAAACCATTGACGTGAAGATAAAAACAGTTCGTGCACTTACAGAGAGCCGGGAATGCTGAGAGCCTGGCAGAACGCAGCCTGTTAAATGGATCACCGAGGGCGCAGTGAACAGAGCGCAAGCTCCCATTACTCTGCGACGCACCTTCTGCGTTATTGAAGAGGCGGTTGATGGACCGCTGCAAAGAGCATGGGATCTTTTTGTTTCCCGTGAATAAAGGTGGCACCGCGGGTGTTTTCACAGAACTTACAGCACTCGTCCTTTAATAAACGCATTTGCGTCTATTTTAGGGCGAGTGTTTTTTGATGTTTTGTCCAATTTTTAAAAAAATTGGCAGGGGTAAGGAGCGTTAGCGGTTACCCCGGTAACAAAACGAACGCAAAGCATTGGTGAAATTCACCATTCTGGATTATTATTTCGGCAATGCTTTGTGAACCCTGCCTGTCCAATTTTTATCATCACTATAAAAGGAGCAACCTATGAAAATACCATCGTTAGAAACCGTACAGAAACAATCAGAAGGCTTCGCGGCGTTTCCTGTCAGCTGCGAAATTTTTGCGGACATCAAGACACCGATTCAGGTGCTGAAAATATTAAAGAGCATCAGCGCGCGCTGCTATCTGCTGGAAAGCGTCGAGGGGGTTGAGAAGTGGGGGCGGTATTCCTTCCTCGGCTTCGACCCGGTGGTCGAGGTGAAGTGTAAGGACGGCCTTATGGAAATCAAAAACGGCACCTCGGTCAAAATAAAGACCGATGATCCGGGACAGGAGATAAGGCGTATCCTGTCTGAGTACAGAAGCCCAAGAGTGGCCGGGCTGCCGCCCTTTACCGGCGGCTTTGTCGGCTATTTTTCCTACGACTATCTGAAATACAGCGAGTCATCCCTGCGCTTTGACGGTGACGACAGCGCGGGCTTTGACGATCTGGACCTCATGCTCTTTGAAAAGGTCATTGCCTTTGACCAGCTGCGGCAGAAAATTGTGATCATGGTAACCATCAAAACCGATAATCTGGCCGTGAACTATAACCACGCCGTCAGAGAACTGGATTACCTAGTGAGCCTGATCCGAAGCGATGTCCCGGAGAACCGGGAGAAGCCGAGGCTGCTCAGTGATTTCAGGCCGCATTTTGACCGGGAGGCCTACTGTGAGATCGTGGAAAAAACCAAAGGCTATATCCGAGAGGGCGACATTTTTCAGGCAGTGCCCTCCAACCGTCTGACCGCCGAGATGGAGGGGAGCCTGTTCAACACCTACCGTGTGCTGAGGACCATCAATCCATCTCCCTATATGTATTACATTGCCTGTGACGACCTCGAGATCGCCGGTGCGTCCCCTGAGACACTGGTAAAGCTTCAGGATGGTCAGCTCTCAACCTTCCCCATTGCGGGCACCAGCCCCAGGGGCGTGACCAGTGAGGCGGACACCGAGCTTGAGGAACGTCTGCTCAAAGACCCGAAGGAGCTGGCAGAGCACAACATGTTGGTGGACCTGGGGCGGAACGATCTTGGCCGGGTAAGCAAGTACGGCAGCGTAGAGGTGCAGGAGTATTTAAAAATCCAGAAGTATTCCCATGTCATGCACATCACCTCCGTGGTAACCGGGCAGCTGAGAGAGGATATGGACCAGCTTGACGCGGTGGCGGCAGTGCTCCCCGCGGGCACGCTTTCGGGAGCGCCCAAGATAAGAGCCTGCGAGATCATCAACGGGCTGGAGGGAATACGGCGCGGCATTTACGGCGGCGCCATCGGCTACATTGATTTCACGGGCAATATGGATGTCTGCATCGCCATCCGGACAGCCGTCAAGAAGAATGACCTGGTCTACGTTCAGTCCGGCGGCGGTGTGGTTGCAGACAGCGACCCGGAAAAGGAATACCAGGAGAGCATCAACAAGGCCATGGCTGTGGTTGAAGCCGTAAAACAATCTGTGGAGGTAATGGACTGATGATTTTAATCATTGATAACTACGACAGCTTTTCTTACAATCTTGTGCAGCAGGTGGGCAGGGTAAATCCTGACCTGAAAGTCATCCGGAACGACGCCCTGAGCCTGGACGAAATCGAGGCGCTGCACCCATCCCATATCATTCTGTCGCCAGGCCCCGGGCGGCCTGCCGGCGCCGGCGTCTGCGAGGCCGTGGTCCGACGGTTTGCGGGCAAGCTGCCGATTTTAGGCGTATGCCTGGGACACCAGGCCATCTGTGAGGCCTTTGGCGCAGAAATCACCTACGCCAGCGAGCTGATCCACGGGAAAAAGAGCAGCATTCACATTGCCAATGGCAGCCAGCTGTTTAAAGGCCTGCCGCCCATTATGGACGCGGCCCGCTATCATTCTCTGGCCGTAAACCGGAGCAGCCTGCCCGATGAGCTGCTCATCATCGCGGAGGATAATGCCGACGAGGTCATGGGCGTTAAGCACCAGGACTATGATGTTTACGGGCTCCAGTTTCACCCCGAATCCATATTGACGCCAAAGGGAAGCACCATCATTGAAAACTTTTTAGCATTAGGAGGAAAAGCACAATGATACAGGACGCAATCTATACGGTTTTAAACGGACAGAACCTTGATCTGGACGCCACCAAGGAAGCCTTTAACCAGATTATGGAGGGAAAGGCCACCAGCGCGCAGATCGGCTCCTTTCTCACGGCCATGCGGATGAAGGGCGAGACCATTGAGGAGATCACTGCCTGCGCCACGGTGATGCGTGAAAAATGCACAAAGCTCGACCCCGGGATGGATGTGCTGGAAATCGTGGGCACCGGAGGAGACGAAGCCAATACCTTTAACATCTCCACCGTTTCAGGCATTGTCGTCTCCGCCGGCGGCGTACCCGTGGCCAAGCACGGCAACCGGAGTGTTTCCAGCAAATGCGGCGCCGCCGACTGCCTGGAGGCTCTGGGGGTTAAGATCGACCTGAATGCTGAACAGAACGCGCGGATGCTCAGAGAGCTTGGTATTTGCTTTATGTTTGCGCCGGTATACCACGCCTCCATGAAGTACGCAGGCCCAGTCCGCAAAGAAATCGCGGTGCGCACCATCTTCAACATTCTGGGCCCGCTGGCCAACCCTGCGGGGGCCAATATGCAGCTGCTGGGCGTCTACGACGAGAACCTGGTAGAGCCCCTTGCCAGAGTGCTCTCAAACCTCGGTGTCAAGCGGGGAATGGTGGTTCACGGACACGATGGCCTGGACGAGATTACCCTGTGCGACACCACCACCATCTGCGAGATAAACGACGGCCAGCTCAACAGCTTTTTCCTTTCACCGGAGCAGCTGGGCCTGAAACGCTGTGCGCCGGAGGCGTTAGTCGGAGGCGGCCCGCAGGAAAATGCCGAGATCGCACGGGAAATCCTGGGTGGTGTCCATGGCCCCAAGCGCGATGTGGTGCTCTTAAATGCGGCGGTCTGCCTGTATATGACCTATAACCAGATGACGCTGAGGGAATGTGTGCGCTATGCCCAAAATCTGATTGACAGCGGAAAAGCCATGGAACAGCTGAACCGGTTCATCGCTTTGTCCCATGAGGTGTAGAGATGATTTTAGATAAACTAGCGGCCAGCACCAGAGCGCGGGTCGAACGCTTAAAGGCAGGAAAGCCCCTGGAGGCGGTAAGAGAAGAAGCGCTGGCCATGGTGCCCGAGAAGCCCTTTTGCTTTGAGGCGGCCCTGAAAAAAGCAGACATCACCTTTATCTGCGAGGTCAAGAAGGCATCACCCTCAAAGGGGCTGATCGCCCCGGACTTTCCCTATGTGGACATTGCCAGAGATTATGAGGCCGCCGGTGCAGACGCGATCTCAGTCCTCACAGAGCCCGAATATTTTTTAGGCAGCGACAACTACCTGAGCGCTGTCAGAAAAGCGGTGAGCATCCCGGTGATCCGAAAGGATTTTACCGTTGATGCCTATCAGATTTACGAGGCCAGAATCATCGGTGCAGACGCGGTTCTGCTGATCTGTGCGCTCCTTGACACAGCGACGCTGAGGGAGTATATCCAAATTGCCGACGCCCTGGGCCTCACAGCGCTGGTGGAGGCCCACGATGAAGCGGAGGTGGATTCAGCGCTGGCCGCAGGCGCCCGGGTGGTCGGCGTCAATAACCGGAACCTCAAAACCTTTGAGGTTGATATTACCAACAGCAAACGGCTCAGGCGTCTGGTTCCCGATAACATTATCTTTGTTTCGGAGAGTGGTATTAAAACCCCTGAGGATGTCCAGACCCTTCGGGAGAACGGCACAGACGCAGTGCTGATCGGCGAAACCCTGATGCGCAGCGCCCACAAGGCCGGGGAGCTGGCAAGGCTGCGTGGAGAGCGTGTTTAGCATGGAGACAAAGATTAAAATCTGCGGCCTGACAAGGCCCCAGGACATCGAGGCAGTCAATGCGGCCAAACCGGACTACGTTGGCTTTGTGTTTGCCGAGAGCAGCCGGCGCCTGACACCACAGCAGGCTCTGGCGCTGAAGCGGCAGCTTACCCCGGAGATTCAAAGCGTCGGCGTTTTTGTCAACGCCAGTCTGGAGACGATCCAGGCAGTTACCCGTCAGGGTATTCTGGACCTTGTTCAGCTGCACGGGGACGAATCCCCCGGATTTGCCGAAAGAGTGCGCTGTGAGACAGGCTGTCCGGTAGTAAAGGCACTGAGAATTAAAGACGCAGAAAGCCTTGAGGCATTAGAGGATTATGCTCAGGCCGACTATCTTTTACTGGACGCATATAATAAAAACAGCTATGGCGGCACCGGCAGAGCCTTTAACTGGGAGCTGCTCAGGGAAAGCACCATTCAAAAGCCCTTTTTTCTGGCTGGCGGGCTGAACGAAGAAAACATCGGAGCAGCCATAAAGACGGTTAAACCCTTCGCTGTGGATATCAGCAGCGGTGTGGAGACAAATGGGTGTAAGGACCCCGGTAAAATAGAGGAAATCATCAAAAAAATAAGGAGATCAGACCAATGACAAGAGGACGTTACGGACAGCACGGGGGGCAGTATATCCCCGAGACATTAATGAATGCGGTGCTTGAGCTGGAGGAGGCCTACGAGCATTACAAAAGCGACCCGGCTTTCAACGCTGAGCTGAACAGCCTGCTGCTGAACTATGCGGGCAGGCCGTCGTTATTATACTATGCCGAAAAGATGACAAAGGAACTTGGCGGCGCGAAAATATACCTGAAACGTGAGGACTTGAATCATACCGGCTCGCACAAAATCAACAATGTGCTGGGCCAGGTGCTCCTGGCAAAGAAAATGGGCAAAACCCGCGTCATTGCAGAGACAGGCGCAGGGCAGCACGGTGTTGCCACCGCCACCGCCGCGGCGCTCATGGATATGGAATGTGAAATATTCATGGGAAAGGAGGACAGTGACCGCCAGGCCCTGAATGTTTACCGGATGGAGCTGCTCGGCGCAAAGGTTCACTCGGTTACCAGCGGCACCATGACTTTAAAGGATGCTGTCAACGAAACCATGCGGGAATGGACCAGCCGGATCATTGACACCCATTATGTGCTGGGCTCAGTGATGGGGCCGCACCCGTTTCCCATGATGGTGCGTGATTTCCAGTCTGTGATCAGCCAGGAGGCAAGAGCGCAGATATTGGAAAAAGAGGGGAAGCTCCCAGCGGCGGTGGTGGCCTGTGTCGGCGGCGGCAGCAACGCCATGGGAATGTTTTACCATTTTATAAAAGATCAGGAGGTCCGGCTCATTGGCTGTGAGGCGGCAGGAAAAGGCGTGGATACCGGCCAGCACGCAGCGACCATCGCCAGAGGCACGCCCGGCATTTTTCATGGTATGAAGTCCTATTTCTGCCAGGATGTCTACGGCCAGATCGCCCCGGTATACTCGATCTCCGCCGGTCTGGATTATCCTGGCATCGGCCCGGAGCACGCGCATCTGCACGATCTGGGCAGAGCCGAGTATGTGCCAGTCACCGACGATGAGGCCATCGAGGCCTTTGAGTACCTCTCGCGAACCGAGGGGATTATCCCGGCGGTCGAGAGCGCCCACGCTGTCGCTTATGCCAGAAAGCTGGCGCCGTCCATGCCAGCGGATGAGAGCATGATCATCTGTTTATCGGGGCGCGGAGACAAGGATGTGGCGGCCATTGCACGCTATAAGGGGGTGGATTTACATGAGTAACAACCGTATCGCAAAGGCCTTTGACCATGGCAAAGCCTTTATCAGCTTTATCACAGCGGGTGATCCGACCCTTGAAAAGACAGAGGAGTTCATCCTTGGTATGGAACGGGCAGGAGCGGACCTCATTGAGCTGGGGATTCCCTTTTCTGACCCCATCGCAGAGGGGCCGGTGATCCAGCGTGCAAATATCCGCGCCCTTAGCCAGGGTGCCACAACGGACAAAATTTTTGACATGGTGGCCCGGGTGCGGGATAAGGTTCAGGTGCCGCTGGTGTTTCTGACCTATATCAATCCGGTCTTTACCTATGGTATTGAACGGTTTTGCGCAAAATGCCAGGAGGTGGGAATCGACGGGCTCATCATTCCAGACCTGCCCTTTGAAGAAAATAAAGAGGTTAAGCCCATTGCCAGCCAATATGACGTGGAGGTCATCTCGCTGATCGCGCCAACCTCTGAGCAGCGCATCGGGGAAATCGCCAGGGACGCTTCGGGCTTTATCTACACAGTATCCTCCCTGGGCGTCACCGGTGTCCGGGCTCAGATCACAACAGACCTCCAGTCAATGATCAGGGTGATACGGGAGAACACAGATACCCCGGCGGCCGTCGGCTTTGGGATTTCCACGCCAGAGCAGGCAGAGGACATCAGCGCGTACGCGGACGGCGTGATTGTGGGCTCCGCGATTGTAAAACTGATCGAGGCAAACGGCGAAGCTGCGGGACCGGCCATTGAGGAATATGTCCGGAAAATGAAAGCCGCCTGCGAAAAGAACCGTTAGTTACTTAGAGGGTGTCATCAAGGGGTGACATCTTCTTTGTTTTTTGAGAAACTTATGTTACAATAGAGCCGAAACAGAGAACAGGAGGAAGCAGAGCAGTGGAAGAATTCCCTAAGATACAAATGCAGTTTGATAAATTGATAATGGTGGTCAATCATGCGGAGCGCAAGGAGACAGACCCCAATAAGGCAGAATATCTGCATTGGCTGAGAACACAGCTGGAGGCCATCGCCATTGACGAGAGCCAGCACCGTGAGTTCTGAGGAGGCGGAAAATGCAGCTGCCAGCATGGATGTGGGGCGTTGTGCTGTTATGCTTCTGTGTTGCGATTTTTTACCGCAATAAGCATAAGGACGACGACAACGATAATGACAATGAAGCTGATGAAGACCGCAGGCACCGGCGCTGGTAAGCCGGATGCGGGACGTTTGCGGGCTTTTACCAGCTAATATTAAGGATGAATGGATATACTGTAAAGCAGAATTTAAAGGAGTAGCGGTTCTATGGAAAAATTTAAACAAACATTTTTAAGCAAGAAGGGCCTGATCATCGTTGCCGGTGCGGCTGCGGCAATACTGGTGGCAGTGGTCCTTTTCTTTGCGATTAACAGCGTGCGAAACAGCGGAAACCATGTAAAGGGTGTGGACGTTTCGGCCTATCAGGGTGACATTGACTGGAAAAAGCTGGCCGACCAGGACATATACTTTGCTTTTATCAAGGCGACAGAAGGCAAGGATCATGTGGATAAAAATTTTGAGCAGAACTGGAAGGAAGCCCGCAAGACCCATCTGAAGGTCGGCGCCTATCATTTTGTGAATTTTGACCAGGACGGGAAAACCCAGGCCGATCATTTTATCAATACAGTTCCAAAGGAAAATGACAGCCTGCCGCCGGTAATCGACCTTGAGCTTTACGGCGACTATCTGGACAAGCCAATGGACAAGAACAAGGTTCAGGCCATCGTCAATGACATGATCGTCCGATTCAAAGATTATTATGAACAGACACCGATCATCTACACAAATTATAACACCTATAACACCTACCTTTCAGACGCCTTTGCAGAAATTCCGATCTGGATCTGCGACATTTCAGATCAGGAGCCAGACCTGCAGGGGGGGCACGAGTGGCTGTTCTGGCAGTATTCCCAGAGAGAAATCCTCAACGGCTACAGCGGTGAGGAACGCTTTATTGACATGGACCTTTACAACGGAGACCTCCGTCAATTTAAAAAACAGTTTGAATAAAAATAAAACAGGCGTCCAGGCGCCTGTTTTATTTTGGTATTTCAGTTCAGCTCATAGGTGTCAGACTCCGGATGATAGGTGATTTTCTGAGTCTTCTTGTCCTTTTTTACCGTGTAGTCAATTTGAGTAATGTAGAGCTTTCCCTCATCCAGAGAGTGTACATAGCTTTGTGTGACCTTTGAAAGGTCACGGCTTGATTTAGAGCTGACACTGTCGGTGCTCTCCTCAATGGTATGGGAAGAATCCTTAATGCCGTAGGTCACCTTCAGATCCGTGATCTCATAATCCGAATTGTTAACCGCTGTACTGATGATCTGGGTGTTTTTATCATCGACGGGGACAAATCCGTAGGTGATAAAAAGTCCGCTGCCCTCGTCGAACCTTACCAGCGGTTCGGATTGGCCGCAGCCGCTTGCCGCAAACAGGGTGGTAACAATCATTAACAATACAAGTAATCGCTTTTTCATGTGTCCTCTCATCAAAAGTGTTTTATTTGCTTCTATCAATTATAGCAGAAGTTGATTAAAAGAAAAAGAAAAAACGGGCCGTATTAATGAACAATAAGGTTTTCATCAGAAGCTGAAATTTAAATTAAAAAAATTCTAAAATAGACTTGACAAAGACAGCGGAAGACTCTATAATAGACTTAAAGTTAGATAAACATAACAAATTATTTTTCTAACTCCAACTATACTCCTTGATTTTATGAATTTTTACCATTCATAACTTGTTCTAACCCGGAAAAGGCCCGCATCCCCAAGCGGGCCTTTTCTTTTTTTAGCTGTTGATATTGAAAGTTTCTTGTAAATCGGCTTTAAACCAACATGGGGTTGTGTTATAATAAGGCCGTTATTTCATTACATAAATGTAGAAACCGGAGGAAAATATGGATTACAATAAAGAAGCGCTGAAAGCCCATGAAGCGTGCAAAGGTAAAGTAGAAGTCGTTTCTAAGATGAAACTTGAAAATAAAGATGATCTGAGCATCGCCTATACACCGGGTGTTGCCGAACCCTGCCGTAAAATCGCGGAGAACAAGGAGGATGTCTATAAATACACCGCCAAAGGAAACCTGGTCGCGGTTTTATCAGATGGCTCGGCTGTTTTGGGGCTCGGCAATATCGGCGGCGAGGCCGCAATGCCGGTTATGGAGGGCAAGGCTGTGCTGTTTAAGTCCTTTGGCAATGTCGACGCGTTTCCCATCTGTGTCAGCACACAGAATGCTGATGAGATTATCCAGACAGGCATCAACATCGCGCCGACCTTTGGGGGGATTAACCTGGAAGATATCTCTGCGCCAAAGTGCTTTGAAATTGAAGAAAAGCTTCAGGAAGCCCTTGATATTCCGGTTTTCCATGATGACCAGCACGGTACGGCCATTGTCGTCTCCTCTGCGCTTATCAACGCTCTGAAAATTGTTAAAAAGGACATTTCTGAAATCAAGGTAGCCATCAGCGGTCCGGGTGCTGCCGGGACAGCCATTGCAAAAATGCTGATGTCCTTAAATGTAAAAAACATCGTGATGTGCGACCGCACTGGCATCATTGATATCAGCCGTGACGGCCTGGCAGGCCACAAGCTCTGGCTGGCTGAGCATACCAATCAGGAACACATTACCGGCAGTCTGGAGGATGCCATCAAGGGCGCTGATGTCTTAGTCGGCGTGTCTGGCCCTGGCATTGTAACAGAGGAAATGGTAGCGTCCATGAACAAAGACGCCATTCTTTTCGCCATGGCAAACCCTATTCCTGAAATCATGCCGGATCTGGCTAAAAAAGCCGGCGCGCGTGTCATTGGCACGGGCCGGTCTGATTTTCCAAACCAGATCAACAACGTTCTGGCCTTCCCGGGGATTTTCAGAGGCGCGCTGGACGCAAGAGCGTCCCGCATCACTGAAGGCATGAAAGTGGCGGCAGCCTATGCCATCGCTGACCTCGTAAGCGCCGAGGAATTGAATGAGGACTATGTTATGCCAAGTCCCTTTGACAAGCGTGTCGCTCCGGCGGTTGCCAAGGCGGTTTATGACGCCTGGATGAAGGAAGTAAAATAAGAAAAAAGCTCTCTCAATCTGAGGGAGCTTTTCCTGTTAAAGGGCATATTTTTTATCAGTTTGTACATGGCTTGAAAAATAGGCTTTTATGCGTGTCTTGACATTGTTTTGAAGATCATAGTAATAGAGCGGATAGTCGCCGGTGTGTAAAACGCCGGAGGGGAAGGCGTCCTCCTGGCCGATGACCTTAAAGGCGTCCGGGTCAGCGGTGCTGCAGATCACAGTGCCGCGATCCAGATCAAGGGTCGCGTCAGCATAATGGGGAAGATCCTGCATGCCAACGAGCTTGCCGGCGCTGTCGCGTATGACCAGGCGTGAGCCAAGGCTCTGGGCCGCTTCGGCCTTTTTATCGGTAAGGGTCCAGGTGATAGGATTGATGGATACCGCGTCTGGCAGCAGGGTGATGTTATCGCCAGTGACGCCTGGGGACTCGGTATTATAGGATATGATGACGCCTGTGTCCTTCGCGCCCCGCGCAAAGGATAAGTGGGGATTCGATTTTAGGTAGCCCCGGGTGATAGAGTAGCCGATCACATAGGCGGCGATCATTCGCTCCTGAACCTCGGGGTGCTCTTTTAAATAGAGGCTGAGAATAAACTGGAGCAGAAGCGAGCCCTGGGAGTGACCCGCCAGGATAAAAGGACGGCCGTTATTGTGATGGCGGATGTAATAATCAAAGGCGGACAGTACGCAGGCGACAGGTCCTTTTGTGAAAAGCAGGTTATTTTCCGGCGTATTGTCAAGAAGGCACTCGAGGGCGGCCTGGCGGTAGGCGGGCGCATAAAAATTGCCGTAGGCCGAAAAAACTGATGCCTTTGTCTGGAGATGCTCCATAGCCCGGATGCGCATGGCCTCGTTGGTTACCTCACAGATATTGGGACCATGCGGTGTCTTATAGTAGGCGGTGGGGTAGAGATAGAAAATATCGACGGGCTTGTTGTCAGGCTTGGCTATTTTTTTAGGCAGACACAGCCAGTTCTGAGTGAGGCTGTAGTCGACCGGGGTATCTAAATCAGGAAGATAGGGATGCTGTTTCATACGAACTCCTTTGATCTTATGGGATTGTATTATTATCATCTATTATAGCTTAAATATTTTTTTACAGCAAATCAAAAAAGCCTTGACTTTTACGCGGCGTCAACCTCTATAATAAATGACAGGAGGAGCAGAATATGGAATATACAGTTAAAAAGCTGGCGGCGATGGCCGGAGTCTCGCCGAGAACACTGCGCTATTATGATGAGATTGGGCTGCTGAAGCCGGCGCGTATCAACAGCTCGGGCTACCGGATCTACGGCGGGCGTGAGGTCGACCGCCTTCAGCAGATTTTATTTTACCGTGCGCTGGGAATCGAGCTGGCAGAAATCCTACAGATTTTGGACGCCCCGGACTTTGACAGTCTGGCCGCCTTAAAATCTCACAGAGAGCAGCTCCTTCAAAAAAAGAGCCAGATTGACGATTTGATTGCTACGGTAACAAAGACGATTGAAACCAAAGAAGGAGAAACAATTATGGAAGATCACGAAAAATTCAAAGGCTTTATCCAGGACAAGCTTGATGAAAATGAGGAGCGTTACGGTGAGGAAATCCGGGAAAAATATGGTGATGAGGCGGTTGACAGGAGTAATGCTCAGTTTAAAGAAATGTCGCCGGAAAAATACAAGGCGTTTGCCGGACTGGAAGAAAGGATCCTCACTCTTTTAAAGGAAGTAACCCGGTTGGGGAGCATCGACAGCCCGGAAGGGGAGGAGCTGGCCCGGCTCCATCAGCAGTGGATTACACTGGCGTGGGGTAGCTATAACACAGAGACGCACCGCGGACTGGTTCACATGTACACAGAAGACCAACGCTTTAAGAAATACTATGAAAGCAAATGCGGAAAGAACAGTGCGGAGCTGCTTAAGCAAAGTGTGCTGAAGTACATCCGGTAAACCCTTAAGTCTATGACCAACGAGGGCCTGCAGAGAAGGTAAGTCTGCAGGTTCTTTTTATTTTTGCATAAAAGAGAGGTTTAAAACAAATAAACATAGTTTGTTCCAAAAAATCTCAGCCGATTTTCATCTTCAAATATAAAATGATATAGAAATTTTATTTATATGGAGGAAATCATGAAAGAACAGAGAAGAAACATTTACAAGCGGAAAGACAATCGTTATGAAGGGCGTTACATCGTGGGGTACGAAGAGGTGTATGGTAAGGCCATCTACCGGTCGGTTTACGCCCATACCTATGAGGAAGCGGTTGAAGTTCTGGAAGAGGCTGAGGAAAGGGTGCGGGAGGAGGTTGACCTGCAGCGTCTGCTGCGCAGACAGAAGACACAGCAGCAGACAACCGGGATTCTGCAGAGAGCCCTCAGCCACGATGAGATGCTGAAGGTGGTCCGTACACTGACGCTTCAGGAGTGGATGGTCGAGTGGCTGGAGGGGCACAAGAAAAATACGATTCGTCAAACCTCGTACATGCGGTATTATAATGTGATTTACAAGCACATCATTCCGCAGATCGGCAGCTATAATCTGCTGGAGCTGACACCGGAAATCATCCAGAAATTTATCAAGTATCTGTGTGAAATGGGAAAGAATGATGGCACAGGCCTGTCACCCGCAACGGTGAGAAGCTATATGATGATTTTAAAAAGCGCGCTGGAGCTGGCAGTAGACCAGGAGCTCATGATCAAAAATCCCTGCAGGAAGCTATCGCTGCCGCCTAAACGCTTCCATAAGCCGGTTTATCTGGAGCCGGATGAGTGTAAACGGTTGGAGTACGTGCTGCTGCACACCGATGACAACCCTAAATCTGTCGCGATTCTGGTGGCTTTGAAAACCGGCATGCGCCTTGGGGAGCTGGCGGCCCTCAAGTGGGGGGATGTTGATTTCGCCAACAGGATGATTCATGTCAGGCACTCAGTACAGCGGGTTAAAACCTTTGATCCTGACGGGCCGAAAACAAAGCTGGTCGTTTCAGAGACAAAAACGACCAATTCGGTACGGGATATTCCCATGAACAACGGGCAATACGGGTATTTAAAGGGCTATTACCGCATGGTCGTAGCTGAGTCGTGGGGAAACATCAATGAAAACACCTTTGTTTTCCAAAATCAGTCGGGGAGCTTCATTGATCCGAGAGTATACCAGCAGTATTTTAAAGTCGTTTTAAAAAAGGCGAAGGTGAAGGCAGTCAATTTCCATGCCCTCCGGCATACCTTTGCCACCATCGCGGCCAGTAAAAACATGCAGATCTCTGTCTTGAGCAGGATATTGGGACATTCCAACGCAGCGCTGACATTACAGCTCTATATCCATTCCATCACAAACCAGGACAGGGCCGAAATGTCTAAGGTAGATTGGGAGTATTCCGCCTGATCTTTTTTTAAAAATCAAAAAGACCGCACAATGAGGACACTTGTACCCGCAACTTGTGCACTAACGTGAAATGTGGTAAAATAGACAAATATATTTAGAAAAAGGGAGGGAGAAAATGAGTTTTTCTGAAATTATTGCCGTGGTCAATGACTTTGTATGGGGACAATACATGCTTGTGCTGCTGGTGGGTACAGGTGTCTTTTTGACCATACGGCTGAAGTTTTTGCCGTGGCGGAATCTGGGGTACGCGCTGAGATCGGTGTTTACCCGGCCGCCTAAGGATGAAAATGCTGAGGAGCACAGCGGGGATATCTCGCCGTTTCAGTCTCTGATGACAGCCCTGGCCGCGACCATCGGTACCGGTAACATTGTCGGCGTTGCCACAGCCATGGTGCTGGGCGGTCCTGGGGCGCTGGTATGGATGTGGATCAGCGCGCTGTTTGGGCTTTCCACTAAATATGGCGAGAGCGTTCTGGCGGTCAAATACCGTGAGACCAACTCGTCGGGCGAGATGGCCGGCGGGCCGATGTATGCCATGAAAAAGGGCTTTAAAATCAAATGGCTGGGAAGTCTGCTGGCGTTCTTATTTTCACTTTTTGCGGTTATCGCGTCCTTTGGTATCGGTAACCTGACGCAGGCGAACTCCATTTCCGATGCAGTGAAAAATACCTTTGGGGTACCCACCTGGGTGACTGGTGTTATCCTGACTGTTTTGGCGTTGATCGTCCTTCTGGGCGGTATCAAAAGCATTGGCCGTGTCTGTGGTTTTATCGTTCCGATTATGGCAGTGTTCTACTTTGTGGCTGGAATTATTGTAATTATCATTAATTTTAACAATGTCCCGGCGGGAGTTGTTGAGATCTTCCGCATGGCCTTTTCACCCGAAGCAGTTGCCGGCGGTGTGGGCGGTTCGATCATTGCGAGTATGCTTTCGGCCATGCGCTGGGGCGTTGCCCGCGGGGTATTCTCAAATGAAGCGGGTCTCGGTTCTGCCCCGATCGCGGCGGCAGCGGCCAAGACAGACCACCCTTCAAGACAGGGCTACATTAACATGACCGGCACCTTTTTTGACACGCTGGTTGTCTGTACCATTACGGGCCTTGTAATCGCATCCTCCGGTGTTCTCGGAACCACCAATGCGGCGGGCGAGATCTATACCGGAGCAAATCTGACCATCCGGGCCTTTGAGTCCGCCATTGGGCCGGTCGGGGCTCTGATTGTCACCATCGGGATTATGCTTTTTGCTTTCTCGACCATACTGGGCTGGGAATACTATGGCGAAAAGTCGCTGGAATATCTGATTCCGTCGACTGTGGCGGTTAAAATCTACCGGTTTGTCTTTTCCGTGGTCACATTTTTTGGCGCGACAACAGCGTTGCAGATTGTGTGGGACTTCTCAGACACCATGAATGGGCTGATGGCGATTCCGAATCTTATCTGTCTGCTGGTGCTTAACAAGGTGATTGCGCAGGAATGCTTTGACTATCAGAAAACAATCCTGATTCCGGAGAAGGAAGCCAGACGGCTTAAAAAGAAATAGACGCACCAAAAATCCCGCCGGTAACTCAGTTGCCGGCGGGATTTTTTATTTATCTGATTTTTCTGGCGGTGATGACCAGCCGGCCGTCATCCATGTCAAATACACAGGTGGAGAGGGTCAGGATTTCATCGTCAGGCTCAAGAACCACGTCGGTTTTATAGAGGCTCCGTTCCTGGATGCGCTGGAAATAAGAAAGAAAATCTGCTTCGTCTGCGAAATCTGGCCGCCGGTAGTCGTAATCGGCTTCTGTTTTATAAACCGAGAAGATTTCCCACTTTCCCGGGTCGCCGACACGGTCGTATTCGACAGTCTGGTGTGTGTTGAAAAAGCCCTCGTCCAGATAATTGTGGAGGTCTCCAAAGGTGGAGGATTTTTGTATGTTATGGCTGTGTCCGTATAAGACGCTGTTCTGGGCCTTTGGCGTACGGTTGAAATTATAGGTGTAATCCAGGAAAACAGCGCCCCATTGGGATTCCTCACCCTCAAAGGTGGTGTATAAATACCGGTCATTATTATCGGTCTGGACCACCGGATAATCAATCGAGGTGCCTTCTATCTTTATCCAGCCCACAGTATCCGGGTTAACGGCCTTTAAGGCGTCGAAATCAATTCCGGTGTCCTCGGCGGTTGGCTGGGCCATGCTTGCCACCTCTTCCTTTTTCAGGGAATTCCGGATATAGGGCAGGCTATAGCAGATTAAACCGGCCAGTGAGGCGATAATGACGATTACGCAGAGGCTGTTGATGATCCGGTTATGTGTCTTTTCATTTTTGTTCTTTGGTTTTTGGCTCATTACGGTTTCCTTTGTCAAAAATAATAACGGCTTTATTTTAGCATAATTAGCTTAAAAAGAAAGACCCTGTTTTTTAAAAGAAAAAAATTTTATTTGTGATTGACAAGGACTTTGGGCATGTGTTATGATTAACGAGTTATGAAGCCGCACATGTAAGGTTATAAGTCAGAAATGCACCTTTCGTGGCGAGACTGGTATGAGGAGGTGTTTTTATTATGTACGCAATCATTAAAACAGGTGGTAAGCAGTACCGCGTTCAGCAGGACGACGTAATCGAAATTGAAAAACTCAATCTTGAAGACGGCGCGAAAGAAGTTTCTTTCAGCGATGTTTTAGCAGTGAACAAAGACGGTGAATTAACCGTTGGTACTCCGGTTGTTGAAAATGCAGTGGTTAAAGGCGAAGTTTTAGAAGTTGCTAAATCTTCAAAGGTAATTATCTATAAATACAAATCTAAAAAAGATTACCGTAAAAAACAGGGCCACAGACAGCCGTTTATGAAAGTTAAAATTACAGCAATCGAAGCGTAATGATTACAGTAACTTTTGAAAGAGACCGTGATACGATACGAAAAGTAGAGGTATCCGGACATGGAGAATATGCGGATTCGGGCGAGGATATTGTATGCGCAGGGGTCTCGATCTTAACCATCAGCATATTGAATGGCTTGAGTGAGATCGTCGGTTTAAAAGACTTAAACCGCCAGGTGGATGAAGGCTATACGTCCTTTGAAATCCCCGAGATCAAAGACCCGGTGCAAAAAATTCAGGCAGATGCCTTGATGGATACGTTCCATCTGGGGCTGTGTGCCACAGAAGCCGCTTACAGAGATTATGTTAAAATAATTGATAATTAACAGGAGGTGAAAATAATGATTAAAATGAACCTTCAACTGTTTGCCCACAAAAAAGGGGTAGGTAGTTCTAGAAACGGTCGTGACAGTGAATCCAAACGTCTAGGCGTTAAAAGAGGAGACGGTCAGTTCGTATTGGCTGGTAACATTTTAGTAAGACAGAGAGGAACTCATATTCATCCCGGCAAGAACGTAGGCCGCGGTGGCGATGATACTTTATTTGCGATGTGTGACGGTGTCGTAACTTTCGAACGTAAAGGCAAAGACAAGAAACAGGTCAGCATTTATCCTCGAGAAGCAATGTAGTTCTATTAGGACGACAGTCGAATAATATCAAAAACCTCTTATTGTAATTTTATGATAAGAGGTTTTTCTTATATGTGGGTATATAAACATTGGAAATGAGGTGCTATAATGTTTGTTGATCAAGCGCAGATATATGTAACCGCTGGAAACGGCGGACATGGCGGAATGAGCTTCCGCCGTGAGAAATACGTGCCAAACGGCGGGCCTGACGGCGGCAATGGAGGCCGAGGCGGCAATGTGATCGTTCAGGCCGATAATGGACTGAGAACGCTGCTGGCTTTTAAATATCGTAAAAAATACAAGGCAGAGAGCGGCGGCAATGGAACCGGGGGCCGCTCGACCGGTAAATCCGGTGAGGACCTGCTTATCAAGGTACCGGTGGGCACAGTGATCAAGGATAAAACAACAGGCCGGATACTCTGTGACCTGAGCGAGGACGGCGAATCCTGTATCGTAGCCCAGGGCGGCCGGGGCGGCCTCGGGAACATGAATTTCTCGACAGCCACCCGACAGGCTCCGAGGTTTGCCCAGGGCGGCGTAAAGGGCCAGGAAAGAACACTGGTGCTGGAATTAAAGCTTTTGGCAGACGTTGGCCTGCTGGGGTTCCCGAATGTTGGAAAGTCAACCTTTCTTTCCATGGTAACGGCAGCCAAGCCTAAGATTGCGAATTATCATTTCACAACCATCGTGCCAAACCTTGGCGTGGCAGCATGGAAGGATTACGACCCCTTTGTCATCGCGGATATTCCCGGGATTATCGAGGGCGCTCACGAGGGCACCGGTCTGGGAATCCAGTTTTTACGCCATGTTGAGCGGACAAAGCTTCTGATCCATATGCTGGACGCCTCTGGCAGTGAGGGACGGGATCCTCTGGCAGATTTTAAAGCCATCAATGAGGAATTAAAAGAATACAATGAACGTCTGGCCCAGAGAATGCAGGTAGTAGCCCTGAACAAGGTGGACCTGATCTCTGATCCAGAGGAGCTGGAGCTTCTGGTGTCGGAATTTGAAGCGATGGGCTACGAGGTGTTCCCCATATCCGCAGCGACAGGAAAGGGCATTGACGCCCTGTTGAGCCGCGTGATTCAGCTGCTGGATGAAATCGGCGAGGTTGAGCCGATCTTTGAGGTGGAAGCCGACGAGGACGTGGTATACAAGGCTGATTTCGACGAAGAGCCCTTTACCGTTCATAAGGAAGGCGAGGTCTACGTGGTGGAAGGGGACTTTGAACGTCTGATCAATTCGGTCAACTTTGAGGACTTTGACTCCATCGGTTATTTCCAGAAAGTGCTCAAGGACAAGGGCATATTCAAAAAACTTGAGGAGATGGGCATTCAGGACGAAGAGGTCGTCAGGCTTCAGGACATTGAATTTGAATATTTTAAATAAAACTGAGCAAGATATGCTATAATAGAAAGAGAGAAAAATGCTAACAAGTAAACAGAGAAGCTATTTGAGAAAGCTTGCCATGGATATCCCCGATATTATTTTTATCGGTAAGGACGGGATTACGCCAGAGGTGATCCAGCAGACAAAGGACGCCATTGTGGCCAGAGAGCTGATAAAGGGAAAAATCCAGCAGAATTCCATGGAAGAGGTCGAGGACGCAGCCCGGACACTGGCCGGAGCGGCAAAGGCAGAGGTGGTCTGCACCATCGGCAACAAATTCATATTGTATAAAAAGAATCTTTTGAAAACAAAAATAGAAGTGCCGTCCAAAAATTCAAAGACACTGAAGAAGAAAAATAAACGGTAGCTTTTAAAGAGGTAAGTATGGAAAAAATAGGCTTATTAGGCGGGAGCTTTAACCCGATTCATACCGGGCACCTTTTGCTGGCAGAGTCGGCCAGAGACCAGTATGGTCTGGATAAGGTGCTGTTTATCCCCGCCGGCAACAATCCTTTTAAGGAGATGGACAAGGAGATCGACCGCAGGCACCGCCTGAAAATGGTAGAGCTTGCGACCCAGTCCAACCCTTACTTTGAGGTGCTGTCCATTGAGATCGACCGGCCGGGAATGACCTATACGGTCGATACAATCGAGCAGATCAAACGAACCTATCCGGACAGTGAGTTTTATTTTATCACCGGCGCGGATATCATGTTTGAAATCACGCTTTGGAAGGGCGCGCCAGAGCTTCTGGCAGCGGTTAATTTCATCACGACCTTCAGGCCGGGCTATTCCCACAACAAGCTGGACGCGCGGATTGAGGAGCTTCAGGAAATTTACGGCGCCAGAATTTACAAACTATTTACCTCGGAAATGGACATCGCTTCCTCGGATATTCGGGGAAGAGTGAAGAACGGTTATTCCATTAAATACCTTCTGCCGGAAACGGTGGAGCAGTATATTGGTGAAAACCGGCTTTATTTAGCAGAACAGCACCTGGGAGATGCAGAATGAAATACGCGGAAATTCAAAAGAAATTAAAAAAAGAACTGAAGCCCAAGCGCTACGAGCACACCTTGAATGTGGTCGATTCCGCCATGAAGCTGGCGGAAATCTACCCCTGCGACGCCAACAAGGTGCAGTACGCAGCTCTGCTGCACGACTGCGCTAAAAACTACAGCGACGCGCAGCTGATGGAAACAGCCGAAAAGCATTATCTGAAGGTTGATGAGATCACCAGGCGTGAGCCGCAGCTGCTGCATGGCCCGGTGGGCGCGCTGGTGGCGCGTACCGAATATGGCATTGAGGACAAGGAAGTGCTGGGCGCCATCAAATACCATACAACTGGTCGGAAAAACATGAACGTTCTCGAAAAAATTATCTATCTGGCTGATTTTATCGAGCCCGGGCGAAGCTATCCGGGAGTCGACAAGCTCAGAAAGCTGGCTTTTGAAGATCTGGACGACGCCATGATCCAGGCGCTGACGAATACCATCCGCTATATCAGCGGAATCGGCGGTTTGATTCACGAAAGAACCGTCTCGGCACGCAACTATTTGATCCTTGAAAAAATGGATCGTGAAAAAAACCAAAAGGAGTGATTGATATCGAACCAAAAGAATTTGCAGAAAAAGTAAAAGAGTGGATTGACGCTAAAAATGGCACAGACGTTGAAATCATTGATATTTCAGAGGTTTCAACCCTGGGCGATTATTTTGTCATTGCCAGCGGCAGCTCGGAGCGCCAGGTAAAGGCCATTGCCGATAATATCGAGTATGAGGCCGGGCAGCTTGGCATTACCCCGAAGAGCATCGAGGGTGAACGGGAAGCGCGCTGGATTTTACTGGACTATTATGACGTGATCATCCATATTTTCCACGCGGAGGAACGCCAGTTTTACAATCTGGAACGCCTCTGGAAAGACGGCACACGACCATCTACCTTTGAATAAGCAAAGGGCCGGATATTTATCTGCCCCCTCAGATTGTCGAAGCGGTGGCGCAGCTTGAGACTGCGCCTTTTATCCAGATAAGCCAAAAGGTCCAGGCGCTGGGCAAATGGCTGGGAGTCGAGGCGCTTTACCGGCGCTGCCGGACACTGGAGGGATATAGAAACCATTTTAGTAAAGAAGCTGCAGGCGCGCGGTCAATGCCCGCAGAACACTTTTTTTTTCCTTAGGTAAAAAGCTTCGCTTCACGGCTTTTTACAATCTGAGGGCCGGATACTTATTCGGTCCTTTTTTCTTTGTTTATGAGGCTGACCGCTTGCGATTATGCTTTTCCTATTGTATAATTATAAAGTTAACGAACACCGAATTGTAAAGAGAGGTATACAGATGAAAATTGGAATTGTCGGATTACCAAACGTCGGTAAAAGTACAATTTTTAATGCGATAACAAAAGCTGGCGCAGAATCCGCCAACTATCCCTTTTGTACCATCGACCCGAATGTGGGCGTGGTGACCGTACCGGATGAGCGTCTGGAAGTGCTTGAAAAGATGTATCAGTCCAAGCGGGTGGTGCCCACCACCATTGAGTTTGTGGACATTGCCGGCCTGGTTAAGGGTGCAAGCAAGGGCGAGGGGCTGGGAAATAAGTTTTTGTCCCACATCCGTGAGGTCGACGCCATCGCCCATGTGGTCCGCTGCTTTGAGGATGAGAATGTGGTTCACGTTGAGGGAAAGATCGACCCGCTGGACGATCTGGAGACCATCAATCTCGAGCTGATTTTAGCCGACCTGGAAATGGTGGACCGCCGGGTTGAAAAAACAAGAAAAGCTGCCAAGAGCGACAAGGCCGAGAGGGCCAATCTTGAGCTTCTTGAAAAGCTGAAGGCCATTCTGGAGGCAGGCAAGATGCCGCTGGAAACCGATTTTTCAGAAGATGCATGGAGCTTTATTTCTGGCTTACAGCTGATTTCCACCAAACCAGTCCTTTACATTGCCAATGTGTCTGAGGATGATCTGATTGAGGACAACGCCATGGTTAAGGCCCTGAAGGAAAAGGTCTCGGGTGACAACCGCGAGGTCATCAAGATTTCCGCGAAGATCGAGGAAGAGATCGCGGAGCTGGACGATGAGGAAAAGGCTTTGTTTTTGGAGGACCTTGGGCTTGAGGCTTCTGGCCTCGATCAGGTTATCCGCGCCGGTTACAAGCTGCTGGGGCTGATTACCTTCCTGACCGCAGGACCAGAGGAAACACGTGCCTGGACCATCAGGCGGGGCACAAAGGCGCCCCAGGCCGCGGGAAAGATCCACTCCGACATAGAGCGCGGCTTTATCCGTGCAGAGATCACAACCTATGAGCAGCTGGTGGAGGCCGGGTCAGACGTGAAGGCCAAAGAACTTGGAATCACCCGGATCGAGGGTAAGGATTACATCATGCAGGATGGTGACGTAACGTTTTTCCGGTTTAATGTATAATAAAAATTGTCCCGAAACGTGGTGCAGCATGTTTCGGGATTTTTCTGTAAAAGAGGAAGCAAATGAGTAAATGTGTTTTAGTGGGCGTCAACGCGAAATATGTGCATACAAACCTGGCCATAAGGTCCCTGAAGGCAGCCGCACCCGGGGCGGATGTGGAGCTCTGTGAGGTCACCATCAACGATCAGCTCAATCTGGTGGTTGGCAGGCTCTTGCGGCTGCAGGCGGATTACTATGGCTTTTCCTGCTATATCTGGAATATGGAGATGGTTTCAAAAATCAGTGAGGTGCTGAAAAAGAGCCGGCCCAACTGCGTTGTGTTCTGGGGCGGCCCAGAGGTATCCTATGACAGCGGCACCCTTCTGGAGGACCATCCCTTTGTTGATTACATCATCTCGGGTGAGGGGGAGACGGTCTTTCCGGCGTTTGTTAAAACGCTGGAGAGCAGAGACAAAACCCCGCTTTTGCAGATGGACAATGTAAACTGGTTTGGACGCGATGTGTCCCGTTCACCTGCCAGCGGCGAAAAAGTCGGCATTGTCGAGGCGCTGGACACGCTGCCCTTCCCCTATGATGAAGAAAATATCCGGTCCGTTTCGGATAAAATCATTTATTATGAGAGCATGCGCGGCTGCCCCTTTCAGTGCTCCTACTGCCTCTCATCTACCCTGCAGAGTGTGCGGTTTCTGCCCCTTGAGCGTGTTTTCAGGGAGCTGGACTTTTTCATCAGCCACCGGGTAAAGCAGGTGAAATTTGTGGACCGGACCTTTAATGTCGATATCCGGCGCACCAAGGCCATCATCGCTTATCTGGCAGGGAAAGAATGTGATACGAATTTTCATTTTGAAATTGCGGGGGACCTGCTGGACGACGAGCTTCTGGAAATGATCGCGAAAGCGCCAAAGGGCCTGATGCAGTTTGAGATTGGCATCCAGAGCACCAATGATGAAACCCTGGAGGCCATCACCCGAAAGACCGATTTGGACAAAATCCGGAAATATGTAAAGCGCCTGATTGGGTTTAAAAACTGTCATGTGCATGTCGATTTAATCGCCGGGCTGCCCAAGGAAACCTACGCGGTTTTCAAAAAATCCTTTAACGAAACCATCGCCATTGAGCCGGATATGCTGCAGCTGGGATTTTTAAAGCTGCTGAAGGGCACTAAAATCCGGCGGGAAGCAGATAAGTTCTACTACCGCTACGCGAGCTTTCCGCCCTACGAGGTCATCAGCAATGATTTTATCACCTCGGAAGAGCTGCTGCGCTTAAAGGACATCGAGGAGCTCGTAGACCGTTATTACAACTCCGGCGCCTTTTTTCTGAGCCTGAAATATATTTTTGAAAACCAGTGCTGCGGTACGCCCTTTGAGTTTTTTGAGGCTTTATCGGCCCACTGGCGGGACAAGGGCTGCTATGAGGTTGGAAAATCCAAGGAGCAGCTCTACAGCGTATTACAGGATTTTACCGCGCTGGGCATACAGCCGCCCCACAGGGAAACCCTCGGCGAGCTGATCAAAATGGATTATCTCAGGCAGGGATACCGCTCGCTGCCCGGCTTCTTTGAAAACCGGACGCTTTCAAAAACTGCGGCCTTTGAACAGCTGAAGGATGAAGCCTTTGTGGACATCTGCCTGCCCATGTTTTCGGGACAGCCGGCCAAGCAGGTGATCAAGCAGGTCTTTTTTCAGTATTTTGAGGAAAATGCCCTCGACCTTGCCCAGCGGTATCTGGACACTGAGCCGGGCAGGGGAAGCCTCTGTGTCTTTTATGAGGGTAAGCTGATCCGGGTGGCGGAGTAAACACACGGACTTTCCAGGCTTAAATGCATGAAGGTTTGGACACGGTTCCGGACACAGTTCCGGTTATGGTTCCGGATAGCAAACCGGGTAGCAAACCGGACAGCAAACCGGACACATTATATAAACCAAACCAGACCAGACCAAACCAGACCAAACCAAAGAGAGAGGGTGACCCTGTCACCCCCTCAAGCTTTTGGCGTCTCTTCTATTTTACTTGTTTAGAAAGATTTTCATGGTGGTGCCCTGCCCCAGGGTACTCTCAATCACAAGCTCTCCCCGGTGCAGCTTTACAATGCTTTCAATGATGGAGAGGCCCAGGCCAGTGCCGCCGGTTTCCCTTGAGCGGTCGCTGTCGACCCGGAAAAAACGCCGCCGCACATTTTCGAGTTCGCTCTCGGGAATACCGATGCCCGTATCGCTGACAGACAGAATGCACCGATTTGCGGCCTCAGTGCAGCTAAAAGCGATTTTTCCCTGCACCGGGGTATATTTCATGCTGTTGTCGGCAAGTGCCCTTAAAGCCTGCAATATGAGCGCTTCGTTGCATTTTACAATGCAGTGGTCAGCGCGGGCCAGCTCAAAGGAATGTGTTGTATCGATCATCCCGCATTCGCTGTAGACCTTTGTGATCAGTCCGCCCAGATCAACCGGCTCGTATTTCTGTGTAAAGTAGTTGTTCTCGAGGCGGGTGATCAGAAGCAGCTCCTCGACCAGTTTTTTCATGTTTTTTATTTCTTCATTGATCGAATCGACCGATTCCTCCAGAAGCTGAGGGTTATCCTTGCCCCAGGAGGAGAGAATATCGGCGTAGCCCTGAATGACGGTCAGGGGGATCCGAAGCTCGTGGGAGGCGTCTGAGACAAACTGCTTCTGGGCGTCAAAGGCGGACTCAAGCTGGCCGATCATCTGGTTAAGGGATTTGATGAGCTGATCCAGCTCGTCGTTATTTCCGGTTTCCCGGATACGGGTGTTCAGGTTGTTCTCGGTGATGTTTTTGGCTGTTTCCGCTATCTGAATCAGCGGCTTCAGGGAGCGCTTGGTCCCGTAGATGCCCAAGAAGATAATGATCACAAGGCAGACAATGCTGATGGCGATCTGAATGCTGAACAGGGCAGTCATATAGACAAAGCTGTCATTCAGATTTTTTACGACCTGGATGTAGATGGTATAGTCGTCGCTGACAAGGTAGCTTGAGCCAAGGTAATAGTACTCGGTTTTATGGTAGCGGAAGGAGTCAACGTCCACGCTGTCCTCGGTCTCGTCGGCCGGGTTGTCGATGTGCAGCTTGAAGATATCAATGTTGTATTCTGAAAAGTTATCCTGGTTCAGCAGGTCCTCCACCCCCTCGGAGGACAGGTAGACATCGCCGTAATTATCCGAAATTTTATAGGAAATCAGGGTATTATCCTTGACATTCGGGTATATTTTCTCTGAGATAAAGTCCAGACGGCTGTCGGGGGGAAGTGACAGCAGGGCCGCTTCATTTTCCTTGATCACGTTGATGATATAGCTGTTGAACTTTATGAGATTGCTCCGGTTTTCGTTTAAAACGATCTGCTGGGAAAAATAAAATACCATCATAAAGGAAATGATCAGCAGAATGGAGAATGCGAGGACAAAAAACAGGACGATGCGCGTGTAGAGCTTCATCGGCTTTGGTTCCTGAACCTTATTTAATGACATAGCCGCGCCCTCTCACTGTCTGGATCAGCTTTCGCTCAAAGGGCTTGTCGATCTTATCTCTCAGATATTTGATGTAGACGTCCACGATATTGTCGTTTCCAAAATAATCAAAGCCCCACACCTGGTCCAGAATCTGCTCTCTGGACTGTACCAGCCCGTGGTTGAGCACCAGGTAATGCAGCAGGTCGAACTCTGTCTTTGAGAGCTCAATGCTCTGGCCGCCGCGCGTGACCATAAAGGTGTCGAGGTCGATGGACAGATCCTCAAAGGCAACGCTGTTTCGGGCCGAAGGAGCAGCTTTTTTGCGGAGGTTCGCCTTGATGCGCGCCAGAAGCTCATCGAAAATAAAGGGCTTGGTAATATAGTCGTCCGCGCCCTGATTGAGGCCGTTTACCACGTCGCCGGTGTCATCCCTGGCCGTGAGAAAAATAACGGGCAGTTCAGGGGACTGGCTGCGGATGTATTTTAAAACCTCGTAGCCGTTCAGCTGCGGCAGCATGATGTCCAGCAGCACCAGGTCGATGTCCGGGGTATTGTTGAAAACATCAATGGCCTCGCGGCCGTTAAAAGCCTTGGCGGTTTTGAAGCCTGCGTGGTTCAGCTGAAGCTCGATGATGCGGGAAATTTTTTTATCATCCTCGACAATAAGTATGCAATCCATGGGAACCCTCCTTCTGTTATCTCTCTTTATTATAAGGATTATGGGCCCTGGATGCAATGAATTTCGCTTGCTCAGGCCCTTTAGCCGTTGAATTTATCCAAATTTAAGGATTGGACTATATACTTAATATTAATAAAATTCCAAAAAATAGGAGAATAAAATGCGCATATTATTTATAGAAGATGAAGTGAAAATTACAGACGCTCTTCAGGAGCTGTGTAAAATCCAAAATATAGATTGTGATGTGGCGAATGACGGCGAGGAGGGGCTGCTCTTTGCCCTGAATCCGATTTATGACGTCATTGTGCTGGACATCATGCTGCCCATGAAGAGCGGCCTCGAAATTCTCAAGGAGGTCCGGGACCGGGACATCACTACGCCGGTTCTGATGCTGACCGCCAAGGGCACAGTCGACGACAAGGTAAAGGGGCTTGACCTGGGCGCGGACGATTATCTGATCAAGCCCTTTTCGGCCAAGGAGCTCTTTGCCAGAATCCGCGCGCTGAGCAGACGCCCCGACCATGAAATAAAAGGTGAGATCATTTCCTTCGAGGACGTCAGCTTTAACACCAAGAAGAATATGATGCAGACGCAGGAAAACGAGTATAAGCTCTCGGTGAAGGAAGCGAAAATCCTTGAAATGCTGCTGAAACGCCCGAATCAGGTGTTTACCCGAGAACAGATTTTAGACCGGGTGTGGGGCTTCGATAAGGAAGTCAATGAAAATAACATTGAAATCTATGTCCATAATCTCCGTAAAAAGCTTGCCAATACAAACGTTAAGATTGACACAATCCGTGGTGTAGGTTACACTTTGAGTAAAAAATAATGTTTAAAGAGATCAAGAGGCAGATTACGCTGTTCAACACTTTGATTCTCATTGCTTTTCTTTTTTTATTTATCTTACTGCTGGGCTTTCTTGTTCAATGGAGCCTGGGGCTTACCGGGGAAGTCTATCTGATGGATACTGCCAAGGGCATCATCAATAATTCGGCGGAATCGGAAAAGGGCGACGGTATTTTCAATAATAATTCCATGCATGACAAAATGGGCTATGAATACATTGAATGGGATGAGAATAACCAGACTGTCAGTATGAAGGTCGAGGATAATGATTTGATCATGCATGGCTACGAACTGGCAATGGATCAGAGCTTTAACAATGATTTTAAGGTTTTTAATCTTAACGGGGCAGATTACAGAGTTTATGTGACACGGTTCAGCCGTGGGGATGAATCCCACACTTTGGAGGTGTTTCAGCAGATTACAACGGAACGCTCCATGATTACCTATGTGATTTCCTTCCTGCTCTTTATCGGCAGCGGGGGCATCCTCCTGCTGATCCCGATCAGCTATTTTCTGGCCGGGAAGTCTTTACAGCCGATCAAGGAAACCTTTGAGAACCAGAAGAAATTCATCGCGGACGCTTCCCACGAGCTCAGAACGCCGCTGACGGTTATCCAGACCAACGTGGAGGTCCTGAAGCTAAAGGAAGACGAGGTACTCAAGGATAATATCCGCTGGCTCAACAACATCAGCCTTGAGAGTGAGACCATGGCCCACCTGGTGTCGGAATTACTGCTGATTGCCCAGGCGGACAACAAAAAGGTCATCATGAAGAAGGAAGTCTTTGACCTCAGCGCGCTCTGCGCTGAAATTATCGACCTGATGTTTGACGTCGCCAGAGAGAATGAGATCGCGCTCAAGGGCAATATCGCAGAGGGCATCGACTATAAAGGCGATGAGGAGCGGATAAAACAGGCCATCCGTATTCTGGTCGATAACGCCATTAAATACACGCCTGGCGAAGGAACCGTGACGCTTTCTCTAAACGTGACAAAGCGAAATGTCTGTATCGCGGTTAAGGATACGGGTGTCGGTCTGACAGAGGAAGCGAAAAAGAAAATATTCAGCCGTTTTTACCGCGTGGACGATGCGCGAAACCGCGAAAAAGGCGGCGTTGGTCTGGGGCTGAGCATTGCGGATATGATCGTGAAGCAGCATAGCGGCAAAATAAAAATTGACAGTGTGCCCGATCAGGGAAGCACCTTTACGATTGTACTGCCAAAGACCACTTTGAAATAGCTATAAAGATAAATTTCATGACGTTCTGAGTGTTCGGAATGAGATTTATCTTTTTTTATGGTTTTAACATAAATCAAAGAGCATTAAAAAGGAAAGAGGGTATTATTAAAATGAATGTTGTACTTTACCAGCCAGAGATACCACAAAACACCGGAAACATCGCGAGAACCTGTGCGCTGACAAACACAAAGCTGCACCTTATCAGGCCACTGGGCTTTTCGCTGGACGAGAAGCATCTGAAACGGGCCGGACTGGATTACTGGGATCTTCTGGATCTGGCGGTTTACGATGATTTTGAGGATTTTTTAGCCCAGAATCCCGATCCCGAAATCTATGTCCTCACCACCCACGCAAAGGCCTTCTATGCCGATATCGAGTATGCTGAGGACGCGTACCTGCTGTTTGGGCGGGAAACGGCCGGCCTTCCGGAGGCGATCCACAGCGCCTACCCGGACCACCGTTTCAGAATTCCCATGAAAAACCATGAGCGGGCCCGCTCGCTTAACCTTTCAAATTCGGTCAATATTGTTTTGTACGAAGCGCTCAGGCAGCAGGGCTTCCCGGAGCTGGTGTAGGCCTAACGCCGCGGCGTATGAAAAACAATGAAAAAAACTGAAAAAATTTTCAAAAAGGGTTCTAAAATCCATTGATTCTGTGTTATAATATTTGAATGAAAAAGTAAACGATTCGTCATTCGTCTTGAGGAACGTTTACGGGCAGGTGACTATGAATGACAGCAACAGTGGGAAAGCGAAGCACCGCTTTTCTGAGTTTTGGAAAAAATATTCGAACTATATCTTTTTTATTTTTTTAATCGGCGCAACCGTCGTTGTAATCCTGACGCAGGTTAACCTCAGGGAATTCGCGGATACGCTGCGCCGGGCGAATATCGGTTTTCTTCTGTTGGGAATCGTTTGCGTTTTTATCTACTGGCTTCTGGAGGGGTATATGCTCCTGAAGCTGATGCAGCGCGATTACCCGGAGGAGAAGCTGTCCTTCGCGATGGTCGTCACCATTATCGGCCAGTATTATAACCTGATCACACCCGGTTCCTCCGGGGGCCAGCCGCTCCAGCTCTACGAGATGTCCCGCCGGGGCTACAGCATGGGCACAGGAACCGCGGTGCTGGTTCAGAAATACGCGTTATACCAGGTGACGGTCACGCTTCTCGCCATTCTGGCCACGCTGTTGAATCTGGCCAAGATCAACAGCGGCCTGACCGCGGCGCGGTGGCTGATCGCCTTTGGGCTGTTGATCAATATCGCGGGTGTTATTCTCGTTTTTATTCTGGCGCTGAGCCCGAGAATGGCCCGGGGCATCATGAACGGTGTCGTCCGGTTTTTATTGTTTATCCGGGTTTTTAAAGATCCGGACAAGTACTATGCCAAGGTCGATCATTTTATCGGCGAATACTCCGAGGCCATCACGGCGCTCAAGGAGCACAAGCTGGAAACGCTCAGGCTTTTCGTGGTCTCCATTGTGCAGATCCTGGTTTTTTACAGTATAAACTACTGGGTCTATTGCTCGCTGGGGCTGACAGGCTCCAGTGCTTTTCTGGTCATATCCATGCAGGCGATCCTTTATGTGGCAGTTGCCTTCATCCCTACGCCAGGGGCCGCCGGCGGCGCCGAAGCGGGCTTCGCCCTGCTGTTCGGGCCGATTTATGGAGCGGTTAACATGTCGGTGGCGTTGATACTGTGGCGGATTATCACCTTTTACTTTATCATTTTGTTTGGTGGGATCTTCCTTTCCCTGCGGTCTGTCATCATGGGCAAAAGGGAATACAAAAAAATGACACGGACAGACGCCCTGGACATTGAACACGTTATAAAACAGGAAGAGCTGGAAGAATCTTTTAAAGCGAAAGAACAGCCGAAAGAAGGAGATAAATTTGAAGAAAATTGATGTTAAGTACATCAGAGACGCCGTCGCAGAAATGTGCATTGAAGCAAACACGGTACTTACGGATGATATTCTCAAAGAGATGGAGGTTGCGCTGGCAAGGGAAGAATCCCCGAGCGCCATTTCCATTTTGGAAACGATGATTGAAAACTTTGAGGTGGCGGAGAAGAAGGAGATTCCCATCTGTCAGGATACGGGAATGGCCGTTATCTTTGTCACCATGGGGCAGGACCTGCAGATCGCCGGAGGTTCTCTGGAGGACGCCATTCAGGATGGTGTCGAAAAGGGCTACCGCGAGGGTTATCTGAGAAAATCGGTCGTGGATGACCCCTTTATCAGAAATAATACCGGTACCAATACCCCGGCCATTATCCACTATAAGGTAGTTCCGGGTGACGCCCTTCAGCTCAAGGTAATGCCAAAGGGCTTTGGCTCGGAAAACACCAGCGCCATGAAGATGCTCAAGCCATCGGACGGGATCAAGGGTGTTGAGGAGTTTGTGGTGGAAACAGTGGAAAAGGGCGCTCCGAACGCCTGCGCGCCGATTATTGTGGGCGTGGGAGTGGGCGGCACCTTTGAAAAGGCAGCACTTTTAGCCAAGGAGGCCCTGAGCCGGCCCATCGGCGTGCGCAATGCCAGACAGCATATCCAGGGCCTCGAGGAAATACTGATTGAGCGGTGTAACAATCTGGGCATCGGGCCCATGGGGCTCGGCGGGATCAACACGGTTTTGAGTGTCAATGTCGATGTTTTCCCAACGCATATTGCCGGATTGCCGGTTGCTGTCAATATCTGCTGCTATGTTAACCGTCATGTGGAACGGACACTGTAGGAGGCTTACATGAGTGTAATACGATTAACAACGCCGGTTTCAAAAGAGGATGCCGCCAAATTAAAAGCCGGCGACCAGGTTTTGATCTCCGGGGTTATCTATACAGCGCGGGACGCGGCACACAAGCGAATGGTTGAAACCCTTGAAGCCGGCGGGACACTGCCCGTTGATTTTACCGATCAGATTATTTACTATGTGGGGCCATGTCCTGCAAAGCCGGGTGAGATTATCGGCTCTGCCGGGCCGACAACCAGCCATCGCATGGACGCTTACGCGCCCACACTGATGGAGAATGGTCTGCGCGGCATGATCGGAAAGGGAAACCGCGGAGAGCTGGTCATCAACAGCATGATGATTCACCAGTGTGTTTATTTTGGCTGTGTTGGCGGCGCCGGCGCGCTGCTGCAGGACTGTATAAAATCGGTTGAGGTTCTGGCATATGAGGAGCTTGGAACCGAGGCGGTGCGTAAGCTGGTGGTAGAGGATTTTCCGGCGCTGGTGGTCATTGACTCCAAGGGAAACAACCTGTACGAAACCGAACGTCAAAAATACGCTAATAAATTTATTGATTAGGAGGAATAGAAAATGTCACGTATGGTTATTGAAAGTTCTGTCCGGGAGGCTGGAACAGATCCGATTTTCAGAGTCGCAGGTGAAGCTGCGCAGAGAACAAAGGAGTTGGGAACCGAGGCGGTGATCAACTCGACGATTGGGGCTTTGATGGATGATCATGGCGATCTGGTGGCCTTTAAATCCGTTTTTGACGTTTTAAAGGGCCTGCCGGACGAACAGATCTGCGATTACGCAGGCATTCCCGGGATTCCTGAATTTTTAGATAAGGTAGTGGACGCCTGCTTTAAGTCCTACCGGCCAGAAGGCCACATCCGCGCCATAGCGACACCGGGTGGAACCGGCGCAGTGCGCCACGCGGTGTGCAATTATACCGAGTTTGGTGACCAGATTCTGATTCCGGACTGGTACTGGGCGCCCTACAGCACCATCGCCGATGAAAACAGACGTAAAACGACCACCTTTGAGCTGTTTGACGAGGCGGGTAATTTTAATATGGAAGCCTATAAGGCAGCGTTCACAGAGCTGCTAAAAAAGCAGAACAGAGTGCTGAGCATTCTCAACACACCGGCCCACAACCCGACGGGCTACAGTATTTCGCTGGATGAATGGAAAGAACTGACCGCGTTTTATACCGAAATGGCAGAAGCCAATCCTGACGCGCGAATCATCATTCTCTGCGATATCGCGTATATCGATTTCGCCGGCAAGGGTGAGGACGCACGGGCCTTTATGCCGCTGCTTTCCGGACTGCCGGAAAATGTTCTGCCGCTTTATGCCTACAGTGCCTCAAAGGGCTTTACCATGTATGGACTGCGAAACGGCGCCATTATCTGTGTAGCGCCCACAGAGGAAATCGCCGAGGAATTTGCGGCGGCCTGTGCCTACTCAAACCGCGGGACCTGGTCCAATGGAACCAGAGGGGCCATGCAGACGCTGGCAGACATCATGACAGACGATAATCTGCGCGACCGCTTTGTCGCAGAGCAGGATTTCCACAAAGCGATTTTACAAAAGCGCGCAAAGGCCTTCTTAGACGAAGCCGGAAAAATCGGGCTGAAGCTCTGTAATTATTGTGATGGATTTTTTATCAGCATCCCCTGTGAAGATCCAAAGGCGGTCAGCGATCTGCTGATGGAAAAAAATGTGTTCATTGTCGCTCTGGCAAAGGGCCTGCGCTTTGCGCCATGTGCCGTATCGGAAGAAAAATGCCGCAAATCGCCGCAGCTGATCTTAGACGCCATTAAAGAAGTAGCGGGATGCTAAAAACAAATAAACGGAGGTGTTATTTTGAAAGTAAAAATTGTTGATGTTGCAAAAGAAGCAAATGTATCGGTGGCAACCGTATCGCGTGTTGTCAACAACATTCCTTTGGTTAACGAAGAGACAAAGGAACGTGTGTTAGAGGCCATCAAAAAGACAGGGTATAAGCCTAACGCCATTGCGCGGAGCCTGAAAATCCAGAAAACCAATACCCTTGGAATCATGATTCCGGATATTACCAACCCTTTCTATACCGAAATGGTGCGTGGCGCGGAAGATGTCTGTGGTATTTATAATTACAACATCATTCTGAGTAATACAGACTTTGATCATGAAAAGGAACAGAACTCCCTGGGCGTTCTTGTTGAAAAGCAGTGTGATGGGATCATCTATGTGGGCAAGCATCTGACCGATGAGCTGAGAGACGATCTGATTGACGCGCCGAGTGAAATTGTCCTGGGCTGTGTGCCGGACGAATCTGGACAGCTGAGCGGCGTTCTGATCGACAACGAAACAGCGGCTTATGACCTGACCATTGAATGCCTGAAGATGGGCCATACCAAGTTTGCGATTTTCTATGATGAATATAAAGAAGGCTACATTAACCAGAAACGCCTTCAGGGGATTAAAAAAGCCCTTGGCGAATGGAATGTTGAGCTGGACGACGACCTCGTTTACTTCGGAAGCCAGAGCACACTGGGCGGCTATCACATGATGGAAGAAGCCCTGGCCGGCGGAAAAGAATTTACCAATGTTTTCTGCTTTAATGACCAGATTGCTCTGGGCGCCATGCGCGCGGCTGAGGATAACGGAAAGGTTATTCCGGACGATGTGAGCATCTGCGGGTTTAACAATTTCTGGATTGCCGAATGGACCAGACCGCAGATCACAACTGTTGGCCAGCCGATGTACGATATCGGGGCCATCGCCACAAGAATGCTGATCAAAATGTGCGAAAAGGAAGAACGGGAAACCAAAACCGTCTTTGTTCCTTATGAAATGCTCATGCGCAATTCTGTTAAAGATTTAAAAAGTGAATAAAAAAGAGCTTTCGGCTGTCTTTATGGCAGCCGATCCATGTATTTGAGGATATAAAAATGATTTTTATTAACAATACCTACAGCACAGACCCGACGTTTAATCTGGCATTTGAAGAATATGTCTTTGAATCCATGGACCAGAATGAAACTTATTTTATGCTATGGCAGAATGATCATGCCATCATCGTGGGCAAGCACCAGAATACGATCGAGGAGATCAACCAGGATTTTGTGAGAGCACAGGGCATCAAGGTGGTTCGCCGCTTAACCGGCGGCGGCGCGGTTTACCATGATCTGGGAAACCTGAATTTTACCTTTATCGTCAACAACGACTCCGGCAAACCCTTTGATTTTCAGTCCTTTACAAAGCCGGTGGTCAAGGCCCTGCAGAGTCTGGGTGTCAATGCCGAGTTTAACGGGCGCAATGACATCACCATCGACGGCAAAAAGTTTTCGGGCAATTCCCAGTACGCGAAGCGGGGCAGAGTGCTCCACCACGGAACGATTCTGTTCAACTCAAAGCTGGACACGGTCCAGAGTGCCCTGAAGGTGAAAAAGGATAAAATTGAGTCTAAGGGTGTAAAATCTGTTAAAAGCCGGGTGACCAATATCGTCAGCTACCTGGAGCCGGGCTTTACACTGGAAGACTTCAAGAAAGCCCTTGTCAGTTATATGTTTGAGGACGGGGAGCTTCAGGAACGGAGCCTCACCGAAGCCGATATCGCGGCCATTAAAAAGCTTCAGGAAGAAAAGTATGCGACCTGGGAATGGAATTATGGACAGTCTCCGGAGTATAACCTGAGAAGGGAAAGAAAATACCCTTGTGGTCTCGTAACTGTTTTAATGACGGTCGATAAGGGTATTATTAAAGACATACACTTCTATGGTGATTTTTTTGGCAATGGCGACATCACAAAGCTTGAAGAGCAGCTGATCGGCTTAAAGCCCGAGGAAGGCGTTCTGCGCCGTGTGCTGCGGGATACCGGCCTGTCGGATTATATCAATGGTATGTCAGACGATGAATTCATTGATCTGATGCTTTGCTAGGGAGTGTGGACGATTGGAATCAGAAAATATAACGCGCCTCCAGGTTAATGGCAAAGAGATCATTTTGATTGGAACGGCGCATGTGTCCCCCACAAGTGTGGCGGAGGTCAAAAACCTTATCGAGACCGAGTGTCCCGATTCGGTCTGTATCGAGCTGGATGCCGGCAGATATGAGTCGATGAACCAGAAGGAGCAGTGGGCAGATGCCGACATTATAAAGGTGATAAAGGATGGACGGGCGGGCTTTTTGTTCGCCAATATCATTTTGTCCAATTATCAGAGAAAGCTGGCAGAGCAGTTTGACATCCGCTCCGGCCAGGAGATGATGCAGGGCATAGAATCTGCTAAAAACTGCGGCGCTCAGCTGGTGCTGGCAGACCGCAGCATCCAGGTTACCTTTAACCGTATCTGGAAGGGCTGCAGCCTGTGGGAAAAAATGAAGCTGCTGACCACAATCATCATGAGCATCATTGATGATGAAGAAATCACCGAGGAAGAGCTTGAGGAATTGAAAACAGAGGATATGCTCTCAGCGGCATTGTCTGAGCTTGGCAATTCCTTTAAGGGTGTAAAGAAGTACCTGGTCGATGAGCGGGACCAGTACCTGGCCTACAAAATTAAAAACGCTCCGGGGAATAAGGTGGTTGCGGTTCTGGGGGCAGCACATGTACCCGGGATCAAAGAGGAGCTCTACAAAGAGCAGGACATCACAGAGCTCGAAGCCTTACCGCCTAAGTCAAAAGCCGGAAAGATCATTGGCTGGTCTATCCCGGTTCTGCTGGTCCTTCTGGTGCTGGTGACTTTTACCGTCAACCCCGGATCCGGCTGGGAGCAAACGCGCAACTGGCTTCTGTGGACCACGTCGCTGGCCGGAATTGGCGCGCTTCTGGCTGGAGGGCATATTCTCTCGATTCTCACGGCCATTGTCGCGGCGCCGATTTCCGCTTTGAGTCCTGTTTTGGCAGCTGGATGGTTTTCAGGTATCACGGAAGCCCATTTCAGAAAGCCTAAGGTGGAGGATTTTGAGTCTCTGCCCAAGGATCTGGGCTCTTTTAAGGGCCTTTGGCACAATAAGGTGACAAAGATACTGCTGGTGGTTATTTTGACGAATGTTGGCTGTGCCATTGGAAACATAACGGGCAGCCTGAACATTATTGGTATTTTTATACAAACATTCTCGTGATAATCCCAATCTGCCTCCGAATAATTGTATAAACATGCAGAAAATGAAAAAAACAAGGTATTATTATAAAAAATACTTGTGTATGTATACAATATGCGATATAATGCTTTTAATCAATTTTCGTATATAAAAGGAGGAAATGATGAAAAAGAAATTTTTGGTGTTGTCTTTGGCATTTATGCTGGTGTTCTCCGTGACACTGGCGGGTTGCAGCGGTGGCGGTAAAGGCGGTTCAGCCTCGAGTGATGATCCGATTGCCGATGGTACCTTATCCGTTGCGGTTGATGATACCTATCTTCCGATGGAATTCAGAGATGACCAGAACAATCTGGTAGGTTTTGATGTGGACCTTGCAAACGCCATTGGCGAAGACCTTGGTGTAAAGGTTGATTTTACCACTGTTGCCTGGGATGGTATTTTTAATGGCTTAAACGCTAAACAGTATGATGCCATTATCTCCAGCACCAGTATCACACCGGAACGTCAGGAAGGCTTTAACCAGACAAATCCTTATGTATCCAACGGGATTGTCATCGTGTCCCGCAAGGATGCCGCACCTGTAAAAACCTTTGAAGAGCTTGCCGGCAAAACGGTTGGCGTTCAGCTGGCGACCACCGCGGACAACGGCGCTCATAAGCTGAAGGAACAGACCGGAACGAATGTTGAGATCAAACAGTACGACGGTATGCTGGATGCTTTCGCTGCCCTTGAAGGCAAACAGATTGACAATGTTATGACCGATGTTGGCGTAGCCATGTACTATGTGGCTCAAAAGCCAGAGCTGTTTGAAGTAACATCTGAAGTTTTAACCAATGAACCAATTGCGGTTACTGTACGTAAAGGTGAAGATGCGTTTACCGAAAAATTAAACGAAACATTGAAAAAATTACAAGAAAATGGTACAATGACAGAGATTTCCATGAAATGGTTTGGGGAAGATATGACAAATAATATCAACTCCGAAATCAAAGTCATTGAATAATCCATAGAAAAAAACGGTAATAAGTTCGGCAGAACAGCCTGCCGGACTTATTACTTAAGAAGGAGCGATTAATTTGTTAAACCAAACCCAGATGTGGGCGATTTTTGACGGAACGATTGTAACCCTTGAGATTGCGGTTGTCGCGATTATCTTCGGTGCAATTTTTGGGGTGATTATAGCCCTGGGAAGAATCTCAAAGAATAAAATCCTGAATGGACTCTCGTGGTTCTATATCTGGTTCTTCAGAGGAACGCCACTGCTGCTGCAATTATTCATTATCTTTTATGCGGTGCCGATTGTTTATCTGGATATGACCGGAGCAACCTTTGAGATTGACCCGATGATCTGTGCGTTCATTACGTTTTCCCTGAACTCTACAGCTTATCTGGCAGAAATTATCCGTGCGGCCATCGAATCCATCGACCATGGTCAGATGGAAGCCGCGAAAGCTTTAGGAATGAGCTATAAGCAGGCGATGAGTAAGATCATTATTCCCCAGACCTTTAAACGGCTGGTAGCCCCGGTGGGCAACGAACTGATCATGCTCCTGAAGGATACTTCCCTTGTCTCCACAATCGCTTTGTTCGATTTGCTGAGGACAGTCAAAACCATGGCCAGTGCCACGGGTAGTTGGGTCTACTATATCTATGCGGCCGTCATTTATCTTTTCCTGACAACCATCCTCCAGGTGGTATTTGATAAATTGGAAAATAAACTTGGCGTATATGAAAAGAGATAGGTGGTAACAACAATGAGTATGGTAAAATTAGTCAATGTAAAAAAATCCTTCGGCTCCCTTGAGGTTTTGAAGGGAATCGATTTTGAAGTTGCCTCCGGCGAGGTAGTCTGTATTATCGGACCCAGCGGCTCCGGCAAAAGTACAATGCTGCGCTGCCTGAACCGTCTGGAGCGCATTACAGAAGGCGAAATCTATATCGAAGACGAGCTGATGGAAAAGCGTCAAAACGGAAAGGACCTGGAAAAAATCGATCCCGGAAAACTGCAGAACCTCTGCTGCGACCTGGGGATGGTCTTCCAGAACTTTAACCTTTTTCCGCATTTATCGGTGATTGATAATATTACAATCGCCCCCAGAATCGTGCGCAAGGCCGATTCGGGTGAAACACAAAAACGGGCGTTGGAGCTCCTGGACATGGTTGGCCTGGCGGATAAGCGGGATGAATACCCGGTGCGCCTGTCCGGCGGACAGCAGCAGCGTGTTGCCATCGCGCGGGCCCTGGCGATGAACCCCAAGATTATGCTTTTTGACGAACCGACCTCAGCACTTGACCCTGAGCTGGTTGGCGAGGTGCTCGCCACCATGCAGCAGCTGGCCAATGAAGGGATGACCATGCTGATCGTAACCCACGAGATCGGCTTTGCCCGTGAGGTGGCAGACCGTGTCATCTTTATGGATGAGGGCGTGATCTGTGAGCAGGGTACCCCTCAGGAGGTTATCCTCAATCCACAGGAAGAACGGACACAGAGCTTCCTGAATAAAATTCTTTAGCGTTGTAATGTATTTCAAAAAATGCCCCCAGGGGCTTTTTTTTATACTTCTTTTTATGCTACAATATTAAAGATGTTGCGTTTCACAGATTGTGTTCTAAAGGAGGCGTTATGGTACATTCAAATTATCATATTCATTCGAACTACTGCGACGGCAAAAATTCACTGGAAGAGATGGTGCAGGCCGCCATTCAGGCAGGGCTGACAAGCATTGGCTTTACAGGTCACGCGCCGCTGCCCTATGAAAACGATTGGACGATGAAAAAGGAAACGGTCCGCAGCTATATGGATGAGGTCCGTGCTCTGGCAGAAAAGTACCGGGAACAGATCGACATCAGCCTGGGAATGGAAATCGACTATTTTATGTGGGACGAGGACATCAGCAGCGATTCCAGAGCGCTTATTCCGGAACTGGATTTTTTTATCGGCTCGATCCACACCATCGGAAGGCTGAAAGATGGATCGGTGGCGGATATTGACTACACCCCCGAGATATTTGAGGCAGGGATCAGAGACTGTTTTGGCGGCTCGGTTGAGACCTTTGTCCAGCGTTATTATGAGGCGCTTGGAAATATGGCCGTCAAGCTTAAGCCGGACATTGTGGGACACATGGATATCATCAAAAAAAACAATACAGATAACCGCTTTTTTGACGATCAGGAGAGCTGGTACCAGGAAGCGGTAAAAGACTGTCTTGACAAAATTACAGCATCAGGATCAATCATCGAGATAAATACTGGTGGCATGATCCGTTACGGTGACCGGTGCCTTTACCCTGAAGCGTGGCTGATGGCGGAAATACAGGAGCGGAAAATACCAATCACCTTAAACGGCGATTCACATACGACAGAAGGAATTCATTACGCATACGAGGAAGTTTTAGAATTGATAAAAAAAATCGGTTTTAGGGCCATTATGGTGCGAAAAAAGGGCAGTTGGACCGAGGAACGGATCTGAGCGACATGGATGAGAAACATAAGGACCTGAAAAAATGGGGCTATATCGGCGTGATGGCAGCGGTTTTGATTGTTTTTGCCCTGTGGCTCTGTTTTCAGGAGGACAGCCGGCAAAAGGCGGTTCTGAAAGCTCCGGATACAGCGTCTGCCAATACGGAGGACAGTGCGGCGAATACCGGCGAGATCTACGTGCATATTACCGGTGCGGTCAATCATCCCGGCGTCATCAAGCTGGCCCCGGGCTCAAGACTGATCGACGCCATCGAACAGCTGGGCGGCCTGGCCGAAAACGCAGATACCGACAGTGTGAACCTTGCGTCAGTGCTGGAGGATGAGGATAAAATCCATATTTATACTAAAGATGAGGTTTCAGAAGCCGGTACGGTCAGCGGCGTGGCGCCGGCGGGTAAAATAAATATCAATACCGCCAGCCTGGAGGATCTTAAAACACTGCCCGGAATCGGCGACGCCATCGGAAAGAATATCATTGATTACCGGGAAAAAAACGGTCTCTTTAAATCCCTTGAGGATTTAAAGGAGGTTGACCGCATCGGCGACAAGGTTTTTGAGAAGCTGAAGGACGCCATCACCATATGAAAATCATTTTTTTTACGAGTTTGTGAAAAGGTTGACAAAGTTTTAACAAAATAATAAGATGAAATGACAGAAAAGTATCAGGATTAGTTATTTACTTTTTGGCCATATGTGTTATACTTTATAATATAAAAGTTACATTAATGGCAGGTGGTTGAATGGAGCTATCAGAAAGACAAAACCAGATTGTAGAAATTGTTAAGGCGAGGGAGCCCGTAAAAAGTGTTGAGATTGCAGAGCAGCTCGGCGTCAACCGGGCGACGATCCGGCCTGATTTAAAGGTGCTTACCATGATGGGCATCCTGGAGGCAAAACGGAAGGTTGGCTATAATTATACAGGGCGTTCGCTGCTGCATGTTATGGGCAGCTATATTAAAACGATCAGTGTTATGGACATTCAATCCGAGCCAACAATTGTCGAGGAAGACACGACGATTTATGACGGAATAATCACTATGTTTACGAAAGACGCGGGAACGCTCTATGTGGTCAATGGAAAATACCTGTCCGGCATTGTCTCGCGTAAGGATTTCATCAAGTCGATGATCGGCCGGAAGGATGTTGAAACCCTGCCGATTCCGATTATTATGACCCGAATGCCCAATATTGTTTATCTGGAGGAGCACGAATCAGTCTATGACGCTGCGGTTAAAACCATGGAGTACGAAGTCGAATCGCTGCCCATTGTAAAAAAAGAAATGGATGAAAAAAACAACCTGCGTTTAATCTTGCTCGGAAAGGTTTCCCGTACCAATATTACACGTTATGTTGTGAACTTAGGTAAAGACGATGATACGAATGAATGACAACAAGCCCTTAACCCTGTACGTGGTCTCCGATTCCTTAGGTGAACCGGGCGAGGTACTGGCAAAGGCGGGGAGAGGCCATTTCGAGGACTCGATTGAGGATGTCAGGGTTTTTTCCTTCGTCCACGAAAAGAGAGAGATTGATCAGATTTTAGCTGAGGCGAAGGGGAAAAATGTCCTGATTGTGTGTACGATCACAACGCCGGAGTTATTGAAATGTGTTAAAGAAAAAGCAAAGGAAAATCAGGTGCCGGTTTACGATGTGCTGGATCCCTTTATGGATGAGCTGAGGATTTTAACAGGTGTTAAACCGAACCTTGACCCCTTCAGCCGAAGCAGGCTGGATGAGGATTATTTTAAAAAGGTGGAGGCCATCGAGTTTGCCGTTAAATATGATGACGGAAAACGCATGGATCATCTTAACAAGGCAGACATTATTCTGCTGGGGGTTTCACGAACCTCAAAGACACCGATCAGCGTTTATCTGGCGAACAATAACTTCAAGGTCGCCAATATACCGGTCATGCCTGAGGTGGAGCCGCCAAGAGAACTTTTTGAGATATCTAATCAGAAGATATTCGGATTGATTTTAAATCCCAATAAGCTTGTCAGCATCAGAGAAGAGCGTTTAAAAACCATGAAGCTTACCGGAGATTCAAATTATGCCAGTTTAAAAAGAGTGGAATATGAGCTGGACAAGGCTCAGGAGCTCTTTGATAAATTAGGGTGTACGGTTATCGACGTTACATCCAAAGCAATTGAAGAAATTGCGAATTTCATACTTGCAACCATTATGAGGAGGTAGTCAATATGGATAAAAAATGGGTTTATTTATTTAGTGATGGCAATGCGGACATGCGGAACCTGTTAGGTGGAAAGGGCGCCAATTTAGCGGAAATGACGCGAATCGGCCTGCCAGTGCCACAGGGCTTTACCGTTTCAACCGAAGCGTGTATCGAGTATCTGAAGGAAAACAAGCTGACCTATGAAATGATCGGCCAGATCAACAGCCATATGTCGGTTTTGGAGGACATTACCAAGAAAAAATTCGGCAATAAGGAGAATCCCTTGCTGGTATCCGTACGCTCCGGCGCGCGCATCTCAATGCCTGGTATGATGGATACCATCTTAAACCTCGGCCTTAATGATGAAACCGTTGTAGGTCTGGCTGAAAAGACAGCCAACGAACGTTTCGCCTATGACAGCTACCGTCGTTTTATCCAGATGTTCGGTGATGTTGTGCAGGAAATTGACAAAAATAAATTTGAAAATGTTCTGGATGAAATTAAAGACCGTGAAGGCTTCCAGATTGATACACAGCTCACAACCGATCATCTGCAGGAAGTGGTAGGACGCTATAAGGAAATTGTTCTGGCGGAAACCGGCAAGCCCTTCCCACAGGATCCGAACGTACAGCTGTTAATGGCGGTTGAAGCCGTATTCAGATCTTGGAACAACCCGCGTGCGTTTGTCTATCGGGATATGAATGATATTCCGCATGACATTGGTACAGCTGTCAACGTACAGTCAATGGTATTTGGCAACATGGGCGATGACTCCGGTACCGGCGTTGCTTTCACAAGAAACCCGGCCACAGGCGAAAACAAGCTCTTCGGTGAATTTTTGGTAAATGCCCAGGGCGAAGATGTTGTTGCAGGTATCCGTACCCCTCGTGAAATCGATGAACTCCGAAAAATTATGCCTTTAGTTTACAAGCAGTTCCACGATACCGCAGAACTCCTTGAAAAACATTATAAAGACATGCAGGATATGGAATTTACCGTTGAAAAGGGCCAGCTGTACATGCTCCAGACCCGTAATGGTAAAAGAACCGCCCCGGCTGCGCTCAGAATCGCAGTGGAAATGGAAGAAGAAGGCCTCATCAGCAAAGAAGAAGCTGTTATGCGTATTGAGCCGTTATCCTTAGACCAGCTGCTCCACCCGACCTTTGATGAAACCGCGCTGAAGGAAGCGGTCGTTCTGGCCAGCGGCCTGCCAGCCTCTCCAGGCGCTGCCACCGGTAAGGTCTACTTTACGGCAGAAGAAGCAAAAGCCGCGGCAGAAAACGGTGAGGAAGTAATCCTCGTAAGAAAAGAAACCTCTCCCGAAGATATCGAAGGCATGTACGCTGCCAATGGTATCCTGACCGCACGCGGTGGTATGACCTCCCACGCAGCCGTTGTTGCGCGTGGTATGGGTAAATGCTGTGTGGCAGGCTGTGAAGAAGCCAAGGTCGATGAGGACGCCAAGCAGTTCAGAGTTGGTACAGAATATATCTACGAAGGCGATTATATCTCCTTAGACGGCTCCGCCGGTAAGGTTTATAAGGGAAGCATCGGCACAAAGGAACCTGAGCTTTCCGGACATTTTGGACAGCTCATGGAATGGGCCGATGCCTGCAGAACCATGAACGTGCGCACAAACGCCGACACCCCGAGAGACGCCGCTGTAGCGGTAGGCTTTGGTGCAGAAGGGATTGGGCTCTGCCGTACAGAGCACATGTTCTTCAACGAAGACAGAATCCCGAGTGTACGCCGTATGATCTTGTCAAAGACCAAAGAACAGCGCGAAAAATATCTGGCCGAGCTGCTGCCAATGCAGAAGGAAGACTTTATGGGTATCTACAAAGCCATGAAGGATCTGCCGGTAACCGTCCGTCTGCTGGACCCGCCACTGCATGAATTCCTGCCAACTGAACCGGAAGATATCGAAGCTTTAGCGGGAGATATGGATATGAGTATGGATGAAATGATGAGCACGATCCATGGCCTCGAAGAATTCAACCCGATGCTCGGACACCGGGGCTGCCGTCTTGCAGTCACCTTTCCGGAAATTGCGGTGATGCAGACAAGAGCCATTATGGAAGCTGCCATCGAAGTGAAAAAAGAAGATGGCTACAACATCGTCCCAGAAATCATGATCCCGTTAATCGGTATGAAGGAAGAGCTGGACTATGTCGAAAATGTTGTAAGGGAAACCGCTGAAAAGATCAAGGCAGAAAAGGGTTCCGACATTGACTATAAAGTAGGGACCATGATGGAAATCCCAAGAGCAACCTTGATCGCAGATGAAATTGCCGAAAGAGCAGAATTCTTCTCCTTTGGTACCAATGACTTAACTCAGATGACCTACGGCTTCTCCAGAGATGACGCAGGCAAATTCATTGGCGAATACAAGGAAAAAGGCATCCTGCCGAACGACCCGTTCCAGAGTATTGATGTCAATGGCGTTGGCAAGCTGGTCGAAATGGGCGTCAAGCTTGGCCGTACAACAAAACCAGATCTCAAGATCGGTGTCTGCGGCGAGCACGGCGGCGATCCCAAGTCCATCCACTTCTTCCAGAGTGCGGGCCTTAACTATGTTTCCTGCTCACCATACCGTGTGCCCATCGCGCGCTTAGCCGCTGCGCAGGCTGCACTGGAGATGAAAGAAAAATAGAATGATGAATTAACAAAAACGCTGGCCTGCTATTTTATAACAGGCCAGCGTTTTTAAAGGAGGAACCCATGGCTTATAAACAGACCGAAAAGAAAAAACCAACCTTAAAAGACTTTGAAGAACGAACCTCACCCCAGGAAAAGAAGCTGTGGAACGAGTACCTTAAAACCTATCCCGAACCCTTTAAGCGCAGCGCACTGCCAGGCTTCGATGGCTTTCTTTTCTTCTGTCCATCCGCCAGACTGGTGGTGGAGCTGGAAAAATTTAAGCAGTTTGGGGACAGCAGCAGCGGCTCACTGGGGAAAAAGGGCGATGCGCTCAGAGATTTAGGCTTAAAACGCATTGCCTACACCTACCGTGAAATTGACACCGATTTTGAAGGAACCTGTGCCGCCATCGACCGGGCCGTCAAACGCGAGATCAGCCAAATGAGCCTGGTAGAGATCAAAAAGCCCGTGCGCCTTTCTTTGGATGATGAGGATGAGCCCGTGAAAAAAGGCTATAAGATTACTGTCTCCGGTGAGGATGAGGAGTAAAAAATGTAGGAATACCAAAACAACTTTAAATTTGTAAATGGCATACCTGTAAAAAACGAAAGATTTGTTAATGTTCGATTTTTACTTTTTATTTTTTAAACATTTTTAATCTGCCTACGAAAGCCTTGCGTTTAAAATAAAGGTTTTATAGCTGGGCTTGGTCCAGCTGCTGACTTTAAACCCATTTTGGCTGAGGAGACCGATGATTTCAGATTTATGGTAGATGTGGTGATCACCGGAATGACTGTGGGCCATAGCGCTGTTTAAAAAGCCCGTCAGCAGTTTAAAAGGGGCTGTTGGGTCGCCCAAAATGAGCGTTCCATCTTTTTTCAAAACACGCTGTATTTCACGGATAACTGCTGTTGGACGGGGATAGTGGTGAAATGAAGCGTTGCAGACAATTACGTCAAATTTATCAGCTTTGTAGGGTAGCTTTTCAGCGTCACCTACCACAAAATGAACGCCGGTCAGTCGTTTTTCAGCTTGGGCAATCATGGCCGCTGAGATGTCTAAACCATAATAATCGGCGTCTGAAAGCTTTTGCAGGCGGGCGATGATATTACCATTGCCGCAGCCCAGATCCAAAACGGTTTTTGGTTTCAGATCAAGAACGCGCTCCACGATATCATCATACATACAGCGGACGAATTTACCATCAGAGCTTTGATCATAATCCTCCGCGGTGCTGTTAAAATAGTCGATGGTTGTCTGTTTGGTGCTTCTGGTATTTTTCATAAATGATTCCTCCATTGATCATGATTCATTGACGGATATTCAATGAATGGGTATTTTTTTACCCGCCCAAAGAGACGGGTATCAGAACAGGTTTATTTTAGGATTAGGGTGAGCATCTGCTTTAAAAAAAGATTCTTTTCCTTAACCGGTCCGGCGGCGTTGTTAGTGACTGCCATCTGGCCGCCCCATATAAAATGCGCCAGCAGATGCGCGTCATTTTTTTCGATTTCGCCGCGATCCATCAGACTTTTAATATAGGTTTCGAGATGCGGAAAAATCTCCTTTGACATATATACTTCCAGCTGGGCATGAAATAGCTCATTGCCGTCTTTGTCAAAAAAGTCGCGGTATTTATAGTTTTCCACTTCATTTTCAGATATTTTATCCAGGATGTCGATACACTTGTTTAAAGGCAGCTCGATCTGTTTAAAAATATCTGCAAAGGGCTTGCTGCAAGCTTTGGCATACTGTGTGAGGGCCTCCTGATACAGCGCATGTTTATTTTGAAAATAGTGGTAGCATAACCCAGCTACAACACCGGCTTCTCTGGCAATATCCTTCATGGTTGTGGTTTCATAGCCTTTTTCCGCGAAAACACGCATGGCAACATCTAAAATTTCCTGTTTTCGGATATCCGGGTCCTTTGATACTCGCATTTTATCACCTCGTATCTATGATAGCACAGTAATTAAATAAGTGTCAATGATTAAAATTCAATAATGGAGAAATGTTAAGGATTTATCTTATTGACAATAGAAAAAAAGCTGAGCAGCGCAGTCTCGAAAAGACGCCGCCGCTCAGCTTTATTTTTAATGATGAAACAAACGGATTCCGGTCATGGCCATGGCGATATTGTATTGATCACAGGCTTCGATGACAAGGTCGTCCCGGATCGAGCCGCCGGACTGGGCAATGCAGGTAACGCCGCTTTTATGCGCGCGCTCAATATTGTCGCCAAAGGGGAAAAAAGCATCGCTGCCCAGGGCGACGCCGCTTACCCGGGACAGCCAGGCTTTCTTTTCCTCTCTGGAAAAAGGCTCTGGCCTGCTTGTAAAGAACTCAGGCCATACATGATCGTTCAGGATGTCTTCGGCATCCTCTGAAATATAGACGTCTATGGCATTGTCCCGGTTGGCCCGCGGCATGTTTTCCTTAAAGGGCAGGTTCAATACCTTCTCGTGGTGGCGAAGCGCCCAGTTGTCCGCTTTATTACCCGCAAGCCGTGTGCAGTGAACACGGGACTGCTGTCCGGCGCCAATACCGATGGCCTGTCCGTCCTTGACATAGCAGACGGAATTTGACTGGGTGTATTTTAAGGTCACCAGCGCGATCAGGAGATTGAGCTTATCCGATGGGCTGAGGGTCTGGTTTTTGGTCGGAATTTTCTGAAACAGCGCCTCGGTAATAGCCTGATTGTTTCTGGACTGTTCAAAGGTTATGCCAAAAACATCCTTATATTCCAGAGCTTCAGGTTCATAGCCTTCATCAATCTGGAGAATAACGTACTTCCCTTTTTTCTTTTCCGATAACAGGGCTAAGGCCTCCGCTGAGAATGAAGGGGCAATGATGCCGTCGCTGACCTCCATGGAGATGTAACGGGCACAGGCGGCGTCACATTCGTCGCTCAGGGCGATAAAATCGCCGTAGCTGGACATCCGGTCGCTGCCTCTCGCCCGGATATAGGCTGTGGCAACAGGCGTGAGCTCAATATCCTCGATAAAGTACATTTTCTTTTCGACATCGGTCAGGGGAACGTACACAGCGGCGCCGGCAGGGCTGACATGCTTAAAGCTTGCTGCGCTGGGCAGGCCTGTGGCTTCTTTTAATTCCTTCACGAGCTGCCAGCTGTTAAAGGCGTCCAGCAGGTTGATGAAGCCGGGTTTTCCGTTTAACACCTGAAGGGGAAGCTCGCCGTCCTTCATAAAGATTCGGGCAGGCTTTTGATTGGGATTGCAGCCATACTTTAATTCCAGTTCTTTCATTTTTATCATCCTCCATGTCATATAAAAAGAGCCGACAAATCCGGACTCTTTTGCCCAGACGGTCGGCTCTTGATTATTATACTTCATGTGGTTTATTCCACTTCCGTCAGTCGTATAACTATCAAAACTTTATCATATTCTTAAGCGAGTGTCAATGCTTTTGCAGCAGTCATAACACATTGAACCCGGAGCATCCAGTGTGAATTTATTTTCTTTCATAGCCTGTGAGCATGGTCATGGCAAAGCAGAAAAGTGCGGCAAAAGCCCAAAAACGGTGCTGTTTCATTGTAAAACCTCCTTTCAGTAATCAATGCGAGCGTTTCCTATTAAAACTATTATACAGAACAGCTGCAAAAGATTCAATTCTTAAAAAACCTTCACCTGTTCAGGAACGGTTTAAAACTGACGGAATTTAAGAGACGATTGACAAAACTGAGCGTGAAAGCTATGATAAAGAAAAATCAAACACTTTAAAATTTTGAAAATACAGGAAAAGCGGAGCAGATAATATGAAAAAACTCATCAATATGACGGTGTTCAGCCATGATATGGACCGGTTTAAGAACCGGAGCAGCCTGAAGGATTTTTACAGATCGCGCGGACTGGACGGCCTGGAGCTTCAGGTATTGTGGAATGAGCGTCTTCCAGAGAAGATACCCCGGCAGGATGTGGTGGGCATACACCTGAGAATGTTTCCCAGTTGGATGGATCTCTGGTTTAATAATGAAAAGGCTTTACGCAGTGAGTTTGATAAGCCGGAAAACTGGGAGGTATATTATGAGGGAAAGGACAGAACCTGTATCCTCAACCGTTTGGAAAAGGAGCTGGAAATAGCACAGACGCTGAATGCGGAGTATGTGGTGTTCCATGTCTCGGACTGCCGTTTTACGGAAACTTACCACAGAGTTTTTCATTACAGCGACGAGGCCGTGATTGACGCCAGCTGTGAAGTGATCAACACGCTTTTGGACGGTAAAAATTATACCTTTAAATTCCTGGTCGAAAATCTCTGGTGGCCCGGCCTGACCCTTACCCGGCCAGAGATGACAGAACGGCTCATGAACGGAATCCATACGGAGAATAAGGGAATCATGTTTGATACCGGCCATTTACTGCACACTAATTTAGCGCTGCAGACAGAAAAGGAGGGCATTGACTATATCCATAAGATGCTTGACGCCCACGGTGCGCTTTGCGATTATATCTGCGGGATGCACCTCCAGCAGTCACTCACAGGGGCCTATGTTCAGAAAATTCTTCAAAACCCGCCGGATTTAAAGCAAGACTTCTGGGACCGTTTCTGGCAGTGCTCGGAGCATATTTTTAATATTGACGCCCACTTGCCATTTATCCATCCTGAGGTAAATGGGCTGATACAGAGAATCGCTCCCGAATACCTGACACTGGAGCTTGTGAGCGCCGACTCGGACGAGCATGGGCAAAAGCTGGATCAACAGCTTTCAGCATTCGTTTAAGACCCGAAAAAGCTAAAACGCTTTTTCTTGACAAAGACAGCAGAAAGCGATATGATAGAGAAAATTTAATCGTGAAACTGTTCTGTGTAATGGGAAAAGGGTGTGACTCCCTTGCTGTAATCGCAGCTGTAATGCAAAATGCCTCTCAGGAACCACTGCCTCCGGGCGGGAAGGGAGAAGGATGATATTGCAAAGCCAGAAGACCGACTCAGAAACAGGTTCTTAAAGCTCCGATTTAGAGTAATAGGACAAACCACAGGCAATGATATGTCTTTTTACCTTCTCTAATTCAGAGAAGGTTTTTTTGTGGTCAGAGGAGCCGGAAAGGAGAAAAATGACAAAGTATGATTTAGTCCTTCAGCTTCAGGAGGAGGCCGAAAAGTTTGATCTGGAAGTCCTGATGCAGCAACGTGAGGAGGTACAGAAGGTAAAGTTTAAACCGGGAACCCTGGCCCACCAGACCATGCTCAATACCATTTATAATGTAACTGCCCTGATCAGTCTTAAGACAGCGGTGCTGGAGGACAATCCATTAAAAGGTATCCATGAGAAAAGGCTGTATGCTTTCCAGACACTGCTGGATCAATATCTGGAAGATTACGTGCTTGGGGGCGAGCTGCAGAAGAGCATGATCAAGCTTGCGTGTACCTATCTGGCGTTTATCGAGGAGAAGCCGCTCCACCCGGTGGGAAGTCATTTTGACGGCCAGTTTCTGGAGCAGCAGTTTGATCAGTATTATTGTCCGCAGAAGGCCAGAGAGCTGGAAAATCCGGATGCGCTCTGTCATTTTTGCAGCGCCCATTGCAAGGAGACACTGGAAACAGTGGCCTGTTCTGAGGCCCAAGACAGCATAAGCGTGTAGGGCGCTTTAAAATTTGAGGTAAAAATGGATAATTTGAGAACAGTATGTCATGCGGATAAAAAAACAATGAATCCTCCCTCGGTATTCAGGCATCCATCTCTTCAGGAAATCGGCGTAGAGGAATGCGCCTTTTCAATGACCGACCAGCTGCTTTTTTCAGACCAGACGCGTACTTTGTGCCAGCGTAACAGCTGCGGGCAGTTCAACGCGACCTGGGCATGCCCCCCGGCTGTGGGAAGCTATGAACACTGTGTGATGAAATGCCTCTCCTATAAAAATGTGATGGTCTTTTCCACCGTGGCAGACTTGAAGGGGCGCTACAACGCAAGGGGCTGGCAGGAAGCGCGTATCCGGCATGAGGCAGTGACGGCAAAGGTGGCTCAGCAGTTTCGGACACACCGGCCCGAGAGCCTTGTTTTATCGACCGAAGGGTGCCTGGTCTGCGATGTGTGCACCTACCCCCACGAGCCCTGCCGATATCCAGACAAGCTCTTTCCCTCGGTGGAGGGCTATGGGATCATCGTAATGGACATTGTGGTCAAAACCGGTCTGCGTTACACCCACGGCCCGGAAACCCTGACGTATTTTAGCTTTATTCTTTTTTAAGACCGGTATAAAATCCTTTTTGTTATCATTTAAGTCTTTATCAATTGAGAAAGATTTGATATAATGAATAACCATAAAAGGAGGTGTAATGCCTTTGGGCCTGGAAGCACTAAACAGACTGTCCTACAAATACGCAGGGACTGTAAGCCTGAAGGATCATAAATATAAATATGACAAAAAAGAAAGTGAAGAAGAAAAGAAGCGCCGTGCGCGTTGTGGGAGATATCGTCATCATTCTGATCATCCTCTCCCTTTTGGCCGCGGCGGGATGGATGCTCTACAAGGAGTTTTTTCCCAATAATACGCCGCTCCTCAAAATGCAGGTTACCAACCGGGAGGATAACAGCATCGACTGGGCAGCGCTGCGTGAGGTGAACCCGGAAACTGTTGGCTGGCTGAGCATTGAAGGAACCAATATTGATACCCCGGTGGTACAGACAACGGATAATGATAAATATCTGTACACTTCATTTAATGGCGAGTCCGACGAAAGGGGCGTTCCCTTTATCGATATGAATTATAAATGGCAGCCCAGAAGCCAGAATTCTCTGATCTATGGGCACAGCACCATGCGCAGCGGCGTGCACGTCATGTTTGACGATCTGCTCTATTATTATCAGAATCCTGATTTTATCAAAGAGCATAACAAAATTGTTTACAGAAGACCGCCGGAGCTGGGCGGTGACGGCGTATGGGAAATCTTTGCCGTGCTGGTGGAGGAGCAGGACTATGATTACAGACAGCTGGAATTTGCCGATGATGAAAGCTTTCTGGCCTATTACCAGAACATAAAGAACCAGAGTATTGTCGCGAGCGATGTGAATGTACAACCGGGTGACGAGATTCTTACGCTGTCCACCTGTATCTTTAATGTCGGTCTGAACGATGGACGTTTAGCCGTAATTGCCCGTCGGGTTTCATAAAAATCAAAGCCGTATCCCTGTGCAGGATACGGCTTTTTATTGTGCCTTTTTTACTCCCATCGCTCAAAGGCTTTGATCTTTTCGGTCAGGACTTTAATGTATTTTTCGCCGATGGCGCTCAAGCTGTGCTCGTTCCTGAGAATGTATCCGGCGTGGAGACGCTGGTCATTATCCAAAAGACGCACAGCCCTCACCTCGCTCATGTTGGAATGCATACGGTCAGCGTCGCTGTTGGTCAGGTCTGGACCAATGCTGAAGCAGTTTGTGCCGCGGACAAGGGCGATTTTGGAGCAGCGGTCAATGACATGAATGTTTTTATCCCAGATTTCATTGAACAGGATCTCCTCAGAGAAATGCAGCATGCTGTCCTCACCCTGGTCATAGGTTACAAAGGGGTATTCTTTGAGCATATCCAGTGTCAGGGAGGCATTGCCGCTCAGGGGGTGCTTTTTCCGCAGGAAAACATAGGTGGTGAGCTGACCCAGCTCGTAGAAGGTCAGATTGCTGGAATCCAGGAGCTTCTGCATGGTGTTGAGGTAGTGCTCGTTGATGCATAAAATGCCGAGCTCACTCCGTCTGGACGCCACATCGTGTATGACTTCATGTGTTGGGCATTCACGGATGGCGATGTCATAATGCCTGAGCTCAAGGTCCCCGACGATCTGTATAAAGGACATGACCGAGAAGGGAAGCCGCTGGGTGGAAACGGAAAAACGCATGGGCAGGGTTTTCCGGTGCTTGTACCGCCTTTCAAGATATTCGCTTTGCTCCACAATATCCCTGGCGTGGTTTAGAAAGTCCTGTCCTTCAAAGGTAACCTCAATGCCACGATTATTTCGGCTGAAAATTGCGATGCCAAGCTGCTGCTCTACCTCGCGTACCGCTGTGGAAAGCGTTGACTGTGAGACAAAAAGAGACTTGGCGGCAGCAGAGATCGAGTGGTGCTTTGCGATCTCGACAATGTATTTCATGTTTTGCATAGAGATCATATTGATACGATTCCTTTCCTCTGTTTTAAATATACTATCAAAAAATACGATAGCTGGCAATCAAAAATTGAGTTAATTGCAGTGGTTGTGAATTATCAGATATCGTGATATAATATAGCAAAATTACATAGAAGACTTGTTGTATGAAAACCGGTGAGAATCCGGTACGGTGCCGCCACTGTAAGGGGGAGCCGCTGTATGTTTTATCAACACTGGAGAGTATTCTCTGGGAAGTTGTTACAGCTGGCAATGAACCCAAGTCAGGATACTTCAACATTTCTTGTCTATACCTAACCTAACGGATCATTGGGAGAGGGTGTTGCTTGTGTTGAGGAACTCTTCTGATGAATCAGTCAGAAGAGTTTTTTTAATGGGAGAGATAATGGAAAAGAGCAGTAAGAGAATCGCGTTTTATGGAAAGGGCGGCATTGGAAAGTCGACCATTGCGGCCAATGTTTCCGCCGCGTTCGCCAAAATGGGAAAAAGGGTGCTTCACATCGGCTGTGACCCCAAGTCCGATTCAACCCGGTGCCTGATGAGAAAGCGGATTCCCACAGTCATTCAAAGGCTGAATGAAAAAGGGGAGCAGGTGACCATACAGGATATCCTGTTTATGGGTGAGACGGGTGTGGCGTGTGTGGAGGCCGGAGGGCCGGAGGCAGGCATTGGCTGCGCGGGAATGGGGATTGCTACGACCCTGGAGACTCTTGAAAAGTTAGGAATATTTGAAGAACGCTGGGATTTAATCACCTATGATGTCTTAGGCGATGTGGTCTGCGGCGGGTTTTCAATGCCTATGAGAAAAAGGTGTGTGGATCAGGTATATATCGTCACCTCCTCTGAGCTGATGTCGCTTTATGCCGCCAATAATATTATGAAGAGCATTGTACGGTATTCTGCTGGGGCGCAGCCATTGTTTGGCGGACTGATCCATAACCGGGCCCGGCCCGGTACCGACCATCAGGCGGTCGAGCGCTTTGGTGAACGGACAGGCAGCCTGATTACGGCCTCTGTCAGCCAAAGTGATACACTTCGGCTTGCCGACTATCAGAAAACAACTGTTTTTGAACAGGACGAGGGTGAAGCACTGCAAAAAAGCTTTATGACACTGGCCAGAGCCATCGCCCGTCAGGAAGCCGGGACACTTCCGAAACCTCTTGCCGATGCGGAGATGGACAACCTGGGTAAAACACTCTATCAGCTCGAGAAGGAGAACCATCATGGACACAGCAACCATTGAGAAGGCACAGCCAGGCATGGGAGATGAGGCGCTGTCCAGACTTCTTTTCCAAACCGGGGGTGTGCGTGTTCTGGCAGTAGGGCCGCCTGCCTGCCTCCGTATTCTTTATTTCAGGGCAATGGAGAAGGAAGCGCTTTGCCGTCTGAGGCTCTGTCCAGTTTCCAGGCTGGAGTATACCCTTGGTAGCTACGCACACAGAGTCCGCGGGATGATCGAGGAGCTTCTCATGACCCAGGGGACAAAAGGCGTGGTGCTCTATGTCTCCTGTCCAGATCTTTTGATACAGACCGATTTTGAGGCGCTGATATCAGAAGCGGATAATCCTTATAATGTGCCGGTCGCTGTTTTCAGACGGGGTCCTATGGAAAAACGGAAGAAAAAGTCTGTGGAACGGCTTGAAGAAATCATTCAGGGATTTGGACACGCTCAGGAAAACCACAAAGAAGGAAAAGAGGAGCGCCTCTGTCCGCTTCCGCCTCTGGCAGCAGATTACAGCGGCGCGCTGACTGCTTTTGAAGGGGACCACTCGATCTGCGCCTGTCTGGTAACAGGCGCGGGCTGTGCCTCCTGTCCACGGTCCATTGATGATTTCAGGGAACAGCCTTTCTGGTATTCAAGAATGAACGACCTCCAGGTGACACTTGGCTCGGCTGAGAGCATTGAGAAGGGCATAGATGCCGCCATGCAGGAGGACAAGAGACAGTCTGCGTTCATTGTAGGCACACCGCTGACTGCCATGACAGGCCTCGACGACAGCTCTTTTCCCACGCTTAACGAAAAAGTATTCATCCAGACCAACGGCTTTCAGGACGCCCTTGAGGGAACAAAGCAGGCGCTGTCCATTGCTTCAAGACAGCAGATGCGGCGTTGTGAGCTCACCCAAAAACAGATCAATCTTGTTGGGTATACGCCCTTTGTTTTCGGAAATCAACGGCAGTTTGATGCGCTGGTGTGTGAGCTTGCCCGACTGGGATATGCTGTTTGCTGGCTGGGAGGCGGAAAGCGCGCCGAACTCAGAGACGCGCCCAAAGCACGGGTCAACTGGGTTATCTCGGCAGCGGGCCTTGAACTGGCGAAATGGATGGAGAAACAGTATGGCACGCCGTGGTTTTATCAGATGCCTGTCAGCGTGAGCGGCGTCAGGGCTGCCTGTCAAGCTCTGGAGAGCATAACTGGGGACGCCGTGTTCCAGACCCAGGATACAGCGCCGTTAAAACAGGAACTAAAAAACGCAGTGATGATAGGGGATCATGAGCTGAACCGCCAGATAAGTGTGGTGCTGAAAAATGAATTTAATGTGGAGTGCACCATCGCCGAAAAGCTTCCTTTAGAGCTTGGCCTGGCCGGAGAAATGGATTATGTTGTCGCGGACCCTCTGTATTTTCAGTATCTTCCTGAAAACGCGGCGGTTCAGGTGCCCTTACCCTTCCCGGCCCTCAGCGGAAACCGTTATGTGAAGCGGGACTACTGTATTATCGGTCGAGAGGGCCGTCAGTATTTAAAACAGTTTTTTAAGTAATTAAAAATAAAGGAGTTTAAAATGAAAAAAACATGGTTAAAAGCAGCAGGCCTGTGCCTGGCTGTCAGTTTGATTTTTGGAGGCTGTGCAAGCAGCGGAAAAACCGCGGAGAGTACCGACAAAGCTGTGGCGCGTGTCATAACCGATGAGGGCGGTAACCAGGTAGAGCTGCCGGAAAAGATCACCAAAGTGGCCATCACCCCGATTCCGTGGGCATCGGCTGTGTGGACGATTGACGGGGGAAGCGACAGAATTGTGTCCATTAACCCCAGCGCGATGGCCCAGTATAAAAAAAGCTTTATGACCAAGCTGGCGCCGGAATTTGCAGAGATTTCAACAGGAGAAATTTCCCAGGATTTTTCCATTAATATTGAAGAGCTCATGAAGCTTTCGCCAGAGGTAGCGTTTATCTGGAATGACCAGGAGGCTGAGGCCGAAAAGCTGAAGGCGGTTGGCATTACGCCTGTTATGTTAAACTACGCCGAAAACCTTGAGAATCTGAAAAAGGATTTAACACTGGTGGGAAAGGTTCTGGATAAGGAGGATTTTACCCGGGAGCTCATCAATTACCACGACGATACCGAGATCTATTTTACCAATAAAAAGGATCAGGCTGCTGCGGCAGATCAAAAGAGCGTCCTCTATCTGCAAAATAATAAGCTGAGCGTCGCAGGTTCCAAAAACATTAATAACTACCTGCTTGAGCTGACAGGCGGCCGTAATGTTGCCGCAGGTTTGGAGAAGAAGTGGGCGGAAGTAAATATGGAACAGATTATGGAATGGAACCCTGAGATTATTTACCTCTCGAATTTTGACGACACCATGCCAGAGGACCTGTATGAAAACAAAATCGAGGGCCAGGACTGGAGCAATATCGACGCGGTCAAAAACCACCGTGTTTACAAAACCCCGGTGGGGATTCTGCGCTGGGATGCCCCCTGTGTGGAAACGCCGCTGATGCTCAAGTGGATGGGCAGTATCCAGCAGCCGGAAATCTTCTCAGATTATGATATCCGAAGTGATATTAAGGATTTTTATAAAAAGTTTTTTGATTACAATTTAACCGATGAAGAGATTGACACCATTTATAATGTGAAAGTAAACCAGTAAAATTTGAAGGGGAGAGAATATGAATACAGCGGGACTTAAAAAGAAAATCAACCAAAAATGTTATGCTGTTTTCGCTGGACTGACCCTCATTTTGGTTTTATTCGGGCTTCTGGCCCTGTGTTTGGGGCGTTACTGGATACCCTTTCCAGATGTGCTTAAGGTGCTTCTGTCCAAAATTTTCCCGATTTCGGGAAGCTGGGATACCAACACAGAAAGTGTCGTTATGACCCTTCGGCTGCCGCGTGTAGCGGCAGCGATTCTGGTGGGCGGCTCTCTGGCTCTGTCCGGCGCGGTTTACCAGGGTGTTTTCCAAAATCCTTTGGTGGCGCCGGATCTGCTGGGGGTATCCTCCGGAGCCTGTATCGGCGCTGCCCTCGCCATTCTTTTCAGCGTTGGCACCTTTGGTGTGCAGGTCGGTGCCTTTATCGGCGGCATTATCGCAGTTTTGATCACAACCGCTATTCCAAGGGTAATCAAAAACAACTCCAATATGATGCTGGTGCTGGCAGGCATTATTGTTACAGGGCTCATGAACTCCATTATGGGAATCATCAAGTACATTGCCGACCCCGAGACACAGCTGGCGGAAATTACCTACTGGCAGATGGGCAGCATCGCAAAAGTTCTGCCAAACAGCCTTCTGATGATCTGTCCTGCGGTGCTGGTCTCTACATTGGTATTGATGGCCATGCGGTGGCGGATCAATGTGCTGTCCCTCGGAGAGACAGAGGCCAAAAGCCTGGGGATCACCATTAAAACCACACGGATGATCGTGATTGTCTGCGCGACACTGCTGACAGCTTGCTCTGTCTGTATTTGCGGGACCATTGGCTGGGTTGGTCTGGTGGTGCCGCATCTCGGCAGGCTTTTGGTCGGGCCGGATAACATGAAGCTGCTGCCAGTTTCCTTTGTGGTCGGGGGGATTTTTCTGCTGGTGGTGGATACCATCGCCCGAACACTGACAAGCGCCGAGCTGCCCCTGAGCATTTTAACTGGGCTGATCGGTGCGCCCTTCTATTTCTACCTTCTAAAAAAACAAAGGATGAACCTCTCATGAAGCTGGAAGTCAATAATCTCAGTTTTAAATATTTAAACAGCCGCGTTATCTTTGAACAAGTGAATTTTGAGCTTGAAAAAGGTCAGATACTGTCCATTTTAGGGCCGAACGGCGCAGGGAAATCGACATTGCTGAACTGTATCGGAAATCTGATCACACCGCAGAAGGGAAAAATACGGCTGAATGGCGAGGATGTCGATAAAATGCCCCCCAAAAAGGTAGCCCAGAGAATTGGCTATGTGCCGCAGATACATGTTCCCACCTACGAGTACACCGTGAGGGAGTTTGTGGTCATGGGGCGAACGCCCTATCTTGGAAAGACGCGTTCCCCGGGCGATACCGACTATGAGCAGGTAGAACGGGCCCTGGATATGGTTGGCATAACGCATCTCATTGAAAAGCCCTATACACAGATCAGCGGTGGCGAGCGACAGCTGGTAACCATTGCCAGAGCCATTGTACAGGAGCCGGATTTTATCCTCTTGGATGAGCCGACAGCTCACCTGGATTTTGGCAACCAGATTAAGACCATGCGCCTTGTCAAAAAGCTGTCTGAAAATGGATTTGGTATTATCATGACAACCCATAATCCCGATCAGGTTTTTTATACTGGTGGGTTCGTTGCGCTATTAGACCGGCAAGGGAGACTGCACTGTGGAGAGCCGGAGCATATCCTCACTGAGCCGTCCCTTACACAGCTCTATCAGGAAAGAGTCTGTGTGTTTTATTCAGATGAGCTGAAACGCAGGGTGTGTATATCGGGAATTTAGTGGAGGGAAAGCTTGTAAAACGTAAAAAACGCAGCGGGTACTTAGCGTCGTGTACCCGCTGCGTTTTTGTTTATTTAAACTGGCCCAGATATTCCTGGCTCATAGCCTCTGCCGCGGCAATCAGCGCTGCGGTGTTTTTTAAGGCGACGTGGTAGTGTGTCTGGACACCAACCTTTTCGCTTTCGATAATACCCGCTTCTTTCAATATTTTTAAGTGCTGGGAAAGATTGGGCTGGCTGAACTCAAGGTTTTCTTTCAGTTCACAGACACAATGGGGCTTATCCAGTAAAAATTTCACAATTTTCAAACGGATTGGGTGGCCCATTGCCTTTAATATTTTGACGGATAATGTTTCTATATCCATAATAAGCCTCTTTTCTATAATGATATAATTGATCTGTTATATAATGATTATATAAGATGTCCGTTTAAAAAACAAGTGCCTTACCGGATTAATAAAAGCGGAAATATCATTTTATTGGTCATAAAACCACTTGACTTTCCCAAAGAAACGTAATATTATAAATATATAATTAAATAATTATATAAAGAGGTGCTAATATGAGAGGAGAACGACCAGGATTTATCATGTGTGTGTGCACAGGAAAATGTCCAGGATTCCAGGCGATGGATATATGGGATTTTATTAATCAAGTGCGTGTAGAGCTGCCGGTAGAGTATGCCCTCATTCATCCGCAGCTGTGTGAGGAGGATGGAGACCGTTTTTGGGCAGATTTTTTAAAAACGAACCGAAAGCTTGTGATTGGCGCCTGTGCGCCGAATATGCAGCGCAAAATGTTTAAAGAGGCCTTTAAGGAGGCTGGGCTCGATATCGAAAAGGACGCGGTTATGCTGGATATTCGCAATATGACAAATGAGCAGGCCTTTGAAAAAGTTGAAAAAGCGCTCGAAGCCATGGGGCTGGAGGTTTAAGGATGAATGATACAACATTTATGGGAGTGGAACGAAATCGGATTGACTGGTCGCCCCGCATTGATTACAGCAAATGCAACGATTGTATGGACTGCATGGACTTCTGCCCGCATCAGGTATTTGAAAAACAGGAGGAGAGCGTCCATCAGCTGGCGGTAAAAAATCCGGACAACTGCGTGGTCTTTTGCCGCGCCTGCGGAAAGACCTGTGGCCCGGACGCCATCATATTTCCAGATAAGGCAGCGACAATCCAGGCCATAAAAGCCATGCGCAGGGAGGATAAGAAATCATGAAAAAAGATTTTTGTGTACTTCCCTGTAATGGACTGGACAAATTTGCGGGCTCACTGACCCGCGAGGTCGCCCTCAGGCTTTTGGAGGATGGCGACCATGAGCTGATCTGCCCGGTGCTCTACCACGCCGCAGAGAAACGTTACCGGAAGGCGCTGACTGAAAAGCCTCTGCTGGTCATCGACGGCTGTAGTACGAAATGCGCCAGTAAACTGGCTGTCGAGAAGCATTTGAAGGTAGCAGAACGAATCAATGTGAGTGACAGCGCCAGGGAAAGGGGCTTCTTGTTAACCGATTATCTGGAAATGGATGAGTCCGCCAAGGCTTTTGTAAATACCCTCGCCGAGAGTTTTCAGGAAAAGCCTGATGAGGGTGAAGTCTCGGCCTTTGAAATGCCAGCTCCCATCCATTATAAAACTTTTTTCAAAGGAAAGTTTATTTTTAAGGTGCCTGAAAGCCATTACTATTTTAACGAGAATGACTGCTGGGCCCTTGTGAAAAACGGGATCGCCCGTGTGGGTGTAACGGATTTTATCCAGCAGAACCTGTCTGATATTTTGTTCGTCGATTTTCCAGAGGTTGGGCGGGCGCTTGAGCAGTTTGACGATGTGGGCTCAGTGGAGTCTGGAAAATCAATCTTTGAGTTGGTTTCACCGGTCAGCGGTGTGGTTACAGCCATTAATACAGAACTGGAGCAGTCGCCTGAGCTTGTCAACGAAAGCCCCTATGAAGCGGGCTGGATCGCAGAGATAAGATTGACTCACTGGGAGGAGGATACCCAGATGCTCATCCGTGATGAGGCGTATTATGAAATCATAAAAAGGAAGGTGGATGAGATTGAACTCTAGAGTAAAGATTATTCCATGTAGCGGGATCGGAAAGGTGCTTGGGCTGATTGCCCGTGAAGCGGCTTTGGAGGTGACCGGTGAATTGCTGCCAGAAGAAACAGAAAGCCTGTGTCTGGCCCATATCGTCACTGGTGATGACGAGGTGATTGCAAAGATAGAGGGACAGTCTTGTATCACCCTTGACGGCTGCGCTAAATGCTGTGCGCAGAAAAGTGTGGAAGCCGCTGGAGGAAATATTTGTCATCAGCACCGTGTGATTGATTTTATAAAGCCGCACCGGGGTGAGGAGCACGGCAGCGGCACACGTCTGACAGAGGACGGCTGGAGGTTTGCCGATGAGCTGGCCCGGATTATGGCAGAAGAAGTAAAAGCAGTAATGAAAGGAGAATAGGCGATGAGTCAGCAGACTATTGGAATAATCGCATGCAGTGGTGAGGAATGTCTGGGAGGAACCCTTTCACGCTTGGCAGTCCGCAAAATGATGGAAGAACTGAGACCTGGAGAGGTCAGCACCCTGTGTCTGCCCCTGTTCATTGCAGGTGGTGAGCAGGAACGTGCCTTTGCTCAAAATCATCCGACCATATCAGTGGATGGCTGCAGCAGATGCTGTGCCAGACGCGCCATTGAAAAATACAGCGGTACGGTAGCAGGAGCGGTCGATGTGGAGACGCTTCTGGGAAAAAGGACAGCGCTGAATAACAGCGTAGTTTCGACTAAAGATTTAACCCCTGAGCAGTTTGAGCTTGTGGATGAGGTAACAAAAGAAATTATCCGGATTTTTGACATGTTGTAAGCATAGCAAGAAACGCTGGGTAAAAAGGCTTTTCATGATTGGAACAGGATCATGAAAAGTCTTTTTTATTTGGTCTTATTAAAATAAATCTTAAGGGAATCTTGAAGAGAGAAGCCCTTAAATTCCCAATAGTTACCTTTTGGAAACTATCCCACAATATTGTGCCTTCTTCACAGATAATGGACCTTGATTTATGATAGTAGCATAAAAAGAAATCATAAAAAATAAACAGACAATATGAATTGAGGTGACCGGATGTTTTTAAAAAACACAACCCAAAAAAGAAACCATGAAGCCCTTCAAATCCGTTGGCTGAGAAAAGTCCTTGAAACAGCGGACGCTGTGCTGATTGGAGCTGGAGCAGGTTTGTCGGCCTCTGCGGGCATGACCTACTCGGGCCAGCGTTTTGAGACGCTTTTCCCCGATTTTATCGAGGCTTACCACTTTTCGGATATGTATTCGGCGGGGTTTTATCCTTATGCCACACCGGAGGAGTATTGGGGCTACTGGAGCCGGTATATTTACCATAACCGCTATGAACCCCAGAGCCGTGAGCCCTACGAGACACTTTCAACGCTTATCAGCCATAAGGATTATTTTGTGATAACCACCAATGTAGACCACCAGTTCCAGCTGTCAGGCTTTGATAAGAAAAAGCTGTTCTATACCCAGGGGGACTATGGGCTGTGGCAGTGCTCAAAACCCTGCTGTGATAAAACCTGGGACAACGAGATCGCAGTTAAAAGAATGGTGGCCGTGCAGAGGAACCGGAGGGTTCCATCCGGGCTTGTGCCGCGGTGCACTGTGTGCGGCGCACCGATGACGATGAATCTCCGCTGTGACAACACCTTTGTCCAGGATGCGGGCTGGTACGCGGCGCACAGCCGATATGAGGATTTTATCCGGCGTCATAAAAACATGAAGCTCTTATTTTTAGAGCTGGGAGTTGGCGGCAATACCCCTATGATTATCAAATATCCATTTTGGAGAATGGCAGGGGAAAACCCAGATGCAGCTTATGCCAGTATCAATCTGGGCAAAGCGATCTGTCCTCTGGATATTGCGAAGCGGTCCGTCTGTATTGACGGTGATATTGGTAAAATACTGTTGAAAATCAAAAGCTGCGACGGTATTGACGCTGAGGCGGTATAGGCTCTGGCGTCTTTAAGAAATAAAAACGTAAGGAGAGTAGACAATGAAAAGAATAACAGGACTGTTTGTGAGTGTTTTAATGCTTTGCTTGATTTTTGTGGGATGTTCTAACCCAGGCGGTGAAATCCAAATGGGAGAAGCCCCGCTCAAGGTGGCGATGGATCTGAAGTTTCCGCCCTTTACAGAAATGGATGAGAAGGGTAATCCCAAAGGGATAGAGGTGGATATCGCCAACGCCTTTGGCGATTACATCGGACGTGAGGTCGAGATCGTCAACACGGATTTTTCCATGCTTATTCCAGCACTGGAAACCGGAGAGGCCGACATTGTCATCTGCGATATGACCGTCAACGAGGAGCGTAAGGAAGTGGTCGACTTTTCAGAGCCTTATCTGTACGGCCGTACGCTGGCGCTGGTGGGCAAAGACTTCGCTCAAAAAAACAACGTCACAGAAGAAATGAAGCCAGAGGAATTCTTTGCCATCAAGGGCGCTCGATACGTTGGGCTGGCGGGGACGATCTCCGTATCGGTTCCCCAGGGCTACGGGGTCCCGGTTGGGGAGATTACCGATGTGGCCAGCGGCTTGATGGAGATAAACAACGGAACCGCCGATGTGCTGGTGGGCGCAAACACCATCATTGGCGATCATTACGCTTATGCCGACACCACCGAAATTTACTGGGGCATTAAAGAATACAGCCAGTCCGCAATGGCAGTTAAAAAGGGTAATACCCCGCTGCTTGATCAGGCCAATGCCTTTGTGAAATCCATGTATGAGGATGGCGGTTTTTACAAAACAGCCGGAGATAAATATGACCAGGTCATCCATGATTATCTGAAGGACGACCGTCTGGGCCTTGATTTTATCATATATCCGCCGCAGTAAAGGAAAGGGAGTAGTAACATATGGTAAGAAAATACAGCAGACCATTGCAGTATCTGGCTGCCGGGGCCCTGTTTTTGCTTTTAATCCTCTACGTTCTGGGCAACACCACGGAGCATCCCCGTTATCATCTGATTCTTGACCAGTGGCCTCTGCTTTTAAGCGGCGTGGGCTACACGCTGCTGGTAAGCGCCATTACTCTTGTTCTGAGCGCGGTGCTGGGCTTTGTGCTCTACCTGATGATGAAAAGCCGTCTGCCCTTTGTGAAAGGAACAGCCATCATTTTCAGAGAGATCGTCATGGGGACGCCGCTTCTGGTCATGGTGTTTCTGGCTGTTTATGTTTTGGGCGAGGCTGTGCACATCAGTAACAAATTTGTGCTGGGTATCGCGGCCCTGACCCTGTACACAGCGCCCTATGTGGCCAACTCCTACCAAAGCGCCGTGGAGGTGATTGATGAGGATCAGTATGTCGTTATGGAGCTCTATCACTTTACAGGCTTTCAGAAGTATTTTTACGTCATTCTGCCTCAGATGGCAAGGCCCTTATTGCCGGCATTCATCAATCACCTCTCAGGGATCATCAAGGGCTCCGCCCTGCTGAAGGTCGTGTCCTTTCCGGAAATCGCCTATGTAATCACAGTGATCGCGGCTAAAAACTGGGCATCGGTAGAAGGCTATCTGGTGATGTGGATCGCCTATCTGGCGGTCACGATTCCGCTGTCGCTCTTAGCTCAGCTTATTGGAAGGAGGCTGTCACGGTGAAAATTGCACTCAAACATGTGACAAAAAATATGATACCAGGGTTTTAAAGGATTTGAATCTTTTAATCGAGGACAAAAAGGCAGTTGGCATTATGGGCGCCTCAGGCAGCGGTAAGTCTACGCTGCTGCGGCAGCTGGCAGGGATCGAGTTTCCGGAAGAGGGAAGCATCATGATAAACGAAACAGCGGTTACCCGGAAAAAAGCCCGCGCATACCAGCGGGAAATCGGTGTTGTGTTTCAAAGGCATAATCTTTTTCCACATCTCTCCCTCAAAAAGAATCTACTGCTCATTCTTGAAAAGATTAAACGGATGGATCCAGAGGAGGCGGGGCAGAAAGCAGACGTACTTCTTGACCAGTTTCACCTGGCAGAGCAGGCGGATAAGCTGCCGCGCCATGTGTCAGGCGGCCAGGCACAGCGGGCATCCATTGCCAGAGCGCTGTGTACAGAGCCGGAGCTGCTTTTCCTGGACGAGCCGACAGCAGCCCTTGACCCGATTCTTACCGGGGAGGTTCTTGAAGCAGTCACAGCCCTTAAACACCTGGGCAAGGATTGCGTCTTTGTCACACATGAGATTGATTTCCTTAAACAGTTCGCGGACTATTTTGTGTTTATGGATCAGGGTGAAATCCTTGAGCATGGGCAAACAGATTTGCTCGAATCACCCAAGACAGATAAGCTGGCCGCTTTTTTAAGAAAGGAGGGATAAAACATGCTTGGTATTTTGTACGAGTCGGAGGAATGGTCAAGCCACAAGCTTCTTGCGGAAATTCAGTCCTTTGGGGTTGAAGCCCGGCTTATTAATCTTGAGGAGGACAATGCCGTTGCATCGATCAACGGCTGTGATCTGCTTGTCAGCCGGGTGTTTGCCAGCGCTCAGTTCAGACAGCACCAGCGGTCACTGGAGCGTATGCCGAAGGTTATCAGACAGGCAGCGCATAAAGGCATTCCGATGATTAATCCACCGCAGGCGCACTTTTATGAAACCAGTAAAGCGCTCAGTACGGCCTTTCTCAAGTGGAAGGGCATTGCGGTTCCAGATGTATACGGAGTGTTTTTTCCTGAGGAGGCTGATCCGGCGAGCTTCAGCTATCCCTGCGTCGTCAAACCGGACTGCGGAGGAAGGACCACCTGTACTTACATTGTCCATGACGCCGGGGAGCTGACAGAAGCGATGGCGCAGACACCAGCAATCCGTATGATCGCAGAGGAATACATCCCTCCTGTCCATGGCTATATCACACGGGTCGAGGTAATCGGCGGAGAATGCCGCCTCATTTTAAAACGCAGTGTGACAGCGGACGGCTTGTCGGCCTATCATCTGGGTTCTGTCTATACCCACTATACCGATTGTCCTGAAAAGGTCAGGCAAACGGCAGTAAGAGTCCTGTCGCTTCTCGACATTGAGTTCGGGAGTCTTGACATTATTGAAACAGAGAAGAATTTTTATATTATTGATGTGAACGCTGTCTCCAATGCGTCGGAGGACAACACCGTGATGTTTGGCTTTGATCTGATGCGGGAGACAGCCGCCTATATTGTAAAACGCTACAGAGAAATGGAGAAAAGAAATGATGACAATAAAAGAAATTTATGAATATTTTGACCGGATCGGCTGTGTGACTTTTTCAACCCTGGCGGAGAATGGCTATGTGGAATCCCGTATTGCCCATTTTTTTGCCTGTGACGCGGATGGGATTTATTTTAGAACCATGGATGTCAAGCCGTTCTACAAAGAGCTGAAGCAGACCGGAAAGGTCAGCGTGTGCGGTATGTACCCCAGCAGTCAGGTGAGCCATGACGAAAATAACCTGCCCTCTTTTGTGCCAGGTTATACCATGCGGATTACAGGTGACATGCGGGAGCTTACAATGGACGAGGTGGCGGAAAAGGCCAAAGGCAGCCGGGACTTTAACGTGGCGGTCTATGATATCGAAAAATATCCCCGAACACGTATTTTTGTGCTTTATCGGGCCTGGGGTGAGCGCTATGATTTTGATTACGCCAAGGAAAACCGGGATCATAAAATGGAGCGCGAACGATTTGCTTATGGCGGAATGTCTTTTATCGAGCCAGGCCTCACGATCACAGACGCCTGCACAGGCTGCGGAAAATGCGCTGAAATCTGTTCCTTTGACGCGATTGAGAAGGGTGAGCCTTACCAGATCAACGGCAGCCGGTGTGACGAATGCGGTAATTGTTATCATAACTGCCCGGTAAACGCCATTGTCTCCAAGGGATAAGCTTTTGAACTTAAAAAAAGCAGTGTAATAACGCACTGCTTTTTTTATTTGATGAATTTTTGGTTTTAGATGAAATTTACGTGTCCGATGGAGCAAATTTAACGTTTTGGAGTAGAAAGGTATGAAACCATGTGGTATTCTATAAAATGTAGTTAGGTCGGTCTAACTAAGAGGGAGGTGAGGAATGTTATGGAACAGCAGGTCGATCCAATACTGATGACGCGGTATTTTGTCCGGCAGCGCTCTATTTCACCGCTGGTACGTTGTATGGAATTTGAATACAAAAATGAAACAGGCTTCATTTTCTTGTTAGAGCTCTATCCAGGAGTCCAGCTTTGGGTTAATGATTTTAAAATGCAGGAAATCTGGATGCCCCAAATAGAGGATTACCATTATCTAAAGCTGAACTGCTGCCTAGTGGGACGCTGTGAGGTAAAGCTGCCGGACAACCGGTACGTTTACCTGAGCGATAGCCGGGTGAGCGTTGACCTGAACCCTGCTTTTGGCTGGGTGACACTTCCCACAGCCAGGTATCATGGACTGGTACTGTTAATTGATCTGTCCGTGATTAAAGAGAACCAGCCAGCCGCCTGGAAGGATTACGGCCTGGAGCTGTGTCAGGCAGAAGCCCTGCTCTCCGGCCAGAAGGGAAGCTGGCTCGGTCTTGCGACTCCAGAGTGGAGACAGAAAGCAGGGGTATTGGCAGAGCGGATTACAAAAGGCGATTCGGATTTGGAAGATTACCGTTTCTGGACGGCGGAGTTGCTCTATCTGCTTAAAAAGGGCAGCTGCTCTATGCCGGCTGCAGAGCAGGCATTTTTAACCCAGGGCCAGCGCGCTGTCGCAATACATGTGGAGCAGAAGTTGAACAGCGACCTTTCTAAAAAACACCGCATAACAGAGCTGGCGGAGGAACAGGGGGTGAGTCCCAGCGCTTTGAAAAAATACTTTGCACAAATCTACGGAAAGCCCATCTCGGTTTATGTACGGGAAAAGCGTATGAAGCAGGCGCAAAAATTGTTGAGCACAACCCAGATAAGCATTGCCGATATTGCGGCGATGGTCGGCTATGAAAATCAGGGCAAGTTTGGCGCTGCATTCCGGAAAATCACAGGTGCTACGCCTTTGGAGTTCCGAAGGCTGAACCATCATCATTTCAGGTATAAGGAGAATTAAATGAAAAAACTATCAGAAGCGAAAAGTGGAGAACGGGGAATCATCAAAGCCATAGACGGCGATACACGGTTTCTCAGCAGGATCACATCCATTGGCTTAACGCCAGGCTGTCCGGTAACAGTCATACTAAACGAGAAAAAGAGACCGGTCCTGCTCTACAGCCGGGACACCATGATTGCTCTAAACCGGGAGGAAAGCGATAAAATTCAATTTGGAGGAGATTTATTATGAAAGAAGTTCACAAAGAAACCCCGGTCATTGCGCTGCTGGGCCAGCCCAACTCGGGAAAGTCCACGCTTTTTAATGGACTGACCGGCCTACGGCAGCATGTGGGAAACTGGCCGGGTAAAACGGTTGAGCAGAGAGAAGGCTATTTTACAAAAGACGGAACGCGCTACACGGTGGTGGACCTTCCCGGAACCTACAGCCTGTCGGCCAATTCGGATGAGGAAATCATTACAAGAGACTACATTGCCAGCGGGCAGGCCGATGCGGTCTGTATTCTGGCAGACGCCTCTCAGCTGGAAAGAAGCCTGTTCATGCTGGCGGATTTTGCAGGGATAAAAACACCGGCCTTTCTGCTGCTTAACATGATTGATGTGGCGAAGGATCAGGGCAAAAGCATTGATGTCAGGCAGCTTGAAAAACGCCTGGGCATTCCGGTTTTACCCTTCTCAGCAACAGACGTTAAGCGCTACGATGCTTTTTATCAGGTGCTGAAGGATGTGCTCAGGAAAAAGCCGACGCTGAACACCCAAACGCTGGCAGAAAAATACCGGAAAATTGAAGGCTTCAGTGAACTCTATGACCATCTTTCCGGTAAGAGCATTGACGACTACACTCCGCTCTGGTTAACGGCCAAGCTGATCGAGGGGGATGTGCCCGTTGGGGTAAAGGTATGCGAGCTTCTGGGAGATACAGCGTGGAAGCCTGTCAACAGTATGCTTAAGCAGTTCCAAAACGGAGCCCTGCTCACAGGAGAATGTAAATTTGAATGGATCGACGGGGTTTTGGAAGGCGCGGTCCAGGGAAAAAAGGGCTCACCGTCGCTTGGCAAATTTGACCGTATCGCCACGAGCAAGCGCTGGGGTAAGCCTCTGGCAGTGGTGATTATCCTGCTCGGGCTGGTGGCTGCCTTTATTCCGGCAGCGCCCTTTATGATTGTCGGCGGCATGATTTCGTCGCTCAGCCCAATTTTAAACACAGCTTTAAGCAGTGTTGGGATACCAACGTTTATCGTTGGCCTTATCTGCGATGTGGGCGTCAATGCGGTTTATTTTGCCATCTCCATGATCGGCTTTGTGTTTGGTATTACACTGGTATTCGGGCTCATCGAGGAGATCGGCTATATGGCCCGCATTTCCTATGTCTTTGATAACACAATGGCTAAGCTCGGATTGCAGGGGAAATCCATCATGCCCTTTCTGGTAAGCTTTGGCTGTACCATCGGCGGCGCGGCAGGAACCCGTGTCATAGATAACTGGGGACAGCGCATTTTGACCATCGCGCTGGCCTGGGCAGTCCCCTGCGCCGCGACCTGGGCCATCGTGCCAATGATCTCCAGCGTGTTCTTTGGCCTCTGGGCACCAGTTGTGATTGTGGCGATCTTTGCTGTGGCGTTGCTGCACATGTGGATTACCTCAAAAATTTTTGGCAGACATCTGGTCAAGGACAGTGAGCGTACCGGGATGATCATGGAACTGCCGCCGTATCATAAACCAAAATGGGGAAGCCTGCTGCGCTATGTTTTTGGCCGTACAAAGGATATTCTGTTCCGCGCGTTGAAGGTTATATTACTTATTTCTCTGGTATTCTGGCTGTTATCCTACTCGTCAGATGGAAATGTGAGTAACAGTATCATCTACAGGTTTGGAACCTTTATCGAGCCTGTCACGCGCTTCTTTGGAATGGGATGGCAGACATTTTTGGCCTTTATATCGTCGGCCGTCAGCAAGGAAGCCGCGCTTGGAGTCCTGAGCTCTCTTTACGCGGGAACAGGCAGTATTTTCGCTTCAACGGTCGGGGCAGTTGGCCAGGCAGCGAATCTGGGTGATATTCTGGTGGCAAACATTTCTCCGGCGGAGGCTCTGGCCTTTATTTTTGCGGTGACCTTTAACATTCCGTGTGTTGTCGCGCTGGCATCCACCTATCAGGAAACGCACTCGGCTAAATGGACTTTCCGTATCGCGCTGTACTACGTGTGCATGGCGCTGCTGTTATCCTTTGTAGTCTATCATATTGGAATCTTTATTTTTTAAGAGGCATAGAAATGGTAAAGCTATTAAAACTGATGTCAGACGGACAGGCGCGTTCGGTAGAAGAGCTGGCCTGTCAGCTGAATACTGAGGCAGAGGATATCTACCGCCAGATGGAATTTCTGGAACAGGCTGGTTATTTGAGACGTGTCAATACCTGTGGGCACGATTGCCGGGGATGCACGGCGAATTGCCGAGGTACCGGCCATTTTTCCGGGATGCCGGTATTCTGGGAGGTAATGGTACACACAGACTAAAAGACCGTGCAGAATAAAAAAATTGGCCGTATGGATGAAGGATTACATCCATACGGCCTTTCTTTATCTCAAAAGCGGCATACTGCCAGTAAGCTTATTGACCTTCTTTTTGGGGCCGCAGATGGCAACGCCCATATACTGAAGCCCGGACTCTGGTGTATTGGCCATAAGACCGATAAATTCATCGTAGTCATTACAGCCCTGGGCCAAATCCGAAAAGTCCACTACGGTCAGATCACTGAAATCCGCGCCGTAGAGCTTTTGTCGGATTTCCCGGATACTGTCTTTCGTTCCCTTTAAGACAGGGATGGGGAAGGCGATAATGCCAAGGTGCGTGTTTCCATTTTGGTCTGTGACATCACAGCCCACAATGTCCGGCCTTTTTTTGCCAAGGGTGATTCCTAGGATAGCGGCGGTATTGGCGATGATACCCAGAGGGAGTTCTTCATCAATAATCATAACACTTTTTTCATTTTCCAAGTTCATTTTCAGTCTCCTTTTTGGTTGCTAAAATTTATTGTACACTTTAAAAAGAAAAAAAGCTTGAACGATATTCCTTTCAGCAGGAGCACTTTCATTTGTGTGTGAAAAAGGATAAAATAGTGAAATAAAAAGATATTATAGATGAGGGAGGGAAATATGTCCATTGTTATCACTGCGCTGTTGTCCTTTGCGGGGACGAATATCGACGATATTTTAATTCTGACCCTGCTTTTTTCAAAAGCAGGGTCAGCGGCGGATAAGTGGAGAATTGTCCTTGGCCAGTATCTGGCGGTTCTGACACTGACCTTTTTCAGCCTTTTCTTTGGCTACAGCATTTCCTTTGTGCCTCACGTATATATTGGCCTGTTCGGTTTGATTCCGATTCTGCTTGGGCTAAGGGCAGTGTGGCAGCTCAGAAATAAGGAAAATAACAAAAAAGCAGAGACTGAAGCAACGCAGGAGAACTCTGGAAGTCTAAAACAGCTGCTTACGAAAATATTCCCGGCAGATATCCTGTATGTTTACTTCCTGACGCTGGCAAACGGGGCAGACAACGTGAGCATCTATATCCCCTTGTTCACGAATCTGGGCACTGTGGAGATCGTAACGATCATCGTGATTTTTGTGATTTTGATTGGTGTATGGTGCTTTTTAGGAATAAAGATAGGCCAGTATCCCCTGATCAGGGCGTTTCTTGAAAAATATAAGGATGTGCTCATACCCGTTGTATTCATCGGGCTGGGACTTTACATCTTGTTGAAAAGCGGCACGCTTGGCTTGCTGCTGGGGTAAAAAAGCCGCCGGAAATACCAGCGGCTTTTTTATAAATCCTTTAATGCTTCTTTTCGGAACAGCTTTGGATCTTTGTTGAATTGATCCTTCTTGCCCTTCAGAAAGCTTTTGAACTCGGACCAGGTGCCCTGGGTCATGTCGTTTTCGTGTATGGTAAAGTTCTGGTGCTTTGTCTGCAGTGTAACAAGGCTTTCGGTGATGTCACATTTAATGATTTCACCATAGGCAAAGATTACCTTTTTATCGCGGAAGAAAATTTCAAGTTTTTTGGTTGTAAAGGTAAAGGCTCTTTCTGAGAAGTACCGGTCTGGCCAGAAATGAGCCGACAATCGGATGAGCAGCGGATTAAACTTTCCGAGAAAGAGCAGCGCGCCCAGCACGCCGCTGATCAGGCGGAAGGCAAACAGACCAGGATAGACAAAATATCCTCCGGTAAAGAGCCTGATCTGCAGATAAACCATGAAAAGGGTATAAACCGTATAGATAAGAACAAAATAGCTTACAATGCGCAGCAGCTCGGAAGGCCCCATGCTCCACCGGTTGTACTTTTTATTGAGCAGCAACAGATCCTGAAGATCAAGTGTCACAGATGCTTTAAAAGACTTCATTTAAAAGACTCCTGTCAATATTAGAAATTAAAATCTGTACATTATTTTAACACAGCAGATAAGGGAATAACAGCAAAAATTAAGATATGTCAGATATAAAGCCTGTTTTAACTTTATTTTGAAGAATATTTATACTATAATGTAGGTAGTATTTGAAATTTATGGCATGATTGACGCCGGGGGTAAGCATATGATTGGTAATACAATTTTAGTGGTCGATGAAAATCCTGCTGAAAGCACGATGCTGGATACTGTTTTAAATAAAAGCTACCGTGTGGTTATTTCAAAAGAAAACGATACCGCCATGAAGCTGCTGCAGCAAAACAAGTCACTGGTGGCAGTGGTTATCTTCAGCTTTGATTTATTTGAAAAAATGCCGCCGATGCTCCGCACTGCTTTGTGGAACGTACAGGCTTCGCGGGGTACAGGGGTTCTGGTATTGACAGATGCGGACAATCCGGTCATGGAGGAGCAGGCCCTTAAGCTCGGCGCGACAGATATTCTGCCCAGACCTCTTGATCCCAGGATAATCAGACAGCGTGTCCGGAATACTTCGCTTCAAATCAATCTGAAGACACTGGAAGAATACGATTCGCTCACAGGACTGTTGAATAAGGATACCTTTTACAAAAAAGTACATGAAATTTTAATGGGCTACCTGGATAAAACCTATACGATCCTTTGCTTTGACATAGAACGCTTCAAGGTCATCAACGATTTATTCGGTGCAGAGACAGGAGACAGGCTGCTCCAGTATATTGGTCGTGAGTTGAATGCCTGGGCCGAGGAAAAGGCCGGCATAGCCGGGCGTATTGTGGCCGATGTTTTTGCGATTTTACTGCCGGAGGTGCAGGGGTCTGCGGACAGCATTGTCCAGAGGCTGACGCGCGGACTTGAGCAATACCCGCTGGATATGGAAATATCAGTCGCTGCGGGTTTGTATTATATTGACGATCTGAGCCTTCCCGTCAGCCGGATGTGCGACAGGGCAATCCTGGCGCTTAATTCTGTAAAGGGAAACTATCTGAAACGTGTTGCGGTTTATGATAACCATCTGCGCAGCTCTCTGATTGAGGAGCAGGAAATCGTCAATGAGATGGCGCATGCTTTGGCAGACCGCCAGTTTCAGGTGTATATGCAGCCAAAATGCGACATGCGCACCAACAAAATCGTAGGCTGTGAGGCGCTTGTCCGCTGGGTTCATCCCGAGAAGGGGATTATCAGCCCTGAGGCCTTTATTCCGGTCTTTGAACGGAACGGCTTTATTTTGAAGCTGGATGCTTACGTATGGGAGGAGGTCTGCCGCCTGATAAGAAACTGGATGGACAGAGGACATCAGCCCATCCCTACCTCTGTGAATGTTTCGAGGGTAAATCTGTACCATCAGGGATTGAGCGAGCTGTTATCTGGCCTGGTGAAGAAATATGCGCTTCCGCCCAATCTGCTGGAGCTGGAAATCACCGAGAGCGCCTATACTAAAAACCTTGACCAGCTGTTGAGCCTTGTGAACAAGCTTCGTGACCAGGGTTTTACCATCCTGATGGATGATTTTGGCAGCGGCTATTCGTCCCTTAATATTCTGAAGGATATCAATGTCGATGTGCTGAAAATTGATATGCGCTTTCTCTCAGATATGGAGCACCTGCAGGGCAGAGCTGGCAATATACTGGAATCCATTGTCCGTATGGCAAAATGGCTGGACCTCGGTGTGATTGCCGAGGGAGTGGAGACAAAGGATCAGGTTGATTTTCTGCTGAATATTGGCTGTCACTACGCTCAGGGATACTATTATTACAAGCCCATGCCGGTCGATGCTTTCGAGACCCTTCTGCTGCAAAACGCTAACAATCTTGATTTTTCCGGCATGGAAAAAGAAAAGAGCAATATGATCAGCTATGATGAGCTGGCACATTCGGATGGCATGACCCGCTCCCTGTTGAACAACCTGATTGGCGGCGTGGCTTTTTACGAGTATTTTCAGGGTAACCTTGAGGTTTTAAGAGTCAATGAAGGTTATTACCAGGCTACGGGCTGTGATGAGGCATCCCTGAAAGTTAACGGACGCCATATTCTAGACTGTATCGCCGATGAGGACAGACCCCTTGTCCTCGAAGCGCTGCAGCGGGCGCCCCAGTTTCCCGAAAAGGGGATTGACATCCAGTTCAGGAGAATGCGCCGCAATGGCACGTACATGTGGATGTATATGCGGCTCTTTTTTCTGGCGGATAAGGGAGGACGGCAGCTGTTTTATGCGTCGATCATTGATGTCACAAAGCAGAAAGAATCAGAGGCGGCGCTCCGCCTTTCAGAGCAGCGGTTCCGAATTGCCATGGAAGCGACCAATAATGCGATTTTTGATTTCGATATTGAGAAAAGAACCATTGATTATTCAGACTATTTTGCAAGAAAATATGGCCTGACAACCCATTTAGTCAACGTGCCGGACAGTCTGCTGGATGAAAAGGTGATTCATCCGGACTCAAAGGAACCTTTTTTAAAGATGTACCGCAGCATTTTTGAGGGGATGACCAAAGCCAGCTGCGAGGTCCGGGTCAGACTGAAGGATGACAGCTATCTCTGGAACAGGATTACGCTGACCAATATTTTTGACGCTAGTCAAAAGCCAGTGAGAGCAGTGGGGCTGGTTGAGGACATCTCTAAAGAAAAGGAGATGGAGCACCAGATTCTGCAAAAAGAAAAGTCTCTGTCCAATCTGAAAAAAGAAAACCAACAGGCAGTGCTGTCACTGCTGGGTGAAGCGTCGCCCAGCGGCCTGATCGGAGGCTACTGCGAGCCAGACTTTCCACTTTATTTCATCAACAAGGAAATGCTTGAAATCATGGGCTATGCGTCCTATGATGATTTTATCAAGGGCACAGACGGTTTAGTCAGTAACACGATTCATCCGGATGACTTAGCCCATGTTTCGCAGGTGGTTGAAACGAATAACAGGGAGGGCGATGAGTATACGGTACGCTACCGTACGCTGCGTAAGGATGGCAGCTGTTTCTGGGTCATTGACCGGGGGCGGTTTGTACGCGCGGAGGACGGGAGACTGGCGATTGTAAGCGCCTGTATTGATATTACCGAACAGGTAGAGCTTCAGAACGAGCTCGAAACGGTACTTAACAGTACGCCGGGCGATATTGTTGTATTCAGGATTAACGGGAAAAATATACAGACCCGGTATATGAGTTTCGGGCTGGCAAAGGTTCTGGGCTATGAAGAAAACGAATATCAGAGACTGCTGGCTCGGGAAGATGGCCTTGGACTGATCTGCGCCAGGGACAGAGCGCTCTATTTCAATACGATCTGTGACAGCGCCGCAAAGCAGCGGCCCATCAATATTGATTTCAGAGCTTTAAATAGCAGCGGTGGATTCGGCTGGATAAATTTGTCAGCGGAATTTTATGGAACCGACGAGGCGACCGTAGTCTACCATGGCATTTTTACGGATATTTCTGAGCTCAAGCAAAAGGAAGAAAAGCTGCGGCTTTCCGAAGAACGCTTTAAAGCAGCCATCGAGCATCTGGATATCAGTATCTGGGAATATGACACCAAAACAAAGACCCTGCTAAAAGAGCCCAAGTGGAATAAGGCTGACAGCCGGCGCCTTGTGTACGGTGATATGCCGGATGAAAGCATCAGGATGGGCTATATACATCCTGAATCCATTGAGGAGTACCTTCGTCTCTATGAGAATATGCGCAGCGGCAGGCAAAAGACAACGGCAGAGGTTCAGATAAAAGAACCTGACGGCAGCTACCGCTGGTACCGCATCACCTATACAGTCGTATGGGATGAGGACGGCCAGCCGATGAAAGCCATTGGCACATCAGAAAATATTGAGGAAGAAAAACGAAAACAAAAACGCATTGATAAGCTGATGCTCAAAGCACAGAAGGATTTTCTAACAGGACTTTACAACAGGGAAACCATCGAAGGCTTGGTGAGCCAGAACCTTGAGGATATTTCGAAAAAAGGGGTGTCTGCTGTGCTGATGGCAGATATCGATAATTTCAAGCAGATTAATGACTGCTTTGGCCATATCGAGGGGGACCGTATTTTAAAGGAAATCGGCCGAATTATCCCGGAGGTTTTCGGAGATAAAGCGTTTAAAGGCCGCCTGGGTGGTGATGAATTCCTGATTTATGTGACTGGCGAGGACTACGAGAGTGATATTTGCGGCTTAGCGCAAAGGTTCTGTGATAAAATGAACCGGCTTCAAACTCATGGCAAAAGCATTACCGTATCGGTCGGTGTTGCCTTTGTGGAGGAAGGGCAGAGGGATTTTAAAACCCTGTACCAAAACGCCGATGCTGCCCTGTATGTGGCAAAGTGCAGCGGCAAAAATACTTATGCGGTCTACCACGCATTACAGCTCCAGAAGCAGCACGCTTATTTTAATATGGATACCGCGATTCTGGATGAGCTGGACTGCTTTGTTTATATCATTAATGCAAAAACCTATGACATCATTTACTGCAATACTGCTTTATTGAAGGAGCTGAAAGTAGACGAGGCTAAAGCGAAACAGCATAAATGCCATGAGCTGCTGGCCGGATGCAGTCAGCCCTGTGCAGGTTGTGAGCAGCGGGAGTTGTTTTACGACAGGTTTATTTCAAGAGATATGATCTTTTTCAATGGAGAAAGGCCGGTCACCCTGAGAGAAAAGCTGTTTAGCTGGGGCAACCGCCCCCTAAGACTTGGCCTGGCGCGGCTTAAAAAGAAATAAAGTAATGTAAAAAAGAGCCCGCGGAGGGATGATCCGCCGGGCTCTTTTAATGAGGTATATGTTGGAGAAAGGATGGTAAACAGATTTACATCAGAGATTTATACAATCCAATGATATCTTCAAGGCTGGCATCTCTTGGATTGCCGGGCTTGCAGGCATCGTCAAACGCAGACTGGGCCAGGAAAGGAAGATCCTCTTCCTTAACAATTTCTTTTAAATCCTGAGGAATACCAACGTCGATTGAAAGCTGGCGCACTGCGTCTACTGCGGCCTTGCGGTATTCTTCCTGAGACATGCTTTCAGTACCCTCAACACCCATGGCCTGAGCGATGAAACGGTATTTTTCGCCGGTTTCAGGAGCGTTGTATTCCATAATGGTTGGCAGAAGGATCGCGTTGGCGACACCGTGCGGCGTATCATAAACCGCACCTAAGGCATGGGCCATGGAGTGGACAATGCCGAGGCCAACATTGGAAAAGCCCATTCCGGCGACATACTGGCCAAGAGCCATATCCTCGCGACCCTCAGGGGTGTTTTCAACAGCACCTCTTAAGGAACGCGCGATGATCTCAATGGATTTTAGGTGGAACATGTCGGACAGCTCCCAGGCACCCAGGGTGGTGTAGCCCTCAATGGCATGTGTCAGGGCATCCATACCGGTAGAGGCGGTTAAGCCCTTTGGCATGCTGGACATCATATCCGGGTCCACAAAAGCAACGACCGGAATGTCATGGACGTCGACACAGACAAATTTACGTTTCTTTTCAACATCGGTGATCACGTAGTTAATGGTGACTTCCGCTGCAGTGCCGGCAGTGGTTGGAACGGCAAAGATCGGAACACAGGGATTCTTGGTCGGGGCAACGCCTTCCAGACTGCGGACATCCTCGAATTCAGGATTGGTGATGATAATACCAATGGCCTTTGCGGTATCCATAGAGGAGCCGCCGCCAATGGCGATCAGATAGTCAGCGCCGGAAGCCTTAAAGGCCGCCACACCGGTCTGTACATTTTCGATGGTGGGATTTGGCTTGATTTCAGAGTAAACCTCGTAATCCAGGCCTGCTTCATCAAGAATGTCTGTCACTTTTTTTGTCACATTAAATTTTACCAGATCAGGGTCAGAGCAAACAAAAGCCTTTTTAAAGCCGCGGGCCTTTGCTTCGGCTGCAATTTCATTAATTGCTCCGCTACCGTGATAGGATGTTTCATTTAGAACGAATCGATTTGCCATAATAGTAATCTCCCTTAACAAATAATATTAGCATTATTTTAGTTGTTTTTCGTAAAATTCTCAAGATAGATTAATGTTCTTTTAATGTAAAATCTTATCAACGTTTTCATCCGTAAAGGGAAAGCGTTTTTACAGGGACAGAAGAAAGAAAATATTTTGTGCTGAAATGAAAGAAAAATAAAAAGAAAAAACATGACGGTTGAAAATTGATAATTTAATAATCGTAAACGTGCACAATTTCAAACGGAAAGCTTTATCAGAATTTTGTTTATGCTATAATAGTAAAGCAATTTATTATATGACAGGAGTAAAAATGACCGCAACTTTTCCGGAAAATACAAATAAGGAATCCCTCTTTAAGCTGACATGGCCCATTTTCGTAGAGCTTTTTCTGCAAATGCTCGTGGGCAATACCGACCAGATGATGGTTGGCCAGGTATCGCAGACCGGTGTGGGCGCCATCGGTAACGCTAACCAGATTATCAATGTTTTGCTGATTTCGTTCAGCATCATTTCGCTGGCGACCACGATTCTGGTTTCTCAGAATATGGGTGCAAAAAATTATAAAAATGTCTCGACGATCTATACGCTGGCTTTGATCGTGAACCTGATTTTTTCGGTGATTATCAGCGCGATTCTGCTGTTTTTTACAGAAGCTATCTACCATATGCTGCAGGTGCCAGACATCATCATGCCTGAAACCGTGACGTACACACGGATCATCGGTGCGGGCCTTTTTCTGCAGGCTGTATTTCTGACCTTTTCCGCTATTTTCAGAAGTAACCGGCTGATGAAGGAAACCATGTTTGTTTCAATTATTATGAATGTGGTCAATATCGGCGTCAATTATATTCTGATCAATGGCATTGGACTGCCAGCACCGCTTGGCGTGACAGGAGCGGCTATTTCCAGCAATATCGCCAAGCTGATTGGTGTGGTGATTGTCGTTGGACTGTTCATCCGAAAAATTAAGCCGGGTATGTCACTGAAAACACTTCGGCCTTTCCCGGCCGCAATGCTCAAAAGGCTTTTGTTTATCGGGATCCCCTCGGGTGGTGAGACCCTTTCCTGGACTCTGAGCCAGACTGTGACAATGGGATTTGTGAATCTCTGCGGCGCGGTGGTCATAACAACCCGCGTCTACGCGGTGATGTTTGCCATGATCACCTACCTTTACAGCAATGCGATTTCCCAGTCCTCACAGGTTTTAGTGGGGTACCTGATCGGCGCCGGAGATTATGACAGCGCAGACAGGCGTGTGCGGGCAACGCTTCGTTCCTCTGTGCTGGTCTCCTTCTGCGTAGCCCTTTTGCTGTTTTTATTCAGCGATCAGATCTTTGGCTTTTTCACATCCGATCCTGCGGTCATTGCTTTGGGCAAGCAGGTTATGTTCATCGATATCTTTCTTGAGCTTGGCCGGGCGGTTAACATGGTCATGGTCCGTTCGCTTCAGGCTGCCAATGATATTCTGTTTCCCATCGCACTTGGGATAGGCTCACAGTGGTTTGTTTCGGTAGTTTTATGCTATGTTTTAGGCATTTTCCTGGGCTGGGGCCTTGCCGGCATCTGGATCGCCATGGCCTGTGATGAGATTTTGAGAGCCGCAATGTTTCTAGTGCGCTGGAAGCGAAAAAAATGGATGGACCTGAGCATAAAAAATGCTGTGAAAGCTTAACTGGAATTAAAGAAGGAGATACGTCGTTTCGCCGTACCTCCTTTTTATCTTAGCAGTCATCACTGCCGATTTTTCTGTTTTTTTGGAGCTTCATGGAAAAAACACAGCACAAGGTACTCTGTAATCCCCATAATAACCCGATAATAATAAAGGGAAAAGCGCCGATGGGGGTGGTCAGGGCTGCAAACATAAGCAGCATCATGACAATGAGAAAGGCCATCTGCATAATTTGGAAGGTTTTATAAGCGGCTTTGTACAGAATGAATTTTTCCGCTTCATCACTGCTTTTCATCCAGACTTTTTGAAAGTTTAAATCCAGCGGATTCCCTTGTTTTTCTGGGTTTATTCTTTTGGTTAGGTTCACAAAGAGAATCTGAAGGACAACGCAGAAAATAATTGGCAGCAAAAAGGCCGCGAGACTCCATAAAAGGGAGGTGGAGCTGTCATTTTGTGCGGTGCCGCTCACATTAATGCCGTAAAAGGCAAAGGAAAAAATCAGCGTGATATTGGCAAAAATTATCCCTGTGTCGCAGAGGCGGTCGGCTTTTTCATAGAGCTCATCTGAGTCGTTGGTTTCCAGCTGTTTACAGGTGTTTCTCGCTGAAAGGTAAAACAGCAGGGTGATGAGCATTAAAAGCGCCGATCCGGCAGAAGAAATATAAATGCCGTGAATCAGGATATTGTTTTGAAGCAGCTGTACGGCGTCGACGACGTTAAAGCCCGGAAAGTTTAGCAGGAAGCCGACCAGTCCGCCTAAAAAGCCGCATATGATTATCATGGTAAAGAATTTAAGATAGATGTGTTTGCCATCTTTTGCTTTCATTTCAGTTTTCCTCCTCTTCTGAATAGGTAAAGATATCCTCAACTGTTGTGTTGAAGATTTTTGCGATTTTAAGCGCCAGTGTTACAGAAGGTGAGTAGTCACCGCGTTCGATTAAACTGATGGTCTGTCTGGATACACCGGCCAGCTTGCCAAGCTCTGACTGATTGATTTTATGCCGGGCCCGGAACTCTTTTAGTCGGTTTTCGAGGGGCATGCTCAGACCTCCTTTGCATATTATTTTTGTCATCTTGACAAATATTATTGTCAAAAATAGTTTAACATTGACAATAATATTTGTCAAATAAAATATAAAAAATCTTTAAAAAAGTTTAAGAACGTTTACAAGGATTCTGAAATATGCTATGATAATAATAACAATAGAATTGCTCTGAAGCTGAAAAGACCCCTCAGGGGCCTTTCCAGCCAATGGGTAACAGGGGCAACCCTGTTATCTGCCATCTTTGCAAAGGAGCCCGCAGAAACAGCTTATACACGGTATGAGTCTGTCTCTGCGGGCTTTGTGTTTTCCTGAATTCCAGGACACAAAGCGATTCTCATTTTGTAAACTTACCACAAAGGAGGTGCAAGGGTACCGCGTCAGCGGTATCCGGAAGCGTATGAGCAAACAACTCATGATCAAACCTGAAAAGTGTATAAGCTGCAGAACCTGCGAACTGGTCTGCTCCTTTGGGCACTATCAGGAGTTTAATCCAAAACTGTCGAATGTAACGGTGATGGATTATGAAAAAGCAGCCGTAACCATTCCTGTGATGTGTATGCAATGTGAGGAACCAGCTTGCATGAAGGTGTGTCCGGTGGGTGCGATCTCAAGGAATGAAAACGGTGCGTTTGTTATGGATGAAGCAAAATGTATCGTTTGTAAGATGTGTATGAACGCCTGCCCGCTCGGCAACATCAGCTTTAATCCGGTTAAGAGAAAAGTGTTTAAATGCGATCTGTGTGACGGTGATCCAAAATGTGCCAAGTTCTGTCCTTCCGGCGCCATTGTCTATGGCGAAGCGGTTGAAATGGAACGCAAAAAGGCCATCGCGGATCAGCTGAAAGACGTTTATGGATTGGAGGGATAACGATGAACGGATGGATGGGACAATTAATTCGCGTTGACCTGGCAGCAGGGATGATTAAGAAGGAACCGCTTAACATGCAGGCTGCCCGTGATTTTATCGGCGCCCGGGGCCTTGGGACAAAATATTTCTGCGACGAGGTAGACCCACAGGTAGACCCGCTTGGCCCGGATAATAAAATGATCTTTATGACAGGGCCATTGACGGGCACCGCCGCCTCCTGCAGCGGGCGCTACGAAGTCGTGGCAAAGGCTCCGCTGACCGGGACCATCGGCGCTTCAAATTCAGGCGGGCATTTTGGCCCAGAGTTAAAATTTGCAGGCTATGACGGCATTATCTTTGAGAACCAGAGTGACCGTCCGGTGTATTTGTATATCAATGACGGCACGGTGGAGCTCAGAGACGCCTCAGCACTCTGGGGCAAGGACGTTTATGAGACGACCGAAGCACTCGAGGAGGCCTGCGGAGAAGGCGCACGGGTAGCTTGTATCGGCCCGACTGGTGAGCAGGGCTGTCTGTATTCTGCCATCATGAATGATAAGCACCGTGCGGCAGGACGCGGCGGTATGGGTGCAGTGATGGGCAGTAAAAAGCTGAAGGCTGTAGTGGTCCGTGGTAGCGGGGGCGTAACGGTTGCCAGGCCAGAGGGCTTCATGGAAGCCATAACTGACGCCCGTGCCAAGCTAAAGGAGCATCCGGTTACCGGCGGGGGCCTGCCCACCTACGGGACAGAGGTTTTGGTTAACCTTATCAATGAAGTCGGGGGCCTGCCGCTTCGCAACTGGCGTGACGGTGGCGTCTATGAGAAAGCGGACGATACCTCTGGTGAAGCGCTGGTCGATTCCTATCTGATCAAAAACAAAGGCTGTTTTGGCTGTTCTATTGGCTGCGGCCGTGTTACCAGAATACCGGACGGGCCGTTTAAATCCATGGGAGAAGGCCCTGAATACGAAGCAGGCTGGTCTTACGGAGCGGACTGCGGCGTCAATGACCTGGCAGCAATCTGCAAAGCTAATTTCCTGTGTAACCAGTATGGTATGGATCCGATCACCCTGGGTTCCACCATTGCCTGTGCGATGGAGCTCTATGAAAAGGGACTTCTGAGCGAGGAAGAAATCGGGCGTCCGCTGCCCTTTGGCGATGCGCAGGCCATCGTTGATCTGACAGAGCTTACCGGGAAAATGGAAGGCTTTGGTATCGAGCTGGCTCAGGGATCTTACCGTCTGGCAGAAAAGCACGGCGCGCCGGAACTGTCCATGTCGGTTAAAAAACAGGAAATGCCAGCTTACGATGGACGTGCGGTTCAGGGGATGGCTCTTGAATACGCCACTTCTAACCGGGGGGGCTGCCATGTCCGCGGTTACCTGACCTCTCCTGAGGTTCTAGGGATCCCGCTGAAGACAGATCCATTGCTGACAGAAGGAAAGGCCCCGCTGCTCAAAACCTTCCAGGACCTTACAGCTGCAGTGGATTCCAGCGGTATCTGTCTGTTCACGACCTTTGGTATCGGCCTGCCTGAAATTGCGGCACAATACCGTGAAGCCGTAGGTTCAGATGAAACCGATGAGGAATTCCTGTTAAAGGGAGAACGGATTTGGAACATTGAAAAGCAGTTTAATATCGCAGCAGGTGTTGAGAAGGACACACTGCCTCCTAGACTACTGCGTGAAGCCTTGCCGGAAGGCCCGGCAAAGGGTAAGGTAGCAGAGCTTGAGGTCATGCTGAAGGAATACTATGAAGTACGCGGCTGGAGCACAGAAGGTGTGCCCACCGAGGAAAAAGTTCAGGAGCTTGGACTTTAAATAACAGAGAAAGGAGACAGGGCAGAACCCTGTCTCCTTTCAACCATGATCACGTGAAGAGGAGAATATGATGAAAGTAAAATTTTTCGCTACCATCCGGGATTATACAGGCTGCCGTCAGACGGATGTGCCGGTCTGCAAGGATATGTACACACTTCTGCATACCCTCTCTGAAACTTATGGCGATGCTTTCAGAAATCACGTTCTGAGTCCAGACGGAGAGGCGCCGGGAGATGAGATTATCTTAATGGTTAACGGTCGCCATATCGAGCATTTACAGGGGCTTCGAACACCTCTGAACGAAAACAGTGCTGTGGCAATTTTTCCCGTTGTTGCGGGAGGATGAGGAAGGGGAGTGAGCCCATGCAGGAAATAACAAAAGAATCAATCGACAAAATCTTATCGGAATATCCCAGAGATCAGCGTCATTCTCTGGCAATGCTGCAGGACATGCAGCATCATTTCAATTATATTCCTGAGGAGGGAATGAAGGCACTGGCCGAATATCTGGAATGCCCGTTATCCGCTTTGTACTCAATGGCGACCTTTTACAGGGCGTTAAGTCTGAAACCAAAGGGCAGGCATATTATTAAGCTCTGTGACGGAACCGCGTGCCATATTCGGGGCTCGGTCAATTTGATTACCGGCGTAAAGCGCGAATTGAATATTGGCCCGGGTGAGACCACCGTGGATGGTCTTTTTTCGCTGGAAACCGTGAACTGTCTCGGATCCTGTGCGCTGGCACCGGTAATGGTGATCGACGGTGTGTACTATGGCAAGGTAACGCTCGAAAAGCTGCCGGAAATTTTAAACCAGTATAAGGAGCTTTCGGAAGGGGGCGCAGAAGCATGAAGCAAACCGTTTTAGTCTGCTGTGGTACCGGGTGCCGGGCCAATGGAAGCCTGCTGGTTTTAGAAGCTCTGCAAAAAGCTGCCAGGAAGCATAAATCCGACATAGAGGTATCGCCGCTGATCAAATCCACTGGCTGCAACGGCTTTTGTGAAAACGGCCCGATCGTTAAAATTGAGCCGGCTGATATTTCCTATTATAAAGTCAAGCCTGAGGATGCGGAGAGTATTATAAAGGATACCGTCCTGGGAGGTAAAGTCATTGACAAGCTCCTGTACAAGGGAAATGATGGAAAACGCGTGCGGTCACAGCATGAAAATCCCTTTTACGCGCCACAGAAAAAGTGGGTGTTGCATAATATCGGAGAGATCGACCCGACGAATATCAATGATTATATCGCCAGAGGCGGCTACAAAGCTTTGGAAAAAGCGCTGGCTATGGATGCGGACAGCATCATTAAAGAGGTGGAAGTCTCAGGAATCCGTGGTCGTGGCGGAGCTGGTTTCCCAACCGGAACCAAATGGCGGCAGGCATTGAAATATGATTCGGATGTAAAATATGTGGCCTGTAACGGTGATGAAGGCGACCCGGGTGCTTTTATGGACCGGTCAATCCTGGAGGGGGACCCCCACTCCGTTATTGAGGGAATGATTATCTGCGCCTGCGCCATCGGCGCTGGGGAAGGCTATATGTACATCCGTGACGAATATGGGCTGGCTGTGGAAAACTGCAAAATCGCATTACAGCAGGCCAGAGAGAAGGGATTTTTGGGCGATTCTGTTATGGGAAGCGGCAAAGCTTTCGATATTCAGATAGTACGTGGAGGCGGCGCCTTTGTCTGCGGCGAGTCCACTGCGCTGATGGCGTCGGTAGAGGGCCGGGTGGGTGAGCCCAGGGCAAAATATATCCGTTCTGTGCAGCGGGGGCTCTGGAATAAACCAACTGTCTTGAACAATGTTGAAACCCTGGCCAACATTCCGAGAATTATCCAGGATGGCGGCGTGAAATTCAAAGAATCAGGAACCGAAAAAAGCAGCGGGACAAAGGTCTTTGCCCTGGTCGGCAATGTTAAACGTACGGGACTGGTAGAGATACCGATGGGGAGCAGCCTGCGGCATTTGATTTATGACATTGGCGGAGGAATCCCGGGAGACCGGCCATTTAAGGCTGTGCAGACCGGCGGTCCATCAGGAGGGTGTATTCCCTCGGAGCTTTTAGACCTGCCCATGGATTTTGATACCCTCACCAGCTATGGTGCCATGATGGGGTCGGGCGGTGTGATTGTCATGGACGACCGAAGCTGTATGGTTGAGGTCGCCCGCTATTACATTGAGTTCTTATGCGATGAATCCTGCGGCAAGTGTACGCCATGCCGCGAAGGCCTGCGCCATCTGCTGACCATTCTGACCGACATTTGTGAGGGACGGGGCCAGGAGGGCGATATTGAGCTGATGGAAAGAATCGCCCATACCATGCAGGATGCATCCTTGTGCAGTCTGGGTAAGAGTGCGGCGAATCCGGTACTGACCACCATCAAATATTTCAGAGACGAGTATGAAGCACATATCAATGAAAAACGCTGCCCAGCCGGCGTTTGTCCGAAGCTGACAGCCTTTGTGATTGATAAGGAAGCCTGCCGTGGCTGCATGCGCTGTTCCAGGGCATGTCCAGCCAGCGCGGTGAGCGGCGAGGTCAAAAAGCCCCACCAAATTGATCCGGCTAAATGTATCGCGTGTGGCAGCTGTCGTGAAGCCTGTAATTTTGATGCGGTGGTCGCAGTGAAAAGGGGTGAAGCATAATGGAAATTAGTATCAACGGAAAGGAATGTACCTGCGAAAAGGGTGAATTCCTGTTAGAAGTTGCGAAACGTAATGGGTTTGATATTCCTACACTGTGTCATCATCCTGGCCTTTCCGAGCAGGGGTGCTGCAGGGTTTGTATTGTAGAGGTGGTGGAAAATGGAAGAAGCAAAGTGGTCGTCTCCTGTGTTTATCCGCTGGAGCGCCCCTGCGAGGTTTATACGGACAGTGAAAAAATCAAAGAGGAACGCTCAGTTATTTTAATGCTGCTAAAAACAAGAGCGCCAGCCAGCGCAGAAATACAGGCGATGTGCGATAAGTACGGTGCCTTTGAAACGTCAAGGCTGAAGCCCGTGGAGGGTGAAAAGTGTATTCTGTGCGGGCTTTGTACCAAAGCCTGCGAGGCTCTGGGCACTGGAGCGATCTCAACCATTAACCGCGGTGTCACTAAAAAAGTTGCGACGCCCTATGAAAACCCGTCAGTTGATTGCATAGGCTGCACAAGCTGTGCCCAGGTGTGCCCTACCGGAGCCATCGAGTGGTCGGAAGACGGCGAAACAAGGAGGATTTGGGGACAAAATTTTGCATTGGCAAAATGTACATCTTGTGGTAATATTATAAGTACAAAAGCTGAGCTTCGCTTTGCGGGAGAAAGGGCAGGTGTGGAGACCAATTCCCTTTGTGAGAGCTGCCGTAAAAAGAGCATGGCTGATGTGCTTGCCCATACCTATGGGATTGAGTAGGAGATCATAACCAGAAAAACCTTCGGTACTAAGGTACCGGAGGTTTTTCTGATACAGACCGATTAAAATTTTAATGAATTTATTTTTGGGGTATGTTATACTGTGCACATTATGTAATAGAGAAGGAAGCAGCATGGATTATTTTTACGAACATTACTTTGCTCCGCAGAATGTTGAGCCGCATAACCGTATTTTTTCACCAGAGCATCTTATTTTGTCATCATTGCTGATGATTTTTATTGTGGCAGTTATGGTCATACAGACCAAAAAACATGACCGGTGCTACAGTCAGAAGCTTATCCGGGTTCTGGCAGCCGTGATGCTGGCGCTGGAAATCTTCAGAATCAGCTGGAGAACCTATTATTTTGGCTTTGACCTCAGAAATGTCCGCTTTGACTGGTGCAATCAGGTTTGTATTGCCCTGCCGCTGATCGTATTGTTTAAGTGGGAAAAAGCATATCCCTATATTGACGTTCTGGCAGTAATGGGCGGGCTTATGGTTCTGATTTATCCGCTGTGGGTTTTTTATGATTACGGCGGCATTCACACCATGGCCGTACAGAGTATGGTGTCACATGGCCTCATGGTTTTAATCGCGCTGACCATGCCCTTCGCGGCGGATTACAGGCCTGAAGTGCGTAGAGCCTGGAAGCCGATGGTGGGCCTTGCCATCATCGCTGTTATCGCGTTTATCATGTCCCATGCCTTGAATGAAAACTATCTTCTGATGCTGGGCGCACACGGTGTGCCGGTGATAAACCAGATACCCTATCCCTGGTACTGGCTGCTTGTGGCGCCGGCTTTGATTGGACTGGTAACGCTGGTGACCAAAGGGTTAAGCCTTCTGGATGACCGGTTGTTGGGAAAAACGACAGCGGCTGTAAAGTTTGGGACGCTGAAGAACGAAAAGATTTAGGCAGAGAACAGAGAGGTGCGGCGTTACGCCGCATCTTTTTTACGCCGGAAGAAAACAAATTTTACAGGCAGAACACATTTTTGGATCAAACATATGTTATAATGATCCGGGTCAGAGAGGCAGAGGTGCTTTGAAATATGGATGGAGGAGCTTGAATTGAAAATATTGATCGCGTATCACAGCAAAAACGGAACGTCTGAGAAATGTGCCCAGCTGTTACTAAAACAGGTGGGAGAGGCAGAACTGGCTGACCTTAAGAAAAAGACACCAGATTTTGAGGCCTATGATCTTATTGTTATCGGCGGCGCGATCCGTATGGGAATGTACACGCGCCCGGTGCGCAAGGCCCTTAAAAAGTTTGAGGGGATTCTGGAACAGAAAAAGGTGATTTATTTTATTAACTGTGCCTTTCCAGAGAATAAGGAAAAGTATTATAAGGATAATATTTCCGAAAAGCTGAGGAAGCGGACGCTGGGCTGCTTTAACTTCGGCGGCGAAATGGATCTCGCGCGGTTAACCGGGTCAGACCGGATGATCGCGGCAACAGTGGCGCGCCAGTCTCAGGGCAGCGGACATCCGATGGCGTCAATTGACACACGGGCCATTGAGCAGTGCGCTGGCAGAATAGCAGCAATTAAAGAAAATATATAATGGGATTATGGCGTTTTGGTCATCTCTATGTTTTTTAAACACCGTTTTGGGTATAACAAAATGGTGTTTTATTTATTTTAAAGCTTTTTTAAAAATATTTTATAAACGATACATGGGAAGGAGTATTGACAATGAATTTTAAGGTTGATCAAGAACAAATGCTGCGTGACCTGAAGGGTTTGCTGCGCATTGCGAGCACCAACGGGGATGCCGGTCCCATAGACGAGATGACGCCGCTGGGCAAAAATATTAACGCTGCCATTGATTATATGCTGGCCATCGGAAAGCGTTTTGGCTTTGAAACCCAGAATCTGGATGGCTGCTGCGGTATTATTGATATGGGAAAGGGCGAGGAAATGATCGGCGTGCTTGTGCACATCGATACGGTGCCTGTCGGTGACGGCTGGCGTGTTGATCCCTTTGACGCAACCATTATTGATGGAAAAATCTATGGCAGAGGGACCAACGATGACAAAGGTCCGGCGATCATGGCCCTGTATGCCATGAAGGCGTTAAAGGACAGCGGTGTGCCTGTAAATAAGCGCATCCGGCTCATCATCGGCGGTGATGAGGAGAGTGGAACCTGGCGCTGTATGGACCGTTATAAGGAAACCGAGATCATACCAGACTATGCTTTTTCACCCGATGCGTCCTATCCGGTTATCTTTGCGGAAAAGGGTATCCTGAAGGTTCAGATCCATAACAAAACAGATGTTACCGGGGAGGATATGACCCTGAAAGCCGGAAAACAGATCAATATTGTGCCCGATTTTGCCGAGGCCGAGGTGGAAGGAAAAAGGTATACAGCAAAGGGCAGGCCGGCCCATGCCATGGAACCACAAAATGGCGACAATGCCCTGCTGAAGCTGGGGCGCGAGCTTAAAGAAGCCGGTATCCAGCATCCCTTTTTAGAGCTGCTGGACAAGGCAAATCTGGAGGGCTTCAATATTGCCATTTCCGATACAGTTTCCGGTGAGCTGACCATTAATCCAGCCATTGGCAGAGTTGATGAACAGGGCTCAAGGCTGGAATGTGATATCCGTTATCCGGTAACCGCAGATGTGGACGATATTATAGACCGAATCCGCCAGTCGGTTGACCCGATCGGTTACGAGGCGGACATAATGCAGATGGTTCCGCCGCTCTATGTGAAAAAAGACAGCCCCCTGGTACAGACACTGCTTGGCGTGTACCGCGATATAACCGGTGACCGGACAGAGCCCATCGCCATTGGCGGCGGTACCTATGCCCGGGCCTTTGACAACGCTGTAGCTTTTGGCGTGTTATTTCCGGGTGAGCCGGACATGTGCCATCAGGTGGATGAATACTGGAGCGTTGAGGATATGATGGTCAATCTTCAGATTATTGCGGGTGCGCTGGCCGCTCTTGGTGTATCGAAAAGAGGTCTGTAATGAAGGACCAATCAGCATTTAAGCCCTTTATCCCAGCGGACCGGGTGATGCCGGAGTTTACAGCCACCTCCATTATCCTGGGGTTGATTCTGGCTGTGGTTTTCGGTGCTGCCAACGCCTATCTTGGCCTGCGCGTGGGTTTGACCATCTCGGCGTCTATTCCTGCGGCGGTTATCTCCATGGGGGTTATCCGCCTTATTCTGAAGAAAGACTCTATCCTGGAAAATAATATTGTGCAGACCATTGGCTCGGCGGGTGAATCAGTAGCCTCGGGCGCTATCTTTACGCTGCCGGCGCTGTTTATGTGGAGCCAGGAATGGGGAACCGCCAGCCCCTCGCTGGTTGAGATCGCTCTCATTGCCATCTGCGGCGGTTTCCTTGGAATACTGTTCATGATTCCGTTACGGCGCGCCTTGATCGTCAAGGAGCATGGCGTTCTGCCATATCCGGAGGGTACAGCCTGCGCCGAGGTTTTACTGGCTGGCGAGGAGGGTGGCTCTAAGGCGTCCATTGTGTTTGCGGGGCTTGGCATCGCCGGCGTTTATAAATTTATCACCGATGGCCTCAAGCTGTTTCCCTCCGAAATCTCATGGGAGATTAAGGGCTACAAAGGCGCGGCCTTTGGCTGTGATGTGCTGCCCGCACTTCTGGGCGTCGGTTATATCTGCGGCCCGAAGATCGCGTCTTACATGTTTTCTGGCGGTGTTTTAAGCTGGCTGGTCATCATGCCCCTTATCAGCATGTTTGCTGGTGACGCGGTTATTTTCCCGGGGACAGTGCCGATTTCAACGCTGGATTCCTTTGGTATCTGGAGTAATTATGTCCGTTATATCGGCGCGGGTGCGGTGGCAGCCGGCGGAATCATCAGCCTTGTGAAATCATTGCCCCTCATTGTCAGTACGTTTAAGCAGGCGATGAAAAGCTACTCGGGTAACAGCGGACCGGAAGTACAGATCCGTACAGACCGGGATTTAAATATGAAGCTGGTCGCAGCCATGGTTTTGGTGATTATTCTGGTAATCTGGCTGGTGCCGGCTATCCCGGTTGATATTTTTGGCGCGCTGATCATTACAGTGTTTGGCTTTTTCTTTGCGACGGTTGCCTCGCGGATTGTTGGCCTGGTGGGAAGCAGCAATAATCCTGTTTCCGGAATGACCATTGCCACTCTGCTTATCGCGACGGTTATCTTTAAGGCCATTGGTATGACCGGGCAGGCGGGTATGACTGGCGCCATCGCCGTGGGATCAATCATTGCTATTATCGCAGCCATCTCCGGCGATACTTCACAGGATTTAAAAACAGGCTATATTGTCGGATCAACGCCTCAAAAACAGCAGATCGGCGAGCTGCTGGGCGTAATCATTTCCGCGCTGGCCATCGGCGGCATTCTTTACCTGCTCAACTCGGCCTGGGGCTATGGCTCCACCGAGCTTCCCGCACCACAGGCTGTCTTGATGAAATTAGTGGTGGAAGGCGTTATGGATGGGAATCTCCCCTGGACCCTTGTCTTTATCGGCGCTGGGATTGCGGTGGTGGTTGAAATCCTCGGTGTGCCGGTACTGCCCTTTGCGGTTGGACTGTACCTGCCAGTCCATTTAAACGCGGCCATTATGGTTGGGGGACTGGTGCGCCTTTTCTTTGAAAAGAAGAAAAAGGTGACCGAAGACACACGCAAGGAATTTTTAAATAAAGGCCTGCTTTATACCTCAGGCATGATCGCGGGGGAAGGGCTTGTGGGCATTTTGCTGGCTGTGTTTGCCGTGATTCCTTTTGGCTCCGGCTATTTTGGTGATGTTCTGAACATTTCCGAACGGTTTTCTCTGGGAAGCATCGGGTCCATTGTCTTTTTCATCCTTTTAATTTTATCCATCTTTAAGTTCTCGATCTGGAACAAGGATAAAAAGGCCCCGCAATAAAAATGAATGGGAGGTTTTAAAAATCAAGCAAAGACACACACATAAAAAAGATAACTATCTGGATTACATTCCAGTACGCAATACTGTGTATATCTACACAAAAAACAAACAGGGACAGGTTACTATCCGAGTGCCAAACACCGGATGGATCAACCGGATAGCCCAGCGGTTCTTCGGGATGCCGGAAATCAGCTACATTCGTCTGGATGCCTATGGCAGCTATGTCTGGGAGCAGATGGACGGCAAAAGAGATGTGATGGCGCTGGCCTGCCTGATGAAGGAGCGTTTTGGCGCAAAAGCCGAACCCCTTTACGAGCGGCTGATCCGTTTTCTGGAAACCCTTAAAGAAAATAAATATATCCATCTGGAAAAAAATGAAGCAGAAATACAGAAGGCGGACTGCGGGCCAAAGCAGCGCTGCCATGAGGTTTGACAGATATGAAAAAGAGTTGTTTTATACAGCTCTTTTTTTTACCCGATGGAATAAAAGTTTGGTATAATAGCAGTATGCTAAAGAAACAAGGTGAGCCTGAATGAATAATCGAGTAACCCATACCATTGAACCCTTTTGTCCGCCAGACGCGCGGATATTGATTTTAGGCACAATACCATCGCCTAAATCTCGGGAGTTTGGCTTTTATTACGGACATCCCCAAAACCGGTTCTGGCGTGTATTGTCCGACATTCTAAAGCAGCCCAGGCCAGAGACCAACGAAGAAAAGAAAAAATTTCTGAAAAGAAATAAGATTGCGCTCTGGGATGTCCTGGCCTCCTGTAATATTGACGGAGCCAGCGACAGCAGTATCAAAAACCCTGTTCCCAATGATTTTACAGAGGTTTTGGGCAGGGGAAAGATCAAGGCGGTTTATACCACTGGGGCAAAGGCCACGGCGCTCTATAAAAAATACAGTTACCCTGTCACTGGCGTGCCGTCTATTTTACTGCCATCCACCAGCCCGGCCAACTGCCGCCTCAAATATGAGGAATTAAAGCAGGCCTACCGTGTGATTTTAAAACCGCTGAAGGGAGAAGATTGATGGATGAAAGGATCGCTGGAATTTTTGAGGGGGTATGCGAAAATACGCTGAAGCACCTGACCGCGTCTGAAAATCTGCGCTGCTACCGCAAGGGCGAGCATCTTTTCAGAGACCGTGAGGCAACGCCCTTTGTGTTTGTAATTTTGTCCGGGAAGGCGTCCCTTTATAAAATTGGAGAGAGCGGGCAGAAAAAGGTCGCTTTCATACTGGGACCCGGCGAGCTGATCAATGAGGATATCCATCCTGAGACCACCTCCTCGGTAAGCTGTGAGGCCTTTGAAAATTTGGAGGTGCTCTGTGTTGAGAAGGACAGGCTCAAAGAATGGATGAAAATGGATTTTGCGCTGACCGAGATTGTACTGGATGCGGCGAACCGAAAGATTCGGCGTCTGTACCGTCAGCTTAAAAACACGACCGGTGTGTTGAAAATGGAAAGGCGTGTGGCCGCCAAGCTGTGGAAACTGGCCAATGATTACGGCGTCGATACCCCGTATGGCCGCACCATTGACATGAATATCAGTATCACCTATCTGGCCGATCTGATGGGATCACCGAGGGAAACGATCTCAAGGGCTTTAAAGCTTTTAAAGACACAAAGGCTTATCCGGCAGGATAAGAGCCGGATCACCGTGGTAAATATGGATGCTTTATCGGATTATTTTAAACAATAAAGGCAGGCCCTGGCCTGCCTTTGCTGTCTTTCAGACTGAAAATCCGTCTGTTGTGCGGAAATTATTGCTTTTGCGCAGGAAAGAACGTATAATAAAATTACATCGAAGGGAGAAGAATGCATCATGCTGAGGGTGGCGATTTGTGACGATGAAAAGGAAATGCGGGAAACACTCTGTGAGTTTTTAAAGGGCCATCCCAGTGTGGAAGCCCTCGACTGCTTTGAATGCGGCGAGGCCTTTCTTCAAAAGCGCGGCCATTACGACCTGGTGCTCCTCGATATTGACATGAAGGGGATGAATGGAATTGAAACAGGCCGGAGAATCCGCAGATGGGATAAGCAGGTCTACATTGTCTATGTAACCCACCTGCCCGACTATCAGAAGTACGCCTTAGGGGTTCATGCCTTCGGTTATCTTGAGAAGCCCGTCAATAAAAAGGATATTGAGGCAGTTCTTCGGGAGGTGGAGGAATATAAGCAGGAAACAGAGCAGCCGCTGTTTCTTGAATTTATGACCGAAGAAGGAATTCTGCGCTTTGATGTAAAGGAGATTTTTTATTTTGAGTATCTTGACCGCAGAATCCGTATGTGTACCCAGCACGGTACCTTCTATCTGCGCCGGAAAATGGGCGAGGTTGCGGAACAGATGAAGCCTTACGATTTCAGCCAGCCCCACAAAAGCTTTTGTGTGAACCTTTTCCACGTCAAGGCCATCAAGGGCTACGATATCCAGATGACAAACAGTGATGTGGTGCCGTTGTCACAAAAGAAATCCGCGATGTTCAGAGAGCAGCTGAATGTTTATCTGGAGCATTTGATCGGGTAGGGGGAGTGGCAGAAAATGACTGGACAATACATGCAGATTTATATTGGATTTGCAATCATATTTAATCTTTTTACGGTTTACATAACCTTTGACTTTATGAAACAGCTTTTTGGAGTGTTTAAATTGAGTCGTATGGGCAGCATGCTTGTTGGTGTTTTATACGAAATTATTTTGGTGGTGGCCAGCTGTTACGTTTTTCCCTTTGTTAAAATATTTGCAATGCTTATATTCAGCGCCCCCTTGTTCATTGTTTTGTACGGAGAACATAAAAAAGTAAAATTATTTTATATATTTGCTTTCAGCTGTTTTCTGGGGTTATTTGAATTTTTACTTGACGCCTTTGTCCCAATGCTTATAAGTTACTTTATCGCCATTATTCCTTTTAATCCATGGCAGAATGGACTGGGTATTATTTTTAATCAGGTGATTATTTTTAGCTGCTATCGTATAGTTATATGGCGGTTCCATAAAGAAAAAATTATACTGAATGGCAGTGTACGAGTGTTTAGCTTTATCATATTGCCAGTATTTAGTGTGTTTAATATTGTCCTGATGATTTTTATATCGACCTATTTATTGCCGCCTTTTATAAAGTTTTGTGTGTTTTGCGATATTCTTTTGATCCCTTTTCTGAACTTGTATTTATTCTATCTTTTTAATAAGGTGGTCCAAAATAATGAGATGAAAAAGCAGCTGGCCCTGTACGACCAGGCGTCAGACCTTCAATACCGCTACTACCAGAAAATGGAGAGCAAGCTGGAGGATTCCAGAAAAACGGTTCATGACATCAAAAACCATCTGCAGGCCATGGAACGGCTGTACCAGACCGGTGAAAAAGAAAAAGGCAGACAATACGGTGATGATTTAAGACAGCTCTTAAACAGTTTTAGCCAGGACTATTATACAGACAACCGAGTTCTGAATATTGTTATCAATGATAAAGCCGAGCGTGGCAAATTATTAGGGATTCCCTTAGATTGTGCCTTAAACCAGATTGATCTGTCATTTATGAAGGAGATGGATATTACAACCATTTTTGCCAATCTTTTGGATAATGCCATTGAGGCCGCCGGTGAATCCAAGGAGCCTTGGACAAAGCTGAGGGCCGATAATGTGCGGGAATTCATTGTGATTTCCATTGAGAACAGTATGGAAAATAATTTGGCTTTAAACGAAGGGCGGCTGAGATCAAGCAAAGAGCGTCATCAGGGCTATGGACTTGAAAATGTAAAACGCGCCCTTGAAAAGTATAATGGACATCTGCGTATCGAAACAGGCGATCATGCGTTTAAGGTCAGCCTGTTCATTCCAGTTCAAATGGAGGTAAAGGATGATGGTTGATACAGGAATTATCGCTAGCATGGTCGTGTTGATTTTTTTGTGCTTTGCCATCCCGATTGGTGGACTTATTTACTTAAGTGTCAGGAAGAAGCATGTTATCAGGCCTTTCATTATTGGTATGTTGGTTTTCTTTGTATTTCAGTTTGTGATCCGCCTGCCCATCATACAACTGGCGCTGCCCCAGACCGCCTGGTTTTTAGCGATGAGTCAAAATCCATGGCTATATGGCCTGTTTCTGGGCGGGACAGCCGCCATTGCAGAGGAACTGGGACGCTATATTGCTGTTCGGTTTTTGCTTAAAAAGAATCGACGTTATGCAGACGGCATTGCTTATGGGCTGGGGCATGGCGGCATAGAGGCTATGTTGCTTATCGGTGTGAATAATATCGCAAATTTGATTGTTTTGCAGGACGGGCAGTCTTTTTTGGCGCCAGTCATTGCTGCACAACTGAGCTATGCATCTGTTTTTACAGCAATCTTTGAGCGTGTCCTTGCCATGGCATTGCAGGTCGGCCTTTCGATGCTGGTCTTTTATTGTGTGCGGTCGAAAAAATGGCGTTATCTGGTGTACGCTTTAATCATTCATACCATTGTAGATGCTGCCATTGTTATTCTGCCAGGCGCCTTTGGTTTATCCAGTATCTGGATAGAAGCTGTGCTGCTCTTGGCGACCGCAGGGCTAATGATCTGGACGATAAAAATACGTCCGGCATTTATATATGGAGAGGAGAACTTATGATGAAAAAGAAAATGATGGCTATTGGGTTGGTTACTTTAATGCTTTTGACGGTATTGTCGGCTTGTTCGGGAGGATCAGCCTCCAATCAGGAGCTTGACCCTGCTTTTAATGAGGATACCCTGAAACAGGAGGCGGAAAGGGTTATTGAGGAATGGAACAATCAGGATTTTGACGCCATAGCAGCGGACGCAGCCGATAATGTTAAGGATAAGCTGACTGCTGATGTTTTAAAGGAAGCCTGGGAGCAAACCATGCCAAAGCTTGGTGAGTTCAGCAGAGTCAAACAGACAGAAATAGCGCCAAATAACAAAAACGCTTTAGTGGTAGCCATTGCAGAATACACAGGTGGCACCGCACAATTTACCATTGGCTTTGATCAAAATATGAAAATTGATAATTTTTTCATTAAATAGTAATGGCAGGACAAACCAATGAACCTAACACCATTTACCTTTTTAATACCGGTCCTTTGTACAGTTTTCGGCGGCCTCTTTTTATGGCATCCGCCTAAGGATATCAAGGGCCTGTATGGTTACCGCACGTCCCGCGCTATGAAGAACGAAGATACCTGGAAATTTGCGCATACAGTTGCCGGGAAAATCTGGCTGATTATGGGACTGGTCATGCTGATGGTACTGGGGCTTGCCCTGCTGCTGTTCAGAGAACAGTATGCAGAGGTGTCGCTCTATATCCAGATTTCTCAGGATGTGCTGTTGATTTTATCGTTTTTTTCTGTGGAAAAAGCGCTGGAAAATACCTTTGATGCGGATGGAAATCGAAAATAGGGGTATAAATTTAAGACATCGTGATCATCGTCACGGTGTCTTTTTCGATTTCGTTATAAAATTAACGTAAAGAACGAGTTGATCCAAAGGAGGCTAATATGGGTTACCAGATAAAAACAGAGGATTTTGATGCGGTTTTAAAAGACCTGTCTCAGCATTACCGGATTTTTGCGCCGCGCCTGTATCGGGGGGCCGGAGCGTTTTCGGACACAGACCGTGTGGAGTACGGTGAGGTTGGCAGTGTTGGGGACATAGAATTTGACCAAAAGAGCGATTTTTCATTTAAGGAAGTGTTGTTCCCCCAGTCTGAGGTATTGTTTTACTTTACAGAGGATGAGGTTAAAACAGCCAGTGAGGAGCCAAAGGGAAATATTATTTTTCTGAGAAGCTGTGATCTGCACGCAGTGCGCCGGTTTGACGAAATCTATTTAAAAAACGGCTTTGAGGATATTTATTACGCGAGGCTGCGTGAAAAGACAAAATTTGTGCTGATGGGCTGTCCGCAGAGCTTTGAAAACTGCTTCTGTGTGGATATGGGCACCAACACCTGCGACACCTATGACGCTTATGTCAAGGCGGACGAAGACTTTGTATTGGTTGACAGCGGCTGGGAAGAGCTGAACGAAAGGCTGGAGAATAAATCCAAGGCGGTTTCAGTTGCGCCGGAGTTTGCCATGGAAAATCCTGTGCATGTTAAAATCTCGGAAGACATTGATTTGAAGCAGGTGCTGGGCCTGCCGATGTGGGAAGAATACAACAGCCGCTGTATTGCGTGCGGCCGCTGTAATTTTGTCTGCCCAACCTGTACCTGCTTTACCATGCAGGATATTTTCTACCAGGAAAACGGGTGGGTCGGTGAACGCCGCCGCGTCTGGGCTTCCTGCCATGTCGATGGCTATACCGAGATGGCCGGCGGGCACTGCTTCAGAAACAGCAAGGCAGAACGGATGCGCTTTAAGGTCATGCATAAGGTGAACGATTATAAAAAACGGTTTGGCGAGCATATGTGTGTTGGCTGCGGACGCTGTGATGATATCTGCCCGGAATATATTTCTTTTTCAAACTGTATTAACAGGCTGAACGATGCTGTAAAAGAAAAGGAGGCCCAAAATGAAGAATGAGTATGTCCCGTTTTTATCGGAAATTGTAGAAGTGATTAAACACACCGAAATCGAGTATACCTTTCGGATGCGCTATACTGGCGAGGTAAAGCCCGGACAGTTTTTTGAAGTATCCCTGCCCAAATTTGGCGAAGCGCCTATTTCAGTCAGCGGTATTGGGGAAGACACAGTGGATCTGACCATCCGCAAGGTTGGGAAGGTCACGGGCGAGATTTTCAAAAATTATGTGGGCGCAAAGCTTTTTTTAAGAGGCCCCTATGGCAACGGCTTTGACCTTGATGAATACCGCGGCAAGGACATTATCGTGATCGCAGGCGGTACAGGTCTTTCACCGGTGCGTGGTGTGGTTGATTATTTTGCCGCACACCCAGACAAAGCGGCTTCGGTCACGCTGATCGCGGGCTTTAAGACGCCGTCGGATGTGCTCTTTAAGGATGATATTGAACGCTGGAAAAAGACCATTAATGTTGTGCTGACCGTCGACTGTGACAGCGACGATTATGTATGTAATGTGGGCCTTGTCACGGAATACATCCCGGGCCTTGTTCTTGGCGATAAGGATAATCTGGCGGTTATCGCCGTAGGGCCGCCAATCATGATGAAATTTACGGTGGCGGAATTCCTGAAGCGGGAGGTACCTGAGGATAAGATCTGGATATCCCAGGAGCGCAAAATGTGCTGCGGTTTGGGAAAATGCGGACACTGTAAGATTGACGCCACCTATGTTTGTCTGGATGGTCCGGTTTTTAATTACAGCTTTGGCAAAAATCTGGTGGATTAGGAGGCTTTCATGGATATTAATACAAAAAAACTTAAAAAGAACGCTTTTCGTGTATCAAAGCACCGCGGTGAAACCGCATCACGCGTGCGTGTGCCCGGCGGCTACCTGAACGCCGAGCTTCTATCGCAGATTCAGGAGATTGCACAAACCTACGGTAATGGCACTGTCCATCTGACCACGCGTCAGGGCTTTGAAATTCCAGGTATCGACCTGAAAAACATGGATCAGGTCAACACTCTGCTCCAGCCTATTATTGAAAAGCTGGATATCAACCAGACCGACCCGGGAACGGGCTATCCCGCTTCTGGCACCCGCAACGTATCGGCCTGTATTGGGAATAATGTGTGCCCATACGCCTGTTACAATACGACAAATTTTGCCAAAAAGATCGAAAAAGCCATTTTCCCAAATGATCTGCATTTTAAGGTTGCCCTGACCGGCTGTCCAAATGACTGCATGAAGGTCCGTATGCATGACTTTGGGATTATAGGCATGACTGAGCCGCAGTACAACAAGGACAAATGTGTATCCTGTAATGCCTGTGTCAAGGCATGCACCAAAAAATCCACGGGCGCTCTGCGCATGGAAAACTATAAGATCGTCCGTGACGAGAGCAAATGTATCGGCTGTGGTGAATGTGTGCTGGCCTGCCCGGTAGGCGCGTGGCGCAGAAGTGAAAAGAAGTATTACCGCCTGACCATTATGGGCCGTACCGGCAAGAAAAATCCCCGTCTGGGTGAGGATTTCATTATCTGGGCTGATGAGGAAAGCATTATCAAAATTATTCTCAATACCTATGACTATGTGAAGGAATACATTGACCTGGACGCGCCGGGCGGAAAGGAGCACATCGGCTATATCATTGACCGTACCGGCTTTGAGGAGTGGAAAAAGTGGGCCTTTAAGGATGTCGAGCTTCCGGAAAAGGCAGTGGTGCGTGACCGCGTATATTGGAGTGGTGTAAAATATGCCATCGACAATACAAAATAAACTAAAGCATGAGTGGGATACGTTGTTTCGACGTATCTCCTTTTTATTGCTTTGAAGGCGGCTGTTTTGGGTATAACTTTCTCTAGTTTAATGAAAGTTGTATTTTGCAATGAAAGGAGCAGACAATGCAAGCTAAAACAGCAACCAATCCAAAGCCTTTGCATTTTGGGCTGATCATGGTCATTTATCTGTGCGGTATTTTTATGGGCGCCATTGATACCAGCGTGGTGACCCCGGCGCGGACGGTTATTCAGAACGGTCTGGGCGTTGGCGATCAGACGGGCATTTGGATGATCACCATTTATACGCTGGCTTATGCCTCCAGTATCCCCATTATGGGTAAACTGGCGGACCGGCTGGGCCGTAAAACCATCTATCTCATCTGTATTATTTTATTCGGAACAGGCTCCCTGCTGGCAGGGCTGTCACAGTATATCGGCCATTTTGGATTCTTTTTAATGGCGAGGGCCATTCAGGCCATCGGCGGCGGCGGCATTATGCCAATCGCTTCAGCTGAGTTTGGGACGACCTTTCCCGAGAATAAGCGCGGCATGGCTCTGGGCATGGTCGGCGGGGTCTACGGCATCGCCACGGTTGTCGGCGGTTCGCTCGGCAGCGCTATTTTAGGCGCCTTTGGCCTTCAGAACTGGGGCTTTATCTTTTTTATCAATATTCCCATCTCACTTTTTATCATTATCTGTGGTTTTATTTTTCTGCCTAATACCAAGATTGACGATGTAAAACCGATTGACAAGTGGGGCACTTTGTTTTTGGTGTTGATGATCCTGTCCCTGCTGTACGGGCTGCGCAATATTGATTTCTTTGACTTTATCAAATCCTTTACCAGCACGAATGTCTATCCATTCCTGATTATCTTTATTGTGCTGCTGCCCTTTTTCATTTTTGCTGAAAAGAAGGCGGCTGACCCGATTTTGAACCTCGACTATTTCAGGGAAGCCCCCATTGTCATCACGCTGATCATTTCCTTTATCACGGGTGTTATTATGATGGGGATGGTCTTTGTACCGCAGTTTGCTGAAAACGCGCTGCGCATGCAGCAGGGGAGCGGCGGATATTTTGTCATGATCCTTGGGATTTTCGCAGGAGTCGGCGCGCCGGTTTCCGGACGTCTCATTGACCGATACGGACCAAAGCTGATTATGGGCGCGGGATTTTTACTCTCCATCATCGGCTCGTTGTTCCTGGTGCTTATCACCACCAGCTATCCAAACCTGCTCACGGTCGCTGTCTGTCTGATTCTCATTGGCCTGGGCATGGGCTTTACCATGGGAACACCGCTCAACTACATGATGCTTGACAATACAAAAAAAGCCGATTCCAACTCGGCGCTGGCCACCCTGTCCCTGATCCGTTCGGTGGGCACCGCCATCGCCCCGGCAGTCATGGTCGGCTTCATCGCCCATGCGGGTATAACCGCAGAGTCAAACATCAACGCACAGCTGCCAAAGGAACTGGTGCTGCCGCCGCTGCCCTATGTTGAGCAGTTAGACGATGAAACCACAGCGCTGAAGGATTCTGATTTTGGGAAAACCTATCTTTCATCGGTTCAATTTCCAGATTTTCAGGCCATGGAAAAAATCTCACTCAATGCCCACGGCGGTACCGGTGAGATGAAGCTGCCCGCAAATCTGACTAAAGAGCTTTCTGACGCCGATGTCACGAATATTGATCAGGCTGTGGATAATATGACAGCCTATCTGGCAGACACCATGAAGCCCATGGTCATCGAAAAAGCTGAAGCAGGTGTGCAGAGCGGTATTGACGGTCTTTCCAGGCTGACAGCCTCGCCGGATGTTCCGGCTCAGGCAGCCCAGGGAGCCGGTACGATGGTATCGCAGATGACAGAATTGAAAAACGCACTTCCAAATGCAATAAACCAGGGCTTCCAGAACTATCTGGATGAGGTAAAGGCCATGGGGCCTGAGATTCAGACCATCTATCAGAAAACCATGGAAACTGGTTTTAAGCAGGTTTATATGACCACGGCCATCGCCTCTGTCTTTGCCCTTGCGGTGCTGTTATTTTACAAGGATAAGCATGAACGTGTAAAGAAAGAAAAGAAAAAAGGATAAGAGCATAAAAATTCAGAGCCTGCGTTTTATCACTTAAAACGCAGGCTCCTTTGCCGTCTGATGAGCAGTATAGGCAAGCTTTTGATTCATCTTCCGCCTCAGATAGGCGTAACAGCCAATCAGCGCGGCAAGGGTGATGACCCAGGTGATGGGGTAGGAGTAGTAAATGACCGAGGGCGAATGAAACTGCGGTATCTGAAAGACCGTAGCGATCCATAAAAGCCGCAGGCCACAGGCCCCGATAAGGCTGATAATCATGGGGACGACTGAGTAGCCGATCCCCCTCAGCGCGCCCACCATGACATCCATCATCCCGCAGATGGCATAGGCAGTGCCGATGACCAGAAGGCGCTGCATACCGGCCTGAATAACCTCAGGGTTGGAGGAGTAGATGCGAAGCAGGCTGTTGCCAAAGAATACGGCCAGATTTCCGAGAACAAGCCCGACCACCAGCACACACGCCTCGCCGGTGACCACAATGCGGTCAAGGCGCTTGTACTGGCCGGCCCCCAGATTTTGACTGGTGAAGGAGATAGTTGCCTGGTGCAGAGCGTTCATGGCAATGTAGATAAAGCCCTCAATATTGGCCGATGCCGAATTGCCCGCGACCACCACAGGCCCGAACAGGTTGATGGAGGATTGGATAACCACGTTGGAGAGGGAAAAGATGACCCCCTGAAATCCGGCCGGCAGGCCGATCTGTAAAATCTTGATGAAGCTGCTTCGGTCGATGCGCAGCTTTTTGGGTATCAGGCGGATACCGCTCTGCTCATGCATGAGGCAGCGGATCACCAGTGTCGCCGCGATACACTCAGCAATGGCTGTCGCCACGGCTACACCCGCAACGTCCATTTTGAGCCCAATGACAAAGATAAGATTCAGGACAACATTGACGACCCCGGCGCCCATCAGGTAATATAGCGGCCGTTTGGTATCCCCGACAGCCCGCAGAATGGCCGCGCCGAAATTGTAGAGCATGGTGCCTGTCATGCCGATAAAGTAAATGCGCAGATAGAGCACGGCCAGATCCAGAACCTCTGCCGGGGTCTGCATCCAGATCAGAATCTGCTTTGCGCCGAATATCCCAAGAAAGGTCAGGATCACGCCGCTTCCAATGCTGAGCACAATGGCAGTATGAACTGTTTTGGACAGCTGGCTCTGCTGTCCGGCGCCATAATAGCGTGCAACCAGTACGTTTGCCCCGATGGACATTCCCAGAAAAAGATTGGTCAGCAGATTGATGAGCGAGGTGTTCGCGCCTACCGCGGCCAGCGAATTGCTGCCGGCAAACTGACCAACCACCACGATATCCGCGGCGTTAAAAAGCAGCTGCAGTACCCCGGAGCACATTAAAGGGACGGCAAAAATCAGCATCTTTTTCAGGATAGAACCGCTGCACATATCCATTTCATATTTTTGGGCTTTTTCTTTTTTCTTTTCCATTGTTTCCTAAAACCTCTTTTAATAACTTTTTTCCTGACAGATGTTTCACAAAATGTCAAACACCACAATTTATAAGCATACCGATTCCAAAGCGTAATGTCAAGAGGCGCAGTGCGGTTAGATTTCCAGAGAATAAATAAAAGCTTGACATCCCAGCCGGTTTCCTCTAAGATGTAACCATAATAGTTACTGGAAAAGCAAAGGAAACCAGGTACCAGGACGCCAGGATCATCCGCTTACCACGGCGGAAAAGGGAAATGCGCTGACCACCGCGGATTTAGCGTGAGAGCGCAGGCCTGGCAGTAAAGAAAAGCATTGCAGGTGACAAAATGAGAATCAATACACGTTTTCCGATGGCCGTACATGCGTTGTCGGTAATTGCCCTTAACAAGGAGGAGGACAGGCCAAGCACATCTGAGCTGATTGCCAAAAGTGTCGGAACAAATCCAGTGGTGATCAGACGCCTGATCTCTCAGCTCAAAAGCGCAGGACTTGTAACGACACAGCCCGGAGTAGCGGGAACAGGGCTGACCAAAAAGCCTGAGACGATCACACTTTTAGAAATTTACCGTGCGGTTCAGACCAGTGAGGATAAGCTGCTTTTTGACCTGCATCCCAATCCTTCACAGAAATGCTGGATTGGAAAAAATATTCATTCGGCATTGTCGGGGCCTCTGGAGGAGGCGCAAACTGCCCTGGAGAAGACCTTGAGCGGGTATACCCTCGCGGCGATTGCGGGTGAGATTTTGAAAAAGACACAGTCCTAGAATGTCTTTTTTTACCCTGGCATGTAACTGATAAGGTTACAAGATAGTGAGATAATGTAAAATATAATATATTAAGGGGAAAAGATGAAAGAGCAAAATTATCCAGAGGTTTTTGAGCACTACAGAAAGGAATTTCTGAAAATTGACCAGGAGGAAACAGCCGGACGGCTGGGCCTCACGATCACTGGTAGGGACATTGAAGTGCCCTGGTTTAACGAGAGGGTTCGTATCGACCGGCAGAGTGGTGAGATTACTACGCCAGAGGGCTTTGACGTTAACGTGAAGGAAAAGCTGCTGATCATGCATCATCTGTGCTTTAGCAAAGCGGAGGCCCAGCATAGCGGGAAATGGTGTACGATCCGAGAGCTGAAGGAGGCATCTCTTTTAGAGCAAAGCTGCCAGAAGCAGGCAGCCCGTCCGGTAGAGGCAGCCTTCTCCGGTAAGCTGGACGCCTTTCGTCAGGCCTGTGAGAAGTTAGGTGGAAAGCCGGAAAGCAAGGGTGACGCGGCCTATATTATACCTGTTCTGCCAGCAATCTCGCTCAAATATGTTTTTTATGATGCCGATGAGGAATTCCCTGCAGCCTGTACCATTTTGTTTGAATCCACCATTGAGGACTGGACACATCCTGAGGATGTCAGCGTGCTGGCAGCCATTGCGACAGAACGGCTGATCCGCTGTCTGAAGCAAGACAGCCAGGAAGATGTGATTGAGAAAAAAGTAAAGATCACGATTTTATATGTCAGTGAAACCGAAAAAACAGCGACTGTTGCCCAGTATATCGAACAGGGAATGGTAACAGTAAGCCCAGAAATTGAAATCCGACGGATGGATATGACCGACAGGTCGACCTATGACATCCGCTTTTTGCAGGAAAGCGATGCGGTGGTGTTTGGTTCGCCTGTCTATTTTGGAAATATGCAGTGGAAAATGAAGCAGTGGTTTGATACCAGTATCCGTATCAAGCTGGATGGAAAGCTGGGCGGCGCCTTTGCCACAGAGCAGAGTGTTTCCGGCGGCGCTGAGATGGCGGTTTTAACGATGTTGCAGCATATGCTGGTTAAAAATATGCTTGTCTATGCGCCCAAAAGTGTTCACTTCGGGCCAGTAGCGGTTGGCAGTGCGCTCGAAAGCTATGAAAAAGCTTTTTCTTTATATGGCAAACAGTTTGCCCAGAAAGCAGTCGAGCTGTTTGGCAGAAGCTGAGTGACAGCGCTTGTGTCTGGAATATAAGACCGGCCGGAAGGATTACCCTTCCGGCCGGTCCGCTTTTTATGGAGAATATGGGTGTTCGTTTATGGATGAACCGGAATTTCCACACCGCCGATATCAATGGATGTGATGCTTTCAAGCGGAAGAATTTCGTCGAATACACCGCTGCGGACACAGACCGTCTTACCGTCCCGGGTGTGCATACTGCCGCCACCATCAGACAGGTCGAGCACAGAGCCGTCAGCCAGATGAATGGAGGGGGAGGTATTAAATCTGGCCCATTCCTGTTCATGCTGATCCGGAGACTGCCCGTCCGGGGCAGCTTCAAAGGATGACGGGTCATTGAGTGTATACTCAAAGCGGTAGCCGAGCGGGGATACCATGACTGAATCAATGGTTCCGGTCATGCCGTTTAATGTCAGCGTCTGACCGGCCTGCGGGGTTGCCGAGAGGGTTTCAAAGTTCAGCTCAAACTTCAGGTTCCAGGTGCCCTCAGCGATCAGGCGGTAACCGCTGCTGCCGTCCGCCGTATTTTCGGAAGCAGTGAGATTACTGAACTGAACTTTAACGGTTCTGCCCGGCTTAATAAGGTCGTTATAGGACAATTTTTCAACGTATTGAATGGTATGGTCATTCGGATTAACATCATAAAAATAGGATCCGCCATGTGCATCGCTAAACAGGCCTAGGTTCGTGCTGGCCTGGTCGAAAAAGGCGTCCAGCCTGCCATCGGATCTCTCCAGAGGATCAATGTCAAAGGACTCTCCATCGTCTCGGGCAATCGAGTAGGTGATCGCAAAATTATAGCCATCGCTCATGATCGCGTCCGCGGTGATGGTGACGCCGTTGTCCGTATCGGATGCACCGATGGGACGGCCGAGCTTATCGATAATCTCGGTGTTTGCAGTCGGGCCAAAGACACCGCGAAGCGCCTCACCGGCATCCAGGACACCATAGGTGTTGACGCCGACAAACAGGACCAGGGCCGCGGCAAGGCCAGCTGCAGCCAGCTTTGGAAAGCGGTGCGCACGCTGCTTTTTTTGCCTGGCAGGGAGCTGCTCTTTTGTATTTATCAGTTTTTCTGTTATGCGTTTCTTTGCTTCCTGTGAAAAATGAAGCGCCTGCAAAGTGTCGTTATACTCTTTTTCATGTTCAAATGGTTTTTTCACAATACTCGCCTCCTAATAGCGTTCGCAATTTTTTTCGGCCCCGGCTCAGATGTGCGTTGACAGCAGCAATGCTCCGGCCGAGCATTTTTCCGATTTCCTTTGTGGTGTAGCCTTCAAAATAGTAGAGATAAATGGCTTCTCGGTATTTCACCGGCAGAGCCATCACCGCGTCCAGGACATCGCTTTCGGGCGCCGGCGGTGCGGGCAGCTCGGCGACAGCCTCCAGACAGACTGTGTGGCGGTACTGGAGCCTGCGTAGATGGTCTTTGCAGGTATTGGCAGTCACCCGGATGATCCATGCCCGTTCGTGCTCTGCGCTCTCAAAGACTTTTCCGCTGGTCATAAATTTTAACAAAACGGTCTGGCAGATATCCTCCGCGTCCTGTGTTGATTTAAGATAAGTATAGCTGAGACGGAGGATCAGGTCGGAATAGGCTTGTACAATCCGCTCAGCCTCGTCATTTTCAAATGCTTTCATGGGTTTCTCAACTCCTTCATAAGGGCCTGGCTGGCCTGCTTCAGTAACGTTACTTACCTATAATACGATTATAATGCCCAAATTCTGACAAAGCGACAAAAAATTTTGGTGTTTTTATATTTTTCTGAAGCCCTTGCTTACAATCAAAACAAAAAAGCCAGTAGAAATGAAATAGCGCCTGGAAAAGATAACGCAAAAAAATAAAAGCGATAAAGGGAAGCCGATGGCGTCCCCTTTATCGCTCATAAGGAAATCCAGAAATCATCCGAAAAAATATTCAGTTTGCTGTAATCAATTTTTCTCGCGGTATTTTCAATTTTTGGGCGCGCTTTTTCGATGCTGGCGGGATCTAGGGCAAGATAGGATTTCATCAGATTTAAAAGAATTTCAATGAGACGCTCAAAACCAAGATTAAGCCCCTCCTTATCCGCCAGACGCAAAACAGCGTTCTGTGAAGCGATGAAAATGGTGATGTCGATCAGCGGCTGGTCCTCCGGAGTGGGGGTATCCTTTAGCGAAGGAAAAAGCGTTTTACAGTAGTCATTGTAAAGGATATCGACCACGGTGTCCTCAGACTGAAGAATGAGATCTTTAAAACGCCGGTTATAGTAAAGGGAAAAAAACTGCACGTAGAAATATGCCAGAAGCAGATCCATTTTAGAAAGGCTGGGGTCAGTATCAAGAACCTGGGCGTTCAGATTTTGGTAATAGATACGAACCAGAATGTGCAGAATGTCTTCTTTGTTTTTAAAGTGATAAAAAAGCACAGACTGCGAAATTTGAGATTTCTCGGCAATCTGACGCGTTGTTGTATTTTGGTAACCCTGTGTATAAAATAAATGCTTTGCGGTGTTTAAAATATGCTCTTTTGTTTTTTGACTTTTTTTCATAAATATGGCCTCCCAACAGATTATACCACGTTAATTCTTAAATGGCTACTGGATTATATAGATCATGATCAAAAAAAGATTGACTTCATAGATCATGATCTATATAATAGCAATTAAGAAATACAAACGTTTTAAGGAGGAAAGCTAATGGATAATTTAAAATTGTACGATGAACGGGTAAAACGTATGGGAAGAGCCATCCGGCATGAAGAAAATGACCGGGTGCCGATTTTTGGACTGGTTGACAACTGGGCGCTTTCTTATTACGGAACGACCCTCAGTGAGGCTAAAGAGAATATTGAAATTGAGTACGCGGCATACTCCAAGGCATTGACCGATTTTCAGTACGATATGGGCGCGTTCCAGGGTATTACCTTTCCCCTGAAATTTGCAGAATCACTGGGCGGCGGTATTTACAGCAATAACACAGAAACCATCCAGATCGCTACAAGTAAATCGGAGATCATGAGCGCAGATGAATATCCAGAGTTTATCAAGGATCCGATGGCGTTTATCGTCAATAAGATTTTACCGCGAAAATGCGGAATTTTTCAGGACGGCACCGTTGAGGAAAAGTTCTCCAGATTGATGAATACAATCAATGAGTTTAGTAATTTTGGGCAGAGCAGACAGGCTCTTTCAGAACGCTATAAGGCTGACCACGGTCTTCCTGTTTGCACCGCGGCTGTTCCCTTTATGCCCGGAGACCTGTTCTTAGACTATATGAGGGATTTCAAGGGCACAATGATGGACGTAAGAAGAAATTCTGACGCGCTGGCAGAAGCCTGCATGAAGCTGGTTCAATATGATATTATGGCCACCTACGCAGTACTGCCGCAGCCCGCAGAGGACCGGTACCTCGGCGTGTTCCTGCATTTGCCGCCATATCTCAAGCCAAAGGATTTCGAAAAAGTCTACTGGCCCTCCTTTAAGGCTTATGTTGAGCATTTTGCGGGTCAGGGCTATAAATTTATGATCCTGTTCGAGAAAAACTGGGAACACTTGTATGAATATCTGACAGAATTGCCTAAAAACTGTATTCTGGGGCTTTTTGAGGAGGACGATCTCCGAAAGGCCAAGAAAGTTTTTGGCGATACCATCTGTATTGGCGGCGGTATAAAGACGACAGACCTGCAGTATAAAACCAAGGAGCAGTGCATTGATATTGCAAAATCACTGATTGATGACCTGGCGCCCGGCGGCGGTTATGTTTTTGCCGCTGACAAGGTTATGCTTTCCGCCAATGATGGAAAACCAGAGAATTTAAAAGCAGTCACAGATTTTGTTCATGATTACGCGGTATACAAATAAAACGGTAGAAAGGAAAACTCAAAAATGAAACAAACAGAGATGGAACAACTGATGGAGCTGGTTAAGACAAGAGTATGGGGGCAATTTTTAGAGTCAGAAGAACAGATTGAAGCCATGCAGGCGTATTTTATTTTGATGCTTCTTGAAGGATAAAAAGAAACAGCCAGTCTAAATAATAAATTTAGAAAGCTCTCCTCGCGACACGGCAAAATAATAAATTGCCCGCGTGAAGGGGAGCTTATTCTAATGCCTGGAAGTGCACTGCATAAAAATCCTTAAAAAACTGTTTTTGTCAAAAATGTTGCTAAAGCAACATACATTTTCGCATAACATGGGTATACTTGATAACAAGTGAAAGAAATAAGTTATCAAGGAGGAATACAAATGTCAATGTTTTGGTGGTATGTATTATTTGATAAACCTTCCTGAATTGACAAGTTATTGTATAATACAAGCAACCTGCGTAAAAAGCGCAGTTTTAAAAGGGTTTTTAGAAGAATAATTCTGAAGCCCTTCTTTTTATGCCAATATTTAGGCAGCGTAAATTTGAGCGTAAAAAAATTATTCGGGCAGAAGATTGGGCAGAAAAACGAATAAGATACTTGTTAATGAAATATTGATTAAGGAAAAGATTAATATGCGGAGAGAAAAAAAGTATAGTGACGAATGTTTGCTGAATATTTTGAGATTTAAAGCTGAAGAGCTAGGTCGAACGCCAAAATGCCGAGAGGTTGCAAGATATTGGACAATTATTCGACGGTTTGGTTCGTGGAATGGTGCCTTAGAATATGCAGGTGTTCAGGTTTGTTCGATTAATCAAGAAAAGGTTAATCAATAAGAAGGAAATGATAGATGGAGGTGAACAAATAGGAATTAGAAATACTAGAAAAACCACCTAAAAAAAGAAAGCCGCTGCTGGAACAGCGGCGACAACTTAATATTTGTTTTATCACACAGAAAAAAACAAATACGCTATAGTTACTTATAGTTATTATATAGCGTATGTATAAATCTGTCAATAGCGTGCAAGCCAATTTTAAGAAAATTGGCTTGCACCGGGCATTTCTGTGTGGTAAACCCGGGTTCCAGAGCAATGCTGTTGCCGAGATAAAAAGAACAGCCATCGGGGTTTGGCAAGCCCATGCAGAGAATTGCCCGTCACTCAGTCCGTACATTGGTTTTCTCTTTTTTATGTACGTAGCATCTTTTGACATGAGTTTTCTTTTAAGCAAAGAATGACGTAGGAGAATGCATCCAAATCTGAAATGATTTAAAAGCATGGGCGGGATCTCTTGTGGGTTGCTGATGTGGAGGAAAGAAGGAGAGATACTTTCTGTTGAAGCAAAGCGGGTGTTCGACTTAATAAAACAAAAAATGTCCAGACACTTTACCTAAATAACACGAAAAAGCATATAGCATTACTTATGTATATCATTGATTAGCACAGTAATATAAGTTTAATTTTTTTTCGTGATATTTAGGGGGGGTGTTTTTGACGAAGGAAAAAAACACTGTTGGGATGATCCAATTGGAGAAATTTGAGTGAAACGAAAATTTCATCCTATATGCTTTTGTATATATATACATAGTATACAGAGATTGTTACAAACCTTAAACCTGGAAGAAAACCACTAAAAAGCCTTTACAGTAGGGATCGATAGGATATAATGAAAGAAAAAGAGGAAAGAGCTGGGAGGGAGAAAAGTGAATGGATACACATTGAGGCCCTATCAAAAAGAATGCATCGAAGTGTTACCGGAAGAAGGTGCTGTTTTAGTCCGTATGGCGACGGGGCTGGGAAAGACCGTTATGTTTTCACAGATTCCCCGCCGTGGGAGGATGCTAATTCTTTCACATCGAAAGGAACTGGTGCGACAACCCCAAAAGTATTTTGATTGTTCTTTTGGAATTGAACAGGGCCCGGAACACAGTCAAGGTGAGGAAGTCGTATCTGCGTCAGTACAGTCATTGGTGAGACGGCTGGATCAATTTTCTCCAGACGATTTCGATATTCTGGTAACAGATGAAGCGCATCATGCAGCGGCATTAAGCTATAAAAAAATTTTTAATTACTTTAAACCGCGGTTACACGTAGGCGTAACCGCAACGCCGAACCGAGGGGATCACCAACGGTTAGATGATATTTATGAACGAATCGTCTTTGACCGTGATCTTAAATGGGGGATTGAAAACCACTATCTCAGCAATATTAACTGCTATCGTTCCAAAATGACCTGTGATTTGCGCAATTTGCGCACCAGTATGGGAGACTTTCAGATAAACGATTTAGAAGCTGCCATGACAAGTGAAAAAATCATCCAGGAAATTGCGGATGTCTATAACAATATGGCCAAGGGGAAGACACTAATCTTCGCAGTTTCCGTTAAACATGCTGAAGCCATTGCCGAAGCGATACCAGGCGCGGTTTCCGTAACTGGCGATACCGAAGATCGGCAGAAAATTATTGATCAGTTTCAAACCGATCCGGAATGTAACTGCATGGTAAACTGCATGATCTTTACAGAAGGAACGGATATTCCTAATATCGAGACGATCATTGTTGCCAGGCCAACACAGAGTGAAACTTTGTATACTCAAATGGTTGGGAGAGGAACCCGTTTGTATCCTGGTAAAGAAGCCCTGAACCTCATTGATATGATCGGCGTTTCAGGAGAACTCAACCTATGCTCAGCACCTTCACTTCTGGGCATTAGTCTAGAAGAGATTCCAGAAAATGAAAGAATTTTGCTGGAGGGCGATTTGTTAGATCTTCCACAAAAAGCCCTGGGACTTGCCGATACACCTTTAAGATGGCGAGACAATGCTGAACTAGTTAATTTATGGGCACAGCAACAGAAAATTAACCTTCGGAACATCAATTTCTTCCGAATGCCAGATGGCGGGCTTCTCCTGACACTGCCTAAAGAGCGATACCTTATTCCACCGCCGGACGAATGCGGACAGGTTCTATGCGGAAAGAAAAGAGTGTCATTTCAGGAAGCGATTGACTCCTTACACCGGTGCCTGATTAACGAGTATTCTAAAGACGAGGCAATTTGGAATCAAAAAAAGGTGAACGCATGGGGGAAGGCACCTGCATCTGAAAAGCAAATAAAATGGATCAAAAAAAATTATCCGGAATTCGATACCAAAGAGTTAACTAAAGCCCAGGCATCAAGCATCTTGAATCGCATTTTTAGCCAAAAATCAAGTATAAAAACATGGGACAATCCGGATTACAGGAAAGCAGAAATAAAGATAAAGACAGAGACGATTTCTCAAACAAGAGATTTTTTTGTTGTATTTGAAGGAAGACAACGGGGGGTGTTTCGTGATTGGGAATCCTGTATGGCTCAGATCAAAGGTTATCAGAATGCATTATACAGAAGATTTACCTCCAAAGAAGCAGCAGATCAGGCGTTGAAGAAGTATCGCGTTAATAAAAGAACTACACGTCAAGTTCATATGGATAACACAGATTTTTTATGGAAATAAAATATTAAGTAGATTAGATGAGTTTAAGCGGAGAGGATTCTAAAACTATCGACTAATGTGCTGTATTTAGAAAGGGAAGGTCTGATTAGATTCCGTTTTTTAGACTAAAATTGCCGTTATTAGCGATTAAATTTTTTTTATTGAATAAATATTGTCTAGAATACATTTAATCGCTTAACGAGTAAACATAGGCTTATTATGGCAATGTGTATGATTGGGATATGGTGTTGTATGTTATTTATCAAGGAATATTTGAAATATTTGAATTCTTACCTGTTATTTGCCAGCTGTCAGTTTCCTGAGAGTAGAATAATTCAACGATTTTTTTATCGGTTCTCAGATCGCTGTTTTACAAATCATTGAGACCAGAAGTAGAAGCTTATACATTTGCTAAAAAAATAGTTTAAGTGTATAATTTAAATAAAGCATCAATTTAACCATAACATTCCCTTTAATCAAAACCTAGAGTGAAGTGCTGTGTCAATAATCAGAAAGACCGGTACCAGAAAATAAGATCATTATTTATAAAATGTTAGGCACCTTGGGTCAAAGAGTGCTAAAAGACAATCGCTCATTTTTTTGCACCTCTGAAGCCCCTGTTCATGCGGGCACTGGAAGGTTGCTGTCAGAACAGGTACCCTGTGAAAAGGGACGTTTATACCATTTCTCCTTTTCGCGAATAAAATCTTTGTCTGGGTCAGAACAGGTACCCTGTGAAAAGGGACGTTTATACTGCGATAGCAAAGCTTGGATCCACTACTAAATGTTCACGTCAGAACAGGTACCCTGTGAAAAGGGACGTTTATACAGCCGTTAACTTTAGCCATTGCCCTTGGCTCAAGTTGTCAGAACAGGTACCCTGCAGAGAGGGACGGCAGAAAAGCATTCGAAAACTGAACAAGTAATCTCAAAAAGAAAGGGTGCATAAGCGTAAATCAAATTCTAAGGGGTGTTTACCTCATATGGAGCCTGTACATCAATTATCAATTTGACTACACAAGCGATTCCGAGTACATTATTGGGACAATTTTAACCACGATCCTGATGTGCTGGACCGATAAGCTGCTGTACCGCATCGCTTTCAAGCTTGCAGGCGGCATCGGAATATCAATTGATGCAGATAAAGAGCAAATGTCGGGACTGCATTGGGGAATACGTTTAGGTCTGCTCGCCCTGGTTTGGCTGATCACACGCATCCCAGGATGCACGGCTGTTGTTACAGCAATGGTTCATTTCATAACCAGCCAGTGCATCATCTGGTTCGAACAAATAGTGGGCGAACTGATCGAAAGATTGATTCCTAAAATCTGATTAATAGAAAAGTTAGTGCTGGAAAACAGCACCATTATTTATAAAATGTTAGACACCTTTGGCCGTCAAAACACCAAAGACAATCGCTCATTTTTTTGCATCTCTGAAGCCCCTGTTAATGCGGGCTCTGGAAGGGTGCTGTCAGAACAGGTACCCTGTAGAAAGGGACGTTTATACATTTGTCTTTCTAATACTGTGTAAAAATTGTATTCGTCAGAACAGGTACCCTGTAGAAAGGGGCGTTTATACAATTAAATATTCTAAAGAATCTAAACATTCAATTAAAGTCAGGACAGGTACCCTGTAGAAAGGGTCGCCATCTTAAGTTTTTTTATATTCACTCAGAAGAACCACCCAGGCATTCAATGGGTGGTTCTTCTTTTTTTCTACAAAGCACCCTGTCAGGTGCTAATTTTTATCCTTGCGCAATAGATGAAAACGTGTTCTAATAATTATAGAAGTTATCCGCAACATCATAAGCGGTAAAAGGGGAGGTGCGGAAGGATATCCTAACGGGTATCATCCCAATATATGGAAAAAGATAATAAAAGAATCCTTCAGCTGGCTCTGTTGCACACTATCGGTTTGCTGGTGAGCCGGGCCGAAGGGACACATACCCCAGTTGAGAGCGGTATCGCCTTTTTAAATGAACAACTCGAGGAGTCATTGCGAGTGCTGGCCGAGGCGCCAATCGCTTTGAATAATGAGAAAATAGAAGCATCTGTGTCACCAGACAGGAGCCTTTACCAATTGATCAGCGAAGCGGGAAAGATCGCCCTGGCAAGCGATACGCTGCTTCAGGAAAATCTGTCAGTCCAAAACCCGGCTGCATCACTTGAAAGTGTCTTTGATACATTGGCCAATGAACGAGAACCCATTCCAGGGGGAAAAGCAGAAGCGCCGGATTATGCGGCCCTCATCGAAGCTTTTAAATCAGGCTTAGAAACCTTGCAGAAACAAGCGCTCCCGCCGAATGGCTTACTCCAGGTTTTAGAACGTGTGGCGGCCGAAGTGCCGTTGCTGACAAATACACCCGGGCAGCAGGATATTTCAGTCTATGACTATACCAAAATGACGACTGCCATCGCGACAGCACTACACGCCTACCATGAAGATAGTCAGACACTGGAGTGTGCTGAGCTCGCAAACGACCATGAGCGTCAGGTCAATAAGTTTCTGTTCGTGTCAGGAACTATTTTCGGCATACAGAAATTCATTTATACCATCAGCAGCACCAAAGCCATGAAATCACTCCGTGGCCGATCCTTTTTCCTGGAGATCCTCGTGGAAAATTTGATCGATGATCTGCTTGAAAAGCTGTCCTTATGCAGAGCTAACGCCCTGTACACAGGCGGCGGCCATTTTTACCTGTTGCTCCCCAATACCCAGGAAGCCAATGAATGGATCGAGAAAGCACAGGCCATCATCAATGACCAGCTGCTTGAGCGCTATGGCCTGTCAATGTATCTTGCCATCGCTGCAGTGCCCTGTTCATCCGTCGAATTGGCCAATGGGTTTACAGATGAAGCAAGAAAAAACCAAACCGGCGCACTCTATGACCGGGTCAATAAAAAGCTGTCAGAAGCAAAATTTCATCGTTATACTGAAGAAAACCTCAAAGCCCTTTTTGATCCCGACAGCAGTCTGAACGCAAACCAAAAGGATGGCAGAGAGTGTAACGTATGCCACCGATCCACAAAAGATTTGAAAGCGTGGGAAGAAGGCGAGGGTGAAATCTGCAAAAGCTGCGCCAACTTTATCCAATTAGGGGATCATATTGTGCGGTTTGATGAGGCGCGCACACCGTTGATTGTCATCTATCCAGATACAGAAAAAGATAATGAAGCCATTTTTCTTCCAACGCTGGAGCCCGAACAAAAATACATCCTGGACATCGAACCAATGAAATCTTTCATTGATCAGAAAAATCCAAAGACTTACCATCACATCTATGCGGCAAATGCGTATCAGCTCAACATTGAAGACTGCTACCGACTATTGCTCGCCAACTATAATATCCCCTCACAGGACGAAACAGGCCATTTAATCGAGTTTGAAGAGCTGGCCAATCGCAGTGAAGGCGCGAAACGGCTGGCAGTGATGCGCGCAGACGTGGATAACCTTGGAGCCACCTTTGTAAATGGCTTTATCAGAGAACCGCGTGGCCAAACACCCCATTGTGAGGTGAGTATTGTCCGTTACGCCGCCCTGTCGCGGCAGCTGTCCGTATTCTTCAAAGAAAAAGTCAATACGCTCTGCCAGGACAGCCAAGCGGAAACAGCCACCCAGCTACCGGGAAAATCAGTAAATCCTGAAAAAAGACGCTTAGTTATCGTCTACTCTGGAGGGGATGATATGTTTGTCATCGGTACCTGGGAAGACACCATCGAATTCAGTTTGGATCTGCAGAAAGCCTTTGAAGCTTACACACATGGAAAGCTAAGCTTTTCCGCAGGCATCGGACTCTTTCACTGCACCTATCCTGTTTCCAGGATGGCCGAGGATACCGAAGTGCTCGAGAGCGAAGCAAAAGAATGGGATCACTGGCGGCGTCCTGAAGAAAGAGAACGCATTCCACACAAGAACAACATCGCGTTATTCGGAGAGCGAACCCCAGAGGATCGGCAGAACCATATTTACACCTGGCCCGATTTTGAACAATATGTCCTATCCGATAAATTCAAAGCCCTGACCGAATGGTTTGTCCAGGGACTTGACAAAAATGGGCAGCCCCTTGAAGCAGGAAACAGCTTCATCTATCGTCTGAAAAATCTATTTGAAACCGCCAGTCCCCAGAATATTAACATTGCCAGGCTGGCCTATGAGATCGGAAGGCGCAAGCCATCCGCCGCTGCCCCAAAACCCCTCAGGGATACCTATTACGACTTCAGAGAGAGAATATACCAGTGGATACAGAACGATTGGGATCGTAAGGAATTTATCACAGCAGTGACCATCTTTATCTTTTTACATCGGGAGAAACCAGAAGGAGGAGGGAACAAAGAACATGAGTGAAACAGCCCAGAAAAAGTCCGAAAACTCAAAAAAGCAAAATGTCGCAATCGGGACGTCAATAACCCTTGAACGATTAGAAAAAGAACAGATCAGCGTCATTGCAGAAGCAGTAATAAAAGACATCAATGACGAAAAGAAAGAAGCCACAGCGAACCAGATTCGAAATTTTTTAACCGATATGGTATCCATTCGAAATCAATTGGAATCTAACAAAACGGGTCAGGAAGAGGGGAAAAAAACTGCAAACAGTAGGTCTTTAGTAAAGGATATGATGAAAAAGCTGGATAGTCTGAAGATGCATTTGGTCTATCAGGCGGCCCGCAATAATGGAAATCTAAAGAACTTGATGAAAAAAGCAAATCTGGTGTACCTGATTGATACAATCATAAAAAAGAGTGCCGAGGATGCAAGCAGCCAAAATACAACCGGCAAAGATATTGCGAAAAATTTTTATCTTCTAGCGAACTATGTTGAGGCCTTGATTGCCTATCATAAATATTACGAGTCAGAGAAGGTGTAATGATGAGTGCAGAGAACATGAAACGATATATAACATTGCTGGGGAAAGTAGTTATAAGCGGAACAATAACGCTCAAGACAGGAATGCTCATTGGAGGGGGATCAGACTTTTCAGCCATTGGAACCGTTGATAAGGTCGTCATAAGAGATCCCTTGAAAAGAGAACCCATCATTCCAGGAAGTACACTCAAGGGAAAACTGCGCCATTTACTGGAACGGCGTTACTGCTGGGACAACGAAGAAGAAGTTACTGAATTACAAAGCAACCTGGAAACAGAAAACACTGAAGGGAAAAAAGCAGAAGAAAAACAGGAAAGTTTTAATCAGAAATATGATGCGTTCATGAAAAACGAGCCCGTTGTTATAAAACGCCTTTTTGGGACAAGTGATAAGGAGATGGCCATTGCGGCGCGGCTCCAGTTTTCCGATTGCTTTATTAAAAAAGAAAGCCTTGAACAGTTGAAACAGTTGGATACAGATTTGTACTTAACGGAAATTAAATTTGAAAACACCATTAATCGGGTAACCGGTATTGCCAATCCCCGACAGTTTGAGCGTGTACCCGCCGGCACACAATTTGACCTTCAAATCATCTATAATATTGAAAACATTGATGAGATAAATGAGGATATGATGACTTTATGTGACGCCTTTGATACGCTGGAATATGACTACCTCGGAAGTTCAGGGACAAGAGGTTATGGACAGCTCGCAATCGAAAATAGACAAACAGAAATAAAAGCGTATAAAAAAAGCGCTGAAGAGCTTATAGAGTTAAAGCTAAATGAGATTCTCGATGGAAAATCGCGGGATTAATAGAAGGTGACACCATGTCCGTTGAAATATACTATTTGCGTTTTACAAGCCCTGTCCGTTGGGGGAGCGATTATGACCGAGGGAGTTTAGACCGTGCAGCCTTTACCTGCCATTCGGACACACTATTCAGTGCGATTTGTAATGAATGGATTAAGATCAATGGTGAAGCGTCATTAGAAAAATTGTTCAGCAGTGTGCACAATAATCAATTTCGCATCTCCGACCTGCTGCCTTATAAAGAGAAAAAATGCTATCTGCCAAAGCCAGAGGGCCTGTACTTAAAAAAGACCATCCCTCCAGAAACCTTCAAACAGGTAAAGAAATTAGACTATCTGTCACTGGAAGATTTTGAGCAATACCTCAGGGAAATTTTTAATGCGGATAACCCACTATCTACCTACACCAAACCGCGCTTCGTTTTGGATTACAGCAACACCAAGGTCAATACCAAAGGAACGCATTCCCGACCCTATCTGGTCTCTGCCTATGAATTTCTGGAAAATGCCGGTCTGTATTTTTTGGTCGATATACCAGAAAACCTTAGGGCAGAATTATTAAAAGTCATGGAGAGCCTTCAGACCACAGGACTGGGGGGCAAGCGCAGCATTGGGTATGGCCAATTTGACGTTGAACGCCATGTCGAAACTGAAACCGCTGCTTTAGAAACTGAAAAGATCCTGTACCGGCGGATCAGCAAAGAAGAAGGGCCCTTCATGAACCTCTCGCTGGTTCTGCCAAAGCCAGAAGAGATTAAGAAAATTTTAGATGAAGATTGTTATATCAGCTTGCTTGAAAGAAAGGGCTTTGTGCAGCCAATAGGCCTAAAAAGAAAGTCCGTCACAATGATACAAACCGGCTCAATTCTAAAGGAAAAAATCGAAGGAACACTGGCCGATGTATCGCCAGATCAGGTCGGAGAGGATCGAAGCATTCAGAAAGTATATCGTTATGGGAAAGGGTTTTACTTAGGTTTAGGCATATGATTATATCCGGAAAAAACGAAATGACAGCGACCATTAAGTTAAAAACAGTGACGCCCGTGTTCATTGGCTCAGGAAAGAGCTTTACATCAAACAAGGATTTTATGGCAAATAGCAGAGGCAGCAATCTGAATTTTGTGAATCAGAAAAAATTGGAGCAATGGATTTATGAAAATAAAAAGAGTAAGACTTTTAGTGACTATTTAGCAGGTAAAAGCGCGTTACTCTATCACTGGTTAAATGAACAGGAGATACAGCAGGACGAATTCTTGCAAATAGTGGGAAGCCGAACAGTTACTGCAAATACAGATATTGGAAATGCGAGAAGAATAGGTTCCGTGGCTGCCTTTATCCGCGACGCATATGGAAAACCTTACATCCCAGGCACTTCCCTGAAAGGCGCAATTAATAATGTGTTGAAATGTCATTTTTTGATAAACAATGACAACAAAAGTGATAAAGTTTATTTTGAAGAAAAACGGCAGGAAATAATAAACGTCTTCGAAGAAAACAGTGATGCAAGAGGAACGAAAATTAAACAGACGTTAACCCAAATTGGAGATGATCTGGACGCTTATCTTGAGCAACGATTTTTTTCAGGTTTTAACACGAAGTCGTTTTTACCATCGCCTGTTTTAATCAGTGACTCCAATCATGTAGAAGAAAGCCAGTTAGAGATCTATCAGAAGCATGATTATATCCTAAGCGAAAATCTTGATGGAAAAGATAATTGGCTGCCATTTTATCGCGAGTGCCTTTGTGAAAAAATAGAGTTTACATTTCAAGCGCGCTTTGATTTTGATCGAATCACAGAAATTGACAATTTCGAAGATTTAAAAAATGCGCTTAGAATACAAAAACAGCTATTGTTGGATGAAGATGGGATTTATTCCAAATTTTATGATGAGATAAAAAAATTTATTCCGCCAGCTATAATAAACCGAAAAAGTTTAATTTTCTTATTTTTGGGAGGGGGTACAGGCTTTCATACGAAAACTCTGTTAGCTGCCCTTTTTAATAACGATGATGCCTTTCAAAGAGTGACACACAATATTTTGGATATGGTCAAAAGACGCGGCGAGGAAGATTTTGCTCCCCACACCATTAAACTGGCAAATGATAAGATGATGGGGATTTGTAAATTAGAGCTGGAGGTCGGAGACAATGCTTAACCATATTGAATTACATTTACAGTCCGAACTCCCCTTTAATTATCATATGGGGTCTTTGTTCCATGGATTCTTAATGGAGCGTGTGAGCAGCGACTATGGTGTTTTTCTGCACGAGAACCAGTTAAAGCCCTTCAGTCAGTATTTTCGGATGCACAGAGATCCCAAGCAAGCTACGTGGCAGGTGTCAACCCTTGATGCGTTAGCTTACGAGCAGCTTCTGCAGCCATTGCTATCTTTAGAGCAGATTGAGCTAAAGTATAACGGACTGACCGCAGATGTGGCGTCGGTCAAAAAGTTCAAGCCAGCCACTTATGAAGCGTTGCTGGATCAGTGTCTCGTAACACAAAAGCCAAAGCGAGTCGTCAAGATTACCTTTGAAACTGTGACGGCCTTCCGATCAGACAAGAAGTATATTCTTTTTCCTCAAATGCACATGCTTTTTCACAATCTGGCATCCCGTTGGGACGCCTATTCCGGCCCATTAAAAGTCTATGATCGGGAGATCATTTATGAGCTGGCCGAAAGCACAGAGGTGATTGAGTATCGGCTGCGGACAAACCGCTTGCAAATTGGAAAAGGCTTTGTAAAAGGGTTTAGCGGCGAAGCCGTGCTAAAACTGGATGGCCCAGACAGCATCGTCCGGCTTGGAAATCTTTTGCTACACTACGCGAACTTTGCCGGTATTGGTATTAAAACAACCCTTGGAATGGGCGGCGTACATATTAATTTTGATTAAAAGGAAATGAAAATGAAGTTGAATAAATTAAATGATACAGCAGAACATATGGAAAGACTTACCTTTGTATTTTGCTTGGTGTTACTGACAGTATTTATCGTGATTGGCTTCAGCCTACTCACATCCATGGAAAAAACGGAATCGGAAATAGAATCTGTTCAAAACAAAATAACAGCCATCGAAAGTTCTGGAGATGAAAATAAAACTTTGGAGCAAACCCATTTGAATTTTATAGAAAACGAGATGGTGCGGCACCAGGATTTCATTGAGACACAGCGCCAGCATCTTGTGTGGTTGATCTCCTTGATCGGTGCAATCGGCATTTTTCTGCTTGGATTTTTTGGTTTTAGAACGAGAGCTGAAATACAAGATACGATTGCTAAGCAGGAGTTGGATATTTCAGAGTCTGGAATCAATCACTATATTGGCGGCAATCAAAATCGGCAATATCTTGAAAAAGCCATTGAGAGAGAGCGAAAAGCTCAAAAGGCACAAACTCTTTTTCTTCAAACCAATTATCGAGAATTAAAAATGACGAATAAAAATAATCAAAATCCTGGGGAAATTTATTTTGAAGACCCCAAAAAAACTTACTTATATGTCAATACCTTTTTAAATCACCTTCCTGTTAAAGAGGAAAACACCCAGACATGGACACTCGATTATGAAGACTGTATAGAAATTACATCGCAAAATGATCTTGAAATAAAAGATGATATTACAAACAAATATAAAGAAGCTATTGAGAAAATACTGGATGGACATGATCTTGTTATCTATGAGATTCCGAACCGTAAAACCGGAGAAAATAAAGACAAAAAATATAATGAAGAATTGGAAAAAGTTAAAAATGCGGACTTCGAGTTATGTAAATTGATTTGTAATTATTGTGATAAAAAACGAATATACTGTATTGTTTACACAAATAAAGGATATATTCAGGCTTTAGATAATTCATTTTATACAACGTATGCAAACTGTGAAATTAACATTATTCAAACAGCTACGACGATCCTTAATTTAATGATGTAATGATGAAAGTTAAATTTGATAATTTGATAAAAAGCACAATAAATTAGAGTCTTTTTAGTTTACATAAATAATTACATTTTGTTCGATCCAATGAACAAAAAACGCCAATCGCTCATTTTTTTGCACCTCTGAGGCCCCTGTTTATGCGGGCTCTGGAGGGGTGCTGTCAGAACAGGTACCCTGTAGAAAGGGACGTTTATACAATATGAAGTTCTCTCTGAATGCATGCTGCTTCTTTTTTTGTAAAAACAGGTACCCTGTGGAAAGGGACGTTTATACAAGGTTACAATATAGTATATTCCTTTTGATAACGAAGGTAAGAACAGGTACCCTGTGGAAAGGGACAAACAAAAAAGGAACCACTGATTTTAAGTGGTTCTTTTTTATTTGTTAAAGTGAAAAACGTAATAGTTAATAAAAAAATATCCTTAAAATCCTTATAAATTATATAAACGTTTTACTTTACGGCGTATATAGCGTATAATAAGCATATAAAGTGAGGTGGTCGTAGAATGAACAACGATTTTATAAAAAACATGCGAACCTTTTTAGGGATGACCCAAAAGAATCTGGCGGACGCTTCCGGTGTTAATATCCGTCAGATCCAGAGAATCGAAAAGGGGGAAACCGATGCAAACAAGCTTGCTCTGAAGAATGCGGTCGCTTTGATGGATGCTTTAGGCGTTGAAGATGTCCATTTGCTTTTATTCAATAAAAATCAAGACCAGATGGAGGACTATATCAACCGGAAAAACTATACGCGGCAGCAGCTTGCCTTATTTTATCTGGGCTGCGCTTCTGTGGATACCGGCTATTTTCGAACCTGTTTTGAGCAAAACGAAGTAGAACAATTTCACCAAAAAGCATTAACCCTTCGGCAGATTGAAAAAGCTGCCATGTCCATTGCAGCCAAGGCACACCAGAGAATGAAAGGATTAGGCCCTTACAGCACGTTTTACGCGATTTTTGATCAAGAAGCCGATGCGTGGTCATTGGAGGGAAGTGAAAATGCCCATTACTTCCGTGAGGGAATGCTGGTATGTTTTGCGATATTCAGCTATACTCAGCTGTTTGGCGGAAAATTTGAACGAAAAGGAGAAACACCGATGAACGAAAATGTGGCTTATGCGGAAAAAGAAAGCATTTGTGGCGGCGGTTACCCGGATCTGAACATTGGGGATCGCGTCGCTCTGGGAGAAGTTTGGAGCGGTGAGGGGGAAAACCCCATGGATGATCTGTATGAAGACGAAACATCCTACTCCTACTTTATAAAAGATAATGAGTGGATCAATTACGTCTTTAAGCCCACGGGCAAAAAGGTTGATTCAGACGCATATTCTGAAGACGCCTGGGACGAAGTCGAAATCACAAACATTGAAATTCTATAAAAGGAGCCAACATGCTGAAAGAATGTCTCGATGTATTTAAGCACCAGTATGAAAAGCGGGGAGAAGCCCTTTTTCTGGAAGATTATCTTTTTGATCCAGGGCTGTACGTTCTGGTCGACGCAAACGGAAAAATCCTGATGCAGCAGGAAGTACATAACGATGATGATTTGCCGGAGGAATTCATTGAAACGTTCCGGGAAATTGACTACCTGTCCAGAATCATTTCGACCAACAAAGCCCTCGATAAGAAAAAGATGATCCATTCCAACAATTATCTGAGCTTCTGGGTGAAAAAGCAGAACGTCCTTCCGGATAAAAACGGAAAGGTGCGGCTAACACCAGCGATCATCAACGGTTACTATGAGGTGCTGGCAAACCCTGAAACGAAATATCAAAAAGAGATCCTGCCGTTACTGGAAGAAGTCCGCCAGGACGTCGGAGAGATCGACCGGGAGATCCTCGATCAGAACCGGCAGTGGATTATCAGCCACATTGGCCAGCTGCTTTGTGATCCCAAAGAAAAAAGCGGGTATTTGAAAGTTTTTTTTACTGCATCGATCGAGAAGTACCAGGCAGAGAGCAAACGCTACTATGTGCCAAACGTGTTTAGCTATCCGAAGTTCATGACCGAAATGGACGGGCAGACCATGGGGGTTTCAAGCTACACGCTGAACCTCAACGATAAAAAGCCCTTCCACAAAAACTTTTCGCGCAAGAGTCCAGTGCCGTGCTTTGAGAATGCAGAGGATGCTTATCAGTGTGCCAAGTTCTACCAATACCTGGACATACAGGCGCGGAAGAGAACCTACAACGTCTATATCAGTGCGCACGACGGTATTTTTGCCCTTTCCAATGAGGAAGCACCCGAAACCTATTTTAACGGTTACTATCTGCGTATCAGCCGGGAACTGACCGGGCTGGAGATTGTCTATTGTGACCGCATAAATGGCTATTTCCCAGAAATACCGCCATTGGAAATCAAGCAGCGGCTGGCAATCGACTGTAACGAAAAGTTTTCAGCACAGATTTACCCCTTCACAGTGCTGGATACAGCCAATTCGCTGAAATGCTATATCGACCGATATATCTATGGGAAGGCCATGCTCAAGCAGCTGTTCCGGAAGCCTAAAGACCTTCGGTATAGCAATCCCGTTTTTAAAAACGAACTGATCGCTGCCATGCCCAGCTTCGTCAACGCATTTTTTATCGGAGAGATCCGATCCTTCTGGGATTATTATAAGCATCACGCCATGAAGTTGGTGTACAACAACATCAAAAATGATCAGTATTTTTATGCGCATCTGCACTTTACGATTTTAGTGGCAATGGAAGAATATTTTGAAGAGAAACATGAGGACGATTTTATGGAACTGGCCAATGAACTCTTTAGAATGGTAAGCGAAGAAGCTATGGTTGAGATCCAGAATGACAAGCAGTATTATTTCATCGCAGGCCAGCTCATCGACTACCTGAACCACTATCATAATAAAAATACCGATGTTGCCATTCACATCGAAAATGCGCTGAGGATAAAAGAATCCGTTAAGCTGCTGGAATCCATGACCAAGACCTTTCGGGAGAGAATGACGCAAATGAGACAAAACGACCGCTTTGACAAGCTCATGGCTGCATTTTTGCTCCATAAACCGGAAAGTAAAAAAGTAGATGAGCGTTTTCTTATCGCCGGTTATCTTTCCGCCAATGTCATGTATCGAAAGGGCAAAGAGGAGGAAGACGCGTGAAAAAACAAGTTAAAGTTGGAGAAAACACCACCATAACCTACGGATGGAAAAGATGCGCATCAAAGAAAGCGAAACAAAAGAAGCCGTCACTCATGACGCGCATGAAGGCCTATTTGAAGCGCAACGTCCAGTTCGTTTATATCAAGGAGTATGATGATGAGGTAAAATGATGAAAAAGAAAGCAGAAGACCGGATCGGAGAACATCATGGATTACTGGAGATCAGAGACTGGAAACGTGAAAACAATCGAGCCTACTTTTATTGCCGGTGTGCGTGTGGGAATGAGAAGTGGATTCGGGCGGATCAGGTCATTGCCGGGAGAATAACCAGTTGTGGCTGCCAGGGGAAAAAGCTGGCAAAAGACCGGATCGGAGAGCATCACGGATTACTGGAGATAAAGGATTGGAAACGTGAAGGTGATCGAACCTACTTTTATTGTCGGTGTGCGTGCGGGAATGAGAAATGGATCAGAGCCGATCTGGTCATTGATGGGACAACCACAAGCTGCGGCTGCCGGTCAAATGAGACACAATTTAAACCCGTCGATCTGACCGGTCGGAAATTTGGCCGTTTAAAAGCCATTCGGCCCACAGAGAAACGGGATAAGCATAACAACAGTGTGATCTGGCTTTGCGAATGCTGCTGCGGCAATATGGTGGAAGTTGCTGAAAGCCGACTCATAAAGGAAGAAGTGCGTTCCTGTGGCTGCCTGGCAAAAGAGATTCAGCAGCAGTCCATTAAAAAGGCCCAAAAGAGACGTGCAGAAGCTTTTCTGGTTGAGGGAACCGATCTTTTAATGCTCAAGCGGAATAAGCCCATAAAGAGCAATAAAAGCGGTGTAACCGGCGTAAGTTTTGATACCAGCAGACAAAAGTGGCGTGCACAGATTGGCTTTCAAGGAAAGAATATGATCCTTGGAACATTTAACACAATGGAAGAAGCCGTGAAAGCCCGAAAAGATGCTGAAGCCCTTTACTTTGCGCCGGTGCTGAATAAATACGAGCTGGAAGAAGCCAGCTTTAAAAACACACAAAAAATGGATCAGGAACACCCTGCAAGTCCCCAAAAATATACGGAACAGGATCTGATTCAAAACTTGAAAGCACTCGCGGAAAAGTTAGGGCGCACCCCAAAAAGCACAGAGCTGACATACCCGAGCATTGGCACCTACAACAAAAGGTTCGGCTCCTGGAATAATGCACTGAGGGCAGCCGGGCTGGCATTAAACCACCAAACAGAAGCGAAGAAAAGACCACCCGCCGGGAAAAGTTATGAAGCCGATCAAAAAAGAAAACAAATCATTCAGCAGCAGTTTGAACAGTATATTAAATCCGGCAGATCCCTTTCCTATTACAAGTACAATGCATACGCCCAGGAAAAAAGCTTGCCAAATGCAGGTATTGTGATCAGGGCATATGGACAAAAAGGCTGGCGCGGGCTTTTGAATTATCTGGAAAACGGTGATGATCCGGAGCTGCGACGCTTTATTCATGAGGCGCGTGAAAGCGTCAGCCCACAGAAGAACAGCCAGCGTTACACCAGAGAAGAAATCAAGGAACAACTGCTTAAGAAGGCAAAAGAAAAAGGGCGTACCCTTGAGAGTAAAGAAATCGTCAATGATCAGAAACTGCCAGCGCCATCAACAATCAAACAATATTTTGGGAAAAGTACCATGGAAGAAGTCTGGCAGGAGCTGCTTAAGGAAAGCCCAGACAACCATCTAGTGATCAAGACAAAAGAAGAACAATGCCGGGATGCCTTTTTAAAATGGGTCGGGGAACAGGATGGGCCGATCACCTCGACAAAGTATGATCAGGATTCACGGGGAAACCCAGAGCTGCCCACCTTGAGAAAAATCTGGCGCGCGCTGGGGGTGAACAGCTGGAATGAGCTGCTCAATATTCTGAAGATTACCCAGGATCGGAAAGAAGGCCAACGTCTAAAAGTCATAAAAACCTCCTGAAATAAGCTGTGCAGAAAGACATGAAGAAACGATCAAAAGAAAAATATTGACTAAGAAAAAAAGATGCGTATCCCACGACAGGCGCGCTGGGAGAGAATATTTCCAAAAGCTAAATTCTTTCCTAGTATTTGCCCGCGGCCTGTTTCCTCGGAGTAGAACCATACAATAGCAGCGCTGAATCGATATTCGTTTCAGTGTTGTTTTTATAAAAATAAATTGACAAATAGAAAATATATATTGTAATATACGGACGTATGTGTTATAATGTAATTAGGGTAAGGGATAACAATGAAAGGAGAAACAAGATGAATACTTTAGAAAAATATATTGAAAAAGCCATTCGATGGAGTGATGAAGGCGGAGGTTACGGTTATTTATTAACCGCAGAAGATTTTGATGAGCTTGAAATGGAAAGTGACATCCACTGTTATTATGATCAGTGCGGCCGATGGGCTTGCCAACTGATTGATATAGACGTCTTTGACTTCAATGAGTCGGACGGTCAGGAAAAAGGCGTCATTGCGACGGAATATTATTATCGTCAAGACGATGAAGAATAGAAAAAGGGACTAACCTACCTGTTGCGAAGTTAATCCCTTACCCGATCCTACTACAAACCGGGTGTGTTATGATTATAACACACCCTTTATTTTAAGGCAAAGGTGATTCATGAACGAAAAAAAACAAAAAGGAAGTACGCAGAAAAAGTACGAAAGATTTCCCATTGATTTTAAGCCGGAAATACTGTCTGCCTTTAAAGAAGCATGTCAAAAAAATGGAAAAACGCCAACGGCCGTAATCAAAGAATTTGTTAGCACTTACATCTATCAGGAACTCGCCATTGAAGTTGAAAAAACAATACCCAAAGGATATACACAAGCCCAGCTTATCGGGCTTTTAAAGGAAAGAGCGGAAGAACTCGGTCGGGCGCCGGTCGTAAAAGAAATGGAACGGCCATCAGGAAGAACGTATATTAACCGATTTGGGACTTGGAAGAAAGCGCTTGAGGCAGCAGGTCTTGAAAGAAAAAAAATTGTGGCTGAGAAGCCGGAACAGACAGGTCGCAGGGGCTACACGAAAGAATGTCTGGCTGAAAAAATAAAGCAGCGTGCCCACGAATTGGGACGCCCTCCCAAAAACACAGAAATGACCAATCCCAGCGGCAGAACCTATATCCGTGCTTTTGGAACATGGAATGAAGCCTTGCGGGCAGCGGGTTATCAGCCAGATTATCCGAGAGATGGATTTGATCATACAAAACTAATTGAGCGGCTGAAAGAGGAAGCTGGCCGACTTGGGCGAACCCCACTGGCAAGTGAAATGGTCAATCCGTGCGGTAACCTTTATATGCGGGAATTCGGTACATGGGATAAGGCACTCGAGGCTGCAGGATTGAAACCAGAGAGAAGTACCCGGAGAAAAGCATATACGAAAGAAGAATTAATACAGAAAATCCAGGAAAGAGCGCAGGAACTCGGCCGAACCCCCAATTATAATGAGGTTAGCCGTCCATATTACAGCACTTACGTTAAGTACTTTGGCAGCTGGGAGAAGGCGCTTGCTGAAGCTGGACTAAGTAAAGAAAAATAATAACGAAGAAAAAACGTTGAAGGAATAGAACGGGAAGGGTGCATACAATAAAAACGAAATCGATATACGCCCCAGGAACGGATACATTTTATCCAGGAAAAAGCGAAAAAATTCGTGCGAACCCGACAGCCGGGAAAATGAAAAACCCATCTTCTTCGGCATATTCGAACCGTTTTTGAAGCTGGAATAATGCCTTGCGGGCAGCAGGGTCTCAGATTAACAAGGAACATATAGCTGATTGCCGTGTAAATAAAGAAGAATAAATAAAAGAGGGTACATGGTGGATTTACAAATGAAGGTGAAATATGAAAAAAGAGCCAGCAGATCATATTGGTGAAAAGCATGGACGGCTCACCATAAAGGACTGGAAAAGAGAAGGACGCTACATCTACTTTTTATGTGAGTGCCAATGCGGAACAACAAGATGGTTCCGCGGGGATGGCGTTTTAAATGGAAAAACAAAGTCGTGCGGGTGCTCTCGCAGAAAAGACCTGACTGGAAAAGAATACGGGCTATTAAAGGCTATAAAGCGTTCTGAGCGAAAGTATCGTAACGGCTGTATTTGGATCTGCGAGTGCAGGTGTGGCAATACGATCGAAGTATCCGAAAGCGATTTAGAACGCGGAAGAAAAACCCATTGCGGATGTCAAAAAAAAATCCATTTAGAACAGTCCGCCCAACAAGCCAGAGAAAAGAACCGAGAAAAAAACATGCGCGAGGGAACAAGTTTAGCGAGGATTAAATCAACGAAGGTTCCTTCAAGCAGCACAACCGGCGTGCGTGGTGTCTATTACAACGCAAAAAGAAACTACTGGTATGCGCAGATTACATTCAAAGGCAAGACGAAGCATTTAGGCATTTTTAAGACGAAGAATGCGGCAATAAAAGCGAGAAGGACTGCCGAGGAAATCTATTTCAACCCCTTGATAGAGAAATATTCAAAGCCGGAGTGATCCGGCTTATTTTTCGGCAATCTGGCATCCCAGGGGCACATCATTCTGCGTCACCATCCCCATAGCAGCATTGGCATCATACAACCATTCTTCGGCCTTGGAATGGGGAATAATCACCGGCATCCGGTCATGAATGGCCACGACAGGCTCAACCGGCGCCTTGGTCAAGATAACGTATTCCGATGCATTTTCATGCTGCCGGAACACACCGCCGATATAAAGGGCTTCATCATCCTGAGACTGAAAAATATATTTGTTCTTTTCCTTGTCCCATTCGTAGAACCCGCTGGCCGGCACAATGCAGCGCCGCTCCAGAAAATCTTTTTTGAAGGTTTTCTTTTCTAAAATGGTCTCCGAACGGGCGTTGATCAGCAGCCCTTTTCGAAAAGAAACCTCATAACCCCATTTCATGACTTCCAGGCTCTTCCCATTCTGATCCGGTGTCGGCGCATAGATCGGCGCCATGTTGGAGGGGTAAACATCGCCTTTTTTCACCACAAAGTGATGTTTCTTATTGACTTCCTCAATAATTTCTTTGATTTCTGCCTGCTCTTTATCCGAGTAGAGTACATATCTTCCACACATATTTTTCACCACCTGTGTCAATTTTCATTATTTAAATAATACCCAGATACAAGAAAATAATCAAGAACTCTTTCAGTACATTTATTCTATAAAAAGAATATGCGTTCTTAAAAAACTTGCTTTTTGAAACAAATGTTTGTATAATGTGGGTACAATCATTTTTCAAAGGGGGAGAACAACATGCAAAGGCAAGAGCGTGTGATACTGCATTCAGATTGCAATTGCTTTTATGCGAGCGTTGAAGAGCTGCATCATCCAGAACTTCATGGCCTGCCGATTGCTGTTGCCGGAGATCCGGAAAACCGCCATGGGATTATTCTCGCAAAAAACCAAATAGCAAAAAAACAGGGCGTAAAGACTGCGGAAGCGATCTGGGAAGCAAAACAAAAAAGCCCAGAACTGGTGATTATTCCGCCCAATTATCCACTTTATCAGAAATTTTCCAGAATGGCCAGGGAGATCTATTATTCCTACACAGACCGTGTCGAACCTTTTGGCCTGGATGAGTCCTGGTGCGATGTCACAGGCAGTGTTCATCTTTTTGGCTCCGGGGAAGAAATCGCCCAGGAGATCCGCCAGCGGATCAAGCGTGAGCTGGGCATCACCGTGTCGGTCGGCGTCAGCTGGAACAAGATTTTTGCGAAATTTGGTAGTGATTATAAAAAACCGGACGCTGTTACCTGTATTACAAAGGAAAACTATCGAAAAATCGTCTGGGAAAAACCCGTGGGGGATCTGCTTTATGTTGGCCGGTCAACCGAGAAAAAGCTCCAGAAAAAAGGAATCGACACGATAGGCAGACTGGCGCAAGCACCAGTCGAAGATCTTCGGCTTTGGCTTGGGAAAATGGGAGAGATCCTCTGGACATTCGCAAATGGGTTGGACATCAGCGAAGTTAAGCAGTTTGATCCAAACCTCAATGACAATGACCGGGAGATTGAAAGCATTGGAAATTCCATTACAACTCCGAGAGATCTGTTTAATCTCGACGAAGTCAAACTGGTATTGTACATGCTCACCGAAAGTGTGGCCATGCGCACCAGGGAAGCCGGTTTTAAATGCAAGACCTTTGCCATTTCCGTCCGGGACAAAAATCTTTTAAGCTTCACCAGGCAGCAGAAGCTTGAAAACCCCACCAACATCACAAAAGAAATGGCCGAAGCGGCCATACAACTTTTCAAAAAGAACTATAATTTCAGTGAGCAGTCAGCGATCCGCTCTTTAGGCGTCCGGGCCATGAACCTAACGCCAGAGAAAATACCGATCCAGCTCAATCTATTTACGGATGAAGAAAAGCGCATAAAACAGGAAAATCTTGATAAAACCATTGATGGCCTGCGCCATCGCTTTGGAAACAACAGCGTGCGGCGGGCGATCACACTCGGGGATACCATGTCGGAGCTTGATCCGAAACGGGACAATGTAATTCATCCAGTAGGCTATTTTTAAAGACACACTTGAGGTATAATAGATGCATTACGTTAAAAAATATGTCGAAGTCGTCGCACGCATTTCGGAAAATGGAGAGCCAAAACCGATGTATATTGGATGGGAAGACAATCGGTATTTTAAGGTAGACAAAGTCTTGGAAGTGCTGCCAGCTGCTTCGCTTAAAGCAGGCGGCCAGGGGCTCCGGTTCAAACTAAGAATCGGCCAGGCAACCACCTATGTTTTCTACGAGAACCCGGCGTGGTTTGTAGAAAAACGAGTAGATTAGGAGATTTTATGAAATTAGCACATGAGTACAAAGGGTATTATTTAGATGTTTTTTATAAAGATGGGATCGTGAACGGAATTATCCAGCAGACACAAGAACGGGTTGAAGGATTGACGGTCGAAGAAATTATCCGGAAATTTAAAGAACGTATCAACCAGAATAATTAAATCTGTCTCCCAGTAATACAGGAGTAAATAATACTAGATATAAGGATTGCAAAAAATAGCATTCCGGTATATAATAAAAGCTAAGAAAAACAAAAAGCGGCATCCGGGTATTGGTGTTGGCCCACCTCACCGGAATTGCGCAGGTGTATGCCCACCATGCACAACCTCACCCTCGCGGGAAAGTACCGTAATACATATTATAGGCTATTTTGTATGTAAAAACAAGATGTGCGCCATAATTTGTAGGTAGGTTGTAAGCTTTAAAGATCGAACTTTAGCTGTGCATGGATCGTACTATGCACAGCTTTTTGTTTTTCTGGAAGTTGTGGAAATCAAAGAGGGAAAATGCGCGCTTCCCTCTTTGCCACGACGGATTCCAGAAAAAATATATTAAGGGGAAAAACTTATGACCGAATTAGATCACAAGGCGATTGGCCTTCGTATTCGTAAACAAAGGACGTTTTTAAACATGTCCCGTGATGAACTGGCCAGAAAAATAGGTATTACACCTACTTTCCTTGCCGATATTGAACTAGGGACTAAAGGGTTTTCCTTAAAAAGCCTGAACCGTTTCTGTGACATTTTAAAAATGTCCGCCGATGCGATCCTTTATGGCCCCAAAGAATACATGGGGACGAAGTATGCGGCAGTGCTGGAGCTTTTGGAACGCTGTCCGGCAAACAAAGCAAAATATGCAGAAGAGATTTTGACACTATACCTACTCAGCCACGATCCAGTGGAATGAAATAGCTTGCGAATTCCATTTATTTGGAAATCTCCTTAAAGACCAGAGCCATTGTGCACTGGTCTTTTTTTATGAGTTTTAAATATAGCAATAGCTGTCAGGGATATCTTTTTTGATTAAAAATAAAACTTTTTATTTCATGAAAGGATAGATGAAATGTACTAGAGCTTTCCGACGCAGGATATGTTGAAGGATTTTTTGGATATGTACAATGGACAAAATGATTTTGCTAAAACGTGCTTTACGATGCGGGCTGGCAACATCCAGAAACTATTTTTAGTTATTAAGATTATATTGAAAAGAAAGATCAAGAAAAACCTGATCTTTCTTTTTTAATCAATGTTTCAATAAAAATTAAAAAAGTAAATTTGCAATAAAGTTTAGAGCAACGCTATACAGTTATCATATTATAAAGATAAGAAAATGCTAAAAAGCTTGAGACCCCTTTATTTATGCGCCTTTTGAGACTTTCGGTCACGTGACCGCAGAATTTAATAAAAGCATAAAATAACTTATAATGAACACGTACATATAGAGTGCAAATAAACATTCTTAATCAAAAGGGGGATTTATTATGACTCAAAAATATGGTTACATACGTGTTTCATCTAAAGATCAGAATCTCTGGCGGCAGATTGATGCAATGACGGAGCAAGGGATTCCGGAAGAAAATATCTTTACAGATAAAATCACAGGTGGGACATTTATACGACCTGGGTATGAAGCGCTACTTGAAAAAATTAAAAAGGAAGATATTTTATTCATCCATGGTATTGACCGACTTGGCAGAAATTATGATGAGATTATTGAAAATTGGAACTTAATTAATCGTAAAAATGGAGCTGATATTGTTGTGTTAGATATGCCGCTACTGGATACCAGAGTAAACAAGAATGGTTTGACTGGAAAATTCCTGTCTGATATTGTGTTGCAGATTTTATCATACTTTGCACAACTTGAAAAAGAAAAAATCAATCAACGACAGAAAGAAGGAATTGCAGCAGCTAAAAAAAGAGGCGTTAAATTCGGAAGACCTAAAAAGAAAATTGATATGAATTATTTCCAGGAGATCGTTTCTGACTGGAGAAAAAAGAAGATTACCTGCGAAGAAGCCGTGAAAATACTGAATATAAGCCGTGCTCAATTTTATAAGATAGTAAAGATACATAACCTGTAATCAAGAAAAGACGTCTAAAAAATTATGCTTTTTTAGACGCCTTATTTTTTTGTTTTATGATAGTTACTTATGATTTTGTTTACTATTTTTTTGTATTTATTATTTTCTTTATGCTCATATTATAACAATTGTTATAAAAATTGTCAAGGGTTTTATTTCTAAAAATGTATACGTTTAAAGATATGCGCTCTATATGTATGACTGCTAAATGAGGTGACACGATGACTATTGGCGAAATTATCAAAATTGCAAGAGAAGAAAAAAACCTAAACCAGAGCCAGCTGGCAGCAAAAGCTGGTATTTCACAGGCAACGGTTAACTACCTGGAAACAGGTAAGCGTAATCCCGGATTTACAACAATTGTGAAAATCGCAAAAGTTTTAGATCTGAATTTAGACGACTTAACAGAATCAATGAATTAAGTATATGGCAAGTTAAGTCAATGGCAGACGCTTTGTAGATTTTTCTATCTATAAAGAATGGGAGTTCAAATCTCTCGCTTGTCAAAACACATACAAATTGGTCTTATGAAATTTAATAAGAAAGTTTTTGGGAAACGGTTCTGAGTATGGCGTTGGTTCGAGCCAACTGCACAGCATTAGATTTGCTTTATTTTATCGATGAATCTAGATGGTGAAAAATCTTTCTGATGAAAGACGGGGAAAAGATTTGTGTGGAAAACAAGGAAACCACAACAACGCGATAGGGATATATAGCCTGGCTAAAGGAATGGATTCTGAATTTAGTCAGAGAGCTGCCATTGGCAACTCTTGAGGCTCAAAAAAATACGCTGAAGCATATAATCATGGTAAAAGACTTCAGTAAATCATTATTGAGCAAATAAGCAAAGACATACAACGAACTAGAACTTGGTGTCCAACTAAAAAATGGGCAGCACATCAATGGCGTGACGTAGAGCAAAGCTTGGCGGTGAAGCAAGGTGTGTGGGTAAATCTCCAGGGCGGTAGAATGAGCCGCATTCAAAAACTAACCATGTTATATTCCTGGCGTATTGTTTTGTTATCGAGTTTGTGAGCACATAGTAGCTATCAAATATAAAGCAGCAATACATACGTCATTATTTATTATGGTGATTCTTTGGAAGAATATAATTGGGCCGGTTCGATTCCGGTAATCACCACCAGTAATAACACTCTGGAGGGAGTGTATTTTTTTACAAAGGAAAAGGAGAAGATTGAAATGAAGACGAAAGTGATTGCGGTTGCAAACGAAAAAGGTGGGGTTGGGAAGACAACGACAGCCATTAACCTTGCGTATGAATTGCAGCAAAGAGGCAGAAAAGTGTTATTAATTGACAATGATCCTCAATCAAATTTAACGAGACACTGTGGTACTGATCCATATGGAGATGACCATATTCCATTAACGAAATTAATCCAAAATATGATAAATTACATATCTGGCAATAGGATGTCTAAAACTGATATATTACCACCAGCAGAAGAGATTATCATACATAAAAATGGATTTCAGTACATTGCAGCAAGTGTTGATCTGGAAGTAGCAGAACGGGCATTGTGTGTAACGCCAAATACGGAGCAAATTTTGGATGAAATGATAAAGGAGTATGGTAAGGGATACGACTATGTGCTTATTGATTGTCGGCCAACATTATCAACTCTGACGCTTAATGCTTTCATTGCTGCTGATTCTGTTATTATCCCAATTGAGTCAGAACCATATGCAGTTGATGGCCTTAACACAATTCTTAGAAATATCAACATCATACGTGAAGGGATTATTGGTCGTACTGGATTAAATCCTAAATTGACTATTGAAGGAATCCTTTTTACAAGATATAAAGGACGATTGCGATTAACTCAGGATTTAGAGACACAAGTAAAAGAAAGGTTTGGTGAAAGTTTAAAAGTTTTTCAAACCATGATTCCTACATCTGTTAAGGCTCCGGAATCTGTAATCGCAAAATCGGCTGTCCGTGCATATGATAAAAAGAATCCAGTAGGGCTTGCTTATCAGCATCTTGCAGAAGAAATCGATTTGAATTACTAGGAGGTGTTTATATGTCAGATAAAGGTAATTTTAATTTTGATATAGCCGAATTTTTAACTGGCCCTGGCCCTGAGAATGGGCTCATATCAAATAGAAACAATAATAAAACAAGCAGAGATGAGATCGACATCTCTTTATTAGTTCCTTCGCCCTTTCATCCAATACCATTATATGGTGAAGAGAAAGAGAAAGAAATGGTAGAAAGCATCAAAGCTTTTGGTGTGCTTCAGCCAATTCTTATCAGGGAATCAAAGATTCAAATTGGTAAATATGAGATTTTAAACGGCAGAAATAGAGTACATTGTTCAGAGCTTGCTGGAAAGACGACAATCCCTTACATTCTGGAGGAATACTCAGATGCTGATGCGCAGTACGTCACTTTGGATGCCATCATTCAACAGAGGGGATTCAACGATTTAAAGTTTTCTGAACGAGCTGAAATTGTTCACTTGCTGGTTGACGAAGTAAAGAAAGAAAAACTCAGTGATAAAATACAGAAATGCTTATCATCGGATGATGAAGAAGAATCGGGTGTGTTCCATGGTATCTCAGAACGTACACGACGCCGATACTTACAGTTATACAAATGCTGTGAGGAAATTAAAGACGAAGTAGATGATAAAAAAATGGCCATGAAGGTAGCTTTAAATCTATCGGTGCTCACCGTGGAAGATCAGAAATATGTCATGCAAATGAGCCGGGAATATAAAAAACCAATTGACGAGAAAATCTCTAAAATACTCAAAGATAAAATGGAAAAGCGGGAATTAAATGAAGAGGTGATACGAGAAATCTTTGAAGGCAAGAAGCGAAGCAATCGAAGCGCCTCATTTAATGTAAAACTACCGAATGAGATTAAAAATGAATATTTTAATGAGAAAAAACCAAAAGAAATTCAAGAAATTATTGAAAAAGCATTGAAAGTATATTTTGCGAGTATGAATGAGTATGATGATGAAGAAATAGAAGATTTAACAGAGGGCTGATAGCCCTTTTTTGTTTTCTGAAATAAGCGGTCACGTGACCGAAATTCTTGAAACCCGCATATAATCTGGTCAAGAGCCATGTTGATAGAATCCTTATGGAGGGACGAATGGATGTGAATTATGAAATTGCTGAAGAAATAGCAGCATTGGAACTGGATGATGAAAATGAAGAAAAGTTTCTAACAGAAGAACAGACCGAAGAATTATACAAGATGATTTTCAGTGATGAGCAGGGTTTTTTTGATGGTGTTGATCCAGCACTCGAGGAGCTGCTGAAAGATTTTTTTGCAGAAATTGCAAGGGAACAAGGGCACGAGGAAATTAAAGACCAGTGGGAAAAGGTCAAATCTGAAAAAAACGAAAAAGTCTTGCTTGAGCTTCAGGCAGCGCAAAAAAAAATAAATGAGCTGGAACAGCAGTTAAGGGAGAGTAATAGTGAGATCGAAAATTTGCATAATGAGATGGCAAAAAATAGTCAGATCATTGCAGTTAGTCAGACTCGAAACTTAGAAGATGAACGTCGCAAATTGTCGGAGCAGCATAATCAAGAAATTGTAAAAATACAACAACAGTACGAAACAGAAATTCATAAAATATACTCTAAATTAAAAGAAAAGGAAAACGAATTTTTTAGAATAAACGAAAAATACCTTAACTTAGAGAAAGAGAACGAAATCAGAGATGCGTTTATGTATGCCGATAAGGCAGAAATTGAAGCTGGGATTCGAGAAGCCTTAGTGGGAGAAAAAGAAGTAAGGCTAGAAGATTACGCAGAAAAGCTAGATAAACAAGGTGCGATCATCGAAAAAGCATCTAATAGTTTGATTTCATCTGTGGGATCTATGACAAAGATGGTACAGACAATTTATCAGTCAATGGATCGTTTTTATTTGAGTGAAGAAAAAATCGAAAAGGACATTATAAAAGCTGTTCAAGCTTTTATTGCACAAAAAATGTACCCTGAATTAAAAACTACACTGATCAATGAATTAAGTAAGACGAATAAATCAGTTGAGGAGGAACCTGAAAAATGATGTATTTAGACGATAATGGAGATCAAATCTTTGTGAGAAGTGGAATTGGCGAAGGGGCATATAAAGCCTTCAGACGAAAGATTAACCCAAAATCTGGCAATTACAAAGAGAGGGGCCTTCAGACCGTCGAATATAAAAAAACAGTCGAAGAAGCTGAGGCAGATTTGGCAGAATACGCAAAAAAGAAGGGTTGGAAACCCGTCAATGATCCAAAATAAGATTGTGGTAAAGAAAGGAAAAAGTCATGGGGCTCATTATAGACAATTTTGCTGGCGGTGGTGGTACATCACAAGGCATAAAAGAGGCGCTGGGGCGCGATGTTGACATTGCAATCAATCACGATTCGGATGCCATTGCCATGCATACAATTAACCACCCTCATACCAAACACTATTGTGAAGATGTCTGGAATGTCGATCCAATAAAGGCTACTGGTGGAAAACCAGTAGACCTTGCCTGGTTTTCGCCGGATTGCAAACATTTTTCAAAAGCGAAAGGTGGAAAACCAAAAGATAAAAACATCAGAGGATTGGCTTGGGTAGCCGTGAAGTGGGCTTATCAAACGAAACCGAGAATTATTATCCTTGAAAATGTAGAAGAGTTTAAGTCTTGGGGCCCTTTGGGAGAAGATGGACAACCTGATAAAAGTCGAATGGGCGAAACCTTTAGCAGTTTTGTAGAAACGCTTAAAAAACGGGGATATGAAGTCGAATGGAGAGAACTGCGTGCCTGTGATTATGGCGCGCCAACCATCCGGAAAAGATTTTTTCTGATCGCAAGATGTGATGGGCAGCCTATCGTTTGGCCAGAGCCAACACACGGAGAAGGATCAGGGCTTAAGCCTTACCGGGCGGCTAAAGATATTATAGACTGGAGTATCCCTGGTAAATCCATTTTTGGACGTAAAAAACCGCTCAGTGAAAACACGATGCGTCGAATCCATCGCGGTCTGTTTAAGTTCGTGATAAATAACCCCAATCCCTTTTTTATTCCGCTGAATAATGTTGGGGATTGGCGCGAAAATCAGGAGATTCAAGAGCTACCCTATACAGAGACAGGAATAGATGAATATGGCATCACAACACCCTATATCGTCCAGACGGGACAAACAGGATTTGCAGATGATAGACGTTCCTACAGCGTGAATCATCCTTTAACGACTGTTGTCACAAAGGCAGAACATTGTATTGTGACGCCATTTCTGTCAAAGTATTACGGTGGGAATTATAAGGGAGCGGGATCAGGAATGAAAGAACCTGTGTCCACAATCACGACCATTGACCACAATGCCATGGTATCCCCACTCTTAATCCAAATGGGCTACGGCGACCCGGAAGGAAAGCGGGTGCTGGATATGAAGAAACCACTTGGAACCGTTACTGCCGGCGGAAATAAATTTGCGTTGGCGGCCGCTTTCATCAAAAAGGACTATGGGACAGGAACAGGCCAGGAGCTAAAGGAACCGCTCCACACAGTAACGGCATCTAGCAATCATTTTTCGGTGGTATCCGCATTTCTCATGAAATATTATGGGCATGGGATCGGACAGGATATGAAAGGGCCCATGCACACCATCACTGCAAAAGATCGGTTTGGATTGGTCACAGTGCAGGGGATTGATTATCGTATCGTTGATATTGCGATGCGGATGCTGACACCAAGAGAACTATTCAGAGCACAAGGCTTTCCGGACAGTTACGTCATAGACCGGGATGCCCTAGGACAACGGATAAGTAAAGCCAAACAGGTGGCGAGATGTGGAAATGCAGTACCGCCTCCATTTGCAAGAGCGCTTGTTACAGCGAACTGTAGTTTCATAATTAGAGATACTGGTATGGAGGAGGTAAGTTGATTATTTGAGTATTATTTCAAAGATAATCATCTATTCAGCTGCAAACCGTCATATATGATTTGGTCAGCCCGCTGGACAACAGATGAAGATTATGTTTTAAACAATCCTCACGAAAAAATAGAGTTTTTTAAGATCAAATAAAATAAAGGGGAAGATTAAGATGAGAGAAGGAACTTTGATTTATGATGCGCGATCAGAACGTATGGACATCCGCTTCGGAATGGAGAAATACTACGGCGGTCTGCATTGTGGTGAGTGCATGGAGGTCGAAGTTAACGGAGAATGGGTGCCAACGCGGATAGAAATGGGCTATCTAGATGGACTGTGGTATTTGGTTGGTATAGAAACAGGTAACCTACAGGGGTTAAAAGTCCGGGTTTGATATAGTAGTTCACAAAAATAATGCGAAGGGATATATAACAATGAAAAAAGATATGGACAAGATAATTTTTGAGAGTCGACGTGAGATTGAAGAATTGATGAAAGTGGTGGATCGTTATGTGAATCAAAATCCGGAAGAAAAAGAAAACAAGACACTCAAGCGGTTTTTCGATCTGTTAGACGTTATAGATATGGAGTGGTGAAGTTGAGAGACGGTATGACTAGAGTTAAAGAAATACACATCTACAAAGCTAAAAGAAAAGTAGGCGGTGATTGGATTATAGGATTTCCTTTAATCATTGACGATGAATGGTATATTCGCAGAGAAAATGATTTTAAGAGCTATAAGATCATTTATGAGACGCTTTGTCGCTGTACAGGTAAGCGAGATGTTATGAAGGAATTGCTTTTTGAACATGATTATATTGAAAGTATGAATAATGGCTTGTTTATGGAAATATGCTATGGAGAATACCTCGCATATTGTCCAGCTGATGAGATCTGGCTGCCGACAATCGGTTTTTATGCGAAAGCAGAAAATTATAAAGATATGCCAGTCGGAGAACTGCCGGATTATGCACTCAGATTACACAACAAATTTGATGACAAAGGAGAAGAAAATGAAAATTCAAAACGATTTTAGAAATATTAGCAATCGGCCTTGGATTTATTTTATCGGCAAAGCCTATCAACCCTCGTAAGAGGGATGGGCAAGATACGCCATTGTCGGACATTTTGGTTTCACCAAAATGCCCAACAATCGCAATCTTGTTTTTCCGTTTGTCCCAAACCGAAAAAGTTAAAAGGGGCAAGCCCCTTAGACCCCGAAAACCAAAATCTAATGATATTCTAAGGAGTAAATAGATGCCAGAATTTAAAGAGCATTACGAAGAAGAATTAACCGCAGTGTTGTCAGCCATGCTTGGATGCAAACCGGATGAAATACTCGATCTTTTCAAATCAATGGATAGCGATATTATAGAATTGTCGGCACAAGCTTTGACAGAAAATGCATCTGCTTCAGGTGGTTATGAAGTAAGCCTTGAAAATCTTAAAAAAGAAATTAAGAATTATGAAGAATGGAGAGTGGTATTTGATACGGAAGGTTATATTGGTTCTGATGAGACAGAAGAAGATGAACGATAAAGGACAGGATATGTTGCCGGTCACGTGACCGAAAGACGTGCATCCCGCTATTTAAGTAGGTATGAGCCGGTTTTAAAAAATGGTTAACGGTTAAATGATTATGGAGGTATCATTATGAAATACAAAGATATGGCCCTGAAAGAAGCTCAGCTGAATGAAAAAGAAGCCTACCTTAAACAGTGGGAAGAAGATCTTAATAAAAGAGAAGAAGGGCTTAATTATAGACAAAATGAACTTATGAAAACAGCGGATTTCATAAGTGTGAGGATCGAAAAATTTAATGAGCAGCTGGGAATAGCGCAAAAAAATTATTTAGTAAAAAAACGACAGCTGTCTGCATGGGAGTATAATTTGAATTTAAGGGAAAGGAACATAGGCATACCGGACTATGAAACAAATAACGTTCATGGATATATACCAACAGAACGATAGACATCCGGAAATAAGAAAGGCAACAAAAAATGCTTTTTTTCTTGACGAAAACAAAGACATATCCTATACGGCTAAATGTAACACCTGTATGAGTGATTGTAAGCAGAGCTATCGTGCGAAAATAATCTGCTGCCCAAAATACAAAAGAATAAAATGAAAATACAAGTCATTGTCTGGCTTTAGATTCAATCACTCGGTCGAGTGATTTTTTTATTGTCTTTTCAAAGGAGGAAGATCAGTGCGTTATCAGGAGAAAGTTCAAATAGCAAACACAATGTCGATTTTTGAATACTGTGAGTTAATTGGCTTTGAGCTAAAAAAAGTCGGCAGAGACTATAAACATCCAGACCCACAAGGAGATTGGAACGGTCTTAATGTTACTTTGGACGGTTGGGGTTGGAAAAACTTTTCACCGGATAGTGTTGGATTTGACCGCGGGGGCCCTATTCTCTTTGTTCGTTGGCTGCATGAAGTTCAAACCGGGGAAGCTTACAACCAAGTAGAGGCGATCAATGAAATGGTAAAACTTAAAGGCTATGATTTATCGGAAGAAATTTCAAAAAAAGATTATCGAGCACTGATTAATCAAAATGTTAGCAATGTAAAAAAGAGATTGGATAACAAGGAAAGCAGATTAAATCAAAAGAAAGAATTTGAACTGCCGCCAAAATCGAATAATTATAGCCGCCTTTTTGCTTACCTTACAAAGAAAAGAATGCTGGACAAGGTTTTTGTTCAAAATCTTGTAAATAAGCATGTTCTTTATGAAAGTGGTGATTTTCATAATTGTGTGTTTTTATGCCAAAACTTTCAGCAAGAGATTGTCGGCGCTGTTTTGAGAGGAACTTATGACCATAACGGAAAAAAGTTTCAAAAATGCATTGGAGATGATGAACAATATGGTTTTGTAATAAAAGGAAAAAACAACCGGATGCGCATCTTTGAATCGCCCATTGATCTTATTAGCAGAATGACCATATTTAAAACTTTTTTTCCACACAAGCTCAATACAGCACTGGAAGATACATGGCTCAGTATGAACGGGCTTAAACACGAGAAAATTTTTCATTATTTAGAGAATCATCCGGAAATCGATGTGGTCGTATTATCCGTAGATAATGACCCACCCGATAAGTTTGGCAAAAGAAGAGGGCCTGATTTTTGTATTAAATTCAAGGAGCTTATCGAAGAAAAATATCCCGGAAAATATGAACTAAAAATAGATATTCCGAAATACACAAAGGATTGGAATGACGATTTAGTTTATATGAAAAGCCAAAGGATGGTAGTTCCTGCTCAAAATATAGAGAGTGCGGCCGAAAGATAACGTCCGGTCACGTGACCAGAATTCTTGAAAGCCGCATAAATAAAAGCATAGAAGCATGTTGTCAAAATGGTTAACATCTTTTTAGGCATCAAAGGGGGTGATTAAATGTAAAAAAATAGGCGTTTTAAAATGTAACAAAATAAGCATATTTTAATTGACTATGTTACAAAATAAGCGTAAAATGTAGGTATGATTTTACGCGAATGATTCAATAACTTACTATTTAAACTCAAGAAAGAAGGAAATAAAAATGAAGAACAATAATGAAGTATCAAGCGTAATCAAATCAGCAAAAAAAGCAGCTATTGGAGCAGGCGTTGTCACAGGTGTTGCAGCATTTTCGATGCTGCCCGGTGGACAGGTTGCACGAGCAGAAGAACTGCTCGCAGATCCGGCGAATCTTGAAATGGTTGTAACAGAAGAAGTACAGCAGGAAGTCAACAACGTATCAAGCGAAGAACTGGCAGCAGCCAATGAAATCATTGTCAACAGCGCGGAAGACAGCAGCATGGACGTTGACACTGCCGATGCAGAGGACACCTATACAGAAGATCCCTTCAGTGACGAAGACTATTCCGAGCCAGAAGAAGTTGGAAATGACGAAGACGTCTCTTATACGGAAGATACCGGATATACGGAAGATGATTCCTATATTGAAGGTGCAGATTCAGAAGAAGAACTGACAGACGGCAGCAATGCTGCAGCAGATGAAGAAAATGCAGAAAGTACAAGGGATGTATCCGATGTAGATGTGAGTACAGATCAGTCTGCTGAAAATGATCTTTCCCATGAACTGGTACAGCCGCCAACAGATGAGCTTACAGACGAAAGCATTGTGAATAAGGACGATGGCCTGTCAGCGGATAAGACCGATAGCGAACAGATTCAGGATGAAAAAGCAGATACCGAAGTGAAGGAGAATACCGAAACGCCAACGGTAACTGAGGACATTATAGATAAAGACGAGATCAAAAATAAAGAGGAAAATGGAGAAGGAAATATGATTGTAGATTCAAATGTACAGAACACCACTGTACAGGACGCTCAGATTGAGGCCGCCCAGAATACCCAGCAGTTCATGACTGCCGCCATACAGACGGCTCAGAATTATGGCCAGAGTTTAACCCAAAAGGATATTGTCGATCTGTACAACAAATATGTATCGCCCTATCATGACGCTTCAAAGGAAAACGATCTGTTTGCAATGATTCAGGAAACCTACAACGCAGACGGTTCGTTATCACAACAGAGCCAGGAAGCGGCATTGGGACTCATCAACTTTTTCCGAGCACTTTGTGGACTCGGTGAAGTGACAGTTTCTCAAGACGATAACAAATATGCTCAGGCCGGTTCTGACTATCTGGCAGACACAAACTTTGAAAGCGGCAATCCCCATAACGCCGCCGATGGCAGCGGAAATGCCGATGCCATTAAAGGGCTGCATTCCTCCAATATTTCCATGGGCAGCCAGGGCTACAGCATTTACGATCTTTTACTCATGCAGTTTGGGGATGATGATGATCAGAATGGTACTTCCCTCGGTCATCGTAGATGGCTGCTCGATCCAGATTTAAAAACTGTTGGGTTTGCAGCATCGAAAGGAACCAACTGGAAGTATTTCGTGCTGACGTATACCGCAGTGGATAATCCAGACCGGGAAAACGTTGCATTCCCGAATGACGGTTTCTTCCCCATTGAAGCATTGATCAGCAGCTCAACCATGTATGGCGCACCCTTCAACGTTTCCTTGGGTAGTGATTATAAAGTTACCAGCCCCAGCGGCATGAAGGTGACCATCACAAAGGATGATGGCACTACCACCGAATTTAATTATGTCAGCTCAAGCTCTAACCCAGATATGGATGCGAACTGGTGGACAGTCAACACGGGTGGTTATGGCAGCGGCTCCGCCATTATTATCAACCCATCCTACAACTGGCTGGGCGATTATCAGGCGCTTGCCGGTCATTCGTTTACGGTCGCCATTACCGGATTAACCGATAAAGCTGGCAATCCGGCCACCATTACCTACACCATCAACTTCTTCTCATTGCAGCAGGCCGTCAAAGAACAGGCAGCTGACCGGGAAGCCGCTCAGAAAGTCACGGATCAGATTAACGGCATTAAGCCAACCGACGAACTGACTTACAACGATTATGATTCCGTGAAAGGAATCGAATCAGCCTATAATGGATTAACAACCTCCCAGAAAGATTACGTCGCTCAGAACAGCGTTCAGAAGCTGAATGAAGCCGTACAGAAAGTAACAGAATTGAAAGCGACCCATGAAGCCGATCAAAAAGCCGCAGATGTCGTCAAAGCCGCCATCAACCAGATTCCAGCGGACGTTACACTGGAAGCCGAAGGTACTGTTACGTCAGCCCGTGATAAATACGACCTGTTGACACAGGATCAGAAAAATCTGGTCGATAACTATCAAAAACTGACCGATGCAGAAACCACCATCGCGGCATTAAAGAAAGAGCAGGCAGAAAATCAGGCAGCCGCCCAGAAGGTAACTGACCTGATCAATGGTCTGCCGGATAACATTACTTTAGAAAACAAAGCAGCCGTTGAAGATGCACGAGCCGCCTATGATGCACTTAACGATAAGGCAGAAGCCATGGTCAGCAGCCAGACCGTGAGCAAGCTGACCTCAGCAGAATCAAAAATTGTTCAGCTCGAAAAAGAAGCCAATGACCTGAAAGAAGCATCTAAAGTGATCAATCAGATCAATGCCCTGCCAGGCGTTAATGACATTGAACTTGAAGATGAAAGCGAAATTACAGCCGCCAGAACCGCATATGACGGGTTAACAGATGATCAGAAAGCGATTGTCGAAAAAGAAGGTGCAGTAAAGACCTTAACTAACGCAGAAAAGAAACTGGCCGAAGTCAAACTCCAGCACATGCAGGACGAAGAAGCGGTTAAAACCGTTACCGATGCGATTGGCAAACTGCCAGATACTGACGCATTACAGATGAGTGACGAAACAGCTGTCAACGATGCATCCAATCTCTATAACGCTATGACCGACACCCAGAAAGATATGATGGATCAGGCCGTTGTCCAGAAACTGGAAGATGCAAAAGCACAGATCACTAAACTTATCGCACAGCACAAAATTGATGTTGAAGCAGCAAAAACCGTCACCGATCAGATCAACAGTTTGCCTTCAGTTGTCGATCGTAACGCAGAACAGGCAGTTACAGAAGCCAGCAAAGCTTATGAAGGATTAACCGATACCCAGAGAGCATTAGTCGATCCAGCCGCCGTTAATAAACTGGAAGCCGCTGTTAAAGTGATTGACAATATTCATACCGCAGATGCGGTAACGAACCAGATTCAGGAATTACCCGCGGTGGATAATTTAACCTTAGAAAACCGAGATGCTGTGAAAGCTGCAGTTCGTGCCTACAATGCCCTGACCGATGAACAGAAACAGTACATCGATGCCAATACCAAAGCAGCTCTTGACAGCCTGGTACATCAGATTGATGTGCTTGACGTTGAAAATGTGACGAATATCATCAATGGCCTCAAGGATCTGGATGACCTGACACTGGAAGACAAAGAAGCCGTACAGCGCGCATCCGATGCCTATGACGCACTTTCCCCTGAAGCCAGGGCGATGATGGATCAGGAAGTTTATAACAAACTGGATCAGGCGGAAGATAAAATTACCGACCTGGAAGACGAACAAGCAGCTGATCAGGTTGAAACAGTGGTCGGCGCCCTCAAGAATCCAGGGGAATTAACACTGGAAGATAAGGGAGCCGTTTACGCAGCCAGAGATATGTACAATGCACTCTCAGAAAACGCAAAATCCAAACTTGATCCGGCCATGGTGCAGAAGTTAGCTGATCTGGTGAAACAGATGGATCAATTAGTTGCCGATCATGAAGCTGAACAGAATCCGGGACAGGATGGCAATGGCGGCACTGGCAATGTGAATGATGGCAGCAACGGTGGAGTTGGCGGTTCGACAACCGGCACGGGCACCGTCGTTGATCAAAATGGTGCGGATAATGGCACAAACGGTCCGAATACCGGGATCAGCCAGACAAGCAGCACTGGATTAATCGCCAGCATTCTGGCACTGTTCGGAATTGGCGGTGCTGGTTTATTCGCAAGAAGAAAACGCAAAGCCAACAAATAATAAAAAGATGAAAGAGTCGCGTTAAACCGCGGCTCTTTACTTTTTTGGAGATTAAAATGAGACTTGGCGAAAAAATAAGATTACTTCGAAATAGAAAATTTTTAACCCAGGCAAAGTTAGCAGAAAAGGCTGACGTAAGCTTAAATTCACTTCAAAAGTATGAAAGCGGAGAGAGTACACCTAAAATTGAAAATATCACAAAGATTGCTACAGCCCTTGAAATAGATATTAATACGCTGATCGAAGATACGGATTATCAAAAATATGTATTAAACGGTTCCCTGATTGGCAATCGGATAAAAAGTGCCAGGTTGAAGAAGCGGTGGACTCAAACTGATCTAGCTCATAAAATTGATATGAGCCAATCTATGGTTGCAGCCTGGGAAAGGAACGATAGGAAACCAAAGGAAAAAACATTAAAAAGAATCGCAGATGCTCTTGAAGTCCCGCTAAAGTACTTTGATATAACATCTATGGATAACGAGTTTGAAGAGTGGATAGAAGACATGATTACATTGGATGGATCATTGCCGAACCTTATGGATGAAATCATCCGATGCTTGAGAGAGGCAGATATAGAAAAAAGAGGAAAGATACTAAAATTATTAGATTATATTACAACGATGCCGTACAGTATCCTTGATGATCTACTGAAAGTTTGTCGGTTTAAAGAACTGGAAGCATTTTTAGATGATGATCTGAGTCATTGAGGAGAAATAATGAAAAATAATAATATTGGAAATATCATAAAACAAGCGCGAAAGAAAGAAGGCCTTACTCAAGCAGAATTAGGCGAGTTAATGGGCATCACCGCTGTTACAGTGGGACAGTGGGAAACTGGCAAGCGGATTCCCAAGGACGAAACAATTGAACGGTTATCAGAAGCATTAGGAATTGATTTAGCCGATAGCATAAACGCTATTTCTTTTAGCCGAACGTCAGATATACTTACCATATTATATGATTTAGCTTGTCACGAAAAGATACCGGTCGAATTATTGATAAAATCGGTTATATTTGAAATGGAATTTGTGCTAAAAGAATTGGAATTGCATTGGCGTTACTTAAATAGGGGAGATATTGATTCCAGACAATTGCTGGACGAAGATTATTTTAGTGAACCTGAAGTGAACGGTTATGACTTTAGCCCATATTGGGACAGCAGGACGCCAGAAAATGCGGAACACAGAGAACGGTTAAGCAAAAAAATAACAGACGCACTAAAGGAATACGTAGAGGCCACGAAAATAATGAGTCCTTATTATCGGATTACCGATACGTACAGAGTGGAGGTAGAAGAATAACTTGACTAACGAAGATTTAAAAACCATGCAGGCGTGGCCGCTGGAAAGGAAAATAAGAGTAAGCCAGCTGCGAATTATGGAATGGTACCAGCACTGGGGTGGAAAAGTCTATGTAAGTTTTAGTGGCGGGAAAGACAGCACGGTATTACTCGATCTGGCCCGGCGTGTATATCCAAACATTGAGGCGGTGTTTGCAGATACAGGTCTGGAATATCCAGAAGTCCGAAAATTTGCTTTAAGCCACAGCAATGTTACAAAGATTAAACCAGAAAAGCGATTTGATGAAGTGTTGACAGAGAAAGGTTATCCAATTGGAAGTAAAAAAGTCGCGCGCATGATCCGTACCTGCCAAAATCCGACAGATAAAAACGAAGCGAGTGTACGACTCTACCAAACAGGGATTAAGAAGGATGGCACAAAAAGTAAAAATTTTAAACTTGCTAAGAAATGGTTGAAGTTTATCGACAGCGAGTATCGAACGTCAGAGGAATGCTGCGATATTATGAAAAAATACCCGTTGAAAAATTTTGGCAAGGCAACTGGTAAAAAGCCAATTATTGGGACAATGGCAGAGGATAGCGCATTTCGGAAAATAAACTGGCTTAAAACGGGATGTAATGTTTTTGACACGGATGATCCGCAATGTAAACCCCTAAGTTTTTGGGGCGAGCAAGACATCTTAAGGTACTTGAAACTAACGGGCACACCCTACTGCTCCGTTTATGGGAATATCGTTAAGGTAGACGGAAAACTGGCAACAACAGGAGAAAAGCATACAGGCTGCATCTTTTGTTTATTTGGAGTAGAGCGAGAAAAAGAACCGAATCGTTTCCAGAAGCTTAAGAAAATAGACCGTCCAAAATACAACTACTGTATTGGCGGAGGGGAATTTGATCAGTACGGAAAATTAATCCCGAATAAAAAAGGACTCGGAGAGGGAAAAATTTTAGATTTTATGGGTGTTCCATATTAGGAGAAAGAACAGGATTATTATCGGCTTAAAGACTATCAAGACCCATGTAAGGCGATAGATCAGCTTGGGCGATATGAAGACATCGGCTTTTCTCCAGAGAATCTCCAGCAGATGGTTGATCGGCAGAAATGGCACGTTGTGGCTGAGGGAGACTTGCCGCCGAAACCATTAACTAGTGGAGAGCAGTATCTTATTACTGAGAGATATCCAGACGACCATAATAAAAATACGATTGATATAGTATATTGGGATGGAAGTGTATTTCATAGAAAGATACATGGAGATGCGATAGAGAATGTGTTCGCCTGGCGAGAGCTGCCGGAGCCGTGGGAAGGAGAGGAAGAATGAAAGACAAATTTTTCGAGCATAAGATCATTCTGGCGAATCCAGAATTAGCAAACGAGTATATGAAACTTAAATCACAGATTACCACTCAATCAGAATGGTATGGTCATTCGTATGCTGATTTAATTGGTATAGTTTACGAAAATGGTATTAAGAAGTCCACTTTTAAAAAAGATCAGAAATCTGGGAATTTTGAAATACTCGACAGCTTCATCGCAACGGGGAAGTTAATGGAAGACATAAGATATAAGAAAGATGGAACTTCTTATACAAAATATTATGTTTTGTATAATGTAGAAAACCATTCTAGTACGAAACCAACGGTTGTAGATGCCGATTTAGACAATCAAGCTTGTAACGTTAGGCGAGAGTATACATATGAAATCCTGTTAGGGTATGAAGGCAAAAAGCGTTATCTTACAAATACGTGTAGGTCAACAGGCCCTGGAGGCTTGTCGCTGCCCGATACAACTTCACAATTAGAAGATTTCTTTGAAATGTTATTTGAAGATAAAGATAAAGGTTTTAGATCAGAAAAGGATTTTTGTGATGATTCTAACGAGATTTTCTATGTTGATTTTTATGACGATACCGGAGAAGAATTTTCGTTATGGTTTGATAGCATACAAGAGATTCTTGACTGTGTACGTTCTATTCGGATTATTGACATTAAAACAGCAATTATATAGAAGTAGTAACGCCAGATGATTAAAATCGACATTTCAGGAGGAACAGGAGTGATCTCCTGGTTGTTTTCATAATCCCAATAGCAATCGTCGTGCTTTATCTTTTGAGGGCACTTATTTTTGGAATGGAAATAGAGATCATCGGACTTGGATATATGGTGTTGTTCGCGTTTTTGGCGTACATTTCGTGTTTTATTCGCATCATCAATGACTTAGCAGGAATACAACTAGGCATTACAATATTTTTATATTCTTAGTCTTTTTACAATATGGGTACTAGTGCTGATATGTAAGTTGAGTATTAAACTCTTTAAAAAAGAAAATGAAGAATCAACAATATATATGGAGGAAAGCAATGGAAGAATTTAATAGCTGCCGTGGTAAACTCAGGATTTTTGATGTAAAGTTCACATTTCAAAGTGGAGAGTATAAAGGATCAATTGTAACGCAAATAAAAGGGAATTTAAGCCCTTATGATGCACTTAAGCACTTAGATCCTGATTCTGATGAGCTAAAGCTTGTGCAAAATGATTGTGGCTATACCGAAGCAGAGGACGATGAAGAAAACTGGTGGTTTGAGGTGGTGCTAAAAAACACGGAAGGCGAAACGTGCCATATTGAGGACGAATGTTGTTATTTAGAAGATTATATTGTCGCAGCAGAGATTATGAAGGCGGAAAAAATGACCTAATGCAAAATGAAGTATGAAGATATGATGAACGTTTTTGGAAAGTCCGTTTGGTGTAACAATGTTCTATCAGGCAACGATGAGCAACAGGTTTTAGATTTTATATCGGAACAGCGTTGTATCAAACGTAATGGAGATATGTCCTGTGTAGAATGTTGGAACCGGGAGGTAGAAGAATAGAAATACGACCAATTACTTTTAAAGAAGCCTGTGAATTTATCGCACAAAACCATCGACACCATAAACCTACAGTAGGCCATAAGTTTTCGATAGGCTGCTTTGTAGCAGGCAAAATGGTAGGTTGTGCTGTATGTGGGCGTCCAGTAAGCAGACATTTAGATGATAGAATTACCTGTGAGATCAATCGCCTATGCACAGACGGCACATATAATGCTTGCAGCATGCTATATGGAGCGTGCTGCCGTACAGCAAAGGCAATGGGATACAAGAAAATAATAACCTATATTTTAAAGTCTGAACTTGGGACAAGCTTGAAGGCAAGTAATTTTATATACGATGGAGAAGCCGGAGGAACACACTGGACAGGCGCGCGAAACAAAGGACAGAATATACCAGCAGAAATGAAAACTAGATGGTACCGAGAGTTATAATGGAGGTAGAAGAATGACCAAAGAACTAAAACCCTGCGCTCACTGTGGTAAAGAGAGACATATAAGAGTAAGATAAGATATCTGACTGCACCCAGCCAATTTTGAACCACATTGTGATACCTTTGGTTGCTTAGGAGGTTGAAAATGCCAGTACAGATTGATATGGAAATGCCCAAAAGCTGCTTAGATTGTCGATTTTGCATAGAAGAGTCCTCCGGCGGTGCCAATTATATTTTAAACGAGATGATTCTTATATCGTTGGCTATGTTTGGTGGTCGGACTGCGCCTGTTTGGATGTATAGTGATGTTTTAGCCTAACGGCAGCTGCCGGAGCCGTGGGAAGAAGAAAGATGAAGGATAAAAGAAAAAAATTAAATAAAGAAGAACTTCAGAGGGATCAAGTGAATCACGATGATGAAAGGAGGCAAAACCGTGACGAATATTAAAGCAGAACGCGATCCCGAAACCGGGATGGTCCGCGTTAATTTAAGGCAGTCAGGAAACTGCAGTGACTTGATCGATGAGATCGGAGGAATTACCGCAGCACTGATTGGGGAGACTATTCAGCGTTTTCGCCAGGCCTTTGAAAAACAGATGGGGATGGACGGAGAAGATTTCGCCGAAGAAAGTGTCGACACCATCGCGCAAGTCATGCAGGAGGGGTTTCAAAAAGGCACTGATACTTTGGTTAAAAACGGAAAACTGAGAAAAGATTAACTTCAGGAGTAAAACACACCATGAAAATTAAGTAGTTGAAAAAGAAAGAAGGGATGATATGAATGTGCTGACAGCAGCACTCATGATGATTGGGTTATTCATCATATCCGGGTTGATCGGAACCTGTACTGTTTTGTATATTAACATTCGATATGAAATGAAAATAGACCATACCTTAAAGTTTAGTCTGGCAGTGATCGCTTTTTTATTGATCTGTTTGATTTTAGGGCTTTTCGGTATGCTCACTGCATTTGGGACAATGTCAAGTTTTTACTGTGGCATTGTCCTTTTTGGTTTTTGGACCGGTTTAGGCTGTATGAGTCTGATGTCCGCAGCTTCCCGGCAGGAACAAACCCATTACACCGGAGGTAAAGAAAGATGATCAAAAGAAGCTCACAAAAGATCCGGGCGCCAACCTAGGATTGATTCTTTGACGGATAATTAAAATTAAACGAGAGGAATAAATAAAAATGTATAAAAACAAAGCTTTGAAAAAAACATTTTCGCTGCTTTTTGCGTTCTTATTCACCTTGCTGACGCTTCTGTCACCGCTGAGCTCAATAGTGGCAAAAGCCGAAGAAGGTGAGGATCAGGTACCGACGGGTGACCTGGCGCAGTATGCAGTGAACGAAGTCGGACAAACCGACCAGGGCTGGGTCATATACTCGTCTGAAGATCCTAATTACAATCCAATGACCCGGGCCTCCGGCAGCTCCGGTGTGTCTGTCTCGAAAGATTACGGTGGATACACGAGTTACACCCAGATCATCACCGTCGTGGACGATTCTGGTGTCGCGCATACCGCGTACTGTATTGAGCCCGATAAAAATACACCGAATGGAACCATTTATAATCAGCAGATCACCGACAATGCTCAACTGAGAACCGTGCTCTATTACGGCTATGACGGCCCGGGAGGGGCTGAATTTATGACCCGTGAAGGCGGCGATGCGCAGAGCGCTTTCATGGATACCTGGTGGGCAGTAAGATTGGCATGTGGTGAAACCTCATCTAATCCCGCGGTCTACAATGATCCGAATATTCGCTGGCTTCTCGATCACGCCAACGTTGAAGTTGGTGGAATCACAGTCAATGGTTCACCAGATACCCGGTGGAACGTCGGAGAAAAGATGCAGGAAACCGAATGGTACACCACCAGCGGCTCCGGCACCTTTACCCTTGAATTAGATGGCCTGGGCATTGTTGCCAAACTGAGCGACAGCCGAACCATCAGCGCCACCACTGCCGATATTCCGGTAGGAACTGCGTTTAAACTGTGTGCAGGCCCGGAAAAAGAAGGAACCGTGACGGTACCGATCAAAGCCACCAGCGTAGCTTATGCGAGCCTGATGTTTATTCCGGCATCTGAACCGAATACGCAGAGTGTCGTTGCCGGTGCCAGTGTCCAGGGACAGGGACAGGAAGCTTCCGCCAGTGCAAACTTTGTGAAGCGCGTAACTTACCCGGATGTACAAAAAACCGACAACCGCCATCTGGCACTTGATCTGAGTAAAACACAGCCATCCGGAGACGCAAGTCTTGACGGAGCCGTTTTTGGGCTCTACAAAGACCGTGAATGTACACAGCTGGCAGCTCAGGCAACCGTCACAAATGGCATTGCCGATTTTGGTGCTGTGGTGCTGGGGGACTATTTCTACAAAGAAATCAGTGCCGGTAATGGCTATAAAACCAATGAAACGGTCTATCCGGTCACCGTATGGGCAGAAGGAATGCAGGGCGTCACTGAGATCCCAAACGATGTTAAAACCAACCCAGTCAGCATTGTTAAATATGCGATCATTGATCCAGACAATGTTGATGACGTGTTAAATCCCCTGGCAAACGTTGATTTTACCCTGACCTTAAAGTCGTCCAACGAAAAAGGCGAAAAGCTGACGGAAGGGGACAATTTATTTAGCGGAAAAACCGATGAAAATGGCCGTATCCGCTGGGAAAATGTACCCGTGGGTACTTATGTCCTTCACGAAGTTAAAGCGCCTGAAGGCTTTATTTCCATTGACGATCAGATTGTTGTCGTTAATGGCAGCGGAGATGAAATCGAGATCCCGCTTACCAATAAAATGATGTATGGCGATCTCATTGTTGTTAAGAAAGATGCCGAAACACAGAAAGAAATTCCGGTATCCGGTGTTAAATTCAAGGTCATTGACCTGGCGACCATGCAGTTCGTCAAACAGTCCAGCGCAGCGACCCTGTTTATACCGACTGATACCTTTAAGACCAACGATGAAGGAAAACTGTCCCTTCCGAAAAAACTTAAAAGCGGCAGCTACGCCGTGGTTGAAGTTTCGTCTCCAGACGGGTACTTAACCGCAGGACTGACCGCCAGCAACAACACTCAAAAATATACGCTTGATGGCAAGGAGTACCAGGGTATTCCAGTCACAATCAGCCAGACTACCTGTGATAAAATCGAAATCGACGGCAAAACCGAATACAGCAGCACGGTCATTGTTTATGATCAACCTGCCAAAGGACGGATTGAAGTCACCAAAACCGGCGACCAGCTGGATGGTACCAAAACCACCCCAAGCAAATACGGTGATGTCACAGAATTTATCTTCACTGAAAAAGCCTTAAAAGGCACTGTATTTGAAGTTTATGCGGACGAAGACATTACGACACCCGACGGCACTGTTCGCCTGCATAAAGGCGATCTCGCGGATACCATGACCACTGGGGATAACGGAAAGGCTCTCACCAAAGACCTTTACTTAGGGAAATACAAAGTGGTCGAAAAATCCGCGCCGGAAGGTTTTGTCAATGCAGGAACAGAGCAGAAAGTCACCCTGAAATATAAAGGTGAAACCGTTCAGGCATCCGACAATGTCGAAAATACCACCTTCCACAACGACCGTCAGAATGTTGAGTTCCAGCTCACGAAACTGGAACAGGAAATCGACAAGATTGAACAAGAAGGCGAAGGCGTCACCATCCATTATAAGGATGTTCCAGCCAATGACATCGACTTTGGCCTTTACACCAAAGAAGCCATGCGTGACGGTAAAGGCGTCACCATCGCCGCGGATACGCTGGTATCCGTGAAGACCGTGAAAAAAGGCCAGGCGAATACCGTTGAAAATCTGCCGGCCGGCAACTACTACCTGAAAGAACTCAGCACCAAGGATCATCTGGAAGATAACAATTTCCGCTATGAAGTCACTTATGCTATCCAGGGCAACGATCCGCTGGTGGTGGTTCAGGCCAATAAGGGTGAAGCCATCAAGAATTATTACGTTGAACGTCCTTTTGAGTTTACGAAAAAGGACGTCTCGGATGGTATGTTGATTCCAGGCGTCACCGTCAATGTTTACGATGAAACCGGGGAGAATATTATCTTTACCGGAAAAACCGATGAAAACGGCGAAATCACCATCAAGCTGCCAGCAGGCAAATACTTCTACCAGGAAGTCGACGCTCCGGCGCCGTATTTATGCCCGGACGATTTATACCCGTTTGAAATCACCAAAGACAATGAAGTCACCCAGGCACTCATGACCGATGAGATGGCCATGGGCAATATCCGGCTGCATAAAACCGGCGAAGACCGGAACAATTATACCGTAGACGCATCCGGAACGGTCATTTACAAAGAAAAAGACCTTGAAGGTGCCGAATACGTGGTGAAAGCAGCGGAAGACATTGTCACCCCAGAGGGCGTTGTCAAAGCGTTTAAAGGCGATACTGTGGCCCATATGGTCACGGACAAAAAGGGAGAAGCCGCCGTTACAGAGGCTTTCTTCATGACCAAAGACGGCGCGGCTGCCCGTATGCCGGAAGAACCGGAAGAACCGGCGCCACAGCTGATTCAGCCGGAAGATGCAGAAACACCCGATACTAACAAACCGGATTCCGAAGCAAAGGCCATTGAGCCGATGGATCTCACTAAGATGGACGAAGAATCGACTGTCCCAGTAAAGTCCGAAACGGACTTATTCCTCGGAGACGGCACGGTCAAATATGACGTGGTCGAAACGAAAGCGCCGGAAGGCTACCGTTTGGATGAAACTGTCTATACCGTGGAGCTGAGCTTCAAAGACAATCAGACCCCACTGGTGGAAGTTGAGCTTGAATGCTTCAACGAAGCCAAAGGCGGAGACATTGTTTTGTACAAAGAAGACACGGAAGCCAAAACAGCCCTTAAGAACGCAGAGATCAACGTGATGGACGCGGATCAGAAAGTGATCTTTAAAGGAAAATCCGACGATGAAGGCAACCTGAAAATCGGCAAGCTGCCAGATGGCCAGTATTTCTATCAGGAAACCAAAGCGCCAGACGGCTATGTTCTTGATCCAACCATCTATGAGCTGAAAGTCGTGGATCATGAAACTGCGACCGCCACGCTGGGCAATGTGAAAGAAGAAATTCCGAGTACCGGGATTGATTCAAACAATAACCCGCTTTTCATTGGACTGGTTGGCGGTACTGCCTTGGCTTGTGCGATCATTTTAGGTGTCCATAACCGCCGAAAAGCTAAGAGATAGTTAGTACGAGCTTAATTATTACACACATTGGAGTGCCTGGTGTTTCCGGGCACTCTTTTCATTTATGGGAATGCAAGAAGTCTTTAGTGTGATGGGGCAGTACCATCCGTTCCCGAACAAGCGTATTTCAAAGAAAGGAAAGGGGAAGAATGATGAAAGCATTTTTACTACAAGTGGAATTATCATTAATTAATGATGATTTTATGAAGCAAGTTGAGTTAAAAACTAGAACGACTAAAGATGTTTTTTTAGGTATGCGGAGGATTAAGTAATGAGTGCAACATTGGAAGAAATCGTAGGTAGCGCAATGTACGATATAATTAATGAACTAATACCGTTAGTGATGTTTATGATTTTATCTATCACGATAATCGAAGTATCCCGATATATGGTAAGGAAAATGGAGGAAGATACTTCCGACACATCATATGAAAATGGGAGTACAGATGTAAGTAAAGAGGAAACCGTTAAATATAAAGCATCTAAAAATCAACTTTACCTGCGAAAAAAAATCTTTTCAACGATTTCCTTGCTGAAAGAAAGATATTCGGAGGATTCGATGATTCCATTACTCGCATCCATATTAAACACTAGCAAAAAAATTGACCGATTCATCTTTGAACATCCTGATCGTATTGACTCGTTGAGACGCTATTCAAACTATTATCTGCCCATGCTGATCAAAATTTTAGATAAATTTATTGATTCTTTGAAATATGCTGGAGAAAATAGCGAATTTAGGGATGAAGTACAATCAGCACTCGAGGACACCCATACAGCCTTCTTGATGATTATTGATAATCTTTCGAAAAATATGGAAATGGAAGGTTCATGTGAGATTAAAGCCTATAAATCCGTTCTGGAAATGGATGGAGTGAAGGGGGATTTTTTTACTTATGATCCAAACTCTTATAATAAAGGGTACAAGTCAGAAGATGATTTTATAGGAGGAGATAAAAGTGAATAATTAATTTATATATGACTGTATATTATCGGTGATCATGTTATTGCTGCTTGTTTCTTTGGGCACAGGCTTATACGGTCTTTTAATATCGAGCAGTAGGTATGAAAATAAACCCCGCCCAATAAAAAAAATCTTTCCAGATCCAATCCTTGCGGACTATATTCTGCAAGAAGTGAATAAAGGTATTGGGGTGTTCAAAGTAAGCACTGACGATTTAATCAGTAAAAAAGATTTGAGGCATATCGAAAAAATCAATCTGGAAAATAAAGGAATTAAGAGCATTAAGGGAATTGAAGCACTGGTGAACTGTAAAGAAATAAATTTAGCATACAATCAAATTTCGAGAAAACCAAGACCTTCAGATTTACCATCTGAACTTAAAATGATTGATCTTTCTTATAATCAAATTAGAGAAGAATGGACATTTGATCCTGATGTCATGATGGATTTAAGCTTTAATCCCGGAAATCAGAAACATGATCCTGTTTTTTATTCTCGAAAAATGATAGAAGATTTAATGCAGCGAATCGGTATAAATGTAAGTGACCAGGAACGGATTTGGTATTTATATTTCTTTAATGCTGCAAGGCTGATTACTGAAGAAAAGCCTGGTTTTTCTGAATTAGGGTTTTATAAAAACAGTAATAATCGGCTGGAAATTAAAGGGGAAGAAATCAAAGAGTATCCATCCCGATTTTACCGAGACGATTACGAGCGGTTTAAATCCATTTTGGCTGGGATTCATCAGAATTATCAGGTGTTAAAAAATAATGAAGAAGATCCATTTAATAGCCTGTCAGAAAACGCCTATATTAGCAATCTGACGACTTATCAGTATTTTGCTGATCACAGTTACATGCTTGGCATCAAAATGGATGAAGTTTCTCATAAAAATAAAGACTTCTGTAAAGATAAAAACATTGTCACAGAAAAAAACACTCCTGTACCTAAAAAATATCAACCATCAAAGAACTATACAACATTAAGGGAAAAAATGTTTTTAATCAAAGCTCTGCTAGCGGAGAAAGACTTATCAGATCCAATGATTTCATTGCTTAAGGCGATTGGTGACAACACTGAAAAGATTGACCGTTTTATTTTTGATCACCCGGAAAGTAAGGATTCGCTGAGACGCTATTCAACCTATTATCTGCCAATGCTTTCAGATATTCTGGATAAATATATTGATTCAACTGAGTATAAAGGAGACAGCAGACAATTAAAGGATGAGGTGCATTCAGCGTTGGAGGATACGAATACTGCATTCAAGAAGATTCTTGAAAATCTTTCACATAACATGGAGATCGAAGCTTCCTGTGATATTACGGCCTATAAAGCCATCCTTGAAATGGACGGAGTAAATGGGGATGCCTTTTCAAATAAACAGGAGAAAGATGGTAAACCTTAAGAAAAAGATAATAATAAAATATGAATCTAAAATATAGAAAGGAACTTTTATTATGAGAGATATATGGTTGATACTGATGTCGGCTGGAATCGCACTTATGGCTTTATTGTTAGCAAACTTAACATTTTGGATATCACAAAAGATTTCAAGTAAACGGATTGAAAAAGAAGCTGCAAAATACGAAGGTGATTTTTTTAAGATGGAGGCTGAAGGGGATATAGACCCAAATGTATTCATAAAAATTACTTATGAAAAGCATGGTGGAGTTCGATTTTGGTTTGTTGACTTTACAATTCACTTTGTTGATTTATTAAAGGGTAGTGAGAAGGCATATATGCTAGAAATTCCTTCTGAACAGGAAAAATACAATGGTCATTCTGTCCTAGTGGTACATACGCCAGGAGAATCGGAATTATGGATATACCAAAAAGACGATGATGGATACGTTGATGAAATTCGATCATGGTCGGGTGACTGTATTTATAAAACTATCGTTGTCGATAGGTAGCCAATGAATTTTTGATAAATGAAGTCGTAAAAAGGAGAATCTTTATGATCAGAAAAAGTAAACGAGAAGTGCCCGACTTGGAAGAAAAGATCAGGCAGCTTGAGACAAAATATAACACAAAGTACAGTTTTAAACAGATCCAGGCAATCGACTATGGTCTGTCAATGGATGTGCCGGTGGAACTTTACGCTGATCCTAAATACAGTCATGAGCAAATGTATGAATTGTTTGACGCATTGGACCAGGGGATTGACCCAACGGTTTTTCAAGACCCACGGTTCGACGCGAAACAGATGCATGAAATTATGCAGGGAATGATCGACGGCGTGGATGTCAGCAAATACGCTCAGCTTGATATTGATGGACGTACAATGACCTGGATACGGTTAGCCTTACAAAAAGAGATTGATGTTGACCAGTACCCGGAGTTTTGGCAAGGTACAGCAAATGCTCGACGCAAATATCTTGAACTGAATAACAAAATCATACAAAAGTCTGGAGACAAACGCTGCTTTATTAAAGTCAATCGGTATCGCCGGGAAGAATACTATATGGAAGTAAGCGTCGATGATGATACAGATATTTTAAATGCGATCCACTTGCTCAATGAAGAAAAAATTGCGAAAGTACAGAATTTAAAAATCGAATTACTCAAAAACCAAATTTTCCCTTTAACGAATCATCCTTTAAGGCCAACAGGCAATGTAGAAACCTATTTTGAAGTAAGTCCGATCAAAGATTCATGACAGAGAAAACAGTACCAGACGATAAGGAAGGAAATAAAATGGATAAGAATGTAATTATTTGTGAATTAAGCAAAATGGAAATCATCGGAATGAGCTTTTTTATAGGGGCTGGTTTACTCATTTTTGTACTCGCTAGCCTCAGGATTAAAAATTTGGAGAAAACAACTAAAGATGAAATGGAAATTAATCGCCTTAAAAGAACGAGAGTAGTGACGGTAGTTTTTTCACTTTTGGGTCAGATTTTGATTATCATTTATAGTCATATGGCGTCAATGCTATAGAACGGAAGATGGCTTGCAGAAAGGAAAAACTGGCATTTGATGATGCGGCGGAGAAATTCGCCGCTAACGATATTAATCGAAGCAAAGATAACGAGGGCAGATCCTTGATGACAGGGCGGCGAAGATTCAGTCTTTTGGTACAAATTATACGCTTGGTTTGTATCTTATCTGGGGCAGTACCAGACGCCGCCATTCATTTCCTTTATTTCTTTGAAATAGCCGGGGCGGCTATGCCGCTTCGGCAACCCTTTCAAAGAAACATCATTTAGTGGGGGTGATGCCAATTTTAAATACCGATAACCGCAGATTGATCAGGCTTCAAACAGCCACAACAGACAGCTCAGTAAGCTGTTTTTTTATTGATCAAAAAGAAAAGAGAAAGGGGGAAAAGATCCATGTGTTACGTGAGAGCGCCAACTGACCGGCAATAATCGAATTGGTTGGGCTTAAGAGTGGTAAATAAAGGAGCAATTTAAGCCTTAAGCCCAAAGAAAAAAATGAGGAGGTAAAAATTGAAAAAACATTTGCGGAAAATAGGGGTAACGACCCTGTGTCTGTTCTTAATGTTTTCCTTCCTGAGTGGTTTTATTCTGTCAATTCATACAGCCTGGGCCTCATCGGACAGTCCGACGGCACCCACAACGGAGGTACAAGCGGATTCAAAGAATGCGCAAACAGAGTACCCGAAAGATGATAAAGGCAATTACATTGTTGGAAATTCCGGTGAAGGTGTCGTAACCCTGTCAGCTAATCCAGAGTATTTAAGCACAATTCCCCTTGGGGATCATAAAAAATCCATGATCAGCACCTATGCTGCCGGATGGGATGATGGTACGATCTACAGTTCGGACTTTGCAAGCCCAGACGGCACCGATATTATCACCACAACCACGCCAATTATCCGAATCAGCGATAACGGCGTTGACGGCATCGCATATTGTGCCGACCCGACACTGAACATCCCGTCCGAAACGACTGGGCCAAACATTCCAATCACATACATTCGGGACAGTGCCAACGTGCAGAGCTATCGGATCAGAAACGTCATGTATCATGGGTACCATGATGGACAAAGTGGCGAATACTATGTTCAAACCTGGGCAGCGATCCGCATCCTTTCGGGGATTACTTCATATGGTTCCTATTACATGACCGACCCAGTTGTTGCAGATCTGGTAAACACAAAGAGTTTTCAAGACCCACCAAACTGGAATGCCAGCTGGAGCATTGTTGCTGAGCGAGAGGAGGCAACCTGGAACAGGAGCACGCAAAGACAGGAAACCGGATGGTTTCAGACGGTATGCTCGAATATTTCAGAGCATGGCCAATACACTGTAAGCCTGCCGCAGGGTGTTCATGCGATTGCAAGAAACACTTCGGGGCAGACTTATGGAGACTACACGGGCAGCTTCACCATCTATGACGATGATGATTTCATGCTTTATGCCAGCGGCAGCTATAGCGGTGAAGTGAGTGCAACTATTACTCCGACAACCACCAAGCGATTCAGTACAGATGCCAATATTCCCGATGCCTGTGTTATCTATTATCCGGACGTTGGCAATACGCAGCGTCTTTTTGTATCGCTGGCCGTTGGATCAGGAAACATGTCTGCCAGCTATAAGGCAGCCTTTAAAGGTAAAAACGTCTATAGCCAGTTTACGAAAACAGATGAAGAAACCCTTGATGGATTACAGAACGCACATCTTCAGATATACAACAAAGACACGGATCAGCTGGTCGCTGAAGCAGACACAGATGAACTGGGCCGGTTCCATGTGGAACTTCTGCCTGGAGACTATTATATCAAAGAGACAAAAGCACCTACGGATCATGTATTATCGACCAATCCCATTTACTTCACAGTAACGGGGGCGGAGGATACATTGACCATGGACGTACCCAATGCGGCCAAAAAGGTGGAATTTTCATTCAAAAAAGTTAACGAAAATGATCAGGCAATGCCTGGCGTTGAATTTGAGCTTTATGCCTGTAAATATGACAAGGCATATTCTGACCAAACAGGAATTACACCGGAAGAATCCAAAAATCACAGTCATACAGAATTGGCAGGAGCAGACGATTCATGTTGGACAACTGTGATTAAAAAATTGACGTCTGATACAAACGGCAACGTCAATTTTGGCGATCTTCGGAGCGGAGAGTATCAGCTGGTCGAAGTGAAAACAAAGGCCGGTTACCAGCTGCCAAAAGGACAGTGGCGTGTAAAAATTGACGCAGAAGCAAACACCATTGACATCACAGCGAAAGGAAAACCATTAGCCCCGGCATTCAAAAAAACCGTTACAGGCTTGCAGCTTGTCAATTATCCAAATCCTCAAATGCCTTATGCGGGAACGAACGATGATAACCGTGTGATTTTCAGCTGGTTAGGCGTATTAATGTTGGGCTTGGCTTTTGTGGCTGGTTATAAAAAATTTGAGGAAAGAGGTAAAAAGTAGTGAAGTTAAAAGAAATCTTATCAAAGAAAGGGATTAGAAAAGCAGCCATCGCGGCACTGACCGCGACCATGCTTTTTTCGTCAATGGCCGGTGTATTGGCTGCGGGCGAAGGGATTCCAGATCCCGCCATCGACCGCAGCATTACCATCCATAAATACCGGATGGACGATATTACAGAGGCAAGGGTAAGATGCGACGGAACCGTTCAAAACGTACCGAGTACCGCAGTTGCATTGCAGGACGTGCAATTTAAAATCACCAAAATGCAGGACAGTGACGTCACCAAACAGGATACATCATGGACACCGGTTACCTTAACAACCAATGCACAGGGAACCGCGACCATTACCGGCAACAGTAAACTGCCAATGGGGATTTATCTTGTACAGGAAATCGACAACCCGGCGGTGGATATTAAAGCAGCCGAATGTCTGGTCAGCCTGCCGCTTACCAATCCTGCAGGAGACGGTTGGATCTATGATGTGCACATTTATCCAAAGAACCAGCTGAAGCCTGGCCCGGAAATTGATAAATTTATCACGCAGCTGGATAACAAAGATGATACCTGTGATATCAGCCAGGAAAACAAATGGATCATCGAAACGACCATGCCGGATGACATGGCCACCTGTGACGTTTATCAGATTACTGATGTTCTTGACACACGATTAGACTTTGTATCCGGCAGCACGGAATTATACCGCGTTGATATTCACGGGAACCGTGTAAAGATGAGTACTGGTGGCTACACCGTGAACGAGCCAACAACCGCCAACGGCAGAAAATTAACGGTCACCTTGAATGACGCGGGAAAAACAGAAGCAGCTCAGTCACTGCAAGATATTAAAAGGCCGGGCGTCTACAGCTTAGGTCAGGACAACAAGGTGGGAACCATCAACATTGAGTTCCGCACTGTGCTGAACAAAACCGCTGAGGGCTCTATGGGACAGGCGATTTACAATGGCGCATCTCTGGATTACACCAACAACCTGCATGTCAAATATGACCAGGTATCCGTACCAGATGATAAAAAACCCGAAACACATACCACCGGTATCAACCTGGTTAAGGTAGACAGCACGAATCGAAATATCGCGCTGCCGGGTGCAAAGTTCAAAATCTATCGCAGTGAAAGCGATGCGAATAAGGGCATCAATGCGATTGTTGATCCAACCGATCACTCTAAAGATTGGGAAGTGACCACGGATGCACAGGGAAAAGCCCACTTCTATGGACTTGAATATGGCGTGATGGGCGATAAGCATAACAGCCTCGATGCCGTGACTTATTACTGGCTTGTCGAAACACAGGCTCCCCAGAATGTCAATGGCGTGGACTATCAGCTGTCAAAGAAGCCCTTCAAAATAAGAGCGGACTCGGTTTCGCATCTGACAGCCAATGCCGTTACCCTTACCAACGTACCGAAGTATAATCTGCCATTTACTGGCGCAAATGGCAGCATGATGTTAATCATTGGTGCCGGAATCTGCTTGCTTACTGCGGGTACATTGATTGCAATAAGAATCAAAAAGTCGAAAAAGGCTGAATAAGCGAATAATTGAGTAGCATATAAGAAAGGAAACAGCAGATGAAGCGGATTTTATCGAATATAGCCATCACTTTAATGTTTATCATCGGAGCTTGCTTTTTGGCATACCCGATCATCGCAAATCTGCTGTCAAATATGCAACATGGGGAAGTGATTCAGGATTATCAAATCACTGTGGAGCAGATGAACGCTTCCGTCATGACAGAAGAAAAAGAAAAAGCCCTGGCTTACAACCAGGGCTTAAATGGTATGGCAGCACATGACCCGTTCGTCGAGGGCAGCGGCTATGTCCTTCCCGAGAACTATCTGGACTGTCTGAACGTAGACGGGATCATGGGAACGCTTTTGATTGAAAAAATAAATGTCAATTTACCGATTTATCATGGCACCCGCGACGAGGTGCTGCGAAAAGGCGTTGGGCATATCAAGGAAACTTCGCTGCCTGTCGGCGGGGAAGGCAGCCATGCTGTCCTCACAAGCCATAGCGGGCTCAATGATGCGAGGCTTTTTACAGAGCTGGATCAGCTGACTGAGGGAGATACTTTTGAGATCCACGTGCTGAATGAAATTCTGACATACCAGGTGGATCAGATCAAAGTGGTAGCACCCAGCGAAACGGAAGAATTGAGATTTGTTCCTGGAAAAGACTATGTAACCCTGCTGACCTGTACGCCTATTGGGGTCAACAGCCACCGGCTTTTGGTCAGAGGGGAACGGGTTTTCCCAGAACCACAGGCGGAAGAAACCCAAGAAACGGTTAACCGCAGCTATGTTATCTTAGCGGCAGCAACGGTTATCCTGGTTCCGATCATTCTTTTAAGCATTTATTGGAGGGTGAAGATTAAGATTCTTTAAAAATGTAAAAAAGTGTGGTATAATGTATAAAGAAACAGGGACACCAGGCACGGTGAGCCCCAATATTAAACTAACGAATAACCGTCAAGTTTTCGAGGCTATGGACGGTTATTTGTCTTTTTTGATGCATTCAAGGATAAAAGCGATTAACGCCAGAATCAAAATTAATTGATTATTATCCATAAGCATCACCCCATCTCTGGGGCATAATTTACCGCACCGGTGCCACAGGTATCCCTGCACTGTGATTATAGCATAGCACGCCGTCTGAACACAATCAGACGGTTTTTTTATTGATCAAAAGTGATCATCAAAGTAATATGGGAACGCAAGAGCCTACTACGAGAATTGTAGTGCCGGTTTAATTCCGGCAGTTCCCTCAATCTTTTCCTTTTTAATGGAAGTGGTAACCTCCTGCCACTTCCGAACATGGCAATGAGTGCACCGATGGGCTTATTCCAGTTCGATTCTGGACATTGCCACACTTTTTCATTTTTTTTCCTTTAGTACCGGAAGACTCTGCCTTCCGGTACAGAATTAACGAAATAAACAATATTGAAAGGAGCGTTTTATGTTTTTAAAAAACGGTTTGAAAAATCATCCAAAGGTTCATGTGAAGTCGTAGATTTTTTTGATGTGTAGTTTATCAAGTGAATTTTTTTGATAGGGTTTTATGCCAATTTTTAATTATTGTATAGTATACTATGATTAAAACAATAATTGGAGAAATAAGAATTTGAATATAAAAATGAAAGTAGATAACAGTCTTAGCTTCAGAATACCAGAATATTTATACGATGATATTGATAGACTTCAAAAGGGAATAAAAGATAATGTTAACCACCTTGATTGTCTTTATGATGAAGTACAAGGATCAATTAATTTAGCTTATTATGACCATTGTATTAGTTGGGAACAAGCGGAAGAACTGAGAAAAAAATATTTGTAAAGAAGGAAGAATAGTATGGATTTAATTGATTTTTCAAACTGTCAATCAGGTCTTAGATTTTATGGTGGTTCCGAACAAAAGAAATCAATCATTTATAATAATGAAATATACATGATGAAATATCCCAAAAAAGCTCAGGAACGTGAACAATTAGATATTTCCTATACGAATAATATTTATTCTGAATATATAGGTTGCCATATTTTTGAGATGTTGGGGTTTGAAGTTCAACAAACAGTTTTAGGTACATATCAGGATAAGGAAGTTATTTTGTGTAAAGACTTTGTAGATAAAGACAACCGTTTATACGAATTTGCATAAATCAAAAATAGTATTCCAAATGAGCAGGGGACACCAGGATACGGAACAGAACTAAGGGAACTTTTGGCTGCTATATGTCAACAGACAATCTATCCAGTCAAAAAAGTAAATGATTTTTTCTGGGCTATGTTTATTGTCGATGCATTGATTGGAAATTTTGATCGCCATAACGGCAATTGGGGATTCTTAATTAATGAAAAAGATACTAAGGCAAAAATTGCACCTGTTTATGACTGTGGTTCTTGTTTATATCCTAAATTAAGCGATGCGAAAATGGAAAAAATGCTCAAAGATAAGGAAGAAATTAGAAAACGTGTTTACGATTTTCCAAATTCAGCCATTAAAGAAAATGGAAAGAAAATTAATTATTTCAGCATAATTAATAATTTGAAGTATAAAGATTGTAATGAAGCCTTATCCAGAATGATGGATCGTATTGATATGAATGAAATAAAAAAATTTATTGATACAGTACCAAATATTTCAAACATTCGGAGACGATTTTATAAAACTTTATTAACGCTGCGATATGATTTAATACTTTGCTCAAGCTTTTTAAAGCTAAACGAGCAACAACTAATTACAGATCAACGTTTCATTCAATCGGATTATGCTCATGATGATAGAAATGAAAGATAGATGAAAAACAAGATTAAGTTATTTAGAGCCGTTTAGGCTCTTTTTTATTGGACAACAATAAAGCATTTTTGCTCTTTTGGCTGTGCTCTATGTCTTATCAATAGGATAACTATAATAAAAAGCCTTTGCTAGAAATGCAAAGGCTTTTTATGGTTGATGACTACGCTGGTACATTTTCTAAATATTGCGGTTCAATATATTCTTTAAGAATTTCATTATCGGCGCCGAAGTACTTTGCTAAAAGATTGACTAAATCCTGTGTTGAGATCTCTTTGTAAGCGTATTGTTCAAGGATCTGACGCATAAAATCGGTCATGGTGCTTTTGCCATATTCTTCTTCTAAGCGGTTATACATCGAAGCGCCACAGAAGTACATGGCCAGTGTGTAATCCGGATCGCTGGCAAATGCGCTGTAAGGCTGTGTGATGTATCCAGAATAACCAACGAGCCCAGGATTCGCAAGGTAGGTTGCCAGGCTTTCGTCCAGCCAGGCGCTGGTATAGGAGTTGCTGCCAACCAGGGAGTAAAACCACTGGTGCATGATTTCATGAACTGAGGAGGGAACCCCCTCGTCGGCCATGGTGATTAAAACCACTTGTGGATATTCCATTCCCAGCATCTCCATCTGGGTTTCGACCACATTGAATCGTGAATAAGGATACTTCCCGAGCCGGTAATTACAGTCCTTCAGTGTGTCCATAGCAACATTGAGTGCTTCCTGGCCTTTATCTTCGCGGCCAGAATGATAGTAGCTGTTGACAAAGATACCGTCGACAACATCGGTTGCGACATGGTAATCATTGCCAATCACAAAAATCACATCACGCACAGCATTTGCAGTAATATCAAGGCCTTTCACAACATTATCGTCAGCGATGATGGAATCGCCCGTTCCGATCACGCTGTAGTCACTGGGGACATTTAAATTCACTTTATAATTTGCCATTCGGGAATAAAAGCATTCACCAACGGCGAAATAAGGATAATACTGAAACTGGCCATCATCATAGGGACATAATACAGGAATGCAGTTTCCCAGGTAAAAGTCATTCTTTCCCTCACCGACGCTCTGATAGCCAAAACGTGCATTGAGAACAGGGACAAAAGCTTTATAGTGAAAGGAAATCGAAGCAGTCTCTCCAGGAGACAGTGGTTCATCAAGTTTGAAGCTGAACACCGTTGGATCTGATTCTCTTGATAGTTCAAGCGTGTCTCCAGTTAATACGTTTAATCCGGATGAAATCTCACTGATCCGTCCGTTTTCAATATCCCTGAACTGGCTGGGATAATCCCGAAAATAAATGGACGGCCAGGAATCTTCTGAATCGTTGTAGACATCGACGGTAATATCCGCTGAATAGCTTTTTTCTTCCGTGTCTAATTTCATGTTGACCATGTAGTTGTTTCGGATCTCTACTGGGGCTGAAGCTTCGTTCCATTGTGCGGTATAAGATTTTTGTTCATGATCCGTTTTGTTCACGACAGGATTTGTTGGCTGGGAATGATTGACTGCACGAACAACCGCATAGACACCTATTATACATATAATTAGAAATAGAATGGTACAGAGAATAAAACGTTTTTTATTAACGATACGCATTTTTTTCACCTACCTTGTCTTTAAATAAATATACAATTAGTATATCAAATCAAGAAATATATTTCAAATAATTTGAAAATACTGGAACATCTTAAAATTTAAAAGGAGAGTGCAAATGTTGCTGAAACAAAAGACTGAGGGAATTAATCTTTTGAATAAACTGGATCGTCTGAAAAAGGGAGAAGCTCCTTACAACGATGTAATCAGATGTTACATTGGTGTGTTCTTATTTTTTACGGAGTCGGTACAATTCGGGAGCCTTAAGGGGTTAAGTGATTATTTTACGGAAATGCTAAATTTGGCAGAAATATATTGTCCCGAAGAGAAACTTGCTATCCGGGAAAAAGAAGCGGCCATCTATCTGAAGAACGGTTTCTTCAGGGAAGCGTATGATAAATATTGTGAGCTCAGCGATGAAGGACAATTTAACGAAGACACCGCTTATGCCATTCGCATAAAATCAAACAGGGCTTTGGCTTTATATGGATTAAAAAGAACAACACACCATATTGTCATTCATCGTTGGGAGGATGCGGTTGAAAAAGCACAAACCCTTGAAGATCGAAAGCAGATTGAAGAAAACATCCTGCTTTTGAAAAAGCATTGAGAGTGAACGGTTATGAAAAATTTAATAGGAACGACTCTGGATGAGCACTACAAATTCATATCAGTAATTGGCGAAGGAGCGACAAGTACTGTTTATCTGGCAACAGATCTGCAGATGGGGGCAATGTGGGCAATCAAGGTATTGGATAAAGGAAATAATATTCAGGCGTTTCACCGCCAAAAGGAAGAAGCCATTATGCTTTCAAAGTTTTCAAATCCAATGTTTCCAAGGGTCTTGCCAACTATTTATGATCAACCTGAAGCATTGTATATTGTCATGGACTATGTCCATGGGGTGCAGCTCAGTGAATTTTTAGAAAACAATACAATATCTGTTATGCAGGCGATCAATTGGCTGAAGCAGATTTGCCATGGAATTGAATATCTTCATGAACAGGGCTATGCATACTGTGATCTTAAGCCAGATAATATCGTGATCAACAATCATTTTTTAAAAATGATTGATTTTGGAGCTTGTAAAAAAATAGGAGATACCACAAATCGACGAGCTGGAACAGCGGAGTTTTCGCCGCCTGAGTACGCAAATCGTTCGATTCCAGTAGGTACCTATACGGATATTTATGCCATTGGAAAACTTGGTCAATATATCTGCGGTTTCCTTGAAGAAAAAGAAAAACCATCAGAATTAATCTCTTTTTTAAATCTTTGCTGTCAGGCTGATTATGAACAAAGGCCCAAAAGTGCCGAAGATGTTTATGCATTATTTCATCGAATCGAACAAAAAAACGATCCTGTTTCAGGCTATAAAGTTCGCTTGGCGGTTTTTCTGAGTTGTATTATTTTGTGTATCGTCTCCTTTACACTTGGAATGTATGGCTATTTCAGCAATGTTCAGGCTTATCGCAATGAATTTAATGTTTTATTTAATCAAGCAGTTAAGTATGAACAAGAAGGAGATATTACCAACGCAACAGAAGCTTACCTCAATGCCTCGATTAAAGATCCAGGGCGAACGGAAGTATACGAAAAAATATATCAGCTGATGCTCCCGAAAAAAACGGACGAAAATGTCAAAGAAAAAAACAAAGCGTTATTGGATGTTTTCAGAGAAAGAACGGAACCTAAATATTTAAGTGAGTCACTCAGAAGCCAGTTGTCAGAACTTTGTATTGAACAGGACAGTCCCATTTATCAGGAATATGCAAAGACGCTCCTGAAAAATATGAAGGGAGAAAAGGCCGAGATCCTTCAAAGCATTGTAAACGGACAAGGTGATACCAATCAGATTATAGAGCAGCTCAAGCATTTAATAGAGTCTACAGATAATACAGATGAAAAAATGGATTCTCTATTTCTTCTGTTGAATGTTTACTCAAATTTAGGCTCCTGGAATCAGGAAAATATAGATTTTGTTAAAATCACACTTCAGTCCATGAATCAGGATGTACTAAACAATCATGTGAAACTGATTCCTGCGTATAAATTAATTGCATTAGGTTTATCGAATAACCTTGATGACATGAATTCACGACAAGAAGCCTTGAAGTGGTGGAATAAATTAGATAGTTTCCATGCAGAATACACAAAAGAAGAAAATATCACAAGAGGAAAATTGTTTTATGCAGAAGGTGACTATACAAAAGCAGCAGAAAGTTTCGGCATGGCCATTGATAAAGACAGCAACGATCTATTGAGCTATCTGTACGCGATTGATTCTTTGCTGAAATCAGGAAACAACGGGGAGGCGGGTAATCTTTGGCAAAAGGCAAAAGCTTTGAAAGTAAAACAAAATGAAAGCTTATCTGCAAATCTTTTGTACCAATATAATGCCTTGCAGCTTCAAATGCAAATGTACGGAATCCAATAAAAGACTTTAATAAAACCTAAACGCTGTAAGCAGAGTAGTGATTATGTCTGCCTGGCTTTACTAAATCATATAAATCAAATTATAAGAACTGTAAGGAGGTTCAATATGAGGATTTACATACTACACATTCTTCTGGCGGTCGGGATTGTGATGATTCTTATCGCTTGCTTCGCTTTGTTTTTAGAAAACAGGCGCATCGCCGTTCTAAAACAACAAATTGGTCTCTATATTTACAATCCAATAGACCAATCGCGCCATAAAAGAATATATGGTATTGCTTTGGCGCTAATCCTGTTTGGAAGTATGGATTTTATTGTTTTAATCATGATTAGTTATTTTTTTAAAATAACTTTGTTTATTGGCTAAAATACTTCGCATTCCCGAATCGGGGACACCGGGTAATGAAAACATGAAAGGAGTTCTCTATGTACAGCAGCAATGTATTTTTTGTTTTAAGCATTCTCTTTTTAATTGCGTCTATCGTTCTGTACCATTTGCTGCAAATAAGATCGATCAGGCGCTCTTTTAAAAATAATACGCATAAAAAAGAAAACAAAGAGCAAGAAAAAAATCACAAAAGCACCAATGACCAGGGAAAGAGAAATGTTTTACATCCTACCGTGCTTTTAGATGAAGATGAAGAACAACAAAAACCGTTATAAAATAATTGGAGGAGAAAATGACTAAAGAAAAAAGAACCATGAATTTATGCAGAATACTGCTGTTTACCTTTGCGTTACTGCTGCTATGTCTACAGATGCCTGTTGCAGCTGCTACACCAGAAGAGGAAACACCCGTTGCTGAGGCAGTTACGGAAATCGCGTTTCAATCGACGAATGCTAACCCAATGATATGTAAACAAGGAGATAAGTTAAATCTTTCCTATAAAATCGCGCCAGAAACGCTTGTAAAGGCTGTTAAAATCGGAGGACAGGAAGTTCTACCTGTTGAGAATCCTGAGGCGACAGGGGCGTTTTCAGCAGAATACAGTATTGATGAAACCATAAAAGTAGAAAAAATAAATTACGAGATCCAATGTGTTGTTACGCAAAATGGACAAGAAAAAGAGGTCATTTATTCAAACGAGGAAAAGGACAGTATCCAATATTATAAACCCATTGAAATTACAGAAATAAAATACGATTCAGACAATCAGGAAAGACAGTCGGCAATTATTGGAAGCGTTCTTACATTTTCTTTTTTATCAAATGAGGAGCTGGTAGATCTTACGGCGATAAAAATTGGGGATACATCGATAGAACTTAAGCATGAAGTGGTTGATGGAAAACATTACTATAGTGCTCAATATACCGTACCACAAGACAAATATGAGGATGGCGTGGAGATTCCCCTGGATTTAGCTTCTCTCCAATCTGTAAAGGACACTGCCGGTAATATTGCATCGGTTACGACAGACGCAAAAATCGTGTATCACGTGCCATTATCAATACAGGATGTGCATTTCATTTCTAATCATCCTGAAAAGGGAATGGCAGTAAAAGGCAGTGAGCTGACTTTTTCTTTTTCTTCAAACCGACAGCTTGTTAATCTTGGACAAATTCGTATTGGAAAGAATACATTAGAAATTAACGAAACAGAGCAGGACGGAAAGGTATCCTATGACTGCCATTTGACCGTTATGGAAAATATGTTTTCAGATCTTTCCGATATCCCGCTTGATCTCTCTCAACTCAGTACCGTTGCCGACCAATATGGCAATACAGCAACAGTGCAGACAAATGATACGATTGTTTACTATGCACCACTCGAAGTTAGTCATGTCACATTTGAATCTGATCACAACAATCCCTCAGTGGCCATCAATGGCAGCACACTGAGGTTTTCTTTTTCTTCCAATCATGAATTAATAAATCTCGACAAAATTATGATCGGCAACAGTGAAGTTGCCTTGGAAATGGAAAAGGAAGGTGATCACTTTCGGTATTATGCAAAGCACAAAGTCAATGAAGAATATCAGGATGCAAGCCCAATCACTTTAGACTATTCTAAAATTGAGACTGTAAAGGATGCGGCCAGTCAGGATGCAGGGATTCAAACAGAAGATATTATCACATACTATAAAGCACTTTCAATGAATAACATCATCAAGCTGGATTTCGCCTGTACTGGTAACAAAGTTGGCAACACCTATTATGTGAAAAACAATGATCAAATAACGGTGTCCTTTGAATGTAACCGGCCATTAACGGACGCGGATCTGCGTATCGGTGATCAGCGGATTGAAATGCAATCAGAAGATGGCCTTCTATGGACGGCTACATACACAGTTCAAAACCTTCAGGATCGTTCTGTGATCAATACAACGTTGGTGTTACAGGATATTTACGAGACACCAGCATATCATGTCTCCGGTGATCATTTCACTTCATGTATTTTTTATTCGGCACTTCAAATTAACAATCTGAGCTATCAATCCAATAATGAAAATGGTGTGGCGCTGGCCAAAAACGGTGATGTTCTTACGCTTAGTTTTTCAACAAACCATGAATCAAATATTAAAAACTGCCAAATAGGCGGTCAAAGCGTTGAGGTTGAATCTGGAAATCGGATCGACTATACGGCAAGAATTGAAGTGAGCGGTGATTTAGCAGCCGACCAGGAAATTCTCCCCTTCGCCATTACCGCTGGAGATGACGCGAATAATGAGGATGTGACCAAAACACAACAGGACTCCACACAGATTATTTACTATGCGCCAATACAATTATCGGATCTGAAATTTGTGTCAAGCAATGAACGCGATGGGAGTCAATATGCAAAGGATGGGGATACCCTCAAAGCCAGTGTTGTGGCAAATCACCGGGTTACGTGTACGGGCCAGATTGCCGGAAGTAACGTGACAGCGGCTGAGAATGACAGAACTTACACCGCCACGCAAACCGTCCAGGGACTCATTGATCAGCAAGCCATTGATTTTTCACTCATGGCTTCAGACGTCGCAGGAAACACACCGGTAACTGTGACGGAGGGAGATGCCGGGATTCAGATCGTTTATTATGCACCCATCACAGCAGAGGCGGCAATCACATCGAACAATGCAAAAAATAGTAAGTATGCAAAAGCTGGTGATACGTTAAGTGGTGTCATTACCGCTAACCATGAAATAAGCACAACAGATGCTCAGCTGCATGGTTTCAGGGTCAATGCAGGAGGAAAGGGTAGCACACTTCAGGTTTCATTACAGCTTGAAGGTGGCAGCCAGGGGAATATTGGCGGTTATTTCAGCGTTGAAGATGTTGCTGGAAATACGCAGACAATCGAAAAACAGTCAGACATTATTTACGACGACATTGCACCAACGATTAAAATTGATCCGATTGTAAATGGATTTATGAATCAAAAAATCAGTATCAATGCGCTGTACGAAGATGTTAATCTTGATGGCAATACTGCTGAATTTAAGGTTAACGATCAAGACCGACTTCAGCAAAAAAACAGCGGTCAAAATACGCTGGCATCGACTGTTGAACTCAGTGAAGATGGAACATATAGCATATCCGCTCAAATTGAAGACATGGCGGGAAACCGCAGTGACAGCACTGGTGGAACGGTAGTAATTGACCGGACAAAACCAGAGATTGTGACCATGAGTATTGATTTAGATAAGCAGCCCGCATATAAAAGCGGAGTAAAGCTGTCGGATTATTTTTTAGTCAAAGATGATCACCTTGATACCATCAATTGCCTGTTAACCAATAAGACTGGCTTGATGAAGACCGTCTCCTGGAACCTTGATGATCGTATTGATACCGAAGGGGAAAAAGGAATGCAGCTGAGCGCATTGGATAAAGCAAAAAATCAATCCAATCAGCTTGAGTATGGTTTTTTTGTCGATGGTACGGCACCCAAACCAATTGTGACAGAAAAAAATACAAACACGCCGATCGTTGAAAACAAAAAAACTGAATTGTCTAAAGATGCACGAATCAATATTGAACTGGACAAAATCTGGATCGGTAATGAGAAGCCGGATTATTTCACGAAAATGGAAATAAAAAATATGGACTCAGGTGAAGTAATAAACCTTCTCGAAAATCAAGATCAGATCACCAAAACACTCTATCAATTGCATGATGATGGAGACTACCAGCTTACAGTTGCTGCCAATGATGAGGTTGAGAATGTGCTTAACGAAGTGACTTACAAAATGACTGTGAACTCAGAAAAAGTCTCAGTAACAGCACCGGAAAGTATGGTGAATCCGTTGATCTACATTGGAATTGCGGCCTGCGCCGCATTGTGTACGATTCTGATCTTCTTTTTGATTAACAAAAGAAAAGGAAGCAAAACAGATGAAAATAACCATCGAGGATAAATCTTTCAATGTGTTATGTCCGCCGATTTTTGTGCCAGATATTTCTAACCATAATGATCATGCCGTTGTTCCTGAAGCGCACTCATCTAAACGAGCCCCGGTCGATTTACCAGGGGCTCCAGATCTTAGAAGCTTCAAAGAAGAGGAGGAAACGATTCTTAATGAAACATATTCTTCAGAATCTGAAAAAACGCCAGAGGTAAAAGAAAAGCCTGAAAAACATCCGATTTTCAGTTTGTTCAGACGAAAGAAAAAACGTAAGAAAGAAGAATTGACGGAAGAAATTGAATTTCAGCCCTTGGATTTTAAGACCATAATACTTGACGATGACATTCCTTATTTGACATTAAAAAGCCGCCAAAGTAATGTGAGTGATTTAGTTATCTTTACGGATTATTACCCCATTGGAAGAAGGATAACAGATCTGCAGGCTTTTTCTTATATTTCAAAATGCCATGGGCTGATCTATTGCACGGATCGTGACCATGCATATTTCGGTGATTGTTCACAAAACACCAATCGGATTAATGGACAACCTTTGAGCCACATGAAATACTATGAGCTGAAGGAAGGTGACAGCCTTCGACTTGGACAGCTTGAATTTATTGTTGAGAGGGAGAAATATGACTTTTAATGTATCGGTTGAAAAATTGGATGATAAAGGAAAAAGAGATCGGTATGAGGATGCTTTTACCTATTGGAGTGAAAAAGATATTAAAGGGAGCGCTTTTTATTGCTTTGCCGTTGCCGATGGAGTCGGCGGCCTTGATAAAGGAGAAGCTGCCAGCAGTATCGCCATTGATGAAATAAATCATTGGGCGGCAAACACTTGCCGGTACCTATTAACAGAAAAGTCAGTGGATCTTGAAGCAGAACTGAGCAAATTGCTGAATCAGATCAATAAACACGTTTTTTGCTATGGAAGAAAGAGAAACATAAAGCTTGGAACGACATTGACGATGCTTGTCATGATTAATGATGCTGTTCGTATATTACAGGTTGGCGACAGTATAGCTTATCTCATTGAAAAGCATCAGGCATACCGTATATCGGATAAGCATACTCAGAAAAAAGATCAACGAAGCTATCTCACGAGCTGTATCGGGATAAATGAAAAGGTTGCTCTTTTTCAAAACCAGGAAATAAAGCTAACAGTGCCTTCAATTTTGTTTATCGGCTCGGACGGTTTTTTTAATTGTCTGGATATTCAAAGTCATATCAATCTTATCGAAAAGGGCAAAAATAAAAAAGTGTTGCCAACGCTATTAAAAAGTGTTCGTGATGCAGGAGAAACCGATAATGTAACAGGTATTCTGGTAAGAATCAAGAACGGATTAATATAAAAGTATGGGTATGTTTATGTTATAATAACTATAAATTTATCTAAATAAAAAAGCAATGTTTTCAGAAAGGACTATCAAATGAAAAAATTGCTACAATCGGTCGATGCTCTAAATAAAAAGCTTAACAGCCTAAAACCACTGAATGAAACAGAATTAAAAAGGCTTCGTGATGAGTTCGCGATTGAGAACACTTACAACTCAAACGCGATTGAGGGAAATAGTCTGACTTTGAAAGAGACGGCGTTAATCCTTCAAGAGGGAATAACCATTAGCAAAAAACCGCTCCGTGAACATTTAGACATCATTGGTTTTAAAGATGGATTTGATTTTATCATGGACTGTACGGAGAGCGTATGTGTGCTAACCGAGGAGCTGATAAAAAATATCCATGCCCTTGTTTTGATAAACGACGCAAGGAACCGTGGTGTTTTTAGAAAGGTACCAGTACAGATACTTGCTTCGGCACACCATCCAACGCAACCATATTTAATTAAACCCTATATGCAGAAACTAATACAAAACTATTCAGAGTGGTTAAAAGAGTCACCGACAATTGAAGCCATTGCCCGATTTCATCTTGAATTTGAGTCCATCCATCCTTTTATAGATGGTAACGGGCGAACGGGCCGGTTAATCCTAAATCTAGAACTTGTAAAACATGGCTACCTGCCGGTGGATATTAAGGTTACCGATGCGGCGCGATATTATAAGTGTTTTGATGATTATCGTGATAACGACTTGAATCCGGAAATGATGACGGAACTTATCGCAGAATATGAAAAGTCTCAGATGGAAAAGCATATAGCGATTGTAGAAGCAGCTCAGGAATATGATGGAGAAGATTCCGATTTTGATGTTGAAGAAGAACGTTGAATTTTGCTAATAATATGATCTGAAACGATGTGAGTTTGGGAGCGCCTATTACGGCGCTTTTTTTATTACCTCAAAGTGAAAGGAGAGAAAATGGATAATACATCGATTTATAACTTTGAAGAAAAATGGGCCGAAGATATCGGACTTCCAAAAGAAGTAATACAAAGGATCGTCAATCTTTCAGATTTATTTGAGATGATCAGTGACCAGCGACTGATTCCTTTTAAGCAGCATCCAGGATGGTTTGAGGGTCTTCAGAGTATTCACCGGCTGAATTTTGATGATGGCCAGATTTATATGGAAGCGCTTTATGATAATGATGGGATGCCACCAACGACTTACGATGATGAAGGCAACTGGATAATCCCTGATCCTGATGAGGGTCAAGGGAGATGGGAGAAATATGGACAATTTTTTTGTTCGGTTAATACAAATGGCGAAATATATGTGAACTATTTTAATTTTCTTGATGTTTCGGATTTGTTTAAGTTAGAGCAAAAAGAAAATGCCGTATTAAAATGTGCAAAGATGAGTCAAGTCAAAAATCTAAAGCTAAAGGATATCCAAAGCGCATTATATCAATACCTTTGTCAGAAAGATCCTGAGGACACTTTTGATTATTTAAATCAGTCAGACAATGCTTTATATACAGAATTAGTCGATATGGATGAACGATATGAGGTGGTTGACACTTCAGGTGAATTTCTATGGAAAACAGTATTAGAATTATTCGAAAATGAGAAGCTGCATGAATTATTTCCTGAATATGATGCAATAGGATACTTTGAAGGAAATAGCCCATTGCAAGATTTGGAATGGTATGAAAAAGCACATTATGGGAAAGTAGTTCGATATGAAGCGTATGGTTATGTTGATCTTCCGGTTTTAGAAATTGATAAAACTGACCCAGAATACAAGGCGTATCGAAATGAATTGTATCAATTGGCAATTCGAAATGCCTGTAAAAATGAGGATCTGAGTGTCTATATAGTCAACCATTTACCAAAAGATGAACTCAATCATGTGGTTAGTTTTGCTAAAGAGTTTAATAAAAATGAACCTAACTTAGGCAATAATCTATTTGATAAAAAAGAAGATAAGACAGATCGATTCACCATCACTTTAAAAGAAGAAGGCGGAGAATTTCAAAAAAATGAGGAGACTCAGGAATTTAATGTTTTACCAGTAATGGATGATGAGCGTTAAAACAAACTCAGATAAAGGGGGTAAAGATGAATATTTCTGAAGATCATTCAGCAAATGAGTAACGGGAGAAACAACATGAAGCCGATGATGAGGCTTTTTTTATTAGCTAAAAGTGAAAGGAGAGAAAATGGATAATACATTGATTTATAACTTTGAAGAAAAATGGGCCGAGGATATCGGACTTCCAAAAGAAGTAATACAAAGGATCGTAAATCTTTCGGATTTATTTGAGATGATCAGTGACCAAAGGTTAATTCCATTTAAGGAGCATCCGGGATGGTTTAAGGGTATACTGAGTATTTACAGGCTCAATTTTAATGATGATCAGATTTACTTGGAAACGCTTTATCATAATGACGGGATGCCACTAGTGACTTTCGATGATAAACACAACTGGATAATCCCTGATCCCGATAAGGGTCAAGGGAGATGGGAAAAATATGGACAATTTTATTGCTCAACAGATACAAATGGAGAAATATATGTAAACTATTATAAAGTTCTTGATATTTCTGATTTGATTAAGTTAAAGGAAAAAGAAAAGGCTGTATTAAAATGCGAGAAGATAAGTCAAGTCAACAACCTAAAGCTAAAGGATATCCAAAGAGCATTATATCAATACCTTTGTCAGAAAGATCCAGAGGACACTTTTGATAATTTAAATACGTCAGACAATGCCTTATATGCTGTGTTGCCGGTACAAGAAAAATTCAACTTGACGAATTTAAATCTGTCAGACAATGCCTTATATTTAGATCGAGACACCTGCAAAGATGATGGTAAGAGTGTGTACATAATCAATCATGTATCTAGAGATGTGCTTGCTCAGGTGGCTGATTGTATTAAAGAATTAAATAGAAATGGCGTTGATGCGGACAACGATTTGTTTAGCGAAAAAGATGACTGGAGATCTCAGGAAATTGAGGATTATCTAAACGTCAATGATGTGCCTGAGATAGACGATGAACGTTAATACAAAATCGAATTAAGGTGGTAAGATGAATATTTCTGAAGATCCTAAAAGTGTAAAGGTAAGCATTCGTTTTACCGATCAGGAGATGGAGTATTTGGAGAAAAAAGCGCTCGATAGTAATTGCATTTGGAATAAAAAGCCCTGCGTATCCAAATTTATTCGATTGTGTGTGCTGAATGAGGGGAAAGTTTATATTTTCAAGGAATTCAGACCAATTTTAATGCAGATCCGAAAAATTGGAACCAATTTGAATCAAATCGCGAAGTTGGCCAATATGCATATGATCCAAGAAGTTTATTTACAGGAGTGCCAGAAAGAACTGGCCGAAATCGTCAAAATGCTGGAAAGAATATCAAGGCAACTGCCCGATAATCGGACAAAGGGAAAATAATGAGAGGTGAATCTTGGCTGTAGTAAAAATGATTCCACGAAAAACAAGGGACAAACCCAGCCGATTTTTTGAAGCGGTAAAATACTGTGTCAAAGATGCAAAAGTTAGCTTGGAAAATGGGGATCAGCTTAAGCATTCATGGAATTGCAGCGATGACCCGGCGGAAGCTTACCAGCTTATGCGCACTACTCAACGACTTTATGATCAGCAAAATGCCGACTTCTTGTACGTTCATTTTATCCAGAGTTTTCCAGATAATCAGGGCATAACACCAGATTTGGCACATGAAGTGGGCGTTGAGCTTATCGACAGTTTGCCAGAAATATTTGATGGCTTTGAGGTTATTATGGGAACGCATATGGACACAGGCACCTGGCACAATGACTTTGTTTTGAATCGAACAAATTTTTTAACCGGTAAGCGTTGGCATCAAAGTAAGGAAGATCTCAGAAGAATAAAAGAAAAATCCATACAGCTCTGTGAGGAAAAGGGCATTACCCTCAGCTGGGTAAAGGATAAAGGAAAAGCAACTATATCAACAAAAACACGCGGTGAGTTTGAAAATCAAAAAAATAATACTTCCTGGAAAACGGAAATGTATAAGACCGTGATCTATGCGCTTGATCAATCCTCAGATAAATGGAGCTTTATGCTTAAAATGCAGGAGTTCGGCTACCGGACGAATTGGTGGGATGATCGTGATTATATAACATTTATCAACCCGCACAATTTCCGATGCAGAAGCACAACACTCAATCCTGAATGGTGCAAAACTGAGCTCGTAAATTTGCTTAAAAAACATAAGGAAGCATCAAAAACGGAAGGGCACAGAAGTGATTTTGGCAATAAAAAAGCCCTTTCAAAAGACACACAAATGGCTAAAAGCGTTGTCAATTATGCCATTCAACACGCTACAAGCCGTGAAGATTTTATTCTTTTCCTCAAAAACAAAGGGTATGATGTGACTTGGGTAAATGAGCGTAAAAATATCACCATCAAAAAAGGAAATAAAACCTTTCGTTTAGCCACTTTAATGCGGCCAGAGGAGTGGGACAAAGATAAATTGATGGCGCAGTTTGTAAAAAATCATTTATTAGGTGATAATCTGAAAGTCGAAAATAGTCATACTAACCCGGATCGTGATCAACAGGAGGATCTCTTTGATTTCAATGATATAGATAAACAGCTAAAAGCGAGCTTTAATCAATCGATGCGTTATTCACTGAATGAATCTGAACTGTTTAACCATATGCAAAACCTAGGCTATCGTATGGTTAAAACAGCAGATTCTTATGAAATTATCGTGAATGATCATTTGACCGTGCCGATTGAACGTCTGAATCGATATGGTGATAATGATTTTTGGACTTTGTCTAAGATGGAAAATACTTTTGATCGGAATACCTTGTATGGTCAAAAGTCTCCTGTAAAGTCAGAATATGAGAGAAAAAAATATGTAAAGACAGTGAAGATCTGCCGAAATGTTCGTAATCAAATAGCTCAGCAAATCGAAACAAATGATTCGTCATCAGGAGCCATGCAATACCAAAAGCTAGAGGGTCAAGCGCTAAAAGAGTTGGCCATTCGACTAGCGTCATCGGAAATGATGGATTGGGAATCAAAAGGATATGATTATGAAAAAGGTAGTGAAAGGTAATTTAGTTTTCAACACCAATAATGGAGATTCGGTTGTTAATATGATAAAATAACTAAAAGACAATAAGTTAGTGCCTGTCTTAATTATCAGTTATAATGGTACTAAAACAGTGTTATAACAATAGAGTAGGCAAGGGAGATAAAATGGAAAAACGCAAAAAAACTATATTGGAAAAAATAGCGCCTGAACTTCAATATGTTCAGAATGGGGATTACCGTATCCCAAACATCATTGATTCTTCAGATGAAGGCAAAAAACTGAATCGTTGGGGGCGCCAATATGCTGAATACTTTAGGGGCATTCTGAAGGGAGGCCCTTACGATTACGCGCTTATGGAAGGTGTCCTCAATCAGCGCTGTTACGAAGTCGGTGAACGGGCGGAGGAAATGTACCAGAGTATCCATGGTCGGATGTGCCAGGAAGAAAATATTGAAGAAATTAAACAAACCGACTACCGGCGCGCCGTAGCACTTTTAGAAAAGATTCAAGCGGAAGCAGAGGAAGTCGTGTTGCAGGAGGTCGTATATGATGATGATCTTGAATGGCTTCCAGAAGAATGATGATCTGAGAAGGTCGGATTAATTGAATAACCATACTGAATGAGCCAACACCACAGAAATGTGGTGTTTTTTTATTTTAGAGAGGTGTAAATTTGAAATACTATGAAGCGCTAGAGATTTATAATAACATATGCAAAAAAGTAATCGAGAGTCCAGAGGAATGGATGCAGTTTTTAGACGCATCGCAGGGAATCTATAAATATTCTTTCAAAGAGCAGCTGATGATCGCTGCCCAGCGTCCTGATGCAACAGCGGTCGCGGAGATCGGATTCTGGAATAAAAAAATGGGCCGTTATGTGAAGAAGAACAGCACCGGCATTGCGGTTTTCACCGAGAACCCCGATTCGAGGTCTAAACTGCGTTACGTCTATGATCAAAGTGATACAGAGTTATCCTGGTACGGAGGACGCGTAGTCCATCCATGGCAGGTTGAAAAAACGGAGGACTATACCATCATTGCTGACGCCATTGTCAGTGCCACGGGCATAGAATTGCCAAATGAATCGCGGATTGAAGATGTTTTTTATTATGTAACAGCCACGACAATATCTGACCAAGAAGATGTAAATGAATTAATTGACAGTACCGCGCTTAAGGGATCAGAATTATCAAAAAAAGAAAAAAAGGATCAGAGCACTTGTTTAAGTGCACTGATAGCAGCTTCGGCCGCGTATTTGATGATTGGCCGGTGCGGTCTGAATCCCAGAGATTATATCAGCAAAGAGGAATTTAAAGATATATCTTTGTTAAGCAGTAAAAGTGCTTTAATCAATTTTGGGAACATCTACACGGATTACACCCAGAGTATTCTTCAATTTGTCGAAAAAGAGAGCAACAAGCTGGCTGTGAAACACCGCAGAGAAGAAGCGGAAAAAACGACAGAAACAGAAGAAGTACCGCAGGCCGAATCTGAGATAAACCCACCGGTTCATGAGCCGGACGTTGAAGATCAAAAAGAAGAAAATACACTGGAGGAAATTACGCCAGGTGTGCCGGTCGAAGTTAACGTGTATGGAAAGCCGGATCAGAAACAGCTTACATTGTTTGAGCCGCTGCCGAGCATCGAGGAGCAGCGGGGGACGTTGGCCACAGAGCCCCCAAAAGCAGCCAGCATATCAGAAGGCCTAATGACAGACGCTTTAATCAATCGTGTTCTGATGAGCGCTGGCGGCGGACGAGAGGCGAATGAGCTGCGGCTTGAGATTGCTGCTTACTGGCAAAAAGGCCACTTTATCAATGAGTTTGCTGCTTTTTTAGAAAAAAAAATCGGAACAGCCGGACAGGGATTTCAAATTGATGGGAAAAAACTATGTGCCTGGTATGACTCCGATGGTTTGAGATTATCCTACTTTCCGTCAGCCATTGAAAATCCCATGAAGACACTGTCCTGGACAGAAATTGCATCGAGAACAGACCATCTCATACGCACGGGATCATATTTATCTTCCGAGGAAGTTGATGCCATTCAAGCGCATGAGCTGGAACGGATCAGTAAGAAAATATATTTTGTTTTCAGAGATAACATAGGAGATCTGCATAAAGATATACCGGATGGATTAGATGAGCGTACAGGTGAACCAAAGAGTTTCGCATATTTTAAAAAAAAGCTCGATTCGTTTGAAGGTATAAATCAGCTGCTGGATATTCTAAATAAAAACATTGAAAAGCTTAATAGAAGTGATATAAAACCTCAATTTGGAACAATGTATTCGTTGGAGTCTTTAGCGAAGGAACTTGAGGATTTAAAAAAAGAACCCAAGGAAATTAAAAAAGCTGAAAAGGCAAGCATTCTTTTTGAAGATTTCATTACTCAGGACGAAGTTGACTATGCTTTAAAACAAGGAGGAAATGTTGAAGGCAGCTCAAAAAGAATCTATCATCACCTTAGTCAGCATATGCCTGATGCTGAGGCAGATGGCGTTTTCTTATCAAAAGAATATGGTACAAGCGGACACTATGGTGGCAGAACAATTGAAGCGATTGATTACTCACCATCTAAAGGAATTAAAATTGCCAAAGAATTACCGAATGGCCATGAGATAGAACTTAACATTAAATATCAGCAGGCTGCCAAACGTATCCGCTACTTAATCGAGCACAATCTATATGGGACACCAGAGCAACAGCGGTCAGTCATGCCAGCAGAACCAACAGATCAACAGGAGCCGGTCGGGATTTCGGACGAAGACATCCGAGCGCACGAGCAACCCGCAGAGCCATCAGAAGCACCCGATCCAAAAACCGATGTCGAGGCGATCAAAGGAGAACTCAGTCAGATTCTTGAGGAAATAAAAGATGAAAGAGCGGCTGAACAGGCGCTGCATACTGAATTAATCGAAAAGTATGCGCAAACAAACGGGCAGGCAAGAGCACTTTTCGATCAGTTCCAGAGCCTTTTTCCGGAATTCCTGGACAATGACTGCTTATATGAGCGCCGGGAGACAGGTAGCGATGCTTTTATGCCATTGGTACTCGAAAAACTTGCATACAATACTTCATACAATACCTTCGCCATGACCCACTATTATCGGCAAAACGGAGATCTGGTCACAGATCCGGAAATTGTTTATCTTTTTGATGTCGAAAAAAAGGCATTAGTGCCATTGACCCATGAAAACGGTGGTTTAGGTATTTATCAATCTGTGATCGAAGAAGGAGAGATAAGCTATGCATTGGTTTACTCCCTTCAGCACTTTTCTTCCTCCTGGCTGGATAATATATCCGAACAAGGATACAAACCGGTCAAGAGAATCGTCAATCAGGAAGGCGAGGAAGTCACCATTGATTTTACCGAGGCAGAAGTCATCCCGGAGGACGCGGAGGAAGGACAAGAAACAGACGAGGCGGCACTTTCTAAAGCAGCGGAGATCTCTAAGTCGCCCACCGAGCCAGGGGAAACCAGTGCCGAAGTTGTGGAGGAGCGAGATAGTCACACGCATCCCATTCGCCGTTTCATGAAAACCTGGGGGTTAGAAAACTGCACGACCCCTGAAAGCCTTGAAACAATGATGCGACGCCACCAGTTAGGGAAGCAGGATCTGGATGATCGTGGAGAACTGTCAAACCTGATGAACAGGGCACGACAGGATTATGCTAAAACAGCCAATGCTGATGTGGCAGCCCTGTCCTGGATAAAATATCGAAACGCTTTTCGCCAATCCTTTTATGAACTGGCAGACGACATCTGTCAAGGCAAAGCGACCGAGAAAGGTGCCATTGACTTAACCGAGGCAGAAGTAATCCCGGCGGATACGGAAGAAGAACCGGCAACAGCCGAAGCGGCATTTTCTTTTGATCAAAAGAATGAAAATGCTGAAGAATCCGAGCAAAAACCAGAATGGATGCCAAAAATTGGGGTATCCCAGGGTGGAAGCGATGATAATCCCCGGAATCTGGAAGATCTGCCCCAAAATGGCCAGAGTGATGTGACTCCGCAGCAAGGTGAGAATTTCATCATTGAGCCGGTCGCTGGCGATTCGCGTTTTAGTCCCACCGAACGCATCCGCAAAAACATCGCAGCCATACAAATGCTGAAGCAGATTGAAGCCGAAGGCCGAATGGCTGACGATGATGAAAAAGCCGTCATAAATGGTTACGTCGGATGGGGCGGCCTTGCGGATATTTTTGATCACCGGAAACAGACCTGGAAGGAAGAAAAGGAAGCACTGCGAAGGATGCTCTCACTGAGTGAGTATGCAGCAGCTGAGGACTCCATTTTAAATGCCCACTATACCGATCCGGGGATTATCGCAGCTATGTATGAGGCCGTTCAGCTTTTTGGCTTCTCGAGTGGTAACGTGCTGGAACCTGCATGTGGAACAGGCCGTTTTATTGGCGCAATGCCCATGGCATTACGCGCATCCAAAGTCTACGGTGTGGAGTTGGATGAACTGAGCGGCCGCATGGCCCAAGCGTTGTATCCGAAGGCAGAGATCACCATAAACGGTTTTGAAAATGCCCATTATCCGATCAATTTCTTTGACATGGCCATTGGAAATGTGCCGTTCGGGAATTATAAAGTAGCGGATACCAAATACGATAAACTAAACTTTCAGATACACGATTATTTTATTGCTAAAACACTCGATCTGGTACGTCCAGGCGGTATCATTGCATTCATCACCAGCAAAGGGACAATGGATAAGCAGAACAGCAGTGTTCGCCAATATATTGCCAGACGGGCAGAGCTGATCGGCGCGGTGCGCTTGCCCAACAATGCCTTTTCCGGCGCGAATACGAAAGTAACCGCGGATGTGCTCTTTTTCCAGAAACTGGAAAGTATGCGGGATCTGAATGATGTGGACTGGATCGATCTTAAAGAGGACGAAAACGGACTGAAGTATAACGCCTATTTTGTTGATCACCCAGAAAACATTGCCGGTGAAATGGTTGAAATCTCAGGGCCATTTGGCCCGGAGCTTGCCTGTCAGGCAGCTGAGGGCAGCGATACCATTCAGAATGTGCGCGACACCATTTTTGATATGGCTGTTTCACATCGAGATATTTATGAAAACCGAATAATGGCAGAAGCAGCGCAAGACCAGAATGTGATTCCAGCCACGCCCGACGTGAGAAATTTTACCTACACCATGGTGAACGGCAGCATCTACTATCGAAACAATTCAGTTTTGATTGAGCAGGAGGTAACCGGCACAAAAGCCGAACGAATCGAGCACTTGATTGAGGTACGCGATGCGGTTTACCGCCTGATCGATGCAGAAGTATCTGGTGAAAGCCCCAGGCTTATCAAAGAATACCAAAACGAACTCAACCGGATTTATGACCATTTCGCCAAGAAATACGGCAGAATATGTCGTCAGGGGAACAAGCTGGCTTTTTCTGAGGACTGCACCTATCCGATGCTGCTCTCATTGGAAGTCAATGACGGCGAGGGCAATTTTTTAAGAAAAGCCGATATTTTTTCAAAGATTACCATCCGTCAAAAACCAGAAGTTGATCACGCAGACAATCCAGTGGACGCTTTGTCGATCTCATTGGCTGAAAAAGGCTGTGTCGATTTTGAATACATGCAGCAGCTGACCGGTGAGGATGAAGTAACCCTGCAAAAGGGACTGAAAGGGCTTGTATTTAAAAACCCTGAAAGTGATACCTGGGAAAGTGCGGACGCCTATTTATCTGGAAATATCCGTCAAAAGCTTTTAGCAGCACATGCGGCCGTTGAAAACGGAGGAGAAGTATACAAGGAAAACGTGGAAGCCTTAAAAAAGGTTATGCCGGAGCCATTAAAGGCATCGGAGATTTCCATCGTGATGGGGAGTACCTGGGTTGATCAAAAGTATTACGAACAGTTTCTGTTTGAGCTTTTGCAACCTGCGGAACGGATCAGAAAAAATATTGAATTGTTCTACTCCGAGGAAAGCGGCAGCTGGCAAATATCCGGAAAGAATTTAGATTTTGGAAATATTCTCGCCCAGAAAACCTATGGTACCGACCGCATCAACGCCTATTACCTCTTTGAATCCTGCCTGAACCTGAAAGACGCTCGAATCTATGATCTGGTAGATGATAAAAGGGTTGTAAATCAGGATGAAACGGTATTGGCCAACAATAAGCAGAAACAAATCCGCGAAGCTTTTAAAGACTGGATTTATGAGGACTTTGATCGTCGTGAGGATCTGGTCAATACCTATAACCAACTTTTTAATAACAATCGGCCAAGAGAATATGATGGCAGCAACTTGCCATGTGTTGGTCTTAATCCAGATATTATGCTTCGGGAAAGCCAATTAGATGTTGCAGCACGGATCATTTATGGTGAAAACACCGGCATTTTTCATTGCGTTGGAGCAGGAAAAACGCTGGCCAGTATTGTTGGCATCATGGAAAGTCACCGATTAGGGCTGACACACAAGGCGTTGTTTGTGGTACCAAATCACCTGATCGAGCAATGGTCAATCGAGTTTATGCGCGCTTATCCGGCTTCCCGGATCCTGGTATCCACCAAAAAAGATTTTCAACCGATTAATCGTAAAGTTTTCTGCTCAAAAATTGCAACGGGCAATTGGGATGCGGTCATTATTGGACAAAGCCAATTTGAAAAAATACCGGTTTCCTTTGAGCGTCAGGAAAGATTACTAAACGAACAGATCGACGCCATTGATCTTGAAATGGACTTTTCGGAAAACAACTACACAAAAAAACAATTGGCAGCCGCCCGAAAAAGAGTGGAAGCAAGTCTGAAAAAACTGACCGATCAAAGTAAAAAGGATCAGGTCATTAACTTTGAGCAGCTGGGCATTGATGCTTTGGTTGTGGATGAAGCTCAGCGTTACAAAAACCTTTTTACCTACAGCAAAATGGGAAATGTCGCAGGGATTAACCAGACCGATTCAAAGCGCGCCTCAGATATGCTCATGAAATGTCAATATATGGATGAAATAACCGGCGGCCGGGGGATCACTTTTCTGACAGGCACACCCGTTAGCAACGCCATCTCCGAATTACACACCATGATGCGCTATTTGCAGGCAGATCTGCTGCGTGAACTGAGCATGGAATCCTTTGACAGCTGGGCGTCGGTCTTTACCGAAAAAGTCACAAAAATGGAGCTGGCGCCGCAGGGCGGAAATAACTTCCGGATGAAATCGCGTCTCGGTAAATATAACAATCTGCCGGAACTGATTTCCTTTTTTAAGAACTGTGCGGATATTAAAACGCCGGATATGTTGAATCTGCCGGTGCCAATGGTACACTTTGAAAACATCGTTTTAAAACCATCACCGGCGCAAAAGGCTTTAGTCGAATCCCTTGGAGAGCGCGCGGATCGCGTTCATGCCGGTGCAGTCGACCGTTCGGAGGATAATTTCTTAAAGATTACCTCGGATGGCAGAAAAGCAGCATTGGACATACGTCTTTACGATACAGCTCTCCCTGAAGATGAATACAGCAAAGCTCAGGCTATTGCACAAAATGTCTTTAAAATCTGGTCTGAAACGGATGGCGCACAACTCGTGTTTTGTGATTTGTCGACACCGAAACCCGATCGATTTAATGTTTATGATGATATTAAAAGTAAACTCATAAACCTGGGGATACCGGAAAAGGAAATCGCCTTTATTCATGATGCAGGCACCGATAAACAGAAAACAACCTTATTTAAAAAAGTCCGCAAAGGTGATGTCCGGGTATTGATGGGGAGTACCGAAAAAATGGGCGCCGGAATGAATGTGCAGGACAAATTAATTGCGCTGCACCATGCCGATTGCCCGTGGCGGCCGGCCGATTTGGAACAACAGGAAGGGCGTATTATCCGTCAGGGAAATCAATATGAAGAAGTTAAGATATACCGCTATATCACCGAAGGCACCTTTGACGCATACAGCTGGCAGGTCATTGAGCATAAGCAGCAATTCATCAGCCAGATCATGACGAGCCGCTCTCCGGCCCGGAGCATTGAAGATGTTGATCTCCAGACATTGAATTATGCAGAAATAAAAGCCCTTGCTACCAGCAATCCATTGGTGAAAGAAAAAATGGAGCTGGAGATCCGACTGACCGAACTGAACACTATGAAAGCAGCTTACCGGAATCAAAAATATGAAATGGAGCATAATCTGGCAAAGGTTTATCCAAAACGCCAGGCCACCTTAGCCGCACGGCAGAAGAATATCGAGCGTGACCACAGCCTTTTCCTGGAACAGAAAGTTTTAATGGGCAGCTCATTCAAATTGAATGTGAATGGCCATGACTACTACGATCCCGAAGAAGCTGGAAAAGCCTTTCAGAAAGCACATTATGAGCTGTTAGGCGTGGGGCAGCTCGAAAAGAAGATTGCGGAGTATTGCGGTCTGGATATTTATGTAAAGTACGATTTTGAAGCTGAGAAACGGGAAACGACGATCCGAACGAAACATGGATCATCATACAAATACGACTTTGGCCGAAGTGCTGCTTCGGCAATTACAGCTCTGGACAAAATTGATGATTTTTTTATTGATCAAAAAATAGAAATTAATGACGCTCTGGTAAGTGTGGAAAAACAGATTGAAGATGCTGGTCAGTTACTGGATACGCCCTTTGGTTACGAGGTGGAACTTGAGGAAAAAACTGAGCGATTAAATATAATTATGATTGAACTTAGTAATGATAAGGTAAATAATAATGAAATAGAAGATGTGAAATTTTACAGTATTGAAGATAACGAAGAAGAGCGTTAACATTGTAAAGTCTTGATTAAAATGTTAAAATCCTAGTAAAGAAAAAAGATTTGTCAAAATTTGATAAATAGCCACAATGATATAGATAAAACAAAAAATTAGTATAAAGAATGATGATTGAAGGTGAGAAATATGGCGAATGATTATTATCAAAGATACACACTGATGCATAAAAATGTACCTGTTGTAGAGATGGTGCTTGATAATGCTACCGGTTCAATTTCTGCTATTGGAGAAATCTATGAGCTGGCTCATGTGCCAGTGGGCGCCATGGTGAAAAAGGGACGGATTGACCGTGCTGCACTCAATGAATGGTGGAAAAGCAGGGCGATTCCAGCCAGCCGTGATGGTATTAAAAGTGCATTAATAGAACTAAATGTCACTTCGACACAAAAGCTTCTTGATAAATGCCTTGGATTGTCATTGTCGGATCAGTATTGGATATGCCCAGTTGATTCTGGAATAAGTTGGGAATCTGTAAATTTTTTTCAAAATGACTTTTCAGATGATGTGGGCAATATTTTGTTCGGAAAAGGCTCATCCAGTGATAAAATCAGCCTGATGTCGCCAGATAATACCTCGGATGGGTGGCTGAAAAAGAAATGGAAAATCATTGATGAAAAACGCTGTCTGATTAAAGGTGGCAGCGCACCTGCTTATCAGGAGCCTTATAATGAAGTGATAGCGAGTTGCATTATGGAGCGGCTGAATATTCCTCATGTGCCCTACACGCTTATGATACAGGAAGATTACCCCTACAGCGTATGTGCGGATTTTATTACACCGAAAACAGAGTTGATTTCTGCATGGTACGTCATGCAGACACAGCAAAAGGAGAATCATATTTCTGTCTATCAACATTATTTAAATTGTTGTAAGGCACTTAACGTTCCGGATATAAAGGAAGCTCTTGACCAGATGATGGTGCTGGACTATCTGATTGTGAACGAAGACAGACACCAGAATAATTTTGGAGTGGTACGCAATGCAGAAACGCTGGAATATTTGGGAGCCGCACCTATATTCGACAGTGGTACATCTCTTTGGTTTAACCAATTTACCCATATGATTGGCAGGACAAAGATAAGCAGTAAGCCCTTTAAGAACCGACATGAGGAGCAGATTAAGCTGGTATCTTCTTTTGACTGGCTCGATCTGAAGGTACTTGATGGTATAGATGAACAGCTGCGGGAGCTTATGCGTGGGTCGCTCTTTATTGATGATGCACGATCTGATGCCCTCTGCTCCGCATTGAAAGAAAGGGTAGAGTCGTTGACTGAAGTTGTGAATGACCATAAAATTTTTGTACCAATGAACAACTGTCATGGTGATGTAGCTGAAGACATTGCTTACAGTGGCGATCAGGAAGATTTCGATAGATAAAGTACCGTAGAAATATTTATGTAGATACAAAAGTTTATATGACGTAGAAGAATAAAAATTCTCTGTAGAATGATATAAAGGCTAATAAATACGAAAGGATAGAGCAATGCAATTAAATGGTTTATTAATGCACAAAGACACAATCGTCGCAGAAATAAAAAATAATGATTTGAGTATCATTAATCAAAGCTTACTACCCTTGTATTTAAAGCGAAATGGCTCTTTAGAGACATGGATAGCAAAACGGGCAATAGATGCCCACCGCCCACATTCGAGGCTGATTAAACGCCTTTTGCGCCTTTCTGCAGCGGATGATTGCGAAGTCGCCCTTAAGGTTAATGCTGCTACGATTACCGATAACTGGTGGATCAAACAAGCAGCAGAAGAAAGTCTGAAATACGAAGATGTCCGATTTTCAGTGAATTATTTTGGCAATCTTGCCCTTAAGGGCGACCCTGACAGCATTGAACGAGTTAATCATCGAGAAATACTAGCAAGTAGAAGCCCTGAGCTGACCAATATCGGCAGCTTTGAAAAATGCTGGAAAATAGAAAATCATGAATGGTGGCTCTATAAACTAAGTAATAAATTACAGACTTTTTCTGAGCTCTTTATTTTTGAAATGGGCAGCATGTTGGGCTTTGATATGGCCTATTTTGAGAAATGGGAAAGCGGAACAAAAACTTTGGATTTCACAGAAAATGCAAAATACGACTTTGAGCCAGCCTTTAGTTTAGTCGGAGAAGCAGTTGACTATTTAACAAACTATCATGCAATACAAGCGCTAGGCCCTGAATTGGCCGGGGAGTACCTGGATATTTTGGCCTGTGACGCTTTGTTTTTTAATTTTGACCGTCATACACATAATTATGGGTTTTTAAGGGATTCAGAAACAGGATTGTTTTTGAAAATGGCTCCAAATTTTGACAATAATCTGGCGCTTATTGCCAATGGCTATCCGTCTCAGGTATCCATAAAGAGGAAAAACGATCTTTTTATCAACGATTTTTTAGATTTACTGGATCAAACAAACAATATATATTACTTACCTGAACTAACGGAATCAATGATTGATGATGCTTTTGAATCGGTAGGAATGAACGTACATTACGACACAATTAAATCCTTTATCTTAAATGGTTATGATCGACTTGTAAAAGAACTGCCAACTAAAGCAGCAGAAGAACCAGAGCGTAGGAGTGAAAAATGAAGACACAATTGTTATGTAAAGATCATAGAGTCTGCGAAATCGATCACGAAACAGGAGATATTTTTATTTTTAATCAAGCATTAATGCCTTTAAATCTAAGCCTTTCAGATTTCCATGGAACCATTAAAGAAAGGATCTCGAATATCAATTCTTTTGATGCCTGGTGCGCCGATCGGGTCTTGTCAATTGACCGAAGATATGCAAAGCGAATGCTCAATGAACTTGGACTCACTCAGAGCCAGTCCACAGAAGATAAAGCAAGAATATCAAGGTTATACCGTTGTTTATCTTTACAGGATAGTTATTGGGTGAAAAAAGAAGATGAAAAGGTTTCATGGAAAGATGTAAACTTGTTTTCAAATTCTTTTTCAAACGCTTTTGTAGCTGTTTCTTTACTCGGCAGCAGCTTGACAATCAGAAACAAGGATTTATATAGTCGAATGCCGGATATTACGACAAATGGAACATACGCCAAAGCATGGAATCGTGTGGATGATAAGATCATCATGTATAAAGCTGATGACATCGAAGGCAATGAAACGGTAAGAGAGGTAAACGCCAGCAAGATTCTGGATTGCTTCGGTGTTGATCATGTTTCGTATGAGCTCGCTTGTTTTGATGGCCATCGCGTCAGCATGTGCGAGTGCATGACTAACGAAGAACGTTCCATTGTACCATATCGTCATTTTATTGCAGCTTGCAAGTGTAAAGGAATTGAAGATGTGGACGACATCATTAATGAGGTAAAAAAAATTGATGCTACAGGTTACTATACTATGAATATCATGACTTATCTGATTGGGAACAGTGATAATCACGATGGTAATTGGGGATTTTTCAGAGATAATGATACAGGTAGACTTTTGAGAATTCATTCACTCTTTGATTTCAATTGCGCATTTGAAAATTATAGTAAAAAAGATGGTGGATGGTGCGTTCCAGAATTAAAAAAAATAATATCAGACGAATCGAATGAGTTGTTCTATGAGCCTGACCCTTCGAGTAAAACGCTTCAGGAGGCATCTTTGGAAGCGATCCATTATGTTGATATTGAAATGAAGCACCCGATTAGAAAAGACTACTTTTTAAGCGATGATGACTACGAGGTATTTAGAACACGATGTGATGAACTCGGGATTGAAGTAAAGCTTGAAAGAGAATCGGATAATCGTGAACCTGATATTGATATAGCATTCAATCTTTATGATGAGGAAGAAGAACGTTAATAAAAGCACAGGAGGAATCCTGTGCTTTTTGTATGCATATAAAACATTGAGGAGGAAGAAAAATAGACTTATTTTTCGCTGAACATTTCCATGAATTTGACGATTGATACACGGTCTTGGGGTGATAATTCAATAAAAGTCTGGATCAAATGGATATCGGATTCGGTGAGACGAAACTTTCTTTGAAGTCGTGATAGTAAGAAATCAGCTTCTCCGTATTTTGGCTTTTCCCAGATAGGCTCCTCACCGTGAAGCAGGTATTCCCGCCTGATATGAAAAACAGAGCAAATTGTAACAATTGTCCGTTCTGTCGGTTGGACTTCCTCACTTTCGATACGCCCCACAGTTGCACGTGAAAGGCCAATCCGTTTGCCGAAGGTCTCTTGCGACATATTAAGCATTTTACGTATTTTTTTAATATTATTCATCATTAAATCCTCCACACAAGCAAATTAAGTTCATTTTTGCACAAGAAAATTGATCTGTCAAATAGTTTGCATTATCTAAGAATCAAATGTATAATAATGAGCATAAATATATTAAAAGTGTTGCAAAACTGGCTTTTTTGAAGAAAGGAGGACTTATGAATAAAGAGATCGAATATCTGGAAGTTGAGGCATTCTTTGAAAAGTTCAAATCCTTGCCAGTTGAAAAACAAAAGCTTGTGATGGAATATCAGCAGATTTTAAGTAGTAAATCAAAAAAAAGCGAAGAGCAGCATGAGCCTGATGATAATCAATTAAAAAGAAGGTAAAGGAAATGAAAAAAAGTAGAACTCGTTTAATGCTAGTATGTATCGTGGGAATTTCTTTTGTATTGAGTGGATGTAAGGCGAGCGGTATTCAAGGAAGTTGGTATGAAAATAGAGACCCTGATAAAAATCAAATTCAGTTTATAGATGATGATAAAGCCATATTCATGGCTAATGGAAATAGCGGTGAAGTGTCGTATTCTTTAAATGATGATAAAAACACAATTGAACTAAAAAGAACAGGTATCTTATTTGATCAGAATGGCACTTTGACCTTGCAGGATGATGGATCTTTAAAAGACATAAATTCTGGATATACTTATTTTAAAAGTATTGATGACGCGCATAAAAGCCGTGATAAAATTATTGATGAGCGATATGATAATGCGTATAAGCTAATAACAGAAAATGTTTGGCGGACGGATTCTATCAGAGATAACAATAACACAATGCCGGACTGCTATGGTGTATTGGAAATAAAACATGACGGCACATACGCTGGTAAGGTCTATTCATCCAATGAGGACACAGCACTGGTTTGCGAAGAGGGCACCTATCAGGCGGATAGAGTTGATGAGATTAATGAATTGAAATATAGCCCTGATACAAAGCGTATTTATTTGACATTCACACCCACATCGATTGAAGATAGTGGTCTTCAAGAATACCTGGACAACATTAATACGGGGCGTAATTTTCAAATGTACATCTATCGTCAACCTGACAGCTTCTTTGTTAGCCCAGGGAAAAAGGAGAATTTAGAAATGGTGGATCAAGGAACCTACTACAATATTTATTTGAGATCTAAACAGTATCACTCAGGAAATTAGTTAATTGTCAAGCCAGACGTTTGTCTGGCTTTTTTTATTAAGAAGGAGGTATTTATTTTGAAAAGACAAAATGAGGGGGCGGTTTATTGAAAGATTTAATTATAGCAGAAAAGCCAACCGTGGCTGTGAATATTGCAAAAGCAGTCGGTATGACCAGTCGAAAAGATGGCTATTTTGAAAACAGTCAGTATGTGATTACCTTTGCTGTGGGACATCTTTTAGAATTGTATGACGTAAAAGATTATCATCCTGAATATGGCGAGAAATGGGAAATATCCCATTATCCGTTTGTTCCAGAGACGTTTAAGTACAAAATCGCCGAATCAACGAGAAAACAGTTTAATATCGTCAAAGAGCTTATCTTATCCGACGAGATTCATGAGATTATTTCAGCGACCGATAATGACCGCGAGGGTCAGTTAATTGCAGATCTGATTTTTCGTTATCTGGGCGTAAAAAAGCCCATACGACGCCTCATAACCAATGAATGGACAGCAGACGCCATACGACACGGATTAAAAAACACGGTACCGAATAAATCAAAGCAGAGCCTGTTCTATGCGGGTCTTGTACGGCAGCAGATGGACTGGCTTCTGGGCATCAATTTAACCAGTGTGGCGACCTTAAAACTTCTGAAAAATGGAACAGGTAAAGATACACTCCATATCGGAAGGGTCATTCTTCCCACGCTTAAACTTGTTTATGACCGGGAAATGAACGTAAAAAACTTCAAATCCGTTCCAATTTATTACTTGAATGCCTACGTTAAGGATACGTCAGGTGAGGAAATCATTTTCCGATATATCGAAGGGGATGAGAAAGTCTATAAATTTGATCATGACAGCCATCTGGTTCAGATCCAGCAATTAATGAACACCGAAAAGGCTGTTGTTGTGGGTTATGAATGTTCGGAAAAAAAGATGAATCCTCAAAGGCTTTTCAGTTTACCAACACTACAGGGATATATCACAACGAAGTATGAAGGCTGGAGTTCAGACAAGGTTTTAAAAATCGCTCAAAAACTGTATGAGGATAAATTGATTACGTATCCCAGAACAGACAGCGTTTATCTGGATGAAGCCCTGAAGGAAAACATGTCAATAGTACTGAATGTCCATAAAATAGAGAGCCAATATGCTGAGAAACTCCAATTTAAGGATACTAAGCGAATCTTTAACAGTGAAAAGGTTGAAAGCCACAGTGCAATCACAATCACAAAAGAGAAACCCAGAGGACTTTCGCAGGATGAACAAATCGTATATGAAGCGATCCGAAATCGCTTTTTAGAACAGTTTATGCCATTGGCCATTGATGAAGAAATTGAGGTAACACTTGCTTTTGAAGGTAAAGTACTGTCAGATGATGGTGCTTTTTTATTTTCGGCAAAATCTATTATTGAAAGAAGTCCAGGCTGGCGGCTTATTGAGAATAAAACTGCCACAAAAAAAGAGACGTTGCTTGCGAGGATGCGGAAAAATGAAAACGTCACGATAGATAGAGTAATGGTAAACAAAGGCGAAACAAAACCCAATCCGCTTCATACAGAGGAAACGCTCATAAAAGCAATGTTACAGTGTGGTAAAAAATACAAAACCGAGGACGAACTGGAAACATCGATACTTTCCGGATTTACCATTGGAGCTTCTTCGTCGAGAGCAGCTGTGATCAAAAAGCTTTTTGATTCAGATTACGTCATAAAGAAAGGAAAAGCACTGGTCACAACGGATCGTGGAAAATCCTTGATTCTGGCATTTCCGGTAAAGTCTCTTTTTAATGTTGAGACAACCGGGAAAATGGAAATGAGACTAAAAGAGATCGAAGATGGGAAAGCAGATCCCAGGGCTTACCTTGAAGAAGTTAAAACTAAAACAAAGGAGTATGTAGAAATGATTTTAGACACAGAACAATCCGTATTGAATGCCGGGGAAGATATTTCAATTAAAGAGCTGCGCTGCCCGAAGTGTGGAAAGCCCTTACATAAAACAAAAAGTGGCGTGGGTTGTACCGGTTATGAAAAGGAAGGGAACGGGTGCGATTTCTTTATCGCCAATCCTTTTGCCGGTAAGACGCTGTCAAATCGTCAGATAGCACTGCTTGTAATTAACAAAAAAACTCCGGTTATCCGGGGTTTTAAGAGTAAAAAAGATACCAAATTCGATGCAATGCTGGCTCTGAATCATCAAAATGAAATTCAATTTGAATTTCAAAAAAGCGATACAGATTTAGCCTGTCCCTTATGCGGAAAGCCGCTGAAAAGAAATAAAGCAGGAGTGGGATGTTCAGGTTGGAAAGAGGGCTGTAAATTTATGATTTTCAACCCTTATTGTGGTAAAAGATTATCAGACAATCAGATTGAGCAGCTTGTAAAAAGAGGGCATACCGGCGAGATCAAAGGATTCAAAAAGAAGTCGGGAAATGGTACTTTCAGCGCAATTCTTTATTTAGATGATTCAGATCAGTATAAGGTGAAAATGAAATTTGAATAACGGCATGTAACTTCGCAGCGAAGAGGTAAAGTTTGGAATAAACATAGTAGATAAAAGGAGAGTCAATGTATACCAAAGTCAAACTAAGCAATAACGATAGGCTTGAAGCTTTTAATGAGGAAAAAATCCCTCAAAAATTTACTCTTGAACAAATAAAAAAGCAAATAGTTCAGAATCCAAGTGAATTTACCAAAGAAGCAATTTTAAATATTATAGAAATAATGTATGAAACAAAACCAAGAATTAACGAGAACTTTAAAATAATAGAAACAATAAAAATAAACGAAGATCAGGAATTAGTTTTAGGAAAAAGGGTAACATCATTATACTCTAAACGAGAGAATCAAACAAAAGATATAGTTGAGTATGTAACCTGGGAATATGCTAAAGATAAGGGCTATTTTTGGGGACATTACTTTTGGGATGAACCTTATAAGGCCAGGAAGGATCTATATGATCGGGCAAGCGAAATAATTGAACGTTTAGACCTAAAACTTCATAAAAGTGATCAGATTGGAGAGTCATTAAATTCTGAAACGCAAAATCTATTATGCAATAAATATACTGACGAAGAGAGATAAATAATGACATAAAGACCCCTGGGGCCCTTGAACAATCAAGGCCCTTTTTTTATGTTTAAAAGGAGTTGATAATATGGATACTTACAACGAGGTTAAGCTATCTGGTGAAATTATCACAGATATTGAATTGCATACCTCAAATGCAGGAAAGAAGTTATGTAATTTTTCATTGGCATTGGAAAAAGAAGAAGAAAAAGGCCATTCATCCAATTTTGAAATGGTAGTGCCAATTTGTGCAATGGAGGAAACGGCAGAGGAGCTAATCGAGAAGGCCCAGAAAGGAAATCATTTGATTGTTACAAATGGCGAAATTAGTGTAGGGTCATATGTCACCGGAAAAGAAAAAAGGTTTGTGACGACGATATTAGTCCGAAATTTCAAGATACTGTATTAATTTTTTATTGAATCATGTATGAAAATAACGTATTAAGGAGCGACAGAGTAAATGAAAAACCATGCAAAGGAAAAAGCACGACTGGGAATATTATTTTTCGCATTAGGCACTTTTGCAATGCCCTGGGTTGTTACTTTTATTGATATTGTGATGTCTGGATCAGCAAGTAGTATCACATTATCCGATTTTTCTTATTTTGAAGCAATTCACAAGATTCTTTATAAAGAACCTTGCGGAATGCTTTTTTTACTGTCAGAAGGCTGTTTGTTGATGACTGTCATTATATGTGTTATCAAGATGGACACAGAGATTAGATCAGATATGTATCAAGTGACGGATCGTATATCAATCCCAATTCCTTCTGGGGAATTTCAGCAGGGGAGCGCCTGGTTTTTAAGTAAAAAGGATTATGGCAAGGCTTTTGGAGCGCATGAAATTGATCCCAGCAGTCGAATTATTCGTTTGTTGCTAAAAGAAGGTAAAAAAGATTTTGAAGAAATAGAAAAAGGTGTGATTCCAGACTTTGAAAAAATCAAAAAGATAGATGCTATACAGGAAATATTCGACGAAGCAGGGCTTGTTATCGGGAGGACACTTAAGGGCAAAAAAGAAGTTATCTATTCAATCGACCATGATTCTCACTTTCTAAGCTTAGGCGCAACGCGAAGTGGTAAAACACGCTGTATTGTCCTGCAATCCATAGGCTTGTTAGCTTTATCCGGTGAGTCGATGCTGATAACCGATGTGAAAGGAGAACTGGCAGACTACACGCGCCCTTATTTAGAACGTCTGGGTTATGAAGTATATGTTCTTGACTATAAAGAACCGGAAAAGAGCAACAAATATAACGTACTTCAATTTGTCATTGAGGCTGCAAGGGCCGGCGATTTTGATACTGCAGAAGAGCGTGCAGCGGATTTCGCGAAAATGCTGGTACCAGACAATGACAAGTCTGAACCAATCTGGCCAAACGGGGAGAGAGCGGTCATTGAAATGGCCATTCTGTCTGTGGTTTTGGAGAATATGGATCATCCCGAGTACCAGAATCTTTATAATGTCTACCGGTTTATTGCGGAAATGAACAATCAAGTCGTCATCAATAAAAACCGTATTTCTATCCTGGATCTTTTCATGGAAGACCTTAAAAGAAAGAATCCAAATCATAAAGCAGTCTTGGCTTATGCAACCATTCAGGCAGGAGCAGGATCACCAAAAACAGTGAGCTCTTTTCTTGTCTCGGCCATGACAACACTTAAAATATTCTCCACGGGGAAAATGAATGCCATGTCCAATACTTCGGATTTTTCCATGAGTGAGTTAGGCGACAAAAAGACCGCAGTTTTTATCATTTTACCAGATCAGAAGGATACCTATTATAAAATTGCGACTGCGGTAGTCGCTAATGCCTACGATGGATTGATCCGTAAAGCCGATCAGCAAGGGGGACGCTTAGAACGTCGTGTCCGATTCCTTTTAGATGAATTCGGCAATTTTGCAAAATTAAGCGCCTTCTCAAATATGGAAACTGCCGGTGGGTCAAGAGGCGTTCTTTTTGGTCTCTTTCTTCAGGACTTTGCACAAATCGACGAAAAGTACAGCCGGGAGACGTCTCGAATAGTTCGGTCTAACTGCGAAACGTGGGCATATCTGAGAAGTGATGATCCGGAAACGCTTAAGACGATTTCGGATAAGCTTGGGAATTATACCTGTACCGTCTATAATGCATCATCAAATGCTGGGAACAGAAGTTTTAGCCGCTCCAATTCTTCCAATAAAGTAACCAGAAATTTATTGACGACAAGTGAACTTCAGGAAATAAACCGACCGTATCTCTTGATTACAAGCCGCGAAAAACCGGCCGTTATGGAATCTCCTGACTTAAGTGAGTGGTATTTTAATACAATGTTTGGAATGGGCGACAAAGAACATAATATTAAACTCCGAAAATACCGCAATCAAGCTCGTAGGGTCATGGATATTTCTGGTGAACTCAATTCATGGGGAATATGGAATTCTTATAGGAATATTCAATTACTGAAAAGTATCAGCTATCTAGAAATGAGTGAACAAGATTTCGATCCCATAAAGTACCGGGTCGATGAAATCTATCGGACTGAATTGAATAAAGCTTACTTTCCGGTAAGTGATATTACGCCAGATGTAGATTAAATAATGGCGATGAAAGTTTATCCGGAGCCATTCTATCAAGTGCCAAATCGGCACTTTTTTTATTATCTGAAAAAAGGAGGTGAATAAATTGCTTAGCGAAAACATATTGGTGACAGGAACATCCCGTTTAGCCAATGACGCTCTGAATGCGTTGATGGGGCTTATCTTTGTCATTTGTGCATTAGTTTTTAGCTATTATATGGTTAGAAGATCACATTCAGATGAAATGGATCAGAAAAAATGGGAGAAAAGGGCCTATGTTTCTGTGGCAAGTTTAATTCTTGGAGAGCTAACGGTTGTTGTACTGAGATTAATACTGTCCTACTATAATATTATTATTCCATCATAATATTATTCCATTAAGGGTTAATAGCTCCAGGACACAGATTTCCTGGAGCTTGAAGGAAGGTGAAGAGTAACATTGGACTGGTTAGGAAAACTCATAACAAATCAATTTGTAAATTCGGGAGATGCCCAAAATTCAATTATACAAGTCTTTAAGGATCTGGCATCTGGTGTAGGACTTGTAAAAACCATAATGTACCCGGAAGTCTCACTGGGAGACTCAATCAATTCCTTGTTTGGAAATATATATGGATTGATTTTGGGCATTGCGGTTGCATTGATTGTACTTAAAGTAGTACATAAAGCCTATAAAACATATGGCCTTGGTGATGATGATCCGTCACAAGACCCAATTTTTCTATTGAAAAAAATGCTGCAGGCAGTTATCGTTGCGGTCGGTTTTAACAGCATCCTGTATTTTGTTTTATTCGGAATCGTAGCAGGAACTGTGAGCACTATCTCAGGTATGATTATGGGCAGTTTGGGTCAAGCCTTTCAGGATAGCTTTCTATCTGGCAATTGGACAGAAACTTTGTTTAATTTAGTCAAAAACATGGCAGATATTTTTTCAGCACCATTTACGTCGATATTACTGATTCTGTACATTATTTCGTGCATTATCATGTATTTTAAATTTATTATGCGTTCCTGTGAGTTAGTCTTTCTACGCATAGGTTTTCCAATCAGCTGCGTTGGCATAATTGACTCAGACTATGGTGTTTTCAAGCCCTACATTAAGAAGTTTTTCCAGGCAGCAATATCCATTATTATTCAAGTTGGATTGCTTCATTTATCATTAGGATTAATCCTGATGCCAATTGTCGATGCAAACACGACAATTACGATGACAAATACAATATGGGCTTGTTGCTGCTTATGGACAGCTTTTTCAGTACCGCATATTTTACAGGAATTCTTGTTATGGGGTGGTGGCGGAGCGTCTGGATTATCATCAACATTAAATACAGGAGCAAATGTTGTTCGAGCAATCAATATTTTTAAATAGAAGGTGATGGTTATTGGATCCAAATTATGAATTAGTTAAAAATAGTCAGTTGTTTTTTGGAAATGGTACTGTACAAGATGGGATTATGTATTTAACAGGGGCGCTCCTTATTTTATTTGACGCGATCATTTTAGTGCGAATTGTTTATCTATTTATTGAAAGATTACAAGGAGATGATAATGGACAAATTTGGAAACAGATTTGCAATTGTTTCAAAGCAGCAGTTATTACGAATGCTCTTGGAGGATTATCTATTATCAGTGAGATACTTCTGTATTATTACCACATAAACATTTGAGGTGACACATGGAAAATAAAATTGAAGATAGAAAGAAACTGTATATTCCGGCAAGAATTAAGGTAGAAAATGAACCACTTAAAGGCTTCAGCAGCCGATCACTAAAATGGTTTTTTGTCTCGGGCGTTATTGCTTCTATCGTCTGTTTAGTTGTCGGGTTGATAACAAAAGAGTTTTCATATGGGATATTATTATGGCTGTTTACCATCGGAGTTTTGGCTGTTGCTTTCCATGAAAATGAACTCAACATGAATATGGTTGATTATTTTATGGTTTTGTTCCGCTTTGCAGGCGAGCAGCAGAAGTTCGAGTATGTTTTTAATGATAATCTGGATGATTTGGAGGATAAACATGGCCGTCGAAAACAAAGCAAGTAAAAGAATCGATGAAATCTCAGCATTACTTGTCGGTGAGGTGATCCGGTATAAAGATAACCGAATCAAAGATATTGAAGCACTTGAAAATGCGATGCTGCAAAGCGAAAAAAAAGAAATAAAAAGCCATATGGATAACGACACTCAAGCAATGAAAGCACGCATTGAAGCGTTCTTATCTGAAAGCGAATCTCTTGTCGAAACCTATGGAATGGACGATACTTTTGAAAATCAGAACGAATTTCAGGAAAAGCCGGAACCAGAAAGGTCAGATTCAAACCCGAGACTTATTCAGTCCGCCAGTCAAAAAGAAAGACCTTATGCGATAACAACGAATGAAATGAGTATTTACAGCAGGCTTCGTAGAGAGGTTGATGAGGTACAGGAAAAAACAGCCTTTAAAGACCCAAAGGAACCAATGCGTTTTGAATTTGTCGTTATGGACACGATGGCCAACACGGATTATCTGGAAAAGGAAAGCGATTTACGCACTTTGAGTATGATGAACGCACCCAACACCAGTATCTCTGAAACAATTGAGAATGAAGGCTGGCCAGCAATTAACGCTGGCATGAATTTAAAGGCAGCCAACTATATTCCCGATAAGGATAAGGCAGCTTTATCATTGCAGTGGCTTAAGCTTGAAAAAATGCGATTGGAAACTAGAAAAGCTGAGGTGGCAAAAGCATTAACGTTAAATCCAGCGGTCACACCTGAGCGTTTATATCAATCAGATGCTGAACTGAAATTCCTTGGTGAAAATCATGATTTGTGGATGGATGACGCTGTTAACCGAAAAATCCAGGAAATTCATGAACGAAATGTCTTAATTCTTGAAAACAAAATATATTATGGTTCGAGAGAAGAAGAATCTGCGTATAAGCAGGCCCTTCGAGAACAGATCAAGGAGCGGTACCATGTAGGGAGGGATACCAATCTGACCCTTATGGCTGACAGGATATTGTCTCGTGACCATCATGATTATTGTGCGCTAACCCGTGAGGAAGCGATTCATTTTCAAAATGAAGAGCAGGCCATTTATGATTTTAATCAAAATACCAAAGTTTGGGAACAAGTAAATGCTGTCGAAAAGATTGCCGTGGCGCTTCCAAACCATGATTTTTATATAAACCGAAGTGACTTGTCCGCTTTTTTACAGCAGCAATTTGAAGAAGTGCTTTATAACAATCGTCAGGAAGAGCAGAGCTCGTATTCTGAGGAAATAACGGATTATCGGACTGAGATTGATCCAGATGTTGGGACACAGGAATCCATTAACGGACTTAGAAAGAAAAAGCAGCCGACCGCGGCCAGTGTTCAGGATGAGCTCGAAGAAGACGTTGAGTATGGCATTGGAGAAGTCGGAGATTCAAATCAGGAGGCCATTGAGGAATACATGGTCGAAGAAATTACAATTGAAGAAGGTTTTGAACGTTAATACGATTGGAGGATTAACATGTCAGTTGATACAGAATTAGGACGGGAAATAGCACAAATTATAAATGTTATTTTACAGGAAGTTATACAGATGCAAAAGGAGCGTCAGTATAATGAAGAACAAGTAAACAGAAGCAAAGTTGAATCTGAAAAAGCAAAACTTGTGGAAAAAATGAATGATGATACCCGGAAATCATTGAAAAAAATAGACAATTTGCTGAAGCAAAATGATGAACTGGTTTCTCAGTATGGAGCATCAATAGGCGATTATATTGACGAGGGGCTCGCAGAAGTTCTAAATAATGAAATGCAGGTCAGCAAGGAACTGGAAGGAGTGTATAATCGACCGCAGGAAAATTTATGGCCTGATAAAGACCAGCATACGGATATACTCACACTATCCAGACCAGCAATAAACGCTTATGTGGAAATTTGTAGAAATGCCGATAATAAGCTGGCTTTAGCAGATCAAGGAGCACGAAATACCAGACCTTTGGAATTGACATTATTAGATACCCTTGCGAATAAAGATTATCCCGAAAAAGCTGAGGATTTGGAAGATATTTCCTGGCATTGGATCGCAAATGAAGATATCACAAATACGATCAAGGAACGGGGACTTTTGTTGAATGCAGCACGCTATTCAGGAAGTTTAAGAATGAATCTTACAGCAGTTGAGAAAGGTATGGCCGAAGCCGTTGAAGACCATACGCCGGTTATATCCAAGGAGACCGTTCAGGGTGAACGCACAAAAGAGCAAAGTGAAAATGGACAGAGCTCATCGATTAATGCAGTGGAGGCTAAAGCGCCTGAAATGCAGGATAATATGTCTGCCAGCCAGGATTCAGCAGCACTTATTTCTGAAAATCCTCATATATCAACTCAAGAGATAAAAGGGCAGCAGTGGTCTCAAGATACTGCTGTGGCCAGTAATACTGGTAAAAAAGCAGAGGAATCATCCCTTGAATCTGTTGGAAATCAACAAGATCTTATTCCTGATAAGAGTGTTCAAGGCGTACCTGTAGAGAAAAAAGAATTACATGAAGAACCAGAAGTAAAAGCGATCGTAGATGTTCTGGATGCGAATGATCCACTGACCCGAAGAACATTTGAAGCACTATTAACGTGTGTTTCTACAATGGAGGTACAGGTAAAATCGCTTTCCGATGAAACCATTCGCTTAAGACAGGAAATTAAGGAGATGCAGCCATCACCTGAAAAAGAAATGGTGCAGCAGGAAAATCGAAATATGGAGGAACAGGTTGTTGTCATGCAGCAGGATGTTATTAAGGTGAAAAAGGGCATTCTGGAAGGGTGCCGAAAGGCCTTGGATCATTTCAAACAGCATGGTAAGCAAGCCTTGAAAGACTTCTTGAGTTTTCTTCATATCGACAGTGCACTGGAAAAAGCGCAGAAACATGTTTCAGTGAACCTCCGCGAAAATGACCAAACATTAAAAGAGATTAAAGCCATTACAAAGGAATACCATCAATCGGGTCAGCATCTCAAAAATACGGGACGCATGATCGTGGGAAAAGAGCCGATAGCGGATATTAAAGGGCCAGGAATTATTTCAAAAGCAATCACGGCACATTTTAAAGCGGAGCGTTCGTGCTTGAACAAATTGGACAGCAGTATTAGAACGGCCTTAGAAAATATCAAGGCTCTATCATCCGAACAGATAAAAGAAGATTCGTCCATGGATCGCATTTATAATATTATTCAGGAAGACGATTCCGAGGGAAAAACTCAGGAAGCAAATGAGATTCTTGATGAAAAAACAGAAGAAAATAGTCAGGAAACGGCCGATATAAGCCCTCGATCAGAAGCCGCAAGCAGCATGTTCAATGGGTTGGAGAACATTGAAGCGATCGATACAAATATCCTGTCGAAAGACAATTCACTGGACGATGATATTGAAAGGTAGGGTGGTGAAACAATGTACATCATTATTTATCTAATGATCATTGGTTTCGGATTTCTTTTCCTGTACTTTTTTTATCGCAAAAGAAAGAAAGAAAAAGCTGAAGACGAAAACATGTATAAAGGAGAAACGGCAAATGATTTTATGAATACGAAAAATATACGCCGTGAACTGCTCTTTGCAAAGGATGGTAAGAGATGCAGTTATATAGAAATAGAACCCATCAATATTGATCTATTGAACGATAAAGATATGGAAAGAATCACAGAAAGCCTGACTGCCGAGTTGTCCGAGCTGCGCTACCCATTTAAATACTATGCGCTCAGTAAACCGGAAGATAACCGCAGTATCATGGCACAGTATAGTAAAATCATTCAGACAACGGATGATCCAGTGATTCGAAGTATTCTGCGAAACGAAATACAACAAAGACAAACGCAGGTGCAAAATGCTGAAATGCCAACGCGTAAGTATTATTTTCACTTATGGGCAGATCGGGAAACGGATGAGGAATTCAAAAAACGCGTTGAAAGCTTACGGGATAAGCTTGATAACTGTGGCATAAAGGCAAAGATCATTTCCCAGCCTGAAATCGTTGAGTTTATTGAAATGGTTGCTAATCCACAATATGCTGTTCCCGAAGATTTAAAACCGGAAATCAATTTTTCCTTTTTAATCAAGCAGTATGGAGGCGATGTGTAAATGTTTAGGAGAAAACAGAAAGAGATAAAGAAGGATATTCACGGAAGACCAATTATTGAAGAAAAGAAAGAAAAAAAGAAGAGTAAAGCGGTCATTCCAGAAAATCAGGAACTTAAGAGTATTATCGCACCGGTAGGGATTACGTTCAATCGTATTAACGCTGTCATTGGTGATAATCTAGCACGCTGTTATGGTGTAATTCGTTATCCGCAGTTTGCAGAGTATGGATGGCTGCGCCGATTGACAAATATCCATGGAACAGTGGCAGCCATTCATTTTACGCCGCTTAACACGGATGAAGTGTTGAAAAGTCTGAATAATAACATAAGAAATTACCGGATGGACGCAAATGATGGAAAAAAAGATGAACTGGAACGGCAGCGCGCGGAGCAGAGCATTCGGAATGCAGAGGAAGCCATGCGCCGCATTGATCAAAACGGCGAAGTTGTCGGAAGAATGTGCTTTGTGCTCATGCCGCTTGCAGAAAATGAAAAATCATTCGATAAGATTTGTAAGAATGTCGAAAATGCTTCGTCGATCGCGAACTGTAAATGTCGAAAGCTGGCGAGTGAACAAAAGGAAGGCGTTAAGTTCGTGCTTCCGACTTACACCGAAGAAAATAACGTCCATCGGCAAACCGGTAGGATGATGCCCATTTCATCCTTTGTCGGCGGTTTCCCTTTTGCCTCTTCTGGTTTTAACGATCATTCTGGTTTTTACCGCGGTCATGACGGCCTTGGCGGAACGGTTTATCTTAACAGCTGGTATCGGGGAAGGGATCGAACCAATTCAAATTATGTCATAGCCGGTAACGCTGGTATGGGCAAGTCGGCAACGATCAAAGCTATGGCCATTATGGAGAGAGCATTAGGCGCATCAATCTTTTTTGTTGATCCGGAAGGAGAGTACAAAGAATTGACGTTGAATCTAAACGGAGAGTGGCTGAATGCTTCCGGGGGAAATGGAAAGGTGATTAACCCCCTGCAGGTCATTGGAAACACTAAGTATCTCAGTAAGGTTGATGAAGATGGTGATGAGTATGACGATGATTCTGAAACCATCGCTAATGACCTGGAAAATCATATGAAGCTCCTGGAAGTATTTTTAAGTCTCTATCTGAAAGAAATCACACAATATCAGATGGCATTGCTGAAACAGGAAATAGAAGAGCTTTACTTCAAATTTAACATCACCTGGGACACCGATGTCTCAAAATTAAAAAATACGGATTTTCCGCTTTTTAAAGACCTCCATCAGCACTTGATCGATAAATCCAGAGAAGCGGAAGATCGTGACAATATGGGTCTTAGCAAGGAATATGCAGATCTGGCGCTTTTACTGAGGGATATCTCCATTGGATCGGACAGCTTTCTATGGGGCAGTTATACGACACTGGAGATCAACGCTGATGTGGTTTGCGTTGATACCTTCGGCTTGAATTCCAGGCCAGACAACATCAAATCTGCTCAGTATTTTCTATTGCAGAACCTTGCATGGCAACGAGCAACGCGGTCGAATAAAGAGAGATCCATCATTGTTTACGAAGAAGCGCATATGATCATTGATAAAGATGTCCCGCAGCCGATGAAAACCCTCAGCCAACAGGAAAGACGCGCAAGAAAATATGAAGCAGCAATCTGGGTGGCCAGCCAACAGGTCAACGATTTTGTCGATCCGGCCATCAAGCAATATGGATCGGCCATTCTAAATCAGCCAACCTACAAACTGATTCTTGGGATGGACGGTCAGGATTTGGTTGATGTTGCCAGGTTATACCGACTCAAAGAGGCAGAACGAGAGCTCATCGAGCAGAAAACAAGAGGGCGTGCTCTGTTTATGATCGGCAGCAGACGTTTGGATTTAAGCATTAAAATTGACGATTTCAAATTGAATTATTTCGGAGATAAAGGCGGGAGGTAATCTTTTGTCCATTGCAATAAAAGCGGCCTTAGCTCTCCTGAAGAACAGAAGAACCCGAGAGGTAATCATTGAATTACTTGTCGGGTTCATTTTATTTGTAGGTTTTGTATCAATGCTGACGCCTAAAAACAGCGGAAACGGCGGTGGCGTTTATGGCTATCCTTGCAGTACGGACTATGGTATATCCGATGGCACAGCGGGTCTTGACCCAGAAACCTATGCCGTGATCGATCCATACGTTTTTCACAGCGGATGGGGGAAAAGAAACTGTGAATACCATGGCATGGAATTTCATGATGGCATTGACCTGTCCTGTCCGCTGGGATCAGAATTATATGCTGTCTGCGATGGTACAGTCACTCTGGCTGGTTATACCGGCGGCTACCAATATGCCGTAGGGATACTCGCCGGTGATGGATCTGGATACTGGTTTTTCTATGGACACATGAATTCACAGAACAGTATCACCGTTAAGGCTGGTGATCACGTCACGAAGGGACAGGTGGTGGGGTATTCTGGTGATGGCCTGGGTAATTATGCAGCCCATTTACATTTTGGATCTCATAAAACAGATGCCAACAATACAGCTTATCGGGACATTTTCGATACTTCCGAAAATGTTACCGTTAATCCCTGGCCATTAATTAACCCTGCGAATAATGGAACCTCAGGTGATGTTGAGTCCTGGAGACAAACGGTTATCAAGGCACTGGCTGCGAATGGCCTCAGCACGGACAATGAAATGGTTGAAAAGGTACTAAGGCAGATCGAAACAGAATCTGGCGGAAATCCATTGGCTGTACAAGGCATTAGCGATGTAAACAGTGGAACCTCAATTCCATTTAATAATGGCATCTGCCCCTGGTGTCCGAATAGTGCTGGCGACAGCTGTGGAAATACAAACGTTGGCCACGGTCTGATGCAGACTATTCCAGGAACCTTCAACGGAAATAAGCACGATGGCCATGATAACATTTTTGATGGTTATGACAACCTGCTGTCAGCACTTCATTATGCAAAAAACAGATATGGAAACAACCTGGATGGACTTGGTGAAGGCCATGGATATTAATTAGGAGATAATAATGGATATAGTTGTTGAAAATAGTAAAAAACTTATGAGAAATTTGTATTTGCTACTAAAGAATAATGAGAACTTAAACCTTGAAGAGTCAGCAGATCAGGAAGAAGAACAAAAGATCCGGCAAAAAAAATACTCACTTTACAAAGAGATGAATAACAATGTCAAAAATTTTTTGGTAAATTTAGTGAACTTCGAGGATAAAGTCGTTGAGGAAGAACAGGAGGAAAAAAAGGAGAAAATGGAAAATAATCAGAGTTTTTCAGTCAAACAGATGATGTTGTTAGAGAAAGTGGATGAAAATCTGGAAAAAAATATTGATGCCTGTAAAGTTTTACATCAGGATATAAAAGATTTGAATGAGTCGCTTCCTGAGTTTGAGGTTGAAAAATCCATTCAAGCAATCAATGATACATTTAGTGTGATTAAAGAAAATATGAAAGAAAACAAAATGGATTTTAAAGAGGTACTATCGGATATCAAAAACCAAAACAAAGAAATGGAAGCTGTGTCGAACCGAATTAAAGAAGAAGCTGCTGAAACGATCCGCAAAGAGGGCTGGAAGCAAATTTTAGTTTATGGTGGCTCAGTAATAGCGTTAGTAGACTTGATTTTACTTTTAGCGGTACTGTTTTTGCGATGAGGGGGTAAAAATGATCCTATATATTTGTGGAAATAAGAAAAATGCTCATGATATGGACTTCCTCAGTGACTTTGATAAGGTTGATTGCAAAATTGCATCTGAGTTTTCGGTACGAGGCTTTTTAGATGAAGCAAACACATATGTGAACCTTGAATACTTGATTTTGGATATAATGGTCGTTCATGACACCCAGGAGGAGTTAATCAACAGCTTAATCAATCTGCACACTTTTTGCGGTACCATACCAGTTGTCTATCTGCCAAGCTCCAATGATAAAGATCTGTCTGGCACTTTGGCAGAGATAAAAGAGCGTGGCATTGATGTTTTTAATAAGCGAGACTACAAAGAACAGCTTACTAAGATTATAAATACACACTATATGAAAGTGACACATTCGGTTCAAGAGAGCGTGGATCTGAAGCTCATGAACACGGCATTGAATAAAAAAAATAAGGAAGGCTTTTTAACACCAAAAGACCAGATCATTATTGATAAGCTTAGAAGAACGATATTATACGAGGCCCAAAATGAATGATAAAAAAGCAATAATTGTGTATAGCATCATTGGCTTAATCGTCATATTTTCCACACTTGTAACGAGTGCTTTGCTAAAAAATGAGGACTCTGATCATTTTGAAGACACGAGTAAGGAAGCAATTACGACTGAAGTTCAGGGAAATGTGACCTTTACTTTTATTAATAGCGGCGAAGGCATGGCGTCCGTTATCGAAACTTCAAACGGAGGAATCGCGGTTATCGACACTGGGACTGGTGAGAATCCTTTTTTGCAGGATTACATACAGGGAAGAAAAATAGATATTCTTTTACTAACCAGTCTGGATACGAACCATGTAGGCGGTTTGACATCCTTGCTAGACACTTGCCCAGTCGAAAAATGCTTTTTTCCCGTCAGCTGTGGTCTTGCCGCATATGATGATGTTTCAGCTTTAATTTCAGCTCATGAGATTTCGATCACAAATGATGAGCAATATGAAATGGATGATGTGGTCATAAAACCCATCGATATAACAGAAGATAATATAGCGTATATGGTTGTTCATGGCACCGACCGCTTAATTTACCAGGGGGACCAAATGCCCGAAAATGCAGCGAAAATGCTTTTATCTGATGACTTAAAGTATTCAAGTATTACAGGGATAGTTGCAGCTAAAAGTGGTGAAAATGCCTATTTCTGCAGCGATTTAATGCGGAAACATCCGAAGTTTCTCGTTGCCAATATCACAGAGAATAACGAAGGAAATAGCCAATTGACCAAATATTGTAAAGAAAATAATGTCGATCTATATTCCTTTGTTGCAAATACAATGATGCCTTTGCATTTTTCCTCAACTGGTAATGGTTTGAAATTGGTTGGTTATGAGTAAGGTAAAAGTTATGAATCAAAATAATAATAGACAAACTTGTGAGGATACGAAAGTCCAAAGTAAAATGTTTAAAGATCTGGATGATGTTGTAGATGTTAAAGATATACAAAAAATGCTTCATAATGTAAGCAGACAATATGTATGTAAATTAATAAGAACGGGCAGGATTCCAGGTAAAAAAATTGGCAAGGGATACTTGGTGCCAAAAATATATGTTATAAAATATATCTTAGAAAATGAAGAAAATGCATAGACAAATAGACCATATTCATATAAAATTTTAGATATTAACAAGTATCTGTTTGTCCATGAGTTGGAGGTAATTTCATGGTAGCAGGACATTTAGAAGAAAAAAACGGATTGTATTATTGTGTTATTAGTTATTATGAGCGACCAGGTAAAAGGATCAGAAAGTGGATACCAACTGGTTTAAGAGTAAAGGGGAATAAGAAAAAGGCAGAAAAGAAGCTACTGGAAGTAAGAAGTAAATACATTATTCCGAATGCGGCGAATGATCTTAATACAGAGATGCTTTTTGGTGACTATTTAAAAAAGTGGCTGGAATACAGAAAATCGGCAATAGCGGTGACAACTTATCACTCGTATAAAACTAGGATCGAAAGAAAAATTGCTCCTTATTTTGATGAGCGAAAGCTGAAGCTGGGTTCCTTAAAAGCTGCACATGTGCAGGAGTTTTATATTTATTTAGAAAATGAAAAATTGAAGCCTTGTACAATAAAGTGTTATCATGAATTGATGAATACCGCACTAAATTACGCAGTTCGTTCTGAGTTGATTTTGGCTAACCCGCTTCGTCTGGTATATAGACCTGTTGTTAGAAAAGCAATTGAACCACACAGCTGTTATAACGAGCTTGAACTTGAAAAATTATTCAAAGTAAGTGAAGGTACATTACTGGAGATACCGATATTATTAGGTGCATTTTATGGCCTGAGAAGATCAGAAATTATAGGGTTAAAATGGAGTGCGGTTGACTTTGAGAATAACTTAATTAATATTAACCATACGATTGTTCCGGTATATAGTGAGTCAAGTTATATCTATGTCAAGGAAAACAGGACAAAAACGATTAGCAGCAGAAGGACACTTCCTTTGATTGATCCGGTAAAGGGTAAGCTGATCAAGCTAAAAGCAATCCAGTTGAATAACCGCCTGGTGTGTGGTAATGCTTATGAAGATACGGAAGGATATATATGCGTAAATGAAGTAGGAAGATTGTATACTCCAAACTGGCTTACGACATCTTTTGGAAAACTTTTAAAGAAGCATGGATTACGGCGTATAAGGTTTCATGATCTCAGACATAGCTGTGCAAGTATTCTTCTAAGAAAAGGTGTCCAGATGAAATATATACAGGAATGGCTTGGACACAGTAATATCGCAACAACAGCAGATATCTATTCGCATTTAGAAGTATACGATATGATTCCACTGGCATCAACGATTGAAAAAGCGATGCAGGTTCCGGACAATCCAGAAAGCAGTAACCTGTTGTCATTTGTTTGATAAAAACGGAAAAAGATGTTAGAATAAATTAAATAAAAAATTGGGCAGAAATTTTGGGCAGAAAAGACTTGATATTGCATAAAGCGTTCAGCCTAAGTTAGTAAATTTTAAAATATAAAAAAGAAAAGTTGAAAACAAAATATCGAAAAAACCCTTAAGAAATCTCGTTTTTCACATGACTGTGATATATGCAACATACTTTTTCGGTGAAGGTGGGTATACTTGATAACAAGTGAAAGAAATAAGTTATCAAGGAGGCATACAAATGTCAATGTTTTGTTTTCAGTGTGAACAGACTGCTTTAGGAAAGGGCTGCACCAAGCACCAGGGTGTGTGTGGCAAGAAGGACCACACCGCACAGCTGCAGGATGAGCTGACAGGCGCGATGATCGGTCTGGCGCGTGTGATGGAAAAGGAAGAAGTGCCCAACGATGAAGTCAGCAGGCTGGTGATGAAGGGATTATTTACCACGGTGACCAATGTCAATTTTAATGACCCTTCCACTAAAGAACAGGTGACCGCGCTGCATAACCTGCAAAAGGCCATCGGCGGCGAAGTACGTGATTTTGACATGCGGGAGCTCTGGAACGCCAATGAAGATATCCGCTCCTTAAAATCGCTGATCCTGTTTGGCCTGCGCGGCATGGCAGCCTATGCCTACCATGCCGATGTGCTGGGCTGCCACAATGAGGATGTCAACGCCTTTTTCCTGACCGCGCTGCGCGCCATTGGCGGCGAAGAGGATATGGATACCCTGCTGGCGCTGGTCATGGATACCGGCAATGTCAACCTGCAGTGTATGGCCATGCTGGACAAAGCTAACACTGAAACCTACGGAATGCCTGAGCCGACCGAGGTTTCCATGACCATTGAGAAGGGGCCATTTATCATCATCACAGGGCATGACCTGCATGACCTTTATCTTCTTCTGGAACAGACAAAGGACAAAGGGATCAACATTTATACTCACGGCGAGATGCTGCCCACCCATGCCTATCCGAAGCTGAAGGCTTATCCGCACCTCAAGGGAAACTTTGGTACCGCGTGGCAGAACCAGCAAAAGGAATTCGACGGTGTGCCGGCACCCATACTCTACACCACCAACTGTCTGATGCCTGTCAAAGATTCCTACAGCGACCGTGTTTTCACCACCGAGGTGGTCTCATACCCTGAAATGGTACACATCGGACCAGACAAGGACTTTACCCCTGTTATCGAAAAAGCACTGGAGCTGGGCGGCTATCCGGAGGATCATAAGATGACCGGTATCAACGGCGGCTCGGTATTGACCACGGGTTTTGCGAGGGGAACGGTGCTGTCTGTGGCCGACAAGGTGGTAGAAGCTGTAAAGGGCGGCGATATTTCTCATTTCTTCCTAGTTGGCGGCTGTGACGGTGCGAAGCCGGGACGTAACTATTATACAGAGTTTGTTAAACAGACTCCGGAGGATTCCATTATCCTGACGCTGGCCTGCGGCAAATACCGGTTTAACGATTTAGACCTTGGAACGATTGATGGACTGCCAAGAATCATGGATGTTGGACAGTGCAACGACGCTTACTCTGCCATCCAGATCGCGCTGGCTTTGGCGGATGCCTTTGACTGTACGGTCAATGAGCTTCCGCTCACGCTTGTGCTGTCCTGGTACGAGCAGAAGGCAGTCTGTATTCTTCTGACGCTGCTGTCCCTCGGCATTAAAAATATCTATCTTGGACCAACACTTCCTGCCTTTGTTTCGCCCAATGTTTTAAATGTGCTGGTCCAACGTTTTGGCCTGACACCCATCTCCACGCCGGAAGAAGACCTGAAGAAGATTCTTGAAAAATAAGCGGCACAGCCAAAGCCCGGATCATCATCCGGGCTTTCTTTTATGGACAGACAATGTCATGACATATGGACATTTTGTAAAAAATGCGCTATACTAGGTGGTAATGACATAAGAAAGGCGATTAGATTATGGGATTATTTGATCATCAACTCGATAAAAATATACCGGTGCCGCTTTATTACCAGCTCAAAACACTACTGGAAGCGTACATCGAAAAGGAACATACCAATTACGAAGAACCCATTCCAACAGAAATGGAGATCAGCGAGGCCTTTGGCATCAGCCGGCCAACGGTGCGCCAGGCCATCAATTCACTGGTGGTGGAGGGAAGACTCTACCGCAAAAAGAGCAAGGGCACCTTTGTGACCCGGCCGAAAATCCATCAGAATTTTCTGGAATCGATCCAGAGCTTTAACGAGGAAATGCAGGAGAAAGGCCTGACGCCTAAAACCGAAGTGCTTGGTCTGGAGGTGGTGGCCTGTGACGAAGAGGTGGGGCGCGCCCTGCAGCTGGAGGTGGGAACAGAGGTTGTACGGCTTGAACGTCTGCGCTACGCCAATGACGAGCCCATCGTCCATGTGGTCAGCCATCTGCCGTGCCGCCTGTGCAGTGAAATGCTGGAAAAGGATTTTACCCGGGTGTCCATGTATCATGTGATGGAAACCGAGCTGAACATGACCATCGACTATGCCACCAGGCGGCTTGAGGCCATTCTGGCGGACAGTGCGACCGCTAAAATCCTGGGGATCAGCAAGGGCTCCGCAATCCAGTATATTCAGACCATCGCCTACCTGACCGATGAGACGGCAGTGGAATACTCCAAAGCGCATTACCGCGGTGACCGGAGTCATTTTACCTTCAGATTAAAACGGAATTAAGCTTAAAAAAGACCAGCATCCGCTGGTTTTTTCTTTTTTGCGCTTGACACTTGTACAATATGATGTTATTATGTAAATACATAAGAACAATAAATGAAGCGAGGATTTACATGAAAACACTAACTGTTAAAGAACTGGCAGGCTATTTTGATCACACACTTTTAAAGGCCTTTGTTACCGATGAGGATTTTAAAAAGCTGTGTGACGATGCCGATAAATATGGCTTTAAGATGGTGGCCATCAACTCGGCCCCGGTTGCGTTGTGCAAAAAGTACCTGAAGGATTCTCCCGTGCATGTGGGGGCGGCCATCAGCTTTCCCCTCGGGCAGACAACCATTGAAGCCAAGGTTTTTGAGACTGAAAACGCCATTGAAAACGGCGCGGATGAAATTGATTATGTCATCAACATTGTCGAACTGAAAAATAAGAATTATGATTATATCAAGCGTGAAATGGAAGCCATTGTCGCCGTCTGCCGCAAACACGGTGTGCTGTCAAAGGTGATCTTTGAAAACTGCTACCTGACAAAGGACGAGATTGTAAAGGTTGCTGAGATCGCAAGGGAAGTGAAGCCGGACTTTATCAAAACCTCGACAGGCTTTGGTACTGGCGGAGCCACCGTGGAGGATGTAAAGCTTATGAAGTCCGTTGTGGGCGATGACGTGAAAGTCAAGGCGGCCGGCGGTATCCGCGATCTTGAAACCTGCCTGGCCATGATCGAAGCCGGTGCGGAACGGATTGGCAGCAGCAGCAGCATTGAAATTACAGAAGCTTACGCAAAAACATTATAAAAATCATTTTTGAGGAGAGGTTAAAATGAAAAAATATTTACTGGCACACGATTTGGGAACATCCGGAAACAAGGCGACGCTGTACAGCACAGAAGGGGAACTGGTCAAAAGCTGTGTTCAAAGTTATGATATGCTTGTCAGCAACAACAACTGGGTTGAGCAGCGGCCAGAGGATTTCTGGAACGCGGTCTGTGTCTCCACCAAAGAGCTGGTGCAGGACATCGACGTGAACGACATTGCCGCCATATCCTTCAGCGGCCAGATGATGGGGTGCATCTGTGTGGATAAAGAGGGTAAGGCCCTCAGAAACGCATTGATCTGGGCGGACATGCGCGCCACAAAGGAAGAGGAAATGATCCGTGAACGCATCAGCGAGGAAGATTTTTATCACCTCACAGGCCATAAGATCAGCCCGTCCTACGGCGGCCAGAAGCTGATGTGGGTTAAAAACAATGAGCCGGAAATCTATGAAAATACCTATAAAATGCTCAACTGCAAGGATTATATTATCCTGAAACTTACCGGGGAGTTTGTCACCGAGTATACGGACGCTTCCTCCACCAACTTGCTGGACTTAAATAAGCTGGAATGGTCCGACCGCCTTTTGGAAGTCATGGGGATCGACCGCGAAAAAATGCCGGCATTGTTAAAATCCACCGATATTGCCGGAACCGTGACGGCTGAAGCCGCCCAGGCCTGCGGACTGGCCGCCGGGATTCCTGTTGTCTGCGGCGGCGGCGACGGCGTCTGCGCGGCTGTCGGCACCGGCTGTACCAGAGAGGGCATTGCCCACAGCTGTATGGGAACCTCCTCATGGATTTCCATCACCACCGAAAAGCCAATCTATGACGAGGAAATGCGCACCTTTACCTGGGCGCACATTGTGCCAGGCTATGTGCTGCCAACCGGAACCATGCAGTGCGGCGGCGGCTCCTATAGCTGGTTTACAAAGGAGCTGTGCAAGTACGAAAGCCTGCTGGGCGAACAGCAGGGCGTCAGCAAGTATGACCTTCTGGATCAGGAAATCGGCGATTCTAAGCCAGGGGCCAACGGTCTGCTGTTCTTGCCATACCTGATCGGTGAGCGAAGCCCGCGCTGGAATCCAAAGGCGAAGGGCGCCTTCATCGGCATTAAAATGGAAACTGAAAAGAAGGATATGGTGCGCGCGGTACAGGAAGGGGTAGCCTTTAACCTGGGCGTGGTCATGGATGTCTTTAAGGGCAAGGGTGTCAAAATTGACGACATGATCGTCATTGGCGGCGGCGCTCAGAGCGACGCCTGGCTCCAGATTTTAGCCGATGTTTACAATATCAATATCCAGAAGCCAAACTATCTGGAGGAAGCCACCTCCATGGGTGCGGCCATCACTGCCGGTGTGGGCGTCGGCGTTTTTGAGAACTTTGACGTCATTGACAAATTCCTGAAAATTGAGGAAACCAAAACGCCGAACACCGACAATCAGCCAGTGTACAGCGCCATGAAGCCGATCTTTGACGAAGCTTACTTTGCCCTGACCGGGGTCTTTGACAAGCTCTCTGAGTTTACAAAATAAATAAAAGCAGCCCAAAGACAGCGCGGACAATAAATCCGTGCTGTTTTTTTATGCGCAATGCCATGATACCGCTTGCATTTGCGGTAAATTCGCGGTAAACTGGTAAGGTATTATAAGGATTGGAGTAAAGAAAATGGCAGTAGATAAGGTAAAGGCATATTTTAAACAGTACGGCATGGAGGATCAGGTAAAAGAGCTGACCGATTCAACCGCGACGGTAGAGCTGGCCGCGCAGGCGGTAGGTGTGATCCCGGCCCGCATCGCAAAAACACTGTCCTTTAAGCGATATGACGAGTGTGTTCTCGTGGTGGCAGCAGGGGACACCAGGATTGACAATAAAAAATTCAAGGAAGAATTTGGCATCAAGGCCAAAATGCTGTCGCCGGATGAGGTTCTGGAATTTACAGGCCATGCGGTCGGCGGCGTGTGCCCCTTTGGCATTAAAAACCCGGATGTGGAGGTTTATCTGGACGACTCGCTCAAGCGTTTTGACACGGTATTTCCAGCGGCTGGCAGCAGTAATTCCATGATTGAGCTTTCCTGTGACGACCTGTTCCAGTACTCTGGCGCCATGAGCTGGGTAGATGTCTGTAAGTATAAGGAGTAAACGCGGTGAAGGAAAACAAATACGACGACGACGTGTTCTTTAAAAAATACAGTGAAATGAGCCGTTCACAGCAGGGGCTGTCGGGAGCCGGGGAGTGGTCTGAGTTGCAAAAGCTTTTGCCGGATTTTGATAACAAGCGTGTGCTAGACTTGGGCTGCGGCTATGGCTGGCACTGTCTGTACGCGGCAGAGCATGGCGCGGCCAGCGTGCTGGGGGTGGATATTTCCGAAAAAATGCTGGAGGCCGCGCGGGAAAAGAACAGCCATGAAAGAATCAGCTACCGGCAGAGCGCCATGGAGGATCTGGATTTTGCGGACAGTGCCTTTGATGTGGTGATCAGCTCGCTGGCGTTTCATTATATCCGGGATTTTTCGACGCTGGCGGCAAGGATCAGCCAGTGGACTGCGCCGGGCGGCGAGTTTGTTTTTTCGGTTGAGCATCCGGTGTTTACCGCCTACGGCACGCAGGACTGGTATTACGACGACGCGGGTGAGATTCTGCATTTTCCCGTAGACCATTATTATTACGAAGGCAAAAGAAAAGCTGTTTTCCTGGGCGAAGCGGTGATTAAGTATCATAGAACCCTCACCACCTATCTCGACACACTACTTAAAAATGGCTTTGAGCTGCAGCGCATTGTCGAACCCCAGCCTCCGGCAGAAATGCTTGATTTACCTGGAATGAAGGATGAAATGCGGCGGCCCATGATGCTGCTGGTATCCGCCAAAAAGAAGTAAAATGCTGTAAGAGCACTGGAAACAAACGATTTAGAAAACGGAGGGAGCGATGGCAATGATGACGATAATGCCACTTTTAATGCTGTTCTGGTATATTTTGATTTTGGCAGCGGGATGGAAGATGTTCGAGAAGGCCGGCGAACCGGGCTGGAAGTCCTTTATTCCTTTCTATAATGAGTACACCGTGTACAAATTTTCGTGGAATACAATGCTTTTCTGGGTTAATCTTATTTGTGTGGTGCTGAGCAGATGGCTCGGCGGCAGCGATATGGGCATTCTTACCTTAATTGCCGGCGTCATGAGCCTTGTGTCAGTAGTCTTATACATTGGCATCAGCTGTAAGCTGGCGCAGTCCTTCGGGCAGGGCGTGGGCTTTACCATTGGCCTGCTGCTGCTGCGGCCGGTTTTTATTCTGATTCTTGGCTTTGGCAGTGCGGATTACATCGGCCCAGAGGGGAACCGGTATTTGCATTGATTTGGGCAAATGCCCAAAAAGTAGTTAACAAAAGCAAAAAGATATGTTATAATAAGGCTCAAATGAGTTTAACCATTGCCGTCAGGAAGCTCTTTCTGGCGGCGATGTCATTTTATAAGATTTTGTTTGAAGGAGTGAATGAAATGGTTGATGAAGAAAACTGCACCCATGACTGCAGCACCTGCGGCTCAGACTGTGACGAGCGTGAGGGCGGCGCACCGGACTTTTCAGTCAAGGCGCACCCCTGGAGTCAGGTTAAAAAAGTAATTGGCGTGGTCAGTGGCAAGGGCGGCGTTGGTAAATCCCTCGTAACCTCCACACTGGCGGTACTGCTCAGACGCAAGGGCTTATCCACCGGCATTCTGGATGCCGATATCACAGGCCCGTCCATCCCAAAGGCGTTTGGGATTACCCAGAAGGCCCAGGGAAGCGATAAAGGCATTTATCCGGTTAAGACAAAGACCGGCATTGATTTAATGTCCATGAACCTGCTTTTGGAAAACGACACCGATCCGGTTGTCTGGAGAGGCCCGGTCATCGCCGGCGCGGTAAAGCAGTTCTGGAGCGATGTTATCTGGGAATATGAGGACTATCTGTTTGTGGATATGCCGCCGGGAACCGGTGACGTGCCGCTGACAGTGTTCCAGTCACTGCCCATCAACGGGATTATCATTGTGACCTCTCCCCAGGAGCTGGTATCCATGATTGTTGAAAAGGCTGTAAACATGGCAAACATGATGAACATCCCGATTCTAGGCGTTGTCGAAAACATGAGCTATGTGGAATGCCCGGACTGTGGTAAAAAGATTGCTGTTTTTGGCGAAAGCCATATTGACGAAGTCGCAGCGGAAAAGGGCCTGAAGGTTCTGGCCAAGCTGCCGATCGACCCGGAAACCGCCGCACTGGTGGACGCCGGTAAGATCGAGGACTTTAAGGGAGACTGGCTGGACGGCGCGGCAGACGCTGTGGCAGCGCTATAAAAAACACTGAACAACGGGGCCTGTTGGTCTCGTTGTTTTTCTCTATTCCATTGAAATGCGGAGGGCATATGAAGAAAACACTGGAAAGCGCCTTTGTCACCACACTGCCGGTTTTGTTTGGCTACCTGTTTACCGGCATTGCCTTTGGCCTGCTTTTAAGCAAAGCCGGCTACGGTGTGCTCTGGGCAGCGCTCATCAGCACGGTGGTGTACGCGGGCTCCATGCAGTTTGTGCTGGTAACCTTTTTTGACGGCGGGCTGAGCCTGCTCACCATTGCTATGATGACCTTTGCCATCAATATCCGCCATTCCTTTTATGGGCTGTCTTTTATCCAGAAGTTTAAGGAGATGGGGAAAAAGCGCCTGTACATGATCTTTTCACTGACTGATGAAACCTATTCGCTGCTCTGCTCAGCAAAAACGCCGGCGGGGGTGGATGAAAACCGGTATTACATGGCCATCGCTGTGATGGACCAGATTTACTGGATCATCGGCAGTGTGCTGGGCTCGGTGGCCGGCGCACTCATCACCTTTGACACCACCGGCATCGACTTTGCCATGACAGCCCTGTTCATTGTTATTTTTGTGGAGCAGTGGCTGGAGGCTAAAAACCATCTTCCGGCCCTGGTGGGTCTGGCGGCCGGGGTTATCTGCCTTTTGATCTTCGGCCCCGGCAATTTTATCCTGCCCTCGCTTATAAGCGCAGTGATCGTGCTCATGCTGCTTAAGGCGCGGTTAGACGCAGCCGGGGAAGCCGGCCAGGCGGAAGAAGAACAGGAGGGCGTACAATGATCGGGACCTCACAGGCTTTTTTGATCGTGGCCGTGGTGGCAGTCTGCACCTTTATCACCAGAGTACTGCCCTTTGCGCTGTTTGGGCGTAAGGACCCGCCGGAGTGGGTGCTGTACCTTGGCAGGATTCTGCCCCCGGCGGTCATTGCGATTCTGGTGGTATATTGCTACCGCAATGTCGCCCTGACGGCCTGGCCCTTTGGCCTGCCGGAATTTATTGCCATGGCGGCTGTGGTGGCCCTGCATGTCTGGAAGCGGAATAATCTTATTAGCATCGGTGTGGGAACTGTATTGTATATGGTTTTAATTCAGGTTGTTTTTGTATAATAGGGTAAACAGCGATAAGGGGTAGAAAAATGAGAAAATTTGTCGAATTTAACGATGTCTATAAACGTTATAAAATGGGCGAGGTGACCATCAACGCTGCCAACGGCATTTCCTTTGGCATCGAGGAGGGTGAGTTTGCCATAGTGGTCGGCCCCAGCGGCGCCGGAAAAACCACCGTGCTCAACATACTGGGCGGCATGTCCGGGTGTGACGAAGGACAGGTGTTTGTGGGCGATAAGGAGGTCTCTGCGCTCAACGCCCGGGAGCTGGCAACCTACAGGCGTTATGATACCGGCTTTGTCTTTCAGTTTTATAACCTGATCCAGAACCTGACCGCCGTGGAAAACGTGGAGCTGGCAACTCAAATCTGTAAGGACCCCATGGACGCGCGGGAGACACTGGCGAGCGTGGGGCTTGAGGACCGCATGGACAATTTTCCATCCCAGCTTTCCGGCGGGGAACAGCAGCGTGTGGCCATCGCGAGAGCGCTGGCCAAGCGGCCAAAGCTGCTGCTCTGTGACGAGCCCACCGGCGCGCTGGACTACAGCACGGGTAAAAATATTTTGAAGCTTTTACAGGATACCTGCCGGAGGGAAAAAATGACCGTTGCCCTCATCACGCATAACCAGGCCATCACCCCCATGGCGGACCGGGTCATTAAGATGAAAAACGGCAAGGTTGAGGACATGTACCTGAACGCCGAGCCCATGCCAGTCGAATTGATCGAGTGGTAGGGGAGATACGTCGTTTCGACGTATCCCATCGGAGAGGCTTATGAATATAGAAACAGAACAAATCCGGAACCACCGGCTGAGGGCGCACCATCTGGATAAAAAACAGCCCATGACAGGCCTGACTGCCGCGGCCGGCGCCTGCGGCCTGCAGAACTCGCCGCCCGGGGCCTGGGAGACCGCCTTGTTTAACCGGCTGGAGGGCTGCACATTAGAGGAAGTCCAGAAAGCCCTGTATCTGGAAAAAAGCCTGGTTCAGGCCTGGAGCTTCCGCGGCGCGCCCGTGGTCTTCCCCACAGCGCAAAGTGCTGTTTTTCTGACAGCGCTGAGGGCACAGGAGGGGGAGGAGCCGTGGATCTATACCCGCGGGATCACAGCGGCCCTTGATTTTTTGCAGCTGCCTTTTGAGGATTTATTAAAGCGGACAGAGAAAGCCGCAGGCTGTCTGGACAGCTGTGTCATCAAAAGCAAGGAAGCCCTGGACAGGACACTGGCGGAGATCATTGAGCGGGAACTGCCCGAGGAAAAGCGGGCGCTCTGGCGCGCGCCGTCCATGTACGGCAACCCTGACAGGCAGACGGCTGGGGGCGCGGCCGTCTCCTTTCTGCTGCGGCCCTGCTCCTTTGCGTCGCTGGTGGTGTTTGGCGAGCGGCAGGGCATCAGCCCAACCTTTACCTCGTTTAAAAACTGGATAGGCGGCCTGCCAGAGCATATACCGGACGCCGAAAAGACCTTGGTGCGACAATTTCTGCATTGCTATGGGCCATCCACGAAGGAGGGCCTGATGGCCTGGCTGGGCTGTTGTCCCCGGCAGGCTGAACGCCTGTGGAACACCGTGGCGGATGAAATGGAGCCCGTGGTGGCGGGGAAAAAAGCGGCCAGCATGCTGTCGGCGGACAGGGAGAGCCTGCTGCGTCCAGAAAAGAGCCGTGACCGGCTGATTCTGCTCGGCCCGCACGATCCTTATCTTGACATCAGGGACAGATGGGTTCTTTTAGAGGATAAGGGGCTCCAGAAGCAGGTATGGAAAACCGTCGGCAATCCGGGCGTTGTGCTGAAGGGCGGCCGGATTGCCGGTATATGGAGAACAAAAACAAAGAAGGATAAGCTGGAGCTCTCAATACGTTTGTTTGAGCGCTTTCAGCCAGGAGAAAAGAAAGCAGTCGAGGAACTGGCCGGAGAATACGCAGATTTCAGAGGGCTTGGTCTGAACAGCTTTTGCATAGAATAAACCGGACAGAAAAAAGAGGTGCGTCGAAACGACGTACCTCTTTTTTAGTCTTCCTCTGTATTCTTAATGTCGATGGCCTTTTGCACCTCAGTCACAAAATCCTCGATGAAGCTCATATGAGTGAGCATGGCCCGGGCTGCGGCCTCGGGATCATGCTTGCGGATACTGGCGACGATGTCGCGGTGCTGCTTATTGATGGCTGAGGCACTGGTTTCCTCCATGAGGATCAGGGTGCGCATGTCCTTGATCAGCTCCTCAATCAGGGTGGAGGCCGAGTTTAAGACATCCTTGATGAGCTTGTTGCGGGAGTACAGCGCGATGGAGTCGTGGAGCTTTTTATCCAGCTCGGCGCTCTTGGCTTCATTGTGCTCACTCTCGATGGCGGCGCAGATTTCCTCAAGACGCAGAATGTCCTCCTTGGTGGCGTGAAGGGCCGCCAGTTTGGCCGCCTCGGTTTCAAGGGAGCGCCGGAGCTCATGGATTTCGGTGACCTTGCCGTCGTTCAGCCAGAACATAATGGATAGGGGCTGGGTGAGGGTGTTGTCAAAATCCTCGGTGATAAAATTGCCCTCGCCCTGTCGGCAGTGTACCAGGCCGATCATCTCCAGGGCACGGATGGCCTCGCGCACCGTCGCGCGGGAAACGCCCAGCTGCTCGGACAACTGGCGTTCGGAGGGGAGGCGGTCGCCGCTTTTTAACTGCTTGGTGACAATATTATCTTTAATCTGCTCTAAAATCTGCAAATATATTTTTTTCTGGGGTATTTCAGTATACATCATTCATTCTCCTAGGTTTATCGCTTTATTTTATCATAGGAAGGTTTGTTTTACAAATGTTTAAAAAAATAAAAAGGGCTGAAAACGGCTAAATCATGCGGATTTTTATAATTTTATTTCGTAAAAACAAAAGATTGTTAAAAAATAAACATGAAAACGAGTAAAAAAAGGCTTGACATTCCTTTACAAAGATTCTATAATGAAATCAACTTAAGTGGTCAGACCACTTACCATTGAAAGTTTAAAAAGGAGTAATTAAGGAGTCATTATGAAAACTTTAGTATGTATCAAACAGGTGCCGGGGACTTCCAATGTCGAAGTTGATCCGGAAACAGGTGTATTAATCCGCGATGGTATTGAATCCAAAATGAATCCCTATGATTTGTACGCTTTGGAAACAGCGCTGCGTCTGCGTGAAGACCTTGGGGGGACAATCACCACATTGTCCATGGGACCCATGCAGACCAAGGAAGTGATTTATGAATCCTTCTACATGGGCGCCGATGACGGCTGCCTTTTGTCTGACCGTAAATTCGGCGGCGCCGATGTGGTAGCCACCAGCTATACACTGGCCCAGGGAGCCAAGAAGCTGGGCGATTTTGACCTGATCATCTGCGGCAAGCAGACGACCGACGGCGACACCGCGCAGGTCGGCCCGGAAATGGCTGAATTTTTGAGCATTCCGCATGTTACCAACGTTGGTAAAATATTACAGGCCGATGAAAAGGGCCTGACAGTGCAGATGAACATGGAGGACACGGTTGAAATCCAGCATGTGCCTTATCCCTGTCTGATCACTGTTGACAAAGACATCTATACACCGAGACTGCCCTCCTACAAGCGCAAGCTTGACCTTGAAAAAACACAGGAAATCAAGGTTCTGACCCTTAAAGATATGTACGACACCGATGAAAAGAACTATGGCTTAAACGGCTCCGCCACCCAGGTGGAACGGATTTTCCCACCGGAAAGCAATGTGGAGAAAACCACCTATGAGGGTGCTGGAAAAGAAGTGGCCCAGGCGCTGTACGGCATTTTGGCTGAAAAGAAATACGTGTAAAGGGGAGAGATAAAATGGCTGGAATTAAAGTAATCAATGAAAACTGCGGACAGGAGATTTTCGATCAGTTCAATGAAATTTGTCCATTCGGGGCCTTCACTTTTGAAGAAAACAAGCTGGAAGTAACCGCTGCCTGTAAGATGTGCAAGCTGTGCCTGAAAAAGGGCCCAGAGGGCTATGTGGAGCTGGAAGAGGATGAAAAGGAAGAGATTGACAAGAGCAAATACCGCGGCGTTACCGTCTATGTAGACCATGTGGAAGGCAAAATCCATCCGGTAACCCTGGAGCTGATCGGAAAGGCCAAGGAGCTGGCCGCTGTCATCGACCATCCGGTATACGCGTTGTTTATCGGCCACAACATCGGTGATAAGGCCAAAGAGCTGCTGCATTACGGCGTCGATAAGGTTTTTGTCTATGACGATGCCCGGCTGGCGCATTTCTCCATTGAGCCTTACACCAACGCTTTTGAGGACTTTATCCGCAAGGAAAACCCGTCCTCCATCCTGGTGGGCGCGACCAACGTGGGCCGTTCACTGGCCCCGCGCGTCGCGGCCCGGTTCCGCACCGGTTTAACCGCGGACTGCACCATCCTGGAAATGAAGGAAAATACCGATTTGGTCCAGATTCGTCCGGCCTTTGGCGGGAATATTATGGCCCAGATCGTCACCGAAAACAACCGCCCGCAGTTCTGTACAGTGCGCTATAAGATTTTCTCAGCGCCGGAACGTTCCGATGAGGCCAGGGGTGAGATTGTGAATATGGCATTGGAAGAAAAACGTTTTGCCTCCGCCATTGAGGTTCTTGAGATCATCAAAAAGGAAAAGGGCTTTGACATCTCCGAGGCCGATGTGATCGTCGCGGTTGGCCGCGGGGTCAAGAGTGAAAAGGACCTGCCAATGGTGCAGGAATTCGCAGACGCCATCGGCGCGAAAATGGCCTGTACCCGCCCGAACATCGAGAATGGCTGGTTCGACCCGCGTCTGCAGATCGGCCTGAGCGGCCGTACGGTTAAGCCTAAGCTGATCATCGCGGTGGGTGTGTCCGGCTCTGTCCAGTTTGCCGCGGGCATGCAGAACTCCGAATACATTGTGGCCATTAATAATGATAAGAACGCATCCATCTTTAACATCGCCCACTGCGGCATTGTCGGCGACCTGTATGAAGTTCTCCCTGAGCTGATGGAAGAAATACGAAACAATAAAAATGTGAACGAAACCCTGGAAAGTGAGGCTGTATAACCATGGATTACAAAAAAGTTGATGAAAAGGACGTTGAATATTTAAGAACCCTGGTGGACGCGGACCGCATCCTGGTAGGGGATGAAATCTCTGAGGACTACAGCCATGACGAGCTGGGCACTGTTGCCAATTACCCGGAAGTGCTGATGCGCGTGCTCTCCACCGAGGAGGTTTCCGCCATCATGAAATATGCCTATGAACAAAACATTCCTGTGGTGGTCAGAGGCTCGGGCACTGGCCTGGTGGGCGCCTGTGTGCCCATCTACGGCGGCATCATGCTGGAAACCACGCTGATGAACAACATCCTGGAGCTGGACACTGAAAACCTGACCGTGACCGTGGAACCCGGCGTGCTGCTCATGGAGCTTTCCAAATTTGTGGAAGATAACGACCTGTTCTACCCACCGGACCCGGGTGAAAAATCAGCGACCATCGCGGGCAATATTTCCACCAACGCCGGCGGTATGCGCGCGGTAAAATACGGCGTTACCCGTGACTATGTCCGCGGCCTTACCGTGGTCATGCCAAACGGGGAAGTGCTGGAGCTGGGTGGAAAGATCGTTAAAAACAGCTCCGGCTACAGCTTAAAGGACCTGGTCATCGGCTCTGAGGGCACCCTGTGCGTGATCACCAAAGCAGTGCTCAAGTTGCTGCCTCTGCCCAAGAAAACCCTGAGCCTGCTGGTACCCTTCGATACCTTTACAGACGCGGCGGCAGTGGTGCCGAAGATCATCAAATCCAAGGCCATCCCAACCGCCATCGAGTTTATGGAACGCCAGACCATCCTCTTTGCCGAAGACTTTTTAGGCAAGAAATTCCCGGATACCAAGAGCAACGCCTATATCCTGCTCACCTTTGACGGCAACACGAAAGAACAGGTGGAAGCCGAGTATGAGGTGGTGGCAGACCTCTGCCTGAACGAGGGCGCAAAGGATGTGTATATCGTGGATACCGACGAGCGCAAGGACTCTGTCTGGAGCGCCCGCGGCGCTTTCCTGGAAGCCATCAAGGCCTCCACCACCGAAATGGACGAGTGTGACGTGGTGGTACCGAGAAACCGTGTGGCGGAGTTTATCAACTACACCCACGACCTTGAAAAAGAACTGAACATCCGGATTCCAAGCTTTGGCCATGCCGGCGACGGCAATCTGCACCTTTACATCTGCCGCGACGAGCTGGGCGAAAAGGAATGGGAGGAAATGCTGGACACGGCCATGGATAAGCTCTACGCCAAATCCCTTGAGTTTGACGGGCTGGTTTCCGGCGAGCATGGTATCGGCTATGCCAAACGGAAATACCTGTTTAACGACTACGGCGAATATGAAATGGGTCTGATGGACGGCATCAAGCATGCCTTTGACCCGAAGAATATTCTGAACCCTAAAAAAGTCTGCCAGATGTAAGGGGTATGGAGATGAACAACACGTATGGTCTCTTCATATTGGCGCTCATCCCCATCATTTGGTTGATTGTTTCACTGGGTGTGATGAAAATACCAGGCCACAAGGCCTGCCCGGTGGCCCTGGTGATCACCCTGGTTCTCAGTATAATTGTCTGGAAAATGCCGGTGCTTGACAGCTTTACCGGGGCCCTTGAGGGCATTGTCATGGGGCTTTGGCCCATTGTGTACATCATCATCGCGGCGGTGTTCACCTATAACCTCACCACCTATTCGGGCAGTATGGAAACCATTAAAAACATGATGACCGGCGTATCCTCGGATAAACGCATCCTCGTACTCATACTGGCCTGGGGCTTCGGCGGCTTTCTGGAAGCCATCGCGGGCTTCGGTACCGCGGTGGCCATTCCGGCCGGCATTATGGCCTCCCTTGGCTTTAACCCCATCTCGGCCGCGGTCATGTGCCTGATCGCCAACACGACGCCAACGGCTTTCGGCGCCATTGGCCTGCCGGTCACCACGCTGGCCCAGGTCACGAATCTGGACGTCATGCAGCTGTCCTTTACGGTTTCTGTCCAGCTTTTTGTGCTCATACTCATCATTCCCTTTGTACTGGTGATGCTTACCGGCGGCGGCCTCAAGGCCGTCAAGGGTGTGTTTGGCATCACGCTGCTCTCCGGTCTGGCCTTTGCCGTTCCCCAGATTTTTGTGGCAAGGTTCCTTGGCGCAGAGCTTCCCGCCATTGTGGGATCGCTGTTCTGTATGGGCGTGACCATTCTGGTTGCTAAGAAGTTTTACAACAAGGAAGAAGCTGCCGGGGCTGTGAAGGTCCCCCTTAAAACTGCCTTCATGGCCTGGCTGCCCTTTATTCTGGTTTTTGTTTTTATCATTCTCTGTTCATCGCTGTTCCCGTTTATCAGCGGGCCGCTGAACAGCATTAAAACCGCTGTCCCCATTTATACCGGCGCGGGCGCAAAGCCCTACACCTTTGCGTGGATCGCCTGTCCCGGGACCCTGATCATCCTCGCCACCTATCTGGGCGGCCTGCTGCAAGGGCTAAAATTTAAGGAAATTTCCGTCGTGTTTGGCAAAACCATCAAACAGATGGGAAAAACAGCGATCACGGTTTGTTCCATCGTAGGCCTGGCCAAGGTCATGGGCTACAGCGGAATGATCACCTCCATCGCCATGGTACTGGTGGCCGTTACAGGCGGCTTTTATCCCCTTATCGCGCCCATCATCGGCGCCCTCGGTACCTTTGTGACCGGGAGCGATACCTCGGCCAACGTCCTTTTCGGCGAGCTGCAGGTACAGGCTGCGGATTCCATCGGGGCAAGCCCCTTCTGGATCGCGGCGGCCAATATGGCTGGCGCCACAGCTGGAAAAATGATTTCACCCCAGAGTATTGCCGTTGCAACAGCGGCCACTGGGTTAATTGGTCAGGAGGGCAAGATCCTAACCTCGACCATGAAGTTCTGCGCGGTGTATGTCGTGATTATCGGCATCGTAGTATTCTTCGGAGGCCCGCTTTTAGGCTTCTGATAAAACCGTATAACTATTTTTACCTGAGAGAAGGAACCGCCCAGCGCAACGGACGGTTCCTTTTCTTTTTATGGCTTTTTTACGCAGCGCCCCTGCTTTTTAATCCCATCTTTACAGAGAAGAACCTATAATAAGAAACAACAAAAATCTTATCAAAGTGAGGAAGTATCAAGTTGAAAACAAGCGTGAAGAAAACAGCGGTCATAGTGGGGTGCAGCCAGATGGGCGCCCGGCTGGCAATGTCTTTATCGGATAAGGGCTATAAGGTTGTGATCATGGACAAGGATTACCAGGCCTTTGAAAGGATCGACCCGCATTTTCTGGGAACAGAGTTCCTGGGCGATGGCCAGGATCTGGCAGCGCTGCGTTCTTTAGGGGTTGACAATATCAAGCTTTTCGTGGCAGCGACCGGAAATGATGCCGATAACCTTGCCCTGTCACGCAAGGCCGAAAGGCTCTACCACCTGGGCCGTGTCTACGCGAGATTGAGCCGAAGCCGCAGCCGTGAACAGCTGAAACGCTGTGCTACAGACCATGCTTCGGCCGTATAGCCCGCTGGAGGATAAGAGGAAAAACCATGAAAACTAAGATTTTTAAAGGCGTGGCTACTGCGCTGGTGACCCCCATGAAGCCTGACGGGTCCATCTCTTATGACACCCTGTCCGGGTTGATCGACTATCAGCTGAAGCACCACGCCGACGCGGTGGTGGTCGGCGGCACCACGGGTGAGTCCGCCTCGCTTTCAGAAAAGGAACTGCTGGAGCTGACCGCGTTTACCGTCAAGGCTGTGAGAGGCCATATCCCGGTTATTGCCAATATGGGCAGCAACAATACCGCCCATAGCGCAGCACTGGCCGGCCGACTGGAAAGGCTTGGAGCCGACGCCCTGCTTTCGGTAACACCCTACTATAATCAGGCTTCACAGCAGGGGCTCTACGAGCATTTTAAGGCAGGGGCAGCGGCTACCGGGCTGCCCGTTATTCTGTACAATGTGCCGTCCCGCACCGGGGTCAATATTGCCGTGGATACCTATAAGCGTTTGTCTGAGATTGACAATATCGCAGCGGTCAAGGAGGCCAGCGGCAATTTCAGCCAGATGGCGCGGATTGCTGCCGAATGTGGCGACGCGCTGAGTATTTACTCGGGCAATGACGACCAGATCGTCCCCGCTCTGGCCCTGGGGGCAGAGGGTGTTATCTCGGTGCTGTCCAACCTGATCCCCGAGCAGGTCCACCAAATCTGCGCCAGCTATTTTGAGGGCAACGTAGGCAAAAGCCGTTATTTCCAGCTGTATTACCTGGAGCTGGCAGAGGCCTTGTTTTCAGACGTCAACCCCATTCCTGTCAAGCAGGCCCTTAATGATATGGGGCTGAACGTGGGCAGCTGCCGCCTGCCGCTGTGCGATATGGCCCCTGCCGATGCGGGCAGGCTGTTGAAATGTCTGCAGAAGTATGGGCTCTGCCATTTTTCAGAAAGATCGAAAGAAAAGCGCTTCCATACCAGGCGGCGGTTATCCCTGATATCGGGTGTGTTTTAAACATGTGCGCTCCGGGGTATAATAGAGGCATTCCATAACGCCCAACCGGAGGATAATATAATGAATGAAATCGACGGCTACATTGCACAGTTTACAGGCGATAAGCGGAAAAAGCTGGAGGAAATCCGCGCACTCATCAGAGAGAACGCGCCGGAAGCCAGCGAAAAAATCAGCTGGAATATGCCCACCTTTTACCTGAACGGCAATCTGGTGCACTTTGCCATGAACAGAGCACACCTGGGTTTTTACCCCACGCCCAGCGGGGTAGAGCACTTTGAGAAAGCTTTAAAGGACTACCGCCATTCCAAGGGAGCCATCCAGTTCCCGCTGGATCAGCCTCTGCCAGAAGATTTGATCGCGGCCATTGTCCGCTTTCGGGTAGGGGAGAACACAAAAAAAGCATAAGATTAAAAAGCCCGCTGTTTGAGGACAGCGGGCTTTTTAACGTTTTGAAAGGTATTTTGGGTGGGGCGGTATAAAAAGGAAAAATTGAGAAAAACTCGCAGACTATTCATGGTCTGCGAGTCTTTTTGACTTCCAAATTCTTTTATAATTTAACTGCGTTACCTATTATAACATTGCCTGATGAAAAAAGCATCCTCTTTTTTTAGAAAAATTAAATATTTTTCTTCAAAATCAATTTATAGCTATATTCTACCAATAAATCATATTTTCGTCAAACAAATCTTCCTCATTCTATAAAGGTAAAAATTGGTCTTAAATATGGTCAAAAGCCTTTAAAAAACGGCTTGTTTTCTTTGTTTTTATAGTGTGTTTTTAAAAATTTCTTTTTAGTGGATATGGTCAGAAACATGGTCAGGATTCTTTGAAGCCCTTTTATGTCCTGAGTTTTCAAGCTCTGCTTCGCAGACCATGAATAGTCTGCGAAGCATAAAGGAGCAAAAAATGAAAGCCGGATACGCCATTACGACGTACAAAATACAGCTGAATTACAAGCATTTAGACTGGTTTAAACAGACCCAGTCGCTCTTTGACGCTGTCCTGGCATTCTATTATGAGTTGCTTGAGAAGCAGCCTCAGGCCCTTGAACTGTCCAATCAGAATTTACTGCGCCATTTAGAGCTACAGACCATAAAACAGCGGGACGGCAGTTTGCCCGAAACACCCCTGCCCTTTGAAAAAATTCCCCTGTACTTCCGGCGTGCGGCCATCAATGCGGCCATCAGTATGTACCGGAGCTATGTGGGTAAGCTCAGGACATGGCAGGAGAGTCAAGAAAAAGAAGTTGATAGTGAAAAGTTGATAGTTGATAATTTAGGAACAGAATCGCAGGGCGATTCTAAATCAAATCAAATCGGCCAAGCCGATTTGTTCCAGAACTATCCACTATCCACTGTCAACTCTCAACTGAAGGGAAAGCCCTCAAGGCCGCGCCGCCTCCACATGTCCATGCTTTACTACAAGGGCATGTACAAAGATTTTGACGCAAAGAGTATTTTACTCAAGCTCTACACAGGTAAAGCCTGGGCCTGGGTCAAGCACCGCACTACCGGCAGACCCTTTCCGGAAAACGCCGAGTGCATGAGCCCGACCATTGTCATAAAAAAGAAAAAAGTCATGCTCCACATCCCGGTCAAAGAGACTGTGGAGGATGGCCGGACCGCCAAAGAGCGGGTAAAACAGCACGAAAGCTTTGTCGCTGTGGCCCTTACCACTTCCGATGCTCTTGCCGTTTGTACCACCATGCAAGCTGACGGTAGCGCCAGCCACCCTTATTTTATCAAGGGCGGAAAAGAACTGGCACACCGTAGGAAGCAGCTTCTGGGATATATCAAACGCAGCAGTGCCGGGAAGGATATGACGCACACCGTAGGGAACGAGGCCCCCAGGCTTATGACACAACCTGTAGGTAACGACGCCCTCGTCGTTTCGCAAGGGAATCGCCCAAACGCCAAATACTACGAAAAAATCACCCGCGTTACCGACCATTATGCCCATGAGGTTTCAAGGAAAATCGTTGACTACGCTGTCCGCCAGGGCGCGAAAATCATCGTTATGCCCGGCTACAGCAACAGCTTCACCAAAGGCACACTGCCATACCTTAAAACAAACGTCATGGACTTCATTGGCCGCCGGATCATCCGCTACACCAGCTATAAAGCATGGCAGGCCGGCATTGTCGTCACCTTTAACCGCGTGGGGAACGCCAAAAAAGAATGTTGCCACTGCGGCAGCGTGATTTATAAATACAATACCGAATATCAGCCGCCCAGCCAGAACTTCTACGGCGGAAAAAACTTCCGGTGTAAGGAAGGCCATAAAGGCAGCACAGCCCTGAACACCGCCAGAAATATCGGTAAAAGTTTTTATGGCGCTTTTTATGAAAAGGCGGGTTGATGGTCTTATCTGTATAAATAGATGAGTAATGTTTTAATAATGAAATTTAGTTGTTGTTTAAAGCCTGTGGAGAAATCTAGAGGTGTGACTGTTGTCTATAGGGCGATGGCTACAGGCATAGCACCGCCTGATTTTGCTTCGCGTCGCATTGTGGTTGTTTTCTTCATTAATATATAGAACATAACTGCAATGCGATGACAGTAAAAAACAAAGCATCATTCAAATAAATCAGATAAACCCTAATCCAATGATGAGCGTGCTACGAGTTTTAAATAAAAATAATCATGTAATGTAGGGAACGCTGCCCCCAGCGTTCCAAAAAGAGGAACCATTTATGAAAATATTAGTCACCGGCGGCGCCGGCTATATCGGCAGCCATGCCGTCGTCCAGCTCATAGACCAAGGCTATGAAGTGGTCGTGGTCGACAATCTATCCACCGGCCACCGCTGGGCCATTGACGAAAGAGCCCGGTTTGTAAAAGGCGATATCCGAGATCATCCCCTTATGGATGGCCTCTTTCAGCAAGAGAAGATCGAAGCCGTCATGCAGTTTGCCGCTGATATCGTCGTGGCAGAGAGCGAAAACGATCCGCTTAAATATTATGATAATAATGTTTATGGTACTGTTGCATTACTACAGTCCATGCTGAAGAACAACGTGAAAAACATCATCTTTTCATCTACCGCCGCCGTCTATGGCAATACCGAAGCCGTGCCTGTCACCGAGGACATTCCGGTAGCACCCATCAGCCCTTATGGGCGAACCAAAGTCTTTGTGGAGCAGATTCTAGAAGACTGCCACAAAGCCTATGGGCTGAACTACTGCGTGTTCCGTTACTTCAATGTCTCCGGTGCCCATGAAAAATACCCCATCGGCCAGGCCATCAAGCATAACACTGCATTGATCCCGATTATATTAGAAGTCGCCGCAGGCGAACGGGAAAGCATCCAAGTCTTTGGCGATGACTATGCCACCAAAGACGGCACCGGCATAAGAGATTTTATCCATGTAGTCGATCTGGTCGACGCTCATATTTTAGGATTAAAGAAACTTTTTAAAAATGAAAGCGCCATCTATAACCTTGGCAACGGCCAGGGTTTCACCGTCATGGAAATGATCGAAGCCGGCAGAAAAGTCACCGGACATCCTGTGCCAGCCATTATAGCAAAGCGTCGTCCGGGGGATATTGCCATCTCCATTGCCAGCAGTGACAAAACAAAACAAGAGCTTGGCTGGGAAACAAAATACCCAGAAGTTGAAAAAATTATCGAGACCGCATGGAAGTTTAAACAGAGCAAAAATAATGATAAAGAATAAAACAAAAGGTAGATTATTAAAAAACAGATCTCAAAATAAAATAAGAACATTTGAAACCTGCGTGCTCTGCGGAAAGCAAACCTATATCTCCGTCAATGTACCCATTACCGCAAGACAGGGATATATCGAAGGCGTTGGCCAGCTTTGTGCAGAATGTAACCATAAAATAAAAAAAGACAATTAAGCAAAGAGGAAAGGGAAAAGAAGTGATCTATCAAAAATACATCAAGCGATTACTCGATATAACAATATCCGGTGTAGGTATCGTCATCACCTCGCCCTTTCTTGGGGTTATTGCACTCATTATAAAAACCACCTCTAAAGGGCCGGTCTTGTTTAAGCAGCAACGCTACGGCAGACACCAAAAGCCCTTTGTCTGTTATAAGTTCAGGAGCATGTACATTACAGCCCCAAAGGATATGCCCACCTGGAAGCTGGAAAACCCTGAAGCGCATATTACACCCGTGGGCAAATTCCTTAGAAAAACCAGTATGGACGAACTGCCGCAGCTTTTTAACATTTTCAAAGGTGAAATGAGCTTGATCGGCCCGCGCCCCGTAGTACTCAAAGAGAAAAAGCTCATCGAAGCCAGAGAGAAAGTAGGCGCCAATGATGTACGCCCAGGGCTTACCGGCTGGGCGCAGATCAATGGGAGAGATTTGGTGGGGACAGAAGAAAAGGCAGAGCTTGATGGACGCTATGTCAAGCGAATGAGCTTTTTGGTGGATTGTAAAGTGTTTTTAAAAACAATTATTTATGTTTTAAAAACAGAAGATGTTCAAGAGGGAAAACAAGAAGATATAAAAAAGGACCATATCTGTGAATATGAAAAACTTAACAAAGAAGAGAGCACTCATAATATGCCACAGTGATTATTATGATAATAGAATTAGATTTATTGAAAAATTTTTGATTCAAAAAAATTGTTCAGTTCGTATTTTAGTGGCAGATTTTGATCATATAAAAAAGCAAAAAAAAACACCACGTAAAGAAAATTATTTTCAAATTGAAACAAAGCCTTATTATAAGAATATATCTATTCAAAGAATAATATCGCATAATGATTTTTCTAAAAAGGTTAAAAAAACAATTGAAATGCTTAAACCAGATCTATTGTGGGTGATGATACCACCGAATTCGTTGGTTGAAAATATTTCGCGGTATAAGAAAAAAAATCCAAAACTATTTTTAATTTATGATGTGATAGATATGTGGCCAGAAACACTGCCTTTCCGAAATAGTGCTCTTTTAAAAATACCAAGTTATTTATGGAAACAAGTACGGGATAAAGGAATTTCCGATGCGGATATCATTGCGACAGAATGTAATTTGTATAAAATAAAATTACCACAAACTCTTAAAAAGGTTCAAACGGTTTATATGGGAAAACCAGAACAAAAAAATCTTTCTTGTTCAATAGTTTGGGATGATATGATTCAATTTTGCTATCTGGGATCTATTAATAATATTATTGACATACCAAAAATTATTACTTTTTTAGATCAACTACAAAAGAAGAAAAAAATATTTTTACATATTATTGGGGATGGTGAGTCAAGAAACAAATTTGTGGATGAACTTAAAGGAAAAAATATCGATTATAAATATTATGGAAAAATATTTGACGAAAAAAACAAGGAAGCTATTTTAAAAAAATGTCATTTTGGCCTTAATATTATGAAAGAAGATGTTTTTATTGGTTTGACAATGAAGTCAATAGATTATTTTAAAACATCATTGCCCTTAATTAATACAATTAAAGGTGATACTGAAGAATTAATTTTTCAATATGCAGCAGGTATAAATCTTGATTTACTTGGTTTGGATGAAAGCATAAATCAACTAATGAAAATGAAGCAAAGTGATTATGAAAAAATGCGAGAAAATACAAAGCTATTATATAAAGATAATTTTTCTGAAACAGCCATTGAAAAACAGATAGATGATTTATTTATGGAAGTTGCTCCTAAAATTTTTGAAAAAGGTTAATATTTATGGATTACAAAAAAATTAGCATCATCATACCAGTATATAATGCGGAATTGTATTTAAAGAAATGTATAGATTCTGTAATTAATCAAACCTATCAAAATTTAGAGATAATACTTATAAATGATGGATCGAGAGATCAATCATCTAAAATATGTTTAGAATATGCTCGGAAAGATAATCGAATAATTTTTATAGATTTTAAAAGAAATCGTGGACAAAGTTACGCTCGAAATGTTGGAATTAAAAAAAGCAATGGATATTATTTAGGATTTGTCGATAGTGATGATTGGATTGATTTGGGTATGTACACTTATTTGATTAATCTTATACAAACAACAAATAGTGATATTGCAAAAATAGAAAACTTAAAAGTATCAAAAGAAAAAGTAAATCAAAAATATAAAAAAGAAAAAATTACTATTTATAAAAATGGACAGATTCTAAAAAGATTTTTATTAGATGATGACTATACTCTTTGTAATAAGATATACAAACGAAGTTTATTTAAAAATATAGAGTTTGAAACTGGTATAATTTATGAGGACATGATTCCTTTATATAAAATTATGAAGAAGTGTCAAACGATGGCTAAAAGTAATCAGATTAAGTATTTTTATAGAATAATGGATGGTAGCACAACCGTAAGTTGCTTTAAGAAAAAAGATTTGGCTTTACTGAATGAATGTCAGAAAATGGTGGATTTATCAGCAAGTGAAACAACAGAGATACAAAAGCTAACAACGGTTAGGCTTAACAGGTCATATCTTTCTCTTTTAGCTAAAATTGGAAAGTATGGTTATGACGAAAGCATTCCAGATCAAGAGATTGAAAATTATATTGAAATATTTAGAAATAAAATAAAACAAAATATGAAAGAATTATTAATTTCTAAAATACCTGTATCCAGAAAAATTGTAGCAATACTAGTCAGTATTAATAAAAACTTATATTTTAAGATATTTAGACTATACAATAAAATCAGGTTTTAAAAAAGAGGTGATAAATAAAATTGTAACATTTAATATTTAGATATTATTTTAAACAAATAATAAAGTAATTATTTATAACTAAAAAGGAAATAAACATGATTTTAATTAGTGTAATTGTACCGGTTTATAAGGTTGAAAAATATATTGAAAAATGTATACAAACAATTAGAAAACAAACATTTAAAAATTTGGAAATTATTTTAGTTGATGATGGTTCACCAGATCAATGTCCTGAAATTTGCGATTATTATGCTAAAAAAGATTCAAGAATAAAAGTAATACATAAAAAAAATGGTGGCCTTTCAGAAGCACGAAATTCAGGATTAGAAGTTATGACTGGTGAATATGTAGCATTTATCGATAGTGATGATTATATTTCCTCAAATTATATTTTTGATTTATATGAAACTATAAGGGAAGAAAAGGCGGATATTGTTTCATGCAATTACTATCAATTAGATGAGAATCATCATAAATTAAAATATAGAAAAAAAATTACAAATTCTCCCCAAAAAAAATTTAATAATATAGATGCCATAAAAGACATTTTGTTAACAAATAGTATTAATGATGTTATAACATGTAATAAATTATACAAAAGTGATCTCTTTTTAAAATACAACATTCGTTTTCCGGTTGGAAAAATTCATGAAGATAATTTTACAACTTATAAACTATTTTATCAAGCAAAAAAAATAGTTTATATAGAAAAACCTCTTTATTATTATCGGAGACGTAATGATAGTATCACTGCTAATTATTTTAGTCTAAAAAGACTTGATATGTTAGAGGCAGCAACAGAAACAAAAGAATTTATTAAAAATTATATGCCAAATCTATTATCATATGCAGAAGCTAATTATATGGTTTCAGAAATAATAATTTTGAATTTACTAGTTTCTGATAAAAAAAATAAAAGTGAAAATATAAAAATTTGGAAATCTATTAAGAATGATTTACTTAGCAATTCTGCTAACTATTTTTTCAACAAACATGTTAGATTAAAGCAAAAAATATACTTGTTTTTTATTTTAGCAGGATTTGATACATACTATTTATTTAGAAAAATATTTTTCGGTAATTAATTATAAAAAAATATTAATTGTATAGAAGGAATGGTTTTTTATTATTTATGTTAAAAGAAAAGAAGACTAAAAATTATTTTAAAGTATCGACAATTTTGCTAGGTATATCTTTGATTTTTATGTTTAGAAGCGGTGACAAGTTTTTTTTGTTATCTAGCTACTATTATTTTGCCTTTATATCTTTGATGATGCTATTTTTAGAGACATTAATGATAGATAAAATTGTGTTTGGAAAAATTAGTAAACTTATCTTAGCTTTATGTGTGATAAGTTTAATATCTTGTTTAATAGCAGATCGATATATAAACATGTCTTTTGTTTTTAGTTACATTATTTGGCTCGGATTATTTCTTTTGATTTCAGTTAATACTTATACTAAAAAAGAAATAAATTATCTATGTAATTGTTATATCTTAGGAGCGTTAATTATAACTTTTTTAATCTTTAAACAAAATGTTAACTATGAAAGTTTTTCTAGTAGGCTAACAATTCAGTTGAAAAATGGAGATCTAGCAGATCCTAATATGCTTGCTTTATTTTTAGTAGTTCCTTGTATTTTGTCTTTCATAAATATCTTATGCATAAAAAAAAAGAGTTTAAAGATTGTTTATTGCATCAGTTCAATTGTTATTATTTTAGGGATTTTTTTTACAGGATCAAGGGGGTCGATAATAGCTATAACTATAGGATTAATATTTATTTTTTATGAATTTTATCTAAAAGGGAATCCAAATGCGCTAAAGTTAATTTTTAAAGTGTTATTGATACTGAGTTTGATTTTGGTATTATTTTTTATTATAAAATTCTATTTGCCCCAAGATGTCTATAAAAGAATTTTTGTATCATCATATAATGATATGAGTAACCAAATAAGAATAGAACGTTGGCTCTATGGTTTAAGGGCTATGAAAGAATCACCGGTATTCGGCTATGGCTTTCAAGATAATTTAGACGTATTAGAACGTATAGTAGGAGTTTACTCATCACCGCATAATTCATTTATTGTGATTTGGATGGAATTTGGAACGATAGGTTTAATCTTGCTGCTTTTTTTACTAGGATATTATTTATATCAATTCAAAATTAGGGAATATTGGTCATGTTTTGGGGTTTTAATAGGTCTAATAATTTGCTTTTTTTTAGTTGATGCAACGCTTAGTTATATGTTCTGGTTTAATCTTATACTATTCGCTATTATTATTAATTATTGCCAAAAAAACAATGTTATATTTATAGAAATGTTTGAGGACTAAATCTATAAATAAAGAAGGTATTTTCGTGAGAAAAAATAAATTACTTATTAAAAATACTATAATGTTATATGTATTGCAGTTTTCAAACTATTTTTTTAGCTTTATAACTGTACCATATCAAACAAGAGTTTTGGGGCCAGAGTTTTATGGAAAAATAGGATTAGCCACTGCTCTAATGGTTTATTTTCAATTATTTACGGATTTTGGGTTTATTCTTTCTGCTACAGAGGAGGTAGCATTAAATCGTGAAAATAAGAAGATAATTTCAAAAGTATATACATCAGTAACTGTTTTAAAAATAATTTTTGGTTTCTTTTCGTTTGCTGTTATGCTGATACTATGCACTATTTTCACTAAATTCAGAGAGGACAGTTTACTTTATTTTCTGTATCTTGCCGGAACGGTTATAAATTCTTTTTTGCCTGATTATTTATACAGAGGGTTAGAAAGAATGTCTGATATAACTTATAGAACACTGTTTACTAAAGGATTATTTACAATTTTAATATTTATATTTTTAAAAAAGCCCGAAGATTATATTGTGGTTCCGATTTTGATCGGAATAGGGAACTTGATTGCGGTTTTTTGGTCAAATTGGCATATACAAAATCGGCTTAAGATTCGATTTTTAAAAATTAATAAAACCGATATAGGTATAACTTTTAAAAAATCAGCTTCCTTTTTTTTATCAAGGATTATGTCAACACTTTATACCGCAACAAATACAGTGATTTTGGGCATGATTGGTAATAACAGTTCTTTGGTAGGATATTACACGGCTTCGGATAAATTAATAACAACAGGAAAAAGTGCCCTGTCACCTATTTCAGATAGTGTTTATCCATATATGGTAAAAAATAAAGACTTTAAACTAATAAAAAAAATGCTCAAAATTTTTATGCCAGTTATCTGTATTGGTACAATAATCATTTTTATCTTTGCCAAAGAAATATGTGTCATCATATTTGGTTCAGAGTTTTCTGAATCAGGAAATATTTTGAGAGCACTTTTACCATTAGCAATCATAACGTTGCCGAATTATTTGTTTGGTTTTCCAACGCTAAGTGCCATGGGATTGGCAAAAGAGGCTAATCGTTCGATCTATTTTAGTACAACGATTCATTTGTTTAATTTATGTATTTTTTATTTTTGCGGTTGGTTGAATGTATATACATTGGCTATTCTGAGTTCAGTGGCAGATGGTTTATGCTTATTATATCGACTGTTTATTGTTTGGAAAAATAAAGATCTAATGAAGGTTAATTAGGAGTTTGTATGTGGTATCAATTGAAACAAAAATTAAAACAGATTAAATGTATTTATGGACCTGTTCATAAAGTTAATGAGTACAAATGGGAAAAAGAAAAAGAAAAGGAAAAAAAGACATTACAAAAATTTGGTTTTGAAATATGTATGCAAATTAATAAAGCATTATGTAATACAAATTTCGCATGGTTTTATACTTATGGTTCATTATTAGGGCTAATACGAGAGGGACAGCTTTTAAAACATGATAGAGATATAGATATAGGAATTATTGAAAATGAAAATTTTTCATGGAAAGAATTAGAAATAATATTAAAGAAAAATGGTTTTAAGTTCTTACACCAGTTTCTATTGAACAAAAAAATAACAGAAAAAACATACATATATAAAAACATAAGAATAGACTTTTTTTTGTACTCGAATAACAAAGAAATAGCCACTTCATATGTTTATTTTCGCAAACCTTCTTATCAATACAAAGACAACCTTGAATTTTCAGTAAGTGCATTAAAGTCTCATAAAATTATAAAAACAAAAATCATTGAAATAAAAGGACTTCAATACAGAGTACCAGAAAATAGCGAGGAATACTTAGCAGATATTTATGGCAAGTCATGGAAAATACCAAATCCGAATTGGGTAAGCGAAAAAGGTCCGGCATGGAATGAATTAAAGGATCAATTTGGATATTATGTTAAGAAAAGAGGTTAGAAACAATGCAAGCAATAATCCTAGCAGCAGGTATGGGAAAACGCCTGAAAGAATTAACCGATGGTAATACAAAGTGTATGGTAAAAGTAAACGGCGTGTCAATGATTGAACGGATGCTTTCTCAATTAGACAGCCTTAGCCTTGAGCGAATTGTCATTGTTGTCGGATATCGCGGACAGCAGCTAATCAACTATATTCAAACGTTATCGGTCAACACGCGAATTGAGTATGTGAATAATGAAATTTATGACAAAACAAACAATATTTATTCACTTTACATGGCGAAAGAATATCTATTGGAAGATGACACACTTTTGTTGGAATCCGATTTGATTTTTGAGGACGCACTCCTTGAAAAAATCATTGAAGATCCTTATCCAAGTTTAGCGCTTGTCGCTAAATACGAGAGCTGGATGGATGGAACAGTTGTTACATTGGGTGAGGACAGAAGCATAAAACAGTTTCTTGGTAAAAAAGAATTTGTATTTGAGGATATTCCTAAATATTATAAAACAGTGAATATCTATAAGTTTAGCCAGTCTTTTTCAGAAACACATTACGTCCCTTTTTTGGAAGCTTATTGTAAAGCTTTAGGACATAATGAGTATTATGAACAGGTCTTAAAGGTTATTACCCTTTTAGAAAGGCCTGAAATTAAAGCATTACCGCTGGAAAATGAAATTTGGTATGAAATTGATGATATTCAGGATTTAGATATAGCAGAATCCATTTTTGCGACCGAAGAAGCTCATTTACAGAAATTTCAAAAGCGATTTGGCGGTTATTGGCGATATCCTCACATGCTGGATTTTTGTTATTTGGTTAATCCCTTTTTTCCAAATCAGAAATTATTAGATGAGATAAAGGCTAACTTTGACCGTTTAATCAGCGAATATCCATCGGGCATGGAAGTCAATAGTTTGCTTGCCGCAAAATATTTTGGGCTTCATAAAGATCAAATATGCATTGGTAACGGTGCTGCTGAGCTAATCAAGTCACTTATGGAAATGATTGATGGAAAACTTGGAATTGTAATGCCGACTTTTGAAGAATACCCGAACCGACGAGATGAAAAAGATCTTGAAATATTTATTCCTGATAATCAAGATTTTTCATATGGTGTTAGTAATTTAAAAAAATATTTTGATACAAAAAATATATCGGCCCTTTCAGTTATTAACCCAGATAACCCGTCAGGAAACTATATTCCTAAAGATGACTTAATCGATTTAATCGAGTGGGGAAAGAATAAAAATATTAAAATTATTATCGATGAATCTTTTGTCGATTTTTCGGACGAAGAAAACAGTTCATTGCTTGATGAAACAGTCATTGAAAAGTATCCTAATTTGATCGTCATCAAAAGTATTTCTAAATCTTTTGGTGTTCCAGGCTTACGATTAGGCGTTTTGGCTACATCGGATCGCACTATAATAGAAAAAATAAAAAAAGATGTTTCTATTTGGAATATTAATTCATTTGCAGAATTTTATATGCAGATTTGTGAAAAATATAAAAACGATTATCAAGATGGATTAAAAAATTTCCGAGAAACAAGAAAAAAATTTCTTGATAAATTGGCTAATCTTAAAGGTATAAGAATAGTTCCTACCCAAGCTAATTTTGTTTTATGTGAATTAATAAGTGGCGTTCATTCGAAAGAATTGAGCAAACAGTTATTAGCACAAAAAAACATATTAATAAAGGATATTTCTAGTAAAAAAGGTCTTAATGGAGGACAGTACATCCGTTTAGCAATTAGAAACGATAAAGACAATCGTGTATTACTAATGGCTTTGAGTGAACTGATAAATAACAAATGAAAATAATCAGTCATAATGAAATAATTAAATTAAAAATTAGTTGGAAAGAAATTTTCAATTGGGTAGAAACCATTATTACACAGAAAAATGAAATGATTTTACCACCCAAATTAAGTATGAAGATGGAAGAAGGTGTTTTTTATAATACAATGCCTTCAATCTTACCTTTATACAATATCGCTGGTGTAAAAGTCGTCAGCCGCTATCCTCAGAGAGTACCATCACTAGATAGTCAAATTTTGCTTTATGATTTAAATACTGGAAAATGTAAAGCATTGTTAGATGGGAATTTCATAACGGCTGTAAGAACAGGAGCAGTTGCAGTATATTCAATTAAGACTTTTGCTAAAAAAGATTTTAAAACGATAGGTATCATTGGTCTAGGAAATACATCAAGGGCTACAATACAAATGTTGTTAGAAATTTATAAAGATAATAATTTTACTTTTAATCTATATCGCTATAAGGGTCAACACCTATCATTTAAAGAAAGATTTAAAAATTATGCAAATGTAAAATGGGAAATATATGATACTTATCATGAAGTAATTTCAAAAAGTGACGTTGTTATCTCGGCAGTTACTTATACAAACGACGATTTAGCAAAAGAAGAAAACTACAGACCGGGATGTCTGGTGATTCCAATACATACGCGAGGGTTTAAAAATTGCGACTTATTTTTTGACAAAGTATATGCAGATGATGAAGAACATGTAAAAGGGTTTGAGTTTTTTGATAGATTTAAATATTTTTCAGAAGTAACGGATGTTGCATTAGGAAAAATGGAAGGCCGTATTAATAATGAAGAACGCATTATAGTATATAATATTGGTATATCACTACATGATATTTTTATAGCGAATAAAATATATGAAATCAGTAATAAAAATAGTGAAATAGCCCTTAATCCACCAAAAGAAAAATTTTGGATATAAATTTATTATCCCCCACGCTTTCCACCCCAACCGGCAAGCGAAAGCATAGCAATATGTCTTCCGTCTGCCGGTTTTTCTTCCCCCACATGTAAACCGTTTACCCAACAGGGCGGAGTGGTTTCACATAAATATTATCTATATGGAGGCAAAAAAATGAAAAATTTCGGCAATCTTGAATGTTTTCCGGGCATTGATCTGGAGCACGCGGCCTTTGGGCTGGGGAACGGGCAGTTTTACCTGACGGAGGATCAGCTGGCGCGGCTGGTGCGCGATCCTGTGCTTGGGGCGCCGGTGGCGTATCTGAACCTCAGCGCGCTCACCGATCCCATGACGGGCATTGTGTACCGGGACGGCTCGGTCACGCTGTGGCCCTGCACACCCAAACGTCTGGTCAACGGGATCGGGCGCTTTTTTAAAAAGGATGTGGCTGCCTGCGCCCGGGCCAATGCGAAGCGTTTTAAAACAAAGCGGAACCTCTGCTTTTATATCGGCAAGAACCTTCAGGTCATGCCTGCTCACACGAGCCTGCCCGGTGACGGAACGGGAAACAGTTACGTCGACCGGATTTTTTTTAATTAAAGAGCACGACCGAGAGCGGCGGTGTGTTGTGGCTGAGAGTGGAATGGCGGTTTGTTACGCCAGCAGCATCAAAACCATGGAGAAAAAAATCGAGCAGGGGTCTGCGCTGTGCAAGGCACTTCTGGCGGATCAGATGCTTTTGACGGGCAGCGGCTTTTCCATTGTCCGGGATGGGGAGTGCCTGCGGTGCAGGCATTTTAATGATTGTCTTCAGGTGGAGAAAAAGCTCAAAAACAGCGGAATAAAGACAAAATAATAGCATTTTGCATCAAAAAAGTCTCTGTTGCAGGGGCTTTTTTGCTTTTTTGGTGGCCTTTTCGGTGCTGAGTGAACCGTGACCGGGGTCTGGTAATTTCGTATAATGGTCTCAACCTCAGCGGTGATCGCTTAGGAAAAATTTTTAAGGAGGTTCTGATATGAACCAAAACCAACCATCATCCGCCACAGCAGCTGTGAGCGAAGCGAAAAAGACCCATGTTCCGGCAAGAGAGCTTACGCCGCTTCCGAACTTTTTAAAGTATCTGGGTCTTTCGGGTACGGAGGAAGTGCCAGGCTTTATCCCGCCGGTCTTTTCGGTGGACAACCCCAGGGCCTGCCGTCCCGAGGGCTGGAAGCCTGAGGCGACGCCGGAGTTTTTAGAGGGCATGAACTTGGTGCGGGACCTCTCAAAGGTTCGCATGTTTGTGAGCAGCAATCCATTGGATTTTTATGTGACGGCCCCAGGCGGCGGGTGTGTTCTGGAAACCATAAAGCCTGACGGCAGCCGGGAGTGCTGTACGGTCACCGAGGTGCCAGGCACAGAGACAGATCATCTTTTTGAAGGGGACTGGGAGGCGCTTCGAAACCCTGCTCTGCGGGCCACCACCGACGTGGAGCTGCTGCTGGACAGCGTCGAAATGGGGCGCATGGTGTTTAAAACAACACTTGACCACGAGGAACAGTATTTTGTCATGATCGAAAGGGAGGAAATGTAAAATGGCCGCGGCAATTTTTACCCAGACCTTTGAGAGCGCGCTTTTCGGCAGAATCCGCACGCTGGTGGAGCAGGAGACCGCCGGAGGTCAGGAGGCCCGGGAATGGCTGGTGGCTGCCGATGTGTGCGCCGCCCTGGGCTACAGTCGGGACGCTTCCAACATTGTAAGGCGCCATGTCAACCCGGCAGATACGTCGAAACGGCGGATCTCCGACGCCAACGGGCATCCCCAGAGCATGCTGGTCGTCAACGAGAGCGGCCTGTACGCCCTGATCTTTGGCAGCACACGCCCGGAGGCCCAGAGCTTTAAGCACTATGTGACCGCCGTTATTCTGCCCAGTATCCGCCGGCATGGCGCCTATATGGAGGAAGAGGTCATGGACCGGGTGCAGGACGATCCCGAGGCTATGCGGGAGCTGATGGCCATGCTGAGGGCCGAGACGGCTAAGAACAGGGTATTGAGCGCGAAGCTCAGCCAGCTGGAAAACAGGGTCCGGGAGCTAAAGCCCGCCGCGGCCTTTGGCGAGGCCATCACCGCCTCGGAGGGCAGTATCTCCATGGGGGACATGGCAAAGCTACTGCGCCAGAACGGCGTGAACATCGGGCGGAACCGCCTGTTCATAAAGCTGCGGGACGGCGGCTTCTTAAGCACCCAGCAAGGCAGCTGGAACAAGCCGCTGCAATGGACCATGGAGCTCGGCTATTTTGAGATCGAGGAGGGCTCTTTTAGAAAGCCTGTGGGTAAGGACGGCCGGACGCTCTGGTCGGTGACCCGTGTAACACCCCGGGGGCAGGCCTGTCTGGTGGACTGGTTTTTAACCTGGGATAAGGAGGGAAGGCCATAAACTATTTCGCAGAGCTCGACGCCTTTTATGAATGGCACGCTGGTCTGCCGAATGAGCAGAAGCTGTCGCCCGGGGCCATCGCCCTGTGGCATTACCTGCTGTACCGGTGCAACGCCTGCGCCCTGCCGGACCTGGATGGCCGGTGGCTGTGGCGGGTGCAGTTCTGGGTGCGGCCCATGCAGCTCGAGCGGGTACTCAAATGCTCTGAACGCCATATCCGCCGCTACCGCAGTGAGCTGGAGGCCTCGGGCCGTCTGAAATACCAGCGGGCCATTAAAAACAAACAGGTTGGCTTTTATACCCTGGTGCCCTTTGCCGGCAACGTGGCCCCTGTCGTGCTTAACAGTCTTTCCGGTGAAAAAAACCTTGTCTACGGGTATGTGGATAAGTCAGGCTGAAAATTTCACAAATCCGGATTCGGGGACAGCTATGTCCGCAATATTGGCAAAATGGCAAAAGTGGCGGCAGAATCACGGACGCCCGTGTCCGCCATTAATAATCTATTCAATAATATTATCTATTAATCTTTTATGATTCAGGAGGTGCAGTTTGTCCACAAATCGTTACGGTATGGGAGGAAGTCTGGTGCGGAGAAAGCGGGCCTATCTGGTCACGGCAGAGTGCCGGGTCCGGGTTGGCTTTTACGCCAGGGATGCGGATGAGGCCGAGGATCAGTTCAACGACTATCTGGCCGCCCTGCAGGGCACCCATCCCGAGGTGGTGTTTGCCATACAGGATATCCGCGAGGATGACGCGCTGTTTTAGAAAGACAGCCCGAAAGGGGGAATTACTTGAAGGATGAAAAATACCGCGCCCTGGACGAATGGGTGCGCAAAGCCGGCCAGGGCGACCAGACCGCCAGGGAAATGCTGCTCATGAGCTTTAAGCCGCTGATTCTGACCATCGTAAAACAGTATGTGTACGATCCGGCGGATTACGAGGATGCCTGCCAGGACGCGGCCTGTGTTTTTCTGGAGGCCGCCCATGATTTTGAGCCGGACGCCCGGGTTTATTTTCAGGTGTTTGTCCGCTCAAGACTCACCCATTACTTTAAAAAGCGGCGCGAGGGGCGCTTTGACCGGTCTGTCACGCCGGAGGAATCGCTGGACCGTGAGATCAATAAGGAGGGCGGCGCCATTGCCCTCATCGAGCTGATTTTAGATGAAAAAACAGACGTGGAGGCGCTCTGCCTTTACAGGGAGCAAAACCGGCGGCTGCTCGAGGCCTATGCGCAGCTGCCGCCGCGCCAGAAGGCTGCCTTTCAATACTTTTTTCTGCAGAAGGGGACGCTTGCCGAGCTGGCAAGGGCGGAGGGCGTGAGCCCGTCTGTGATGAGCAGGGCCTGCCGGAGCGCCCTTGAAAAGCTCCGAAAAGCGGTTAAAGCTTAGGGAAAGCTTAAAAAGGATTTTTTGAAAAGAAGGATGTTCTTTTTGTGCCGCCAAAACGGATTGTATAGGTGTAAGGCAAAACGCCGGACACAAAAAACAATTCAGGAGGTAAGAAAAATGGCTACCATTGAAAAAAGTGTAGAATCCGTCGGCATGAAGATCACCGTCAACCACGGCGAACGGGAGGGGAAGATCGTCAAGTCCTCTAAGACCTACGGCGATGTGGACCCGGCCGTCACCGACGCCGCCTTTGTGAACACCGCCAAGGCCATTGCCGGCATGCAGGAGCCCATCCGGGAAAAACAGGTGAAGGTGACGGCGGAGGAACTGGTTGAAATCGCATAGTGATTTCAACAGGTTCTCAATGGAAAACAGCGCGGAACCACGGGGGCGTGGTTCCCTACAGCCTAAAGGCAGGGCGCGACGCCCCTATCGTGCCGCAGACCGGTACTAAAATTAAAACAACAGGAGGAAACAAACATGGCAGCAACAACCAGCAAGGATTTAACCATCTATTTTCAGCGCGCGGACGGGAAGGAGTTTAAGATCACCATTCCCGATTACAAGGAGGGCATCACCGATGCCGAGGTCAAGACAGGGGCTCAGGCCATTGTGGACCAGGGCGCTTTCTTACCCGACGGCTTTGGCCTGGTCAAGGTAACCGGGGCGGTGAGAACCGACACCACCAAGACCGATGTGGTCATTGAGGAGGCCGCGTAAAAGAAGCGGCGCGGCCGGCACTTCTGGGGGCGTAAGCCCCTTTTTTCATGGATAAAACAGAAAGGAATAATATGGAAAGATTGAAAAGACCCCTTGCCGTCGGACTGGTCCTGGTGTGCGCGGCGGTTTCGCTGGTGTTTTTGGGAAGCCTTGCCGCTAAAAGCCCTCAAAACACTCAAATACCGGAGCAGCCGGCAATACGGCCAACGGCTCCGGAAGAACCGGAAAAGCCCCCAGAACCAGATTTTTCAACGCCTCAGGGGGAGGCGGGCGTTCCGCCGGACAGTGCCGGGACAGAGACGCCGGCTGTGATGGCCACGCCCCACTTTGCCATGTCGGAATACCGATGCGACTGCCCGGGCTACTGTGACGGCTGGCCCTGCGAAATGGCGCCGCAGCTTTTAGAGAAGCTCGAAGCCCTGCGCTGTTCTTTCGGGCAGCCTGTCATCATCACCTCGGGCGTGCGGTGTGAGGCCCGCAACGAGGAGGTCGGAGGCGTCAGCTGGTCCTTTCACAAGCGGGGCTGCGCCGCGGATTTGTACTGCCCGGGCGTGGCTGTGGGCGATCTGGCCGCCGGGGCAGAGGACTGCGGGCTCAATGTGCTGCCCTATTACCACAGCGGCTATATCCATGTGGAAATCTGAATCTTCAGAAAGATTTCAGAATTTATTCACAGAAAGATCACAATGATCTGTTATACTGAGGACAGATTTAGGAAATAAACCTTGGGGGTGTACGAAATGACAAAAACCAAAAAGACAGACCAGCTGACCATTATGGTGCTCGCACTGTTGATTTTAATGACTGCTGCCCTTGCAGGGCTGTTTCAATCCACACAGACGCTCCTTCAGAGCCGTGGAAGCGCTGCCGCCTCAGCGGTAACCGCTGTTCAGACCCTGGCCGAGGAAAGCCCGGCAGGCGGCCCCAGCGTCCCGGCCGAAAGCATCCGTGATTTTATTTGAAAAAAACGGCTTAAAATTTAAAAATTTTCATTTCCTTTTTTGAAATTGGGTATATAATAGTTATAAGAGCTTAACACATAGGAGGATATGATATGAACGAGATTTTTAACCGCGCCAGCGTGCGGGTTTTTAAGGACGCACCGGTCGAAAAGGAAAAAATAGAAATGCTGTTAAAGGCCGCCATGCAGGCGCCGTCAGCAGGAAACCAGCGGCCCTGGGAATTTATTGTGGTCGAGGATAAAAAGACACTGGAGCAGCTGTCCGAAACCGATCCCTACGCCAAATTTGTGGCCAAGGTGCCAGCCGCCATCGTGGCGCTGGGCAATACCAATGAAATGCGCTTTCCTGAGCACTGGGAGCAGGATATGGCCGCTGCCTGCGAAAACATTCTCTTAGAGGCTGTGAGCCAGGAGCTGGGTGCGGTATGGCTGGGCGTGGCCCCACTTAAGGAGCGCATGGACCACATCACAAAGGTCTTTGAGCTGCCGGAGAACATCCGCCCCTATGCCATTCTTCCCTTTGGCTACGCCAAACGGCCCTATGAGGTGGAATCGCGGTACGAAGAAGACCGGGTGCATTATGAAAAATATTAAGGGCAGGCTCTGACAGCCTGCTCAGCGTCAGCGGTAAAGGACCCGCGTGTCCTCTGCCGCTTTTTCTATGCCATAAAGGAAGCACAAAATAGTACAGGAAATGACAAGAAATTTCCTATCCACAGCGCCTTTTTTGTTATATAACTATAGATAGAAAGATAGCATCAGATGAAAACGAAAATCAAGGAGGCTTGGAAATGAAAAACGGCGTTGCAGGGGCGGGCCAGAGCGGAACGTCCACACGGGCGCACCTTTTGCAGCTCGTGGATAAAAATCTGCTGGTCGAGATTCTGGATGCCTTTACCAATGTGACGGGCCTGACCGCCAACATTGTGGACACCGGAGGGCGCTCGATTTTCACAAAGGCGGACGCCCAGATCAACTGCAGCTTCTGCCAGCTGATCTGGAAGCTTGAAAAGCAGAAGGGCATCCAGCGCTGCAAGGGCGCCTACGCCCGGGCGGGCAAGCAGGCGGCCCTGTTTAACGAGCCCTATATTTTCCGCTGCCCCGGCGGCCTGGTGGAATGGGCGGCGCCCATCATCGTGGACGGCGAGCATCTGGGCAGCGTGATCTGCGGGCAGGTGCTCATGTGGGAGCCCGAGGAATTTTTCTGGATCGAGCTGGAGGAGATGAACCGGGTGCTCACCGACGACTTTGAGCCCTTGTTTAAAGCGGCCAAGGAGCTGCAGGTGGTGTCGGGTGAAAAGGTGCAGAGCGCAGCGTCTTTGCTGTCCGTCATGGCTAACTACATTGTGAACGCGGCCTGGCAGAGCATGCAGCGCAAAAAAGAGCTTCAGCTGCAGCAGACGCTCCTGAACGATGAGATCGCCACCCGCAAAAGCCTGGAGGAAAAGCTGAACAGCCAGAGCCTGAACTATTACATCGAAAAGGAAAAAAGCCTGATCGGCAAGATCAAGCTGGGCGATCTGGACGAATGCCGCAAAATTTTCAAGGTCATGCTGGCCGACATCTTTGCTGAAGCCGGGCAGGATAACCTGGCTGTGGTGCGGGCGCGGGTCTTTGAGCTGGCGGTGGTGGTTTCCCGGGCGTCGGTGGAGGCTGGCGTCAATTCGGAGATGCCCATTGCCATCAACGCGGCCTTTATGCAGGAGCTTGGCACCTGCTACTCGACCGAGGACATCAACACCGCGGCGCTGAAGGTGCTGGAACGCTATTTTGAGGCGCTTCAGACCAACAGCAAGTCTAAAAACCGCTCGGCCATCGAGGGCATCAAGGGCTTTATCCGCAACCATTACAACCGCAACCTCACCCTTGAGGAAATCGCGGATTCGGTTTATCTGAGCCCCTACTATGTCAGCCGTATTTTTAAGGAGAGCCAGAGCATGACCGTCATGGACTATGTGACCCGGGTCAAGCTGGAGGAGGCCAAAAAGATGCTGGGCAACCCGCGGTATAAAATCGACGAGATCGCCGTGCGGCTGGGCTACAGCGACGCGAGTTATTTTTCAAAGGTGTTTAAGAAAAACGAGGGCATGACGCCAACACAGTTCAGGCAGAGCCGGTAGTCACGAAAAACATGTGTAAAGGGAGGTAGCGCATGGATCAGATTATTTTGGAAATACAGCAGGGCCTGGTGGACGGCGACGCAGAGTATGTGAAGGGCAAAACCGAGACAGCCCTGGCGCGTGAAATCTGCCCGGAGGCCATCATTAAGAAGGCCCTGATACCGACCATGGACAAAATCGGCCGGGAGTTCAGGGAAGGGGAGATCTACATCCCCGATGTGCTGATGTCGTCCCGGGCCATGCACGCCAGCCTGTATGTGCTCAAGCCCCTGCTCACAAGGGCGGTGAGCCAGCACAAGGGCACGGTGGTCATCGGCACCGTGGCCGGCGATCTGCACGACATCGGCAAAAACATGGTGACCTGGAGCCTCCAGGGCGAGGGCTATGAGGTCATTGACCTGGGCATTGATGTGCCGCCCGCCACCTTTGTGGCCGCCATCAAAAAATCAAAGCCGGATATTTTAGCCATGTCCGCCCTGCTGACCACCACCATCGGCGAGATCCGCAACGTGATCCGTGAGGTGACCGACGAAGGCCTGCGGAACCAGGTGAAGATCATCGTAGGCGGCGGTCCTGTGACCCAGGACTTTGCCGACGAGGTGGGCGCCAACGGCTACGGCAAGGATATTTTTGGGGCCATCGACGTGGTCAACCAGATTCTGGGCAGGGACAGCGGCTATTTTGGGACAAGTGAGGTGTGAAAAATGGATAAAAAAAGACCGGACATCATCCTGTTTACAGGGTTTTTAGGCTCCGGCAAAACGACCATGCTGCTCAAAACCATCGAGCTGCTGGCCGCTGAAAATAAAAAGTGCGCCATCATCGTCAATGAGATTGGCGAGGTGGGCATCGACAACCGGCAGATGCGCAAGCTGGGCTATGATGTGCTGGACCTGTTCGGGGGCTGTGTGTGCTGCACGCTGAAGGTGACCCTGGAGGCCACCATCAACCATCTTCTGGAGCAATATGACGGCATCGACTATATTCTGTTTGAGCCCTCGGGCATGGCCGATCCGGCCTCGATGTACCCGTCCATGGAAAACTGCGGCTATACCCCCGAGGATATCCGCAATGTGTTTATCTTTGATCCGCTGCGGGTAGACCTGTACCGGGTACGGCTGAACAGCCTGCTGAAAAGCTCTCTGGGCCTGGCCCGGGCAGTGGTGATCAACAAAATCGACGAAGCCCCCAAAGACGCGGTGCGCGAGGCGGAGGGCATGATCCGGGGCCTGGAGGACAGGCTGCCGGTCTTTAAGATGGATGTCAGCAGCGGGCTGACACCGGCATTCAAGACATACTTAGTCCGTTAGGCAGGAGAAAATAATGTATCAAAATGATTTTATACCAGCGGTTTTTCAGGTTCAGTTCCAGTCCGATGCGCCCATGACGCCAGAGGAATGGGAGGAAATGATCGGCAGCCTCATGGGTGTGTACGCCAGGCGCATCTCTGAGAAGGAGGGGACCTTTATCGGCCATATCAAAGGGCTGGCAGAGCTTTCGGACACGGCCTTTATCAAGTTCAGCTGTGTCAACGCCCTGACCGGCGTGCATCACGAGTATACCGGCGGGCAGGAGGCCTCGCGCCAGGTGAAGATGATCATCAATTCACTGGTCAGCGGCATTTCCGCCGAGGAAAGCCGCAAGTGCCTGAACCTTTCCTGGCTGCTGGTGGAAAAGGACTATTCGCAGGTGGTCATGCGTGTGACCGAGGCCTTTACCGAGGAAGCCTCCGGGCACCATCACCACGACGACGGTGAGGCCTGCCCCATCTGCCACGACCACCACGGGCACGGACACGAGCACCACCACCACAAGCACTGATCATGTAAAAAGGCTTTATTTTAAAAGAATAAAGCCTTTTTTTGATGGTTTTTTAGTAAGATAATTATAAAAAGCAAGATATTACCGAAAAATATATAAATCGTCCAAAGACAGATGTCCCCGATGGGTGTATGATAATAACATAAATAATTATTTAATAAGACCCGCGGGGTTATAAGGATGTATATTTCAATCAAGAGGAGTGTATTAAAGAGTTAGAGAGATCTTTTAAAAGGTGTAATTTAGGATTAGGGAGGCTCTTATGGAATTTAAAGTAGTCACAAATCTGATGGCGAATCTGGAAGATGAAAAGCTCATGGTGTTTGTTGAAGAATTTTTAGCTTTAGATCCATCGAGGGAAGAAGGATTATGTGTGATTGAGGCCTGCCGGCGGGGAACGGAGCGGGTCGGAACACTTTTTGAGGCTGGGGAGTACTTCGCCGGGGATTTATTACTGGCGGGCCAGCTTTTTAGAGAAGTGAAAAACCGGCTGGAACCGGTCGTCGGCAGCGGACTGGATGATCTGAAGTCCGGCGCTATCACCCTTGGCCCTGTTTATGGAGATGGACAGGAGGACGGAAACGCGATTTTCCGGCGCCTGGTGGAGATGGCCGGGTTCATCGTCATCAACCCTTGTTACAAGGACTCCCTTCAGCATTCAACGAACTAAAAAGTGGAGGATACAAAAATGGCAAAGAAATTTGATAAACTGGCAATTAATCATCTGGATGATTTTATCTACGGCACCTGCCCGAACCCTGTCACCACCAAAAGCGGCATGGTCATCGGCGGCGGCACCGTCTATCCGGAAATCAACTTCACGCTCCCTGGCATGGATGTCAATGACGCGACCATCGACAAGGCGCTGGGCATCTATTCCAACATCATCGACGGCGTGCTCAAACGGGCGGCAGAGCTCTACGCCCCGGGCGTACTCGTCGAATTTGAAACCGTGCCGGACTTTACCGAGCACCCCCAGTATGGGATCGACGCCAACCGCATCCTGATCAACAGCATCAAGGAAGCAGCAGACAAGTACGGCCTCAAGGCCGCCCTGAGAACAACCCCCAACGACCTGCGCGAAATGAGCCGTCCTCCGGTGATGCGCGGCGGAAAATACTGGGATACCATGCTGGAGCTGTACGAACAGTGTGCCAAGGACGGTTCAGACTTCCTGTCCATCGAATCGACCGGGGGCAAGGAAATCAATGACGAAGCCCTGGTAAAGGCCGATATCCGCAAGGCCATCTTCGCCATGGGCGTCCTGGGCTGCCGGGACATGGAATACCTCTGGGGCAACCTGGTTAAACTATCCGATGCCAACGGCTGCTTCGCGGCGGGCGACTCGGCCTGCGGCTTTGCCAACACCGCCATGGTGCTGGCCGAAAAAGGCTTTATCCCCCATGTGTTCGCAGCCGTCATGCGTGTCGTGGCAGTGCCGAGAGCCTTAGTCGCCTTTGAACAGGGCGCGGTCGGGCCAAGCAAGGACTGCGCTTACGAAGGGCCATACCTCAAGGCCATCACCGGCAGCCCCATCGCCATGGAAGGCAAGAGCGCGGCGGGCGCGCATTTAAGCCCGGTGGGCAACATCGCGGCAGCCGTGGCCGATACCTGGAGTAATGAATCCATCCAGCAGGTCAAGCTGTTATCCGAGATGGCGCCTGTGGTAGGGATGGAACAGCTCGTGTACGACTGCCGCCTGATGAACGTGGCCAAGGAAAAGGGCCAGGGCCTGATCATGCGCGACCTGCTCACCGAGTCCGACGCGCCGCTGGACGTGCAGGCATGGGTTTTGAGACCGGACGTTGTGCTTAAGATCGCCGGCGAGCTGGTCAAGGAGCAGGATAACTTCCTGAGAACCAAGCTGGCCGCCAAGCTGACCATTAATGAGCTGCGCGACGCCATCAAGGCCGAAAAGGTCAAGGCAGACCGCCGCGACATGAAATGGCTCGACAAGATGGAAAAAGCCGTGGACAAGATTCCAGACGATCCGGAACAGTTCTACGCCGAAATCAAACCCGAGCTGGACATGGACAAATGGCATCCTGAGGGCTATGGCTTAAAGGCTTAATATTCTAAAACAACGGTAAAATTTCACGATAAAATTGGATAATCCCTCTCCGGCGGGGGCCTTACACAGGGCACGCCGGGGATGCGAAAAGTACGGTAAACAGCTTTAATCTTTAATCAGGAATAAAAAAATCGGAGGATATAAAAATGGCAATCTTAGAAGATATTCAAAACTGTGTGTTAGACGGCGAACTGGATGAGATCAAGGGCCTGGTACAGAAGGCAGTGGACGAGGGCATCGACCCCACCGTCATTATCAACGACGGCCTCATCGGCGGTATGAACATTGTGGCCCCGCTGTTTAAAAGCGGCGAGATGTTTGTGCCGGAAGTCATGGAATCCGCAGATACCATGAACGAGGGCATGCAGGTGGTTAAGCCCTTAATCACCGACGCCGATATGCCCACCAAGGGCAAGGTCATCATCGGCACGGTCAACGGCGACCTGCACGACATCGGTAAAAACCTGGTCGTTCTGATGATGGAAAGCCGCGGCTACACCGTGGTCGACCTGGGCGTGGACGTGAAGGAGGACCAGTTTGTGGCCGCCATCAAGGAACACAAACCAGACATTGTGGGCATGTCCTCACTGCTGACCACCACCATGATGAAAATTGACGATACCATCAAGGTCATCAACGACGCTGGCATCCGGGGCGATGTGAAAATCATCGTCGGCGGCGCGCCCATCTCACAGGAATTTGCCAATGATGTGGGAGCGGACGGCTACTCTGAAGACGCCTCCACCGCGGTTGAGCTCTGTGACCGCATGATGGCCATGTAGCAGACAGAAGATTAGCATAAAATATGACGAACAGGAGGCATTTCAGATGCTGACAATTGTTGGTGAACTCATTAACACCAGCCGCCCCGCGGTTAAGGAGGCGGTAAATAACAAAGATGAAGCGTTCATCCGGGAGCTTGCCCGAAAGCAGGCAGACGCCGGCGCGACCTATATTGACGTAAACTGCGGTAATATGGTCAAAAATGAACTGGAAATAATGGAATGGCTGGTCAACCTTGTCCAGGACGAGGTAGACACCCCCCTGTGCATTGACAGCCCCAACGCCAAGGCACTGGACGTGGGCCTGGCCCTGTGTAAGAACGGCCGCCCCATGATCAATTCCATCTCTGACGAGGACGAGCGTTACGAGTCCGTACTTCCCCTGATTCAAAAGTACAACGCCAAAATCGTCGTGCTGTGCATGGATTCCACGGGTATGCCGGAAACCTCAGCAGACCGCATGAAGGTCGTTAAGAACCTTTACGCCAAGCTCAAGGCCGAGGGCATTGCCGATGACGACATGTACTTTGACCCGCTGGTCAAACCGATCAGCAGTGTTACCAGCGCCGGGGAAGAGGTGCTTGACACCATCCGGCAGATCCGGCAGGATTACCCCGATGTACACTTCATGTGCGGTTTAAGTAACATTTCTTATGGCCTGCCGAACCGCAGTATACTGAACCGGCTGTTTGTAGTCCAGACAATGACCCTGGGGATGGATGGCTATGTGCTTGACCCCACCAACGGCAAGATGATGGCGGATATTATCACCTCCACAGCGCTTCTGGGCAAGGACAACTACTGTAGTAAGTATATTAAAGCACACCGCAAAGGCAAGCTGGACGCATAGTCTGATGCGTAACCCGATGATTTCATTCTCCAAGTGAAATGATCACCCCTCTACGGCCGGCGGTACACTGCCGCCGGCTACTCATCAATGAATCAATAATTTAAAAGAAAATAACCCTTCAAAAAAATTTTTAACATTAAACCGTAAACATTTAACAGCCAGCAGGAAGGCTTCCCCCCAGAAGCCTTCCTGCTTTTTATATGGCAAACGCTCCGGGATACGTCGAAACGGCGTACCCCGTGCAGTAGAAACTGAGAGACGAAGCTTTTTACCTAAGGAAGAAAAAAGCGTCCTGCGGGCCTGCACGCGGGCAGGCAGCTTCTTCACTCAAGCGGATGCTTTATCTTTCCAGTGTCCGGCTGTTCCGGTAAAGCAGCAGGGTTCCTGGCCGTGTACCACAGCGCCTGGACCTTTTTTCTTATCTGGATAAAAAGCGCAGTCTTGCCCTTGGCCGCTTCCCAGACCGCTGGGATACGTCGAAACGGCGTACCCCGGCCTGAAAGAGGCCGGATCGACCCAGATGACGGCTTTGCAGTCTAATTAAACCTTGCCCCGGGCATCAAAGCACTGTATAATAGATATAATGATAAACTTGAGGAGCCTGTATATGAAAAAGATTGAGGAAAAGGCCATTGCCTTTGCAAAATCCGTATGGGAGGATTATCTCATCAACCGCGATCTTCTGAAGCTGACAAAGGTGTTTGATGATAACGCTTCCTATATTGGAACCGGAGACGGCGAAATCTGTTATAGTCTGGAACAGGTTCACGCAGCGCTCCTGGGTGAGGAAGAGGAGTGGAACGGGCATTTTACCATCGACGACCAGTGGTATGAGGCCCGGATCATGAGCGATACCCTTGTCGTTGTTTTTGGAGGCTTTGACGCCCACGAGGCCAGTGATAACCCCCTGGTCGCAGCCATGCACACCCGCTTTTCCCTGATCCTGCGGGTCAGCGGCGATACCTTTAAGGTGGTTCATCTGCACCACTCCGTGCCCAACTTTGAGCAGCTGGAGGGCGAGTTTTTCCCTAAAACCATTACGGAAAAGCGCAACGAGGAATTCCGCCACGCCCTCGAGCAGAAAACCAACGAGCTCAGGCGGCTGGCCCAGTTAGACTCTCTAACCGGCCTTTTAAACAGAGTCAGCGCCGAGCAGGAAATCAACACCCGGCTGGAGCAGGGTGTTGGGGGCGTTCTGATGATGATCGACATCGACGATTTTAAGGAGATTAATGACGTGTTCGGCCATCTGGCAGGCGATACCGTGCTCAAGGTCCTGTCCGACCGCATCCGCCAGAGCTTTGGCGGACAGAGCGTCATGGGCCGTGTGGGCGGCGATGAGTTTGTGGTCTTTGCGCAAAAGACCGACGATCACGAAAGCATCCGCCAGACCGCGCAGCAGTTCTGTGAGAGCGTTGTACAGCCCGTCATGGATATTCCCGAATGCAGGATCACCGTCAGTATCGGCATTGCCCTGGCGCCGGACAACGGCAATACCTACAGCGGGCTGATCCGTTCGGCCGACCTGGCCTTGTATAAGCGCAAGAAAAACAGTAAGAACGGCTATGTGTTCGCCGGATAGAGAACAGTGAGAGCGGCCTGGCGGCGGCTCTTTTTATTGAGGCGAAAAAAAGAAAAAAATACTTAAATTTTGTCACAACAGGCTTTGGCGGTCGTCTAATCCAGTATAAGAAGCATAAAGGAGGAAACACAATGATTTCAGAAAAAGAGATGAACACTTTTATCCGGCGTGCCCTGGAGGGAGATAAGGAAGCCCTGGGGACCGTGCTGGAATCGGTTCAGGATATGGTTTTTAACCTGTCACTGCGGATGATGGGCATGATTGAGGACGCCGAGGACGCCACCCAGGAGATCATGATCCGGGTCATGACAAGCCTGTCATCCTTTAAGGGCGAGAGCCTTTTCTCCACCTGGGTTTACCGCATTGCCAAAAACTATCTGGTCGACTACCGCCGCTCACGGTTCGACCGTCAGCCCCTCACCTTTGATTTTTATGCCCGCGATATTGAGCAGGGGATGGCCGAGCAGTGCCCGGACCCCCAGGCCGGGGTGGACGCCGGGCTTCTGGCAGAGGAGCTGAAGCGCTCCTGTACCAATGTCATGCTGCAGTGCCTGGACGCGGAAAGCCGCTGTATCTATGTGCTGGGCGCCATGTTCAGGATCGACAGCGCCATGGGCGCAGCCGTTTTTGACACCACGCCGGAAAATTACCGGCAGAAGCTCTCCCGTATCCGCAGGCAGGTCAATGATTTCCTGAAAAAATACTGCGGCCTCAGCGGCAGCGGCATGTGCGCCTGCCATAAGCGCCTTGGCTACGCCGTAGGGCAGAAGCGCCTGAACCCGGCAAACCTGGAGTACAGCGCCCTGGAAGTCTGTAAAAAAGAAATGGAAAACATGGATGTCCTGGCCGGTGTGTTTGAAAGCCTGCCGGAGTACCGCGTGCCGGAAAATGCCCGGGCCTTTATCGACAGCCTGGTGGCTTCGGATTCGATGGCCTCAATTCAGAAAGCAGGGAGAATCTAAGATGAACGACAATGAAAGAATACTGGATTTTCTGGCACAGCTGCGGGATAACAACTCCCTGGAATGGATGCACGGCCACCAGCCCGAGTACAAGGCGGCCCGCGCCGCCTTTGTCAGCCTTCTTTCGGATTTAATGGAGAAGATGCTGCCTGACGAGCCGGGCCTGGGCCTGGTAAACCCCGGCAGCCTGGTTTTCAGGCTGAACCGGGACACCCGCTTCAGCAAGGATAAAAGCCCCTACGCGCCGTCCTTCCGGGCGCATATTACGCCGCAGGGCAGGGGCATGGTGCCCGTGGGAGACTATCTGTTTGTGGCGCCGGGCCAGATTTTTCTGGGCGGTGGTGTCTTTCATTCCAAGATGCCGGAAATCACCAGGCGCATCCGCGAACAGATCGCCACAGGGGATGGGGCCTTTCAGGAGATTTTAGACAGCCCCGCCTTCTCTGAAAAGCTGATCCTGCGGGGTGAAAAGCTGAAGAATGTGCCGCGGGGCTATGACAAAGCGCACCCCTGCGGCGAGCTCTTAAAGCATAAGTCCTGGTATGTGGAGTACCCGGTAGAGGACGCCCTGTTTTTGGACCGGCAGGCCTTTTTGGACGAGGCCGTGGATGTGTTCAGACGTATCAAGCCCTTTAACGCCTTTATCAACCGTGCCCTGGAGGGCTTGGAAATGCCTGAAAAAAGATCGAAATAAGCAAAAAATCCCACGAGGGCTCGTGGGATTTTTTATGCTCAGCGCAGGACGCCGTGTTCTTTCAAACGAAGACGCACCGAAGGATAAAGGCTCAGGTCGGTATGGGGCAGAAAGCGCGCGGCGAACATACGGGTCAGAAAGTCCGATGCCGCGCCAAATTCCAGATAGTGGATGCTCTGCTGAAAGGTGTGGACGGTCTCCAGCAGCGTATAGTCCAGCAGCAGTGTCCGGGCGCCGGTCAGCGAGCTGTTGCCCAGAACGGTAAAGCGCTCGGGCGGCAGGTCAGGATAAAGGCCAATATTAACCGCGGCCTCCAGGTTGATATGGGCGCAGAAAGCCCCGGCGATAAAGACCCGGTCAATGTCTCCCGGGCCGATGCCCGCAGCCTCCAGAAGATAGGCCACCATGGTGTTGGCGGCCGCCTTGGTATCCAGATACTGGGTGATGTCGGTCTGGTTAAAAAAGAGGGGCTCGCCGTCAGCTGTTTTATCCGCGTCCGCGTAGCGCAGGGCACAGCCGTCATCGGTGGTGACGATACGGCCGGTGGCATCCGGGTTTAGCTTTCCGGAGAAATCAATCCAGCCGTTCAGCAGCATTTCCGACAGCAGATCCACAATGCCGGAGCCGCAGATGCCCTTAGGCGGCGCATTGCCGACCGTGGTAAAAGACAGAACGCCGTCTGCAATGGACACATGGTCAATGGCGCCCGGCCCGGCCTTCATGCCGCTTTTGCTGATACCGCCCTCCAGGGCCGGCCCGGCCGCGCCAGCCCCGGCGATCAGGAAGCTTTCATCGCCCAGCACCATCTCGCCGTTGGTGCCGATGTCGATAAAGAGCGAGGGCTTTTTCTGCTCGTCGAGCCGGGCTGCCAGCAGTCCGCTAATGATGTCGCCGCCCAGGTAGTTGGCCGCCGAGGGCATGCAGTAAACCAATCCGCCGGTGGGCAGGCCCAGATCCTCAGCGGGGATAAAGCCCGTGTGGTTAAACATTGGCGTAAAGGGAAGCTCAAAAATCGGCCAGGGATCAATGCCGAGGAAAAGATGGGTCATGGTGGTATTGCCGGATACCATCATGATGCTGTAGGCCTCGGACGCAATGCCGGTTTGGGCTGAGAGGTCATCGAGAAGGGCGCAGAGGGTATGAACCGTGCTTGCCTGAAGGGTATCCAGATGGTCTGGCCGGCCCTTTGTATAAAAGATGCGGCTTAGAATCTCATCGCCGTAGGCAATCTGTTCGTTAAAGCGGCTTTTCTCTGCCAGGATCTGTCCGGTGTTTAAGTCGATGGACTGCATGATAACCGTCGTGCTGCCAAGATCCACGGCCAGCCCGTAGTTTTCAGAGGTTGTGTCGCCCGCCTCAATGCGCATAAGCTCCCACTGTGTACCGGCGTAAACCAGGGTGCAGGTGATCCTGAAATTGGCTTCGCGGCAGACCGCCGCGTATTTTTTATAGGTTTTATAGGAAAGCGCCAGCGGTGAAAAGACAGCCTCAAGGCCCCGCAGGAGCCGCTCACGGTCGGCGGTGATGTCCCCTGGGCCGGGTGCGGGCAGCTCCAGATAGATTTTTTTGCTGAAAGCGTTCAAAATGTCATCTCCTGTCTGTGTATTCCGTTACATTATAATGGAAAAGGGGTGGATAAGCAAGTGCGGCGCAGCGTTTGACGATTCTCTGTATATTTACCCAAACCGTCATGGTTGTCTCAGGTTTTACCGAAACGGATAATTTTTTACCGTAATAATTTACAATAAGGTGACTTAGAGTGCTATAATTTAGTCATCCGATGGATCACAAAAGGAAGAGCCCCATATGCTCATGCCTTTTGAGATAAGCACACCCGCCATTCCAGAGGTTTGGCTATATTTGTGAAAACAAGTATAAAATCCTCTCATCCATACCAATTCAAATCTCTGGTCTGGCTGTAGACGCTCCATTTGTGCTGTTTATTTTCATTTTTATAATGAAAACAAGTTTTTCGCTGTGTTCTTGTAAAAAAATGCAGCCAACTGTTTTTGATGGGGAGATGAGATTTTTATTAAGCGGTCTCATGACACATCAGCTGTTTCTGATTTTTCTGATGGCGCCGGTATCTATGGCTGTGCTATGGAACACAGTCATGAGGAGTAGTCCTGCCGAACCAGCGGGGCTGTGATTTTGGGACTCCTCCAAACCGCTTCATCACCTTGAAGTGGGCAAACTGGTTCAAAAAAATAACACGCTTTTAACATTATCATTTTCACCACTGCGGCCGGCGGACCGGCCCCCCTTGGCCATACTTCACAATCTCAAACAGGGGGGCGGCATCAGAAAATAAGAGCAGACTAAATTTGACAATTCCAATTTTTGGCAGCCAAGGCTGATACATAAAACAGACCGAAAGCGTCGGTCCGATTCATTTTGATCGTATTCCAAAACGTGCCTCCATATGATGCTTTTGGAAGGCCGGTGTTATCCAGAGCGCCGGCTGTTGATTTTTAATGCTGTTTCCTTTCCATAAAACGGGGAATTTTTATGGAAAGGGCGAAATGCGCTTTCGTCTGTATGCATTTTGCCTGGTCCTATCGAAGCCATTATTAAAAAAAACTCCTGCACATTCGCAGGAGTTTTTTATTGGCTGTCCGGCATCAGCAGAACCGAAGCCTTAAAAATATTGTCGGTGTAATCAAAGTGGGCAAAGCCCTGGTGTTTTTCAGCAATATGGCGGACAGAGGTCAGGCCGATGCCCTCGCCGTCACGCTTGGTCGAGTAAAACCGGTCCTTTTCCTGACGGATATCATTTTCATAGCTGTTTCTGATGTTGATCGCCACCATGCGCTGCCCGGCAATGCCGATGCTGATATGAATAAAGCGGTGGAGCTGCTTCTGCAGCGCGCAGGCGTCCAGCGCGTTTTCCAAAAGATTCCCGAGAACCACACAGGCGTCCACTTCGGCGATGGGCAGCTCCTTGGGCAGGTTGACAGTGATGGTCACCTCGGCGCCGGCCTTGCGTGCCTGCAGATAGTAATAGCGCAGCATGGTGTCCACCGCATAGTTTTCGCAGAAAGCCGTAACCTCATCGGTATCCAGTATTTTCAGATAGTGGTTGATGTACCGGAGCAGGCCGTCGGTATCCCTTTGGTCGGCATAGCCCTTAAGCGCCAGCAGGTTATGCCGCAGATCGTGTCTTGCGGCCCGTGTATCCTCGATGTTTTTCTGAAGCTGCTCGTACTGCTCCTTCTGAAACTCAATCTGAAGGTCCATGACGCTCAGCTTGGATTGCAGCCTGGAATTGGTGAAGCTCTCCAGCAGGGTGCGCATGACAATGTAATAGGTCATAACCGTTCCAATAATCCACGCCACCGGCAGGAGAAACAGGCTGTTATGCCAGACGAGGCTGCTGTCGGTAAAGGTTGGGTAAAGGCCAATGCAGAAAATGCAGTAAAAGGATACGGGAATAATCCAGAGGTACCGCCAGGCGGGCATACCGCCGGTCTGCTGGATGACTGGCCGGATGATTTTCTGCATAAACCAGAACAGAAACGGAAACGCCGCCAGCTCCAGCAGAACAAGGGTGATGGTATAATCCACCGGGTAGTCAAAAAAACCAGACTGCTTATTCAACACAATCGTGAAAATCTTTGCCAGAAGCTGGATATAATTGTTGTAATTGGTTAAGCAGCACAGGACAAAAAGGTTGGTAAAGTAATTGTTCCGGGTACAGAGAAGACTCATCAGCACCACATAAATCAGGAAAATCCCTGCCAACCCGCCCCGGACACTGTAAAGCACGCTGTCCGGGGTAAAATAAACACTGACGATAAACGCGCTGAAGGCGATCACGGAGAGAACCGCAACGAACCAAACCCACTTGGGGACGCGCGTATGCTCGATAAAGACAGCAAAAAAAACAAAGAAACTGGGAACAAGCTGGGTAAGGCTGATGACAATGGCAATTCGGGCGTCCAAGATCAAAGCCTCCGGTTTAGTTTGTCAAATTCATAATTGGCATAGCGCTGGCGAATCTCGGTGCGCAGGCTGCGGTTAATGGGCACCCGTTCGCCGGAAAGCATGACGAAATCCTTCTCGTCAAGCACATCCACCTCATCCATGTTTACGATGCAGTTCCGGTAACAGTTCACAAACTGAGGATAGGGCAGCAGCAGCGCTGAAAAATCCGAAAAAGGCATGTAGCATTTTACAATGCGCTGTTTACTGTGGATATAGATGTAATGGTTGGAGTAATCCGTATAAACAATATCCTTCAGGAATATTTTTACGTGGGTCCGGCCTTCCTTGACCTCAATATAGCGGCTCTGCTTGAACAGGGTTTCGTCGCAGTAGCGCATGGTTTCCTCAAAAACCTCATAGCTGTAAGGCTTAACCAGGTAGTCAAAAGCCCGGACTCTGAACCCCTTTACGGCGTGAAACTGACTGGTGGTCGAAAAAATAAGCAGGCAGTCTGTGTCTGTCTTGCGTATCTTTTCTGCGGTTTCAATACCATTTAAACCATCCATATAAATATCCAAAAAAATAAGATCATAGGTGTGCGGGGCAAAGCACTCCAGAAAATGGCTGCCACTTTCAAAAAGAGTGATCTCCGCATCAAGCTGGTGATCGGCACAGTAACGGCGGATGTATTCGGAGAGCAGTTCACATTCTGTTCTGAGATCGTCGATGATTGCGATTTTCATAAAGACATCCCCCTTTCATAGTCGTTGCAATCAAATTTTAACATATTATGTTAAAAAAGACTGGAAATTCAGAATACTAAATCGGTAAAAAAGGCACGTTTTTGGTAAGAGTATTGATTCTGTATTTTTAGACAGGTATGATTAGATTGTCAATTAATATGATCTTAAGAAATGAAGAGCCAACGCTTTTCATCCATTAAGATAACAGCGCGGCGCGTTGTTTCTGCATTACATCAATATGCTTTCACAGTGTGAATACATATCCTCTCATCCAACGTAATGCTGGAAGCAATGCCTGCGCTGTATGAAAAGAGTAACAGTGAGACAATGGCGTTCCCTTCCCGTTATACGGCAGTTTGGAAAACTTGTCTCCCTTTTTATGTTTGATATACCCAGCAGTGGTGTTCAAAATAGAGATTATTGAGAAGAGAGGAGAAGTGTGAAAATGAAGTACAGCGATCTAAAGGGCTGGCAGAAAAAGCGCCTGCTCATGAGCTTTTTCACCTATGTCATTGTTGCGGCGGTCTTTCTGGGAGTGGCGGCAGTCACCATGTACACCGACAAGAAGGCAGAGGATGATTACTGGGTTTCCATGATGCAGACCCCCAAAGAGGTAGAGGAAAGAGCGTCTCAGTTTAACCAGAATGCAACCCAGGTAATGGTCGGGACCTACATCGAAAACCTGAAAGAGATTAACCTTAAAAACTCCAACTACCGCGTGGTGGCATTGATCTGGTTTAAGTGGGAGGGCAACGACGGCCTTGATATGGCTAAGCATTTCCGCATCTACAAAGGAACCATGAATAAAATGGAAACCGTCAAGAATTACCATGAGAATGGTGTCAACTACCAGGCGGTGCGGTGTGATGTGACCATCACCAAGAATTACTGGAACCGGCGGTTCCCGCTGGAGTCCCACCAGCTGCGCATGTATGTCGAGTCTGAGCTTCCGGTAGACGATGTGGTCTTTGTAAATGATGAGGCCAGCGGAATCAACGGCTCCCTTGGCATCTCAGGCTATGACCTGCGCAGAAGTGCGACGGGCACCACGATGATTGAATATGAGGACAATCATGGCGATCCTGAAATGATCGGCGGCATCATTAACGCAGAGCATGTCACTGCCCTGGAGCTTAACCGGGACAGCATGGGCCTTTATGTCAAGTGCTTTATCGCCCTGGTCGGCACCACCACCTGGGTATTGATCACGCTGTTTATCTGTACCTACCACCGGGTCGATCCGCTCAGCATGATACCGGCAGCCCTCTTTGGTACCGTGACCAATATCATGGTTGGCGCGAACCTGCTGCCCGATGCGCTGCAGCTTGGACTCCTGGAATATGTCAATATCTTTGGCATCATGACGATCATGGCAGTGGCCTTGTCCATCATCAACATCAACCGGATCCGGAACAAATATGAAGACCGTGACTTTGCGGCCTTCTACGGACGCATCATGTTTTACACCATCCTGTTCTTTGTGCTCGTTGGGAATATCCTGCTGCCGGTATCCGCCTATATGTTCTAGGAATCGGGGCCTCATATTATGCGTGAACAGATTTATAAGATTGTCAAAAAGGCAGAGCCGGGCGATGTCATCAGCAAATACTATGATATTTTTATCATGGTCATCGCCTTTATCAGCATCTGTCCGCTGATGTTTAAGGAGTCCAACCAGCTCCTGGTGATGATTGATACCGTCACGGTATATATTCTTTTTACCGATTATATTTTTAACTGGATGACCTATGATTACAAGATCAAAAAGCATTCGCCCTGGGTATTTGTGGCCTATCCCTTTACCGCCTGGGCCTTGATCGACCTGATCTCAATCCTGCCGTCCCTCGGACTGCTGGGGGCAGGCTTCAGGATTCTGCGTGTGCTGCGTATCTTTAAGGTGCTGTACTACTCCAAAACCTTTTCCTACGTGGCCAATGTATTTAAAAATGAACGCAAAACCCTGGGCTATGTGCTCATCATCGCCCTGGCCTATATCTTTGTTTCGGCGCTGGCCATGTTCGCCTATGAGCCGGACACCTTTGACGATTTTTTCGAGGCGCTTTACTGGGCCACCACAGCCCTGACCACCGTCGGCTATGGCGATGTGTACCCGGTCACCGCAGTGGGCCGCCTGATCAGCATGATTTCATCCCTTTTTGGTATCGCGGTGATCGCAATGCCCGCCGGTGTCGTTACCGCTGGCTTTATGGATGAAATCGGACGTGCAAAGGAGCTGGAACGCCTTGAAAAGGCAAAAAAGGAGGGGAAAAACCTCGACGAAGTGATCGAGCAAGAACTGGAGGAGCAGAATGAGTAACAAGACGCGCTATTTAATCATCATGGTTTTGGGCGTTGTGATGAACCGGCTGCTTTATGTTCTTTCAATGCAGTTTAACCTGCCCTTCTGGCTGGATATGTCCGGCACGGTTTTAGCCGCCCTGCTGCTGGAACCGGCAGCGGGCCTTATCGTGGGGCTTGTGAATAATTTTGGCCTGGCGGTGTTTAACTACAGCAGCAGCTCGCTGATCTTTTATGCGGTCAGCGCGTCAGCCGCGCTGGTGGTGGGTGTGAACATGCGCCGGAACGGACAGCTCGACTGGAAGCGCACCCTTCCGACCATGGGGCTTCTGGTCTTAGTCACAGGGGTTTTATCCGCGCTGCTCAGTATCTGGCAGACCGGCGGAACCCTGACCCATCCGTGGGAGATTTATTTCTACAACCTGGCAATATCCGCAGGGATCCCCTGGGTGCTGGCATGCTTTATCGGCACCATGGTCATCAAGGTTTTTGATGTCATTGCCACTGCGGGGATCATCGCGGTGCTTTACCTTATTTTACCAAAGAGCCTCAAATATCCGCCGGAAACACCTTTGGAAAAAGAAAAGCTTTAAATAAAAGGCCGGGCCTCCTGAATTTTGATAGATTAAGAACGCCGTAAAGGGCGTTCTTTTTTTGTGCTTTTCAGGCTGTTGGCGTTGCAGGATTTAACAGGACAGAGGCTTCAAACAAATGGTGGTCGTAGTGGAAGCTTGAAAAACCATTGTATTTTTCGGTTATTCTGCAGACCGAATGGATGCCGATCCCCTCCGCGTCGCGTTTGGAGGACATAAAGGTGCCGTCCCTTTGGTTGATGTGATGGTCATAGCTGTTTTTTATGGAAATCACCACCGAGCCCTTACCCGAAACACCAAGCCTGACCGAAATGAAACGCTTTGTCCCGGTCTGGCGCATGCAGGCCTCCACGGCATTTTCAAACAGGTTGCCAAACACCACACAGAGGTCGCCCTCAGAAAAGAGCAGCGGATCGGGAAGGCTGATTTCAATGTCCAGCTCAATGGCGTTCTGGCGGGCCAGGGAAGCGTAATGCTGGGCGATGGCGTCGAGGGCGGCATGATCGCAGAGCGGAAGTGCACTGTTTGATTCCACCGACTCCAGGCAGGCGCTCAGGCAGTCGTCGATCTGGTCAAAGGCGTTGTTTTCAGCGTAGCCTTTGAGCAGAAGCAGGCTGTGCTTAAGATTGTGGCGCGCCTTTTCGGTTTCTTCAAGGTTATTTTTCAGGCGCTTATACTGTTCATGCTGCAGACCGGCCTGGTAATCCAATAGCTTCATCCTTTTGTGCAGCTCAGCAGTCCGCTGGTTTTCCTGAATCAGCCTCAAAATAACATAGTAGGTCAGAAAGGTTCCGATAAACCACACAAAGGGCAGCAGGTGGTGAGGAACCGGCGGAAGGCTTAAAGAACCAGGATAGATACAGAACCGGTACAGCAGGAAAAAGCAGACAGGCACCACCCACAGGTAACGCCAGTAAGACATACCGCCGGTTTCCAGAACCGTGGGCTTGATGACCTTCAGGGTGAAAAAGCCTACAAAGGGCAGCGTGGCCGCGAAAATTAAAAACTGAATAAAAGCCGACCACAGCGGGTGGGCTAGCAGAGAGGGTTTACAGAACAGCTGGCAGAAAAATGTCACAATATCCAGATAGTTTTTAATGATGAATACCACAAAAAAATTAAGAAAAAAGTTTTCCTTAACGCTTAACAGAAAAATCAGTCCAATGGTCACATTATACAACACACTGACAATGATCCGCGCATTTCCGGAATCGGGCATGGTGTCAAGGGTAAAAACAGCAGTATAGGTAATGATCGTGGAAAACAGGAGGATCGCAACCATCAGGATATTGATGCCGGTGCCAAAACGGAAATTTCCTTTAAAAACAGCCCGGTATAGGTAAAGAGTCGGTATGAGCTGAATCAGAGAAAGCAGGGTGGAAAAAGCTAATTGGTCCAAAACTAACCTCCGCAATTTACATAAGCTGGCTTCATTTTACCACAGAACAGAAGATTTTGTATAGAAAAATACATGGTGCGGGACGAAGAAAGCGGGCTTTGGACCGGGAGTCCTTTAAACGCCATAACATTAAAAGATGCCTTTGCCAGAAAGCCGGGCAGTCCCTATAGAAAAAAACAGAGTGAAAGTATAAAGATAAAAAGCAACAGGTTATTGCTTTTTAGTATAAATAGATTCATATAAAGTGTATGCTGACAAAAAAATAAAAATCGTAGAATACCATATTCTACGTCATTTTTTACTTTTTATGGATTCTATTATATCATTTATAAATTGCTATTACTAGCAAAATTCTAATTAATTTTTAGTAGGGAGGCATGATCATGAAAAGAACATTTTCAATATGGTCGGAATCAATTCGTCGTTTTTTTTCAAAACGGTCGGTAACGCTGGAGGCGTTCAGCCGTGAGTGGCTGAGGGAACGTCGAGACGAAGGAAAGATTAAGGAGTCCACGCTCACCAATTATCAGCGGATTATTGAACGCTATTTGTTGCCATCGCTGGGGCGTTACAGACTGGATGCTGTGACCAGTGAAGCCGTGCAGAATTTTGTGAAAAATCTGGAAAAAAAAGAGCTTAAAACGTCCACGATCCAGGGCGTTGCCGGCAGGCTGTCATCGATTATGGAGAAGGCGGTGGAAGCGGGATTGATTGATAAGAATCCCTGTGACCACATTGTTATCCAAAAACAGCAGCAGACAACCACAGGGAAGATTCTGACCATTGAGGACCAAAAAGAGCTGACAAACTGGCTTTTAGCCCATGAGCATAACCTGAGCCTGGCGGTACAGCTCGGCCTCTTCGCAGGGATGCGCATCGGAGAGATTGCAGCGCTGCAGTGGAAGGATATCGATTTGAAAAATGGTTTTATCCATATTCGCAGAAATGTTCAGAGAATAAAAAATCCTGGAACAGGACAGCGCAAAACCATTACCCAGATCGGTACGCCAAAGTCCCAAAAGGCCTTTCGCTCGATTCCCGTTACATCCATTTTAATGAAATCACTCCGGCGTTATGAAAAGAAAGGCATAAAACCAGAGGCTTTTGTCATCGCAAAAAAGAACGGCGCCGCCTACGACGTCAGAACCATACAACGCTATTTCAAAAAGATTATCACCGCGCTTCAATTGGACAACTACCGTTTTCATGACCTCCGGCATACCTTTGCAACCCGGGCGAAGGAAAGCGGAATGGACATTCAGATCATCAGTGAGATTTTGGGTCATTCGGAGACAGCCGTCACCATGAACATCTATCTGCACATTACAGACCTGCATAAAAAACAGGAAATGATACTTTTGGACAAGTTAAACGCTACAATATATGGAAAAGCGGCATAAATTGTCGTGAAATATGGTATTCTACGAACTTTTCATTTAAAAATATACCCTGTATTTTAAGGAATTACAATAAAGGTAGAGAGCATGCAAGCATTGATTAAGACTCAGTTTGAACGCTGTCCCGAAAGCGTTCGGCAGCATTGCCTGCGCACAGGCGGCTGGATGAAAAAAATATTGAAGGAATTAGGCCGTGAAGAGCTGCTTTCAATCTGGCAGTTGGAAGAAATGTCTCCGGTGGATTATCACGACATTGGAAAAGCGGATACAGAAGATACTTTTGGGCATTGTACAATGGGGGCGCAGTTTTTTAAAAATTTGTATGCGACAAAGGCGGCTTGTTTTACAGAACAGATCTTCTGCAGTATTGCCACAGACCTTTGCCGGTTCCACCATTTCCGCTATGACGGCAAGGACAATCCAAAAGAGATGAGCGGACAGGATATTCCCGTCATCGCCAGAGTTTGCGCGGTGGCGAACGCTTTTGACCATTTGCTGAAGTCCGGCAGACAGCCGGATGAGGCGTGCGCAGAGATTGAAAGCGGGAGCGGCACCCTGTATGACCCGTTGGTGGTACAGGCCCTTTGCATGATTACCATCAGGAAATGAAAAAGACAAAAGCTCTGTTGTGACAACAGAGCTTTTAATATGGTTAAAGTTCCTCAGCTGCCCCGGTTTTGTTTAGGATAATAACCGCGAGAATAACGACGGCAATCCCTAAAATCTGCGGTATTGATATAATCTGTCCAAAGATAAAATAACCGAGGATGGAGGCTGTTATGGGTGAAAAAGCATTCATCATATTGGTGATGGCCGGGTCGATTAGTGAAAAGGATTTAACCCAGACATAGGATGAAAGAATCTGTGTGAGCAGCCCGTAGGCGATGATGATCAATATAAGAAGCATGACATTTTCGGCCGAAGCAATCTGGCCAATGACTGCCCAGGGCGGACAGACAACCCAGTAGATCAGAGCGGCGCCCAGATTATAGTAGGTAATGACCACATCGTTGTCGATTTCATTATTCAAAGCCCACTTGATGATCAGGGCAACCGCACAGTTTGCAAACCAGTTTAACGCCATCCACAAAATGCCGGAAGGGGCAATAAAGGCGCCGGGCGAGAAAACATTTAAAACCAGCGCCAGGCCGATAATGGCCAGGCCCAGTGAGGCGACCTTTCCTTTGGTTATTTTATATTTAAAAATAAAGGAGGAAAGCAGCATCAATATAAAGACATGGGAAAATTCAAGGATCGAAAAGACACCAGTGCTCAGATAGTTGAGGGCCCGGGCGTAGGAATAGTAAAGCACCGCATTGGCAATGCCGCCGCCGACTAAAACAATCAGGATGCGCTTCCAGCCAATGTTAAAGGCTTTGGGATTTTTAATCAGCGTCTTAATCCCATAAAACAGAATAACAATCATTGGCCCCATGGAGGAGACCGCCACATCGTTTAGCCCCAGATTTTGGAGCAGGGCAATAAAAACCCCGAGCGTCCCCCATAAAACCCCCGCAATCCCGCCATAGATAATTCCCTTTGTAAAATTGCTTTTATTAACTTCGTTCATTTTATAATCTCCCTACATGATTAAGCTTAAAATAAAGGTTTCAAATTCCTTTTCCGTTGCGGTCATACAGTCCCGGACCAGTGTCTGGTACATTTCATCATACTCGGCTGCCAGGGCTTCGATTTTTTCTTTTTCTTCTAACATATGGTTAATCTCCTTAATATTTTCCGTATTCATTTACAAAATCAATCACGGCCTTCATTTTTTCGGCCGGTGCGTCTTTCAGGCTGAAGGCAGGCTTGTTAAAGCCAAAATAAAAGCGTTTGTTTGCCATGCCGATGTCCATGAGCTCGCGTGCTTTGTTCAGGCATTCCTCTGTAGAGTAGTTCGTCAGGTAGTCTAGAGGATAAGAACAGCAAACCATGTTTTTTGAGCCGAGGGTATCCAGGGTTTTTTTGAAATCCTGATGCTCAACAGCTAAAATAACCTTTCCTTCCGGAAGCTCGGAATAATAGTCAAAATAGCGGCCATCGGTGTAATCGCCCTGGAATTGCAGATAGAGGGCGTGCCCCTTTGCGGCCAGCGTGTCACAGACCCTTTTAAAGGTAGGCCAGAAGAATTTTTCAAAATGCTTTGGGCTGATCATCGGCGGCAGATGGACCCAGGAGCAGGCGCAGGAAACACTGTCGGTGTCTACGGGCAGGGTATTCTCCACATAGTCGATCATGACGGGTGTAAGGGCCTCGCAGGCGGCCTCCAGGTCACGCTTTCTCCGGCGAAGGTCCATTGAAATCTGCGTGATCCCCCGCAGATGGTCGCCCAGCAGGTCGAAGGGCGCATAAAACATGGTGCCATAGTAAATGGGAACACCCTTATCAAAGGTGAGGCTGTAGAGCTTATTATAAAAATCTGCAACCTGATTTTTTTCAAATAGCAGCGCCTGAGCGATCGCTGCAATGTCTCTGACGCTGTCTTTTCCAAGGGCGGTGTACATAGCGGGAAGAACCCTCTCAACAATACAGCGGACAGGGTCGCTGATCAGAGCAGGATAGTCGGTGTCACTCAGACTCATAACCTCAGGGTGCTGCATGGTTCCGTTTTTCCGGTTTTGAACCCATGCCCGGCTGCCCAGAAGCTCACTGCGCTGGGGCGGCAGCCAGCCCATGCCCAGATTGGCATCCATTTCAAATGTGTCTAAAAGCCTGCTGTATGCCTCGAGGATTTTCTCATAGTTCCAGGTAGCCTCCAGAAAATCAATTCCCGCATATTCGCAGGCATAGCTGATTTCAAAATCCAGGATCACCGGAACGCGATCCGCAGGCGCTCCGGCCATTGTTTTTTTTATGCGCTCAATTTTTTCGTTCATTTCTAAATTTCCTTTCAGGTTTTGTACATATACAATATTGTATGGTTACAATATATAGTATGCGTACAAATTTGTCAAGTCTTTTTTAAATTCTGCTTTTTTTTACTAAAAGTCATGCTATAATAAACATGAGGTGAATTATGGCAAACTATAAAAACGGAACAGAAACAAAAGCATCGCTTTACGACAGCGCGAAAAAGCTTTTTTACCTGAAGGGCTATAGCGCCACGACCATTAAAGATATTGTTACGGAGGCTGAATCTAAGCTTGGCTTGTTCACATATTATTTTGAGGGCAAGGAATCGGTGGCCATCAGTATTTTTAAGGATTTTGTCAATGATATCGCTTTGGTGCTTGAGGAGCCTTTAAAGGAATATGCGGAAAAAAATGATTATCTGCTCGTCGATATGATTGAGTACCGCGCTTATTTTGAATGCATTAACGCCAATGAGCAGATCAAACGGTTTTATCAGGATATCTCCATACTCGAAAGCTTTGCCGAAATGACCATTGACCTGAAGGATTATTTTATACAGACGCGCTTTGAGGATGGACTTAAGTTTGAAACCAGCGCGATGATTAAGGACAAGACCTATTTTGACGCCATCGCGTCACTGACATCGGGCATGGAAATTCAGTTTTTTAAGGATATATTGGGTAAAAAAATAGACATCGCCTATGGGGACGCGGTCGATATCTTTCTGACAGAGTATTATCGCTTTTTAGTGCTTGATAAAAAGCGGATTCAGGATAATCTCAGAAAATCGAGAAAGGCAGTGGAAACGCTGAACTTTGAAATTGGAGACTGCTTCAGCGTTGAGCTGACAGAGCTTAACCCATAAAAATAAGCGAAAACACATGTTGCCATGTTAAAATATATAAATCAGGAAAGAAGGTTAAACTTATGATTATTACATTTAGAGAAATCGGCGCGCTGAACCAGCTTTTACAGGAAAAACACCTGGACTATAAAATCCATCTGAGCGATGCCTGCGGCTCCCAGAGCATGTGGATCGAAAGCCTGAACAATGCCGGAGATCCCAAGGCCAACGAAGCCCTGTATGAGGCGATCAATGCCTTTTTCGCAAAAATGGGCGCAGAGCTGGAATACACCTGGGATAAAAAATCCTTTTGGTTCAAGGACCGGTCTCTGGTCTTTTAAAGGTTAAAATTTATACCAAAACACAAATGTCTGAGTGTGAAAACCACGGGCTTTTGTGTTTTTTTATTGCACCGGTTCACCTTCCACCTCAGAATTGTTTGATTATGAAACATAAAACGCATTGAAAAAGCCTGTGGAATCCGATAGTATGAAATCCAGAAAAAGATTTGCGGAGCATTGTTTAATTTTAAAACAGAATTTGTAAGGGGGAAAGAAAAATGAAACCCATTCTAGGGATTACAATTGGTGATCCGGCAGGCATTGGGCCGGAGATTACACTGAAAGCAATGGCATGCCCTGAGGTTTGGAAAAAATGCCGCCCGGTGGCCATTGGGGATAAAAAAGTGCTGGAAAGGGCCTTGAAGGTCATAAATATAAAAAGAGAGCTGTTCCCGGTCGGGGAGACAGACCTAAAAAGCACCCTTGATCAGCTTGAGCCAGGGATGCTGCCCTATTTTGATCTGGCGCTTTTTAAGGAGGATGAATGGCAGTATGGAAAGGTTGACGCGCGCTGCGGCGACGCAGGGTTCTGTTTTATTAAAAAGGGGATTGCCATGGCTGTGGAGGGGAAGATCGACGGCGTTGTGACTGGCCCGATCAACAAGGAGGCCCTCAATCTGGCCGGGCACCATTACTCAGGGCACACTGAAATTTTTGCGCATTATACCGGCACAAAAACATACCGCATGGTACTGACAGGCGACAGTCTGCGTGTCATCCATGTGACAACCCATGCCTCACTGCGCAGAGTGTGCGACATGATCAAGAAAGAGCGGGTATACAAGACCATCTGCCTGGCCGATGAAACGCTCCGGCTCATGGGGATAGAATCTCCTGTGATAGGCGTGGCAGGTTTTAATCCGCACTGCTCAGAGGGCGGTCTCTTTGGCGATGAGGAAGCCCTCGAGATTATTCCGGCCATTGAGGCGGCCCGGAAGCAAGGCATAAAGGTAACGGGCCCGGTTTCGCCGGACACTGTTTTTGTGAAGGCGCTGGGCGGTGCCTACGACATGGTGGTCGCCATGTACCATGACCAGGGGCATATTCCCCTTAAGCTTTGCGGGTTTAAAATGGATCCCGGGACAGGCAGCTTCACCAGTATGAGCGGTGTGAACTGCACGGTGGGCCTGCCCATCATCAGAACCTCTGTCGACCACGGAACCGCCTTTGAGGTGGCGGGGACAGGAAAGGCCAATGCGGAATCCATGATTGACGCCCTCGATATGGCGGCGGTGCTGGCCTGTGGCCGGAGGAAACGGACATGATCCGGCTGGTGGTGCTGGCAGATGATTTTACCGGCGCGCTGGACACAGGCATACAGTTTGGCAAGCTCGGCATCAGTACTGTCGTGACACAGCAGACCGGCGGCGGGAGGGGTATAGACAGTGACTGTGAAGTGCTGGTCATTAATACCGAGTCGCGGCATCTGACAGGCGGGCAGGCCGGCCAGAAACTTTATGAAGTGTCGCGCGGGCTCAAGCGGGCAGGGGTCAGCTTTCTCTATAAAAAAATTGACTCGACCCTCAGGGGAAACATTGGGGCAGAGCTTTATGGCTGTATGAAGGGGATGCAGGAAGAACAGGTGATGCTGGTGCCGGCTTATCCTGAAAACAAACGCTACACGCGCGGGGGACAGCAGTATATTGGGGAAACCCCTCTTTCCGAAACCACCTTTGCCCGGGATCCCTTTAATCCTGTTATCTCCAGTAAAATTTCAGAAATCATCCACAGCCAGTGCGCGGTACCGGTCTATGATGTTCCGGCCTCTGAGCTGGAGCGCTTTGCTCCGGTGCAAACAGGCATTTATCTTTTTGACGCGGAGAGCCAGCAGGATATGGAAAGGATCGCCGGACGCCTGAAAAAATTAAACAGCCCGGGGATTCTTTCAGGCTGTGCAGGCTTCGCGTCATTTCTCCCGGGGCTTTTGGGGATGAAGGCCCAGACACAGAATATACCGGGAATACAGCGGCCTTTATTGTTAATGTGCGGCAGTGTCTGTCCGGTTTCGGCGGATCAGTTAAAAAAGGCGAGGGCCACGGGCATCCCTGTTTTCAAGCTTTCGGACTATCTCGAGCTGAGTGGAAAGGACAACCAAGGGCTGGACCGGCTGCTGAGGGAGCTGGCCGGCCAGGCCGGGCATACGGTTATCCTGTCAAGCTCGGATATCGAAAAGCCTTGTCCCTTCAGTCCGGCGCGCGGTGCGGACAGAGCCTGTGTTGCGGACCGGCTGGGGTACATTACAAGGTGTGTGGCCGAAGCCCTGGGCTATAAGGACATCGCTGTTTTTGGAGGGGACACACTGCTGGCCGTGCTTAACCATCTCGGGCTCACCGATCTCAGACCTGTTGATGAGATTGAGCCAGGGGTGGTTCTGTCAGAGACCGGCGGCTACCGTGTCATTTCAAAGGCCGGCGGCCTGGGCAGAGAGGATGTGGTTGAGAGGATGTTAGCTTATACAGGAGCGATTTTATGAAAATTTTAGGAATACTGCCCTATAAAGGCCTGATGAAAACCGTGGCCGAAGTCCTTGACCAGGAGCCGGACATCTCAGCCGATCTTTTTGTCGGCGATATGTATGAAGGGCTGAAAATATTTAAGGAGCATCAGCGCGATGACACCTATGATTTTGTGCTGTCCCGGGGCCGCACTGCCGGGCTGATCGAGGAGGCGACACACATCCCGGTTATTTATATTGACATTTCCGGTTATGATATGATGCGCCTGATCCGGCTGCTCCAGACCTATACGGGAAAAACAGCGGTGGTGGGCTTTTCAGCCATTATCAAAAGCATTTACGTACTGTGCGACCTGCTTCAGTATGAGATCGACTGCTTTGAGATCAACAGCGAGAACGAGCTTTTTCCCATGCTGTCTGGCCTGCAGCGCCAGGGCTATAACTTTGTCGCCGGCGATGTGATCACGGCAAAGGCGGCAGACAGCATTGGCCTGAACCATGCCATGATTACCTCGGGCCGGGAGAGTGTTTCCAAGGCGCTGGAGCAGGCAAAGAAAATGTACGGACAGATGACCTACCTTCGCGAAGAGCGCAACTTTTATAAACAGCTCATCGCCAACGAGGCTGTCCGCATTGATGTGTTTGACGAGGAGGGGAACATCTTTTTTACCAATGACCATGCGGAGATGTTTGAGGGCATCAAAGCGCGTTCAGATATCCAGCGGTATAAGGATCAGATTGACCTAAAGGGGCATGTTGTGTTTAATCTGACGATGAACGATGAGGTATGGCATGTGGAGGGCTCCCGGATCAAGGGGAATACAAAGCGTTATTTTTTATATGGAAAACGTTATCTGAGCCAGGGACTTAAGGAAAAAAATGTGATCCGGCTGGACAATGATTTTGGAAAAAACACAATGATCCTGTCCCGGTTCGAGAGCAGTAACGCCCTGATGAAAAGGGCCATTCAAACAGCGCAGGCAAATTGTGAAAACTACAAGCCGCTCTTAATCTATGGCGAGCAGGGCACTGGCCGGGAGGATTTTGCCTTTGCCGTTCACCGCGAAAAGCAGCAGAAAAACAAGGAATTTATTCAGATAAACTGCATGGCCCTAAACTGCAGCGAGCAGGATGAAGTGTTTGATACGCTGTTTTCACTCATCGAAAATAAGAAATCCAAGATACTGTTTTTTAATGATATTGACCATATGGAGCTGTCCACCCAGCTTTTACTGCTGTCCTTTCTGCAGCAGACCGCTTCCACTAAAAGGATAAAGCTTCTGGCGTCCTCTGAAACCACGCTGGAGGAAATGATCCAGAAAGGCATTCTTCATTCGGAAATGTACACATTTTTCAGCGGCATTCAGATTTTTTTGCCGCCGCTGCGGAACCGCAAGGAGGACATCCGCAACCTCAGCAGTCTTTTCATCACCCAGTTTAACAGTGAATATGGCAAAGAGATTGTCGGCTTTCAGGAAGAAGCCTACAGTCTTTTAGAAACACTTCCGTGGCATTTTAATATCAAGGAGCTGCGGAATCTGGTCAAGGAACTGGTTTTAGAGTCCAACACACTTTATATTTCAAAAGACAGACTGAACTATCTTTTAAAAAATCAAAACCGTTATCCCGAAGAAAAAGAAAAAACAGATGCCGGATTAAACCTGGACCAGTCCCTGGAAAGCATTGAGCGGGACATCATTATGCTCCTGCTGAAAAGGGAAAACCACAATCAGTCCAGGGTAGCCAAAATGCTGGGGATCAGCAGAAGCACCCTCTGGCGGAAGCTGAAAAATGATTTATAATTAAACACTTCAGGCCTTTTCCTTTCTTGAAGTCCCTGAATCATGGTGATAGAATACGTGTGACCTCAGGGATGGAGAGTAAAGAACCGAATGTGTTCTGAAATGAAACATCCTCTCCTGAAAACAACGTACAGGCAAAGGAGGGGATGCGTTGATTGAATTTGAACAGTCGTTAATGCCGGATTTGTACCGTGTACGGCAGAAGTGGAAAACGGATTTTTTAGAAAGTCCCGAGGATACGGTTATCCGCCAGATGAGCCGTTATAAAGACCGCATCCGGCCAGGCAGCCGGATCGGCATTGCGGCGGGCAGCCGCGGGATTTACCAGTATCGCCGCATTATCAGGGCCGTTGTGGATTTTGTAAGGGAAAACAGGGCCGAGCCCTTTATCATTCCCGCCATGGGAAGCCATGGCGGCGCGACGGCAGAGGGCCAGCTGGAAGTTCTGGAAGGCTACGGTATTACGCCGGAGAGCATGGGGGTATCCTTTTTATCTTCGATGGAAACGAATACGATCGGGTATACCAAAGAGGGCGTACCAGTCCATTTTGATAAAAATGCCTGCTCGATGGATGGGATCATCATGGTCAACCGGATCAAACCGCACACGGACTTTCATGGCGGCATTGAAAGCGGCATTATGAAGCAGATGGTTATCGGGCTCGGCAAACAGCATGGCGCCTCCACCATACACCGACGCGGCGTTTATGGACTGAGTGTGCTCATGCCGGAAGCTGCCCGGGTCATCATGGATAAAATGCCAATCCTGATGGGCGTGGCCATTTTGGAAAATCAGCAGGACCGGACCGCCAAAATTGAAGTGCTGCCGGCAGAGTGTATTGAAACGCGTGAGCGTGAGCTTCTGAAAGAAGCCAAAGCACTGCTGCCCGCGCTGCCCTGCGATAAGCTGGACGTGCTGGTTTTACAGGAAATGGGAAAAAACATCAGCGGAACAGGGATTGATCCCAACATTGTGGGACGATACCTTATCCGGAACATGCCCGACGAGCTGCCGGACATTTACCGCATTGTCTGCCTTGATCTGACAGAAGAAAGCCATCACAACGCCATCGGGATGGGGATCGCTGATCTGATCACCCGCAGAATGTATGAAAAAATTGACTTTGAGCCTACCTATGTCAACACAATGACTTCAGGCTTTTTAGAACGCGGCTTTATGCCGGTTGTCGCAGAGAGTGACAGAGAAGCCATTGAAACCGCGCTGAACTGCTGTAACCGCTATGTTACAGCCGAAAACGCCCGAATGATCATGGCCAGAAATACCCTGGAGCTGCAGGAGCTGGTCGTTTCAGAAGCCCTTTTGCCAGAGCTTGAGGGCAGGGTGGAAATCATGGGCAAAGTACAGCCCGGCTGGGATAAACAGGGGTATATGGAAAAATTATTTTAAACAGAGATAGAGGAGAGAGCTAAAATGAAAGATTACGAAGATAACAGCTGGATGGAAAACAACCGTTGGGGTGAATGGGGCGAAGCGGATGAAGTCGGCGTCATGAACGACCTGACACCCGAGCTTGTTCTGAAAGCCGTTCAGTATATTAAAAAGGGAAAAATATATGATTTGGAGACAGAACGCTTTAAGGGCATGCCGGTCTGGGCAGGGCACTGCGGCTTTGATATTCTAGCCTATGCCTCGCCATCCGGCCGGAAAAACATGAAGGGCAGCGGATTGAGCCCAGCGTTCAACTGGTCAGAGGACGGGGGCATGCTGGACAGCAGCAAGGATTCCTATAAAATGGGGCTCAACACGGAAATGCTCATCGCGCCGCTTCATGCGGGAACACATATTGACGCGCTGTGCCACTGGACAACCGGAGAGGATAACCACTGGTATAATGGCTACTCCGCTGACCGCTACAGCACCAACTACGGCCCGGTAAAATGTGATATTTCCAAGATTCCGCCGATGGTAATGCGCGGTGTACTTTTGGACATTGCCGGCTATAAAGGGGTCGAGCGGCTTGATCCCAACTATATCATTACTGCGGAGGACTGCGACGGCTGTGCGAAATGGGAAGGCGTTGAGCTGAAAAAGGGCGATGCGGTCATGCTGAGAACCGGTGAAAACTGGCCGGGCCCGGAAGCCTGCTGCGATGCCGGCCTGGGGATTTCCGCCGCCAGATACCTGGTGGAAGGCAACGGCGCCTTCCTGGTTGGCGATGATATGGCGTGCATTGACGGCTTCAATGCGGATGGCTCGTCCTCTGTGCCGGAGCATCCACAGCCGGTTCACCACTATCTGCTGATCCAGCAGGCCGTTCATATTATTGAATATTTACAGCTGGACCAGCTGGCAAAGGATAAATGCTATGAGTTCTGTTTCATCTGTCTGCCGGCAAAGGTTAAGTGCGCGACAGGAATGTATGTAAGACCCATCGCGATGGTCTAGAAGCTTTTAAAAGATTATAAATGTTCACCTCACAGGGCACAGCTGGTAAAAAGGCTGTGCCCTTTATTGCTGTTTAAAGCAAAGAAAAATTAAGGGGATTTTTTATTTGCTGTGATATATTAAAAAGAAAAAAGAGGTGTTGAAGATGTCTGTGGTTGGTACATTTATCGTTCCGCATCCACCCATCATTTTGCCGGAAGTGGGACGCGGCGAGGAACAGAAGCTTGAAAAAACAGCCCGGGCTTACAGGGCTGTGGCAGAGGGCATTGCAGCGCTAAGTCCGGATAGCGTTGTGATTACCTCGCCCCATTCGGTCATGTATTCGGATTATTTCCATATTTCTCCGGGGACCGGGGCAAGAGGGGATCTGCGTGCCTTTGGCGTCAATGGTGTCACGGCAGAGGCTTCTTATGATGAAGTGCTTGCAAGGGCTATTGGCATTCAGGCTGAGCAGGACGGGATACCCGCCGGAAGCCTTGGCGAGAAGGATCCAAAGCTTGACCATGGCACTCTGATCCCGCTGCGGTTTATGGAGCCTTATGGCTGCGCCTTTGAAGTAGTGCGAATTGGCCTGTCCGGACTGCCGATGATTGATCACTACCGCTTTGGCAAAAGCATCGCAACAGCGGCAGACAAGCTGGACCGGCGCATTGTGATCATAGCCAGCGGTGATTTGTCACACAAGCTGAAGGAAGACGGCCCCTATGGCTTCGCGCCTGAAGGGCCGGCATTTGACGCGGATGTGACGGCTGCCATGAAGCATGCGGATTTTCTTAAATTTCTGAGCTATGAGCCAGTCTTTTGTGAAAAAGCCGCAGAATGCGGGCTGGGCTCCTTTGCCATCATGGCAGGCGCCCTGGATGGGCTGGCAGTAGATGCAGACCTGTTGTCCTATGAAGGCCCCTTTGGCGTAGGCTACGCGGTGGCGGCCTTCCTCCCGGCTGGCGGGGCTCCGGACCGGCATTTTGACCGGCAGTATGAAAGGCTGGAGGAGGACCGGCTGAAGACTTTGAAAAGCCAGGAGGACAGCTATGTCCGTTTAGCGCGTTATGCGCTTGAAACCTGTATAAAGACTGGAACGCCGGCGAAGATGCCGGAAGACCTGCCGGAGGATATGACAGGCCGGCGTGCGGGTGTTTTTGTCTCGCTGAAAAAACATGGAAAGCTGCGCGGCTGTATCGGAACCATCTCCCCTGTAACCGGCAGTGTGGCAGAAGAAATTTTAAGGAACGCTGTCAGCGCAGGGCTTTCGGACCCGCGGTTTCCGCAGGTTAAAGTCTCCGAACTAAAGGAGCTTGTCTATAGCGTGGATGTGCTGGGCCCGCCGGAGGCCATCGGCTCGCCCGCCGCGCTGGATCCCCGCCGCTATGGCGTGATCGTCACAAGAGGCCATAAACGGGGCTTGCTCCTGCCGAACCTCGAGGGGATTGACCGTGTGGAAGATCAGCTCGCCATCGCAAAGCAAAAAGCCGGAATCGCAGCGGATGAAGCCTGTGAGCTGCAGCGGTTTGAGGTGGTGCGTCATTCATGAAGCGAACCTGTGATTTATGCCCGCACCACTGCGTTATCGAGGAAGGCCGGACAGGCTTCTGCCAGGCCCGGGGCAATAACGGCGAGCGCATTGTCTGCGAAAACTACGGCAGGCTGACTTCGGCCGCTCTGGACCCCATTGAAAAAAAGCCCCTCAACCGTTTCTGTCCGGGAAGCACGATTCTTTCGGTTGGCAGCTATGGCTGTAATCTCCGATGCTCTTTCTGCCAGAACAGCTCGATCTCCATGGGCGGCCGGGACACCAGAACAATCAGGGTAACGCCGGAAATGCTGGCAGATAAGGCGGAAAGCCTGAAGGAAGCAGGAAACATCGGTATTGCCTATACCTATAATGAACCGCTGGTAGGCTATGAGTTTGTGCGGGACTGTGCAGCGTTGATCCACGAAAGAGGCATGAAAAATGTGGTGGTGACCAATGGCAACATCTGTACCAACTATTTTGAAGGGCTTTTTCCATTGATCGATGCCATGAATATCGATTTAAAGGCCTTTAACGAAGCCTTTTATGAAATGGTGAGCGGTGACCTTGAAACCGTCAAGGCAAACATCCGCCTGGCGGCAGAGCGCTGTCATGTTGAGATAACCACCCTCATCATTCCCGGAGAAAACGACAGCGAGGAGGAAATGGATGCTTTGTCGGGCTGGCTGGCCGCCATCAATCCTAAAATCCCATTGCATATATCGCGTTTTTTCCCAAGCTATCAAATGGTGGACCGGGGGCCGACAGCGGCCGGGACGGTATACCAGCTGGCGGAAATTGCCCGGAATCATCTTGAGTATGTTTATACGGGTAATTGCTGAGCAGAAGCCATTTGCAGAAGCACAGCTGCTTCCTGAGAGCATAATACTTGAGACCGAAGGAGCGAATGATGAAACAAAGGGGACGGTATTTTCTGAGAAGAATAATTTATAGGCATGTTTAAAAAAATATTTTTCTTATAAGCATAAATTTACCCTTGACGTATTTTTTGAAAGATATAAATGCATACGAACGAAAACTTAATAAATTCTTAAGGACGTTAAGGATAAAAAATATGTTTAAAAATTAACATATTAATAATAAAATATTGTAAAGCCAGTGTTACAGCGGCTGTAAACGCATTATCAAGAAGAAATCAGCAGTCGCCTTTTCACGCATCTTTGTAAAAACTTGTAACAAACTGTAAACAAATGAAAATGTTGCTTGACCAAAAGCGGATTAGCGTGTAAACTAGAATCAGTTAATAAAGCAAATAAATAACGGTGCTTTGAGAAAGGAGAGATTTTATTATGATGTTCTATAGTTTTATCGCTGCTGATTTAGCCGCAAAAGCACTTGCAAAATGTGATGATTAAGAAGCAATTTTATTTAAATAATCAATAAGAGCCAGGATCTCTCGGTGAGAGTCCTGGCTTTTCGTTTATGAAATCAAATAGTTCGCAAAGGAGAAAAACATTTCCTCGAGCGACTGCATCGGTTCTGCCGCAAATTCCACAGCTTCCGGCGGAATGTCATATTTTTCCATGGTTTCCTTTAGGTCTGTGTAGTATTCGGATTTGAAATCTTCCATCATAACGCCTCCTTAATATTTTCCGTATTCTTTTACAAAGTTCAGGACTGCTTTTAAATTTTCAGGATTAATGTCCCGGGCCTTGAGCAGGTTTTTATCGAGTGCAAAAATGTACTGTCCGCCTGGAGCCAGAATATCAATCAATTCCTTTGCTTTATCAATACATTGCTGTTCCGTTCCTGTTTTTAAGAGTGTGAGCGGGTATAATCCAGAGATAACATGACGTTTTCCCACCTTTTCAGCGATCAGCCTGGGATCGCCGAACTCAAAGCTCATGTGCGTCAGCGGCGGCAGCTCGTTGAGATAATCCAGATAGCGCATCCAGTCATGCTCAACAAACAGGTTTGCGCCGATGCCTTTTGCGTCCAGCGCCTCAACATATGCCTTAAAGGTCGGCCAGTAAAAGCGTTTAAAGTCTTTTTCACGCATGTATGGCGCCATGTGAAGCGGAATAAAGGTACGGACATAGCGGTTGGCGTTTGGTCCGGAGCCGGCCTTGACGGCGACGGGAAGCAGCGCGTTGCAGGCGGCTTCTACCTTTTCCGGACGGCGGCGCATGTCTGTGCTGATGCCTGAGAAGGAGCGCAGCTGGTCGGAAAGAATGTCAAGCGGGGTACAGGAAGCGGCAGGGGCCATGGAATACACGGACTTATCATACTTTTCGGCAATTTTGCCAAAGCCCTGCTGCATGACGCCCATGGAGGTAAAGAAGGTATAGAACGCCTTGGATAAAGCCTTCTGTCCTTCAAAACCCGGCTTCGCCAGAGCAGGGTACAGTCTTGGCAGCACCTTGTCCCAAAGCGTTTTGATAGGGTCTGCAATAAAAGCGTCGTATTCGTCGTCCTTTAAACCCTGCACCTCGGGATGCTGGATAAAGCCATCAGTACCCATCACAAAGTTAATGGCTTCCAGCATTTTGTAAAGATGCGGCATTCTCAAAAACATGCCAAACACAACATCGGAGTCAAAATCTTTTGTGGCCAGATCAATGGCGTCCAGATTTTTTACCAGGCTGTACTGTTCCTTTCTCAGATCATAACCGGCATACTCAAGGCAGAAAGCGTTATCACCAAAGACAAGACGCGGTACACGTTCAGGAACCTTTCCGTCAAAAACATCTTCAAAAAGCTTGTTTTTCGAAACCACTCCAGCAGATAATTGATTTTCGCTCATATGAAAAAAACCTCCTAGATTAATTACTGTACGCGTTCAGTTTTTTATAAAATAATAATAACACGATTTTTTACTAAAGTCAATTATTTTTGAACGCGACCAGTAATTTGAATAAAGACTTGATTAAGGATGAAAATTGTGTTTAAATTAAATCACAAAGACACCGGGGGAGGTTGCTGGAAATGAAGGGGAAGAAAAGCAAGCAGAAAATTTATGAGACGGCTAAACGGCTTTTTTTGGAGGAGGGCTATCTCATTGGCAACCGCCGCATTGCCACGGAGGCTAATGTCAGTCTTGGGCTGATCGCCTATCATTTTAGCAGTAAGCGCAACATTGCCATCGCTATTTTAAAGGAAGACTATACCATTTTATCGGCCCATCTGAAAAATTATTTAACGCCAGACCAGGATATTCTGCTCTATGTTCTCTGCTTTACCAACATGACGCTCAGAATCCGCGAGAAGGATTATAAAATGGCGCGCTTTACAACAGAGATCATGAGGGATGATATTCTGGAAGCGTCTATTTATGATGGAAACCAGAAGCATGAGTATGCGGCGCTGATGGCGCTGATGGATGCAGACATGCCCTATGAAAAGAAGCTCAAGCTGGCTCTTGGTACCATCTTTGGCGTCCAGAGAGCTTTGCAGTGGAATATCAACGACGGAATGGATTTAAGCTATCAGGACTATTTTGAGTATATGGTAAAAACCTACAGCTTCGCGCTCGATTTGAATTATGAGAAGAAGAAAATCAAAGAGATTGTAAAAAAAGCGGACGCCATCGTCGATAAAGTCTTCAGGGATTACAGCCATCTGCTGGATACTTCACGGTATTTATATGGTCAGATAGAAATAGAAAACTAAAAGAGGTACGTCGTTTCGACGTACCTCTTTGCTGCTCCGGCGGATCAGGCTTCATAAAGGGCAAAGCATCTTGCCGGAAAGCCTGAAGCATTTTTAGCCTTTGGGAAGGTGCAGAAGATGATCGCTCCGGTGGGCGGCACCTGGTCAAGATTGGCCATTACTTCGATTTGGATACGGTTCTGGCTTAAGATGTAGGTTTCGCTTTCCATGGGCTTGTCTTCCTCCATTGCCGGAGGAGCGGTGTCAAAGGCTTCGTGGCCAATGGCGCCAACGTTACGTTCTTCAACGAGGAATTTAATGGCTTCGAGGCTCCAGCCCGGGTAATGGACATTTCCCTTTTCGTCAAATTCCATACAGCCCTTTTCATCGGGCCAGCGCTTGCACCAGTCAGACCGCATGGCAACAAAGGCCCCGTCAGGGATTTTCCCATAGCTTTGCTCAAAGGCCATGATATCCTCAATGCTCAAAGCATAGTCGGGATTAGCAGCGACCTTCTCATGCACATCGATCACACAAAGCGGGTAGGTGAACTCGGTTACCTCGATTTCGTCCAGGGTTCGGCCCTCTGGGTAAAAGTGTATGGGCGCGTCCACGTGGGTGCCGTATTGGCCGACAACCGTAAACTGCTGTGTCTGAAAGATGTCTCCATTTTTGTAGTCATAAACCAGCTTGGTGGTCATGGCCGGGAAACCCTGCCAGTGCGGGCTGTCATCATCAAAAGCATGGGTCAGGTCTACCCATTTGTAGGACGGAGATTTTAGTTCTGCAAGCAGAGACCATAATTTTGGTGTTGCCATTCTGAATCCTCCTTTAAAGCTCTAAAGCTTATTTTTCTTATATTTTATAATAGGATGTTGTATACGTCAACATTTAGAATTGTTTCCAGACTGCAATCTTTTGTGCTATAATAATCACGAAAAAACTTTTATGAAAATCAGGAAAGAACCAATGCTACAAAAAATGACAAAAACCGGAAAAATATTTTTCTTGATCAGCTTGATCAGCGTCCTTTACGCTGCCTTTTTAGTTTATGCCAAAATGTCGGGAATGGTCATCAAGGATTACGGCGATTTACTCTTTCTGTATTACACCATTCAGGTCATTATACTGGTTGTTCCCGTAGGGCTCCATGTTTTTCAGGGCTGGATGAACGCCGAGGATCTGAAGGCGGTCACGACCATCGCCTTTGTTAATATCATTATTTATTCAGTTATCAGCATCTGCTTCGGCCTTTTTTATGTGTATGTTGCCGATATGGCCGCGATGCTGGCGGATATTTTGAACGGTGTTTTTCTGGTATGTGTTATTTTCTGGTACAGACAGATGATGGGCTGAGGGGAGCGCGTATGAAAGAATATAAGCTGGCGACCGGCGATACCGCCCGGCTCGATTACCGCGCGGCCGTTATCCGTTTTGAGGATGAACGGCGGGTGCTCAGCAGCTCGCTTTTAAACGGCGGGCTCAGAAGTGACCTGCGGTTTGTCTTTAACTATGACGAGCAGGAGGAAAAAACCAAACGCTGTGAAATGCTGGCACCTACCCATGAGGAGCATCTCAGGATCGTGGCGGAAGACATTCTGGGGTTGCCGCCGCGCCAGTCCACGGGACTGACCACGGCGGCGCAGATCCGCAATGCCGCCTTCTGCGAGGCGGCTTACGGCGAGACCGCTGTATCGGCGCTGGTGACAGCGGGCGTGTCGGGGAATGCGCTGAGGGCCGGCGACCGGGCAACGCTTGACCAGAAGGACGGACGGCCCTTTGTGCTTGGCGGCACCATCAATGTGATTCTGGCGGTTGACGCGAATCTGCCAGACGGCACCATGCTCCAGGCTTTTATGACCTGTACCGAGGCTAAAACAGCAGCCCTTGAGCGTCTGGGCTGCAAAAGCGTCATTTCAGATAACGGGGCAACCGGCACCGGTACCGACGGCGTGGTCATCATCGCCCGGCCGGGCGCACCGCTGCGCATGACAGACGCCGGAAAGCATTTTAAGCTTGGAGAGCTGATCGGCCAGGCGGTTGAGCTGGCGGTCAGGAAAGCTCTGTACTTACAGGAAGGGCTGACAAGTTAGCCGGAAAGAAATGAGGGGGAAATGATGAAAAATGTATTTTACTATGAAACCAGCCTGGGGAGACTGGGCATAGAGGACAATGGCTTTGCGGTCATACGCCTGGGCTTTCAAATGGAAAAATTCGGGAAAAATGCTGAGCTGTGTGAAACAGAGCTGATAAAAACAACCTTTAACCAGCTTGAGGAATACTTCCGCGGCGAGAGAAAGGTATTTGATGTGACGCTGGCGCCAGAGGGCACCACTTTTCAGAAAAAGGTCTGGGCAGCGCTCCGGCAAATTCCTTATGGTGAAACGAGGACTTATGGCCAGGTAGCGGCGGATATTGGAAATCCAAAGGCCTGCAGGGCGGTCGGTATGGCCAACAACCGCAATCCTATTGGTATTATCATTCCATGCCACCGGGTGATTGGCTCAAACGGCAGGCTGGTGGGTTATGCCGGCGGAGTCGGTATTAAGGAACAGCTTTTGAAAATTGAAGGGGCGCTCTAGCCTCTTTTTTTCATCTGGCGTATTCGATTCTTCTCATCCGCGGAAACCTGTCTGGATTCAATGATTTTCTGTAAGGCTTTATTATAGGTGAAGGTGTCCAGTGCGTTTTCGCCCGAAAGGTAAGGCAAGGTGGTATCCGGAAATTTCACATAGCACATGGACAAGGCCCAGGCAACCGCCATTTTCACATAATAGTCCTGGTGGCATACAGAATCCAGAAGCTCAAGAATCTGGTGAATATGGGCTTCGTCGATGTAGTAAAACAAAAGCATCACAATGCCGAAGCGAAGGGTAAAGGCCTTTTCGGATGTAAGCTTGGGCAGAACAAATGCCCAGAATGGATCCGGATAAGTTTTGGCATATTTCAATCCGCTGCAAAAGCTGTCGCATACAGACCAGTTGTCGATTTTGGATATAAAAAAATCAATGGATTTCAGAATGGTATCCAGGCCCTCTTTTTCAGGATTTAAATAACCGATCACCATGCCTTTGAGCATTTTTTCTTCAAAATAATCTTCGGGTTCGCGCGTTAAAAAAAGCGAATAATCCGCTTTCGCAATACGTTTCGCAATTTTCCTAAGGGCAGGAAGCCGTACTCCAATCAATTCGCAATGTTCTGGCAGTAATTTTTGCTGAAATTTTCGATAATCATCTTCTGCAAGTAAAAACAATTCTTCACGTATTGTCATGTAAGCCTCCTTATGAAATTCGTACTATAGCACAGATTCTAAGGGATAAACGGTATTTAATCCTTAAAAAACTTAAGAAAAGATGATGGATGCTGGCAATTTTTAAAAAAGTTCTTCTTTTTTTAAAGGATATTCATGTAAAAAAAAGAATAATAATAAAGTACCCTTTGGTATAGAGATCCGATATTACAGAGAAAGTGGTGAGATGATGGCGCCTCGTTATAGTGAAGAGGTTATTAACCAGGTGCTGCAGGCCAACGATATTGTCGACGTTGTATCAGAGTATGTGACGCTGAAAAAAGCCGGAAGCTCATACAAGGGCAAGTGCCCTTTTCATAATGAAAAGACCGCTTCTTTTACAGTGTCGCCTGATAAGCAGCTGTATCACTGCTTTGGCTGCGGCGTAGGAGGGAATGTGATTGGCTTTGTCATGGCCATTGAAAATCTTCCTTTTGTGGATGCGCTGAAGTTTTTAGCCAGACGGGCGCATATTATTTTGCCGGAGAACGGCAGCAGTGCTGAGGATAATGAACGCTATCAAAAAAAAGAACGCCTCTATGAACTGCACCGTGAGCTGGCCAACTATTATTATCTTTGTCTGAAAAAGAACCGAAACGCACAATACTATCTGGCAGGCCGCAAAATTACGCCGGAAACCATCAAGGCATATGGCCTGGGACTGGCGCCTGACGGCTGGCAGAACGCATTGGGGTTCCTCCGGCAAAAGGGGTATACTGATCAAGAGATGCTTGATTCCGGCCTTGTGATGCGCAGTGAAAACGGACGCATGTACGACCGGTTCAGAAACCGCATCATGTTTCCGATTCTGAACGCCACAGGCAGGATTATCGGCTTTGGCGGCAGGCGGATCAATGAGGATGATAACGGACCAAAATATTTGAATTCACCGGAAACCATGGTTTTTTCAAAGGGAACCGAGCTTTTTAATATGAATCACGCCAAAAGCAGTATTGCCGGCGGGCAGATGCTCATCGTCGAGGGCTATATGGACGTGATCTCACTTTATCAGCATGGCGTCCGCAATACGGTGGCCGCTCTTGGCACGGCCTTTACCGCTTACCATGCAGCCCTTCTGGGGCGCTATGTGGGTGAGGTGGTGCTTTGTTTTGACGGCGACGCCGCCGGTGAGAGCGCCACACAAAAAGCCATTGCGATCTTGAAAAATACACCGTTGAATGTTAAAATACTAAGGTTACCCATTGAGGATGATCCGGATACCTATATCCAGAAGCATGGCAGAGAAGCCTTTGAAAAAAAGATTGCCGAAGCCATCACCATTGTGGAGTATGAGATAGGCCTTTTGAGAAAGAAATTTGATCTCAGCCAGACCGATGGGCGGATTAAATATATTAATCAGGCCATTGCGGTGCTCAGACAGCTTTCAGACGAGGTTCAGATCGACCTTTACAGCAAACGGCTCGCCAGAGAAACAGGAATTGACCTGAAGGTCATCCGGCGGGAGGTATACCGCAAAAAGCCTGTGGACCTGACCGAAGCTGATGTCGGAGAAAAGATCGACTACTGGCAGAAAATGCCCAAGGCCTATGAGGAGGCCCAGATTCTCTTTCTGAGAAAGGGAATGATGGAGCCGGAGGTTTTAGGCTCTGGCAGATTAAGGGCGGAGCATTTCAGCCCGGGCTTTTTCAGAGAGCTTTACGAGCTTGTCACAGGGCTGTATGAAAAAGGCGAAAACATATCGCCGGCCGCGCTCATGAACCATTTTGAGGATGCGGAGCAGGTGAAGCCGGTATCCGCCATTTTGATGGATGATACCCCCATCGAAAACGCAAAGCTGGAGGAATGCATCAAAACTATCATGTATTTTTACCGGTCTGCCGAAATTGAGCGGATAAAACAGGAAATCAGTAAAGCGAGCGAGGATGAAGCCGCCGTTTTAATGGATAAAATGATTACATTGAAAAAAGAAATGTAACAAGATATGATCGAAAGTCAGGAGGATATAAATGGCTGAAGCAAAAAAGAAAAAAGTGAAACCAGATATGGAGGAACTGCTCGACGAGGTTGATGCGATCACCGATCTGGAGGCAATGCCGGAAGTTCAGACACTGATCAAACGCGGTAAGGAAAAGGGCTCCCTGAATAATGCCGATTTTGAGGAAGTGCTTGAAAAGACAGATCTGGACCCGGAAGAAATAGATTCCATCTATCTGCTTTTGCAGAAGGAGGGCATCGACCTGACCTTCCAGGATATGGAGATCGAGACCGATGATATTGATCTGGATATTGATATTGACGTGGCGGAGCTGGAAGAAATTGAGATTGAGGAGGACCCTGTCAAGGATATTGATCTGGGAGACAGCGTCAGTGTCAATGATCCGGTCCGGTTATATTTAAAAGAAATCGGTAAAGTGCCGCTTTTGACAGCGGAGCAGGAAATGGGCATTGCCAAGCGTATGGAAGCCGGCGATGACGACGCTAAAAAAGAGCTGGCTGAAGCCAACCTGCGTCTGGTTGTCAGTATTGCCAAACGCTACGTCGGCCGCGGTATGTCCTTTCTGGACCTGATTCAGGAAGGCAATCTTGGCCTGATCAAGGCAGTGGAAAAGTTCGACTATACCAAGGGCTTTAAGTTCAGCACCTATGCGACCTGGTGGATTCGCCAGGCCATTACCCGCGCCATTGCGGATCAGGCCAGAACCATCCGTATTCCTGTGCACATGGTTGAAACCATCAATAAACTCATTCGTGTGTCCAGACAGCTGCTTCAGGAGCTGGGGCGTGAACCCACACCGGCGGAAATCGGCAAGGAAATGGGCTTTTCGGAAGAAAAGGTTCGTGAAATTCAGAAAATCGCGCAGGACCCGGTATCTTTAGAAACACCAATCGGCGAGGAAGAGGACAGCCATCTGGGCGATTTTATCGAAGATGACAATGCCCCCGCACCGTCTGAGGCAGCGTCCTACGCTCTGCTGAAGGAACAGCTTATGGAGGTGCTCAATACACTCACAGATCGTGAGGAAAAGGTGCTGAGACTGCGTTTTGGGCTGGACGATGGCCGCGCCCGCACGCTGGAGGAGGTTGGCAAGGAGTTCAATGTTACCAGAGAGCGTATCCGCCAGATTGAGGCAAAGGCCCTCAGAAAGCTGAGACACCCGAGCAGAAGCAAGAAATTAAAGGATTATTTGACCTAAAATGATGACACCACGTTTGCAGGTGATTGCAGATAATGTATTAAAAAATGAAAGCATGGCAGATATCGGTACAGACCACGGATATCTGCCTGTTTATCTAATGGAACAGGGCTTGATTCCGCGGGCAGTAGCGGCGGATATTAATGAAAAGCCCTTAAAAAAGGCTGAGGGGCTTGTGGCCCAGTCTGGTTATGAAAAACAGATTGAAACGCGTTTGGGCTCGGGCCTGACCGTGTTAAAGCCCGGTGAAGCCGCCACCATTGTCATGGCAGGCATGGGCGGCTATCTCATAAGGGAGCTTCTGACAGCATCCTATGAGGTGGCAGTCTCAGCAAAACGCCTGGTGCTCCAGCCCATGAACAATGCCTTCATTGTCAGGCATTTTCTGGAGGACAATGGCTTTGTGATTGTAAATGAGGACCTTGCGAAGGAAGAACGCCGTGTATATGAAATCATCGTGGCTGAAAAGGGTGAAATGTCCATTGAAAACGATCTGGATTACCTGATTGGTTATGAGGCGGAAAGACGGAAGCATCCTCTTTTGCCTGAACTCATCGACCGGAAGCTGGAGCTGGAAAATAAAATCATTGAAAGTACAAAAAATAAGCATACCCAAATCGCCAGAGAACAGTATCAGAAAAGCACAGCCATTGCGGCTGCGCTGATGGAGGTGAAAAATGGCTGTAAAATGCAGTGAAATAACAAAGGTGATTGAAGCCGTAGCACCGAGAAGCCTTGCGGAATCTTGGGATAACGTTGGACTGCAGATCGGCTCATACCAGAAAAGAGTAAAAAAGGTACTGCTGACCCTGGATGTCACCGAGGCAGTGGTGCGGGAAGCGGTTATGGAAAAAGCCGATATGATTATCGCGCATCACCCTTTTATCTTTAATGGTATCAAATCCATCTGTACCGACGAGCTGAAAGGAAAGATTGTGGCCGAGCTGATCCGTAACGACATCAGCCTGTATGTCGCTCATACCAACCTGGATAAGGCAGAGCTTGGCCTTAATGACTATATCGCAAAAACCCTCGGCATTGAAGAACGGCAGCCGTTAGACCCATCCGATGAGGATAAGCTCTATAAAATTGTCGTTTATGTGCCGGTGGATTATACAGATAAAATCGTCAAAGTAATGGGGGACAGCGGCGCTGGATTTATCGGCAATTACAGCCACTGCACCTACCGCACAGTGGGCCAGGGAACCTTTAAGCCCCTTGAGGGCACTTCACCCTTTATCGGCGGGCAGGGTGAAGTGGCAACCGTCAGGGAAGACCGTGTGGAAACCATTATAGACGGTAGGATGATGAAAACCCTGATTCAAAAGCTTAAAAAGGTCCACCCCTATGAGGAGATGGCCTATGATTTATACCCGCTCGAAAACGGCGCGCTTTTAAACCAGAATGGCCTCGGTAAAATTGGTACGCTGGAAGAGCCAATGCCGCCGGACGCTTTTATCGAACATGTAAAAAAAGCGCTGAACCTGTCCCATGTACGGGCCGCGGGCAGCGAGCCGGCAAAGGTGCGGAGGATCGCCCTGTGTACAGGCAGCGGAGCGGAATTTATCGGGCTGGCCAAAGTGAAAAAGGCCGATGTGTACATTACCGGAGACCTGAAATACCACGACGCCCAGCGGGCTGCGGAAAACAACCTCTGGGTTATCGACGCCGGACACTTCGGTACAGAAAAGATGGTGGTGGGCCTGCTGGAAAGCCTGCTTCGTGAAAGGGTAAACGATCCGGAAATCGAGTATGTCCGCTCAAATTACAATGAAGATTTCATGCGTTATTATTAAGCATAATTGACAAAGCAATAAGGAGACAGATAGATGAAAGTTTTAGTTTGCGGAGGAGCCGGCTATATAGGTTCTCATGTGGTCAGAGCGCTTTTGGACAAGGGCTATGAAGTGGTGGTGCTGGACAATCTGTCCACCGGACACCGCCAGTCAGTGCCCGGAGGCGCAGTGCTGGAGGTGGGGGATATCCGTGATGCCGCCTGCCTTGAAAGATTGTTCTTACGCCATGAGGTTGGCTGTGTCATGCACTTCTGCGCCAACTCACTGGTAGGCGAAAGCATGGAAAAGCCCATTGAATATTATGATAACAATGTCTACGGAACCCTGTGCCTGCTGCGTTCCATGGTTAATAATGACATCAAGCATTTTATTTTCTCATCGACAGCGGCGACCTACGGCGAGCCGGAACGTCTGCCCATTGATGAGGAGACACCCAAGCATCCTACCAATACCTATGGCGAAACAAAGCTGGCCGTTGAAAAAATGCTGCACTGGATGGAGGTAGCCCACGGGCTTCACTACAAGATTTTCCGCTATTTCAACGCTTCCGGGGCACACCCAAGCGGAGAGATCGGCGAGGATCACGCGCCGGAAACCCACCTGATACCGCTGATTTTAAAAACAGCTCAGGGCATCCGCGATAAGATTTATGTTTTTGGCGATGACTATGATACGCCTGATGGCAGTTGTATCCGCGATTATATCCATGTAATGGACATTGCGGAAGCCCACATTCTGGGAATGGAGGATTTGACAAAATCTGAAACCAGTGATGTTTATAACCTGGGCAACGGCAATGGCTTTTCCGTTCTAGAAGTCATTGAAAAGGTTAAAGCCATCACTGGCAAAGATTTTGAGGTTGAAATTGCAGACCGCCGCGCCGGAGATCCAGGCGTACTGATCGCAAGCTCAGAAAAAGCGCAGAAAGCGCTGGGATGGTCACCGGTGAATTCATCACTCGAATACATCATTGAAACCGCCTGGAAATGGCACCAGGGGCATCCTGAAGGCTATGGCCTCGTTTAATGTGCCGGAGAAAAAACAATTATACAGAGATTGATTTTTTGAATTCCTGTATGGTTTGGTGTATAATGATAAAAATAAGTTCAGGGCCTTTTAGACCTGGAGTTTGAACAAGTTAATTTTAAGCTGTCACAAGGACGGGCGACTCCCGCCCTTACAGGAGAGGAGAGAATATGAAGAAATTATTAACCGGCAATGAAGCCATTGCCCGCGGGGCCTGGGAAGCCGGCGTTAAGTTTGCCACAGCATATCCCGGTACGCCAAGTACTGAAACGCTTGAAAATGTTGCGACCTATGATGGCATTGTTTCTGAATGGGCGCCAAATGAAAAGGTAGCGGTTGAAGCGGCTGCAGGTGCTTCGATTGCAGGCATCCGTTCACTGGCTGTCATGAAACATGTTGGGGTAAATGTCGCGGCTGACCCGATTTTCACTTTCGCCTATTTAGGCGTCAACGGAGGCTCTGTCATCGTAACGGCCGATGAACCCGGTATGCATTCCTCACAGAATGAACAGGACAACCGCAACTATGCGCGTCATGCTAAAATGCCCATGTTTGAGCCGTCCGACAGCCAGGAATCCAAGGATATGCTCAAAGACGCTTACGAAGTCAGCGAAACCTATGACTGTCCGGTGCTGTACCGGATGACCACCCGTGTCTGCCACTCAAAATCTATTGTCGAGTGCCAGGACCGCGTAGAAGTCGACGATAAAGAATACGTAAAAGATATTATGAAAAACTGCCCTCTGCCGGCCCATGCCCGCGTGATGCAGGTGAAGCTGGCAGAAAACTTTGAAAAACTGGCAGAATATACAGAAACCTCAAAGTGGAACTACATTGAAGACAACCAGAAGGAAATCGGGGTGATCGCTTCCGGCGTGGCCTTCCGCTACGCGAAAGAAGTCTTTGGCGATACCGCATCCTATTTAAAACTGGGCTTTACCTACCCGCTGCCGAAAAAAATGATTGCCGAGTTTGCAGGCAGGGTTAAAAAGATCTATGTCCTCGAAGAAAACGATCCGATTCTTGAAACTGAAATCAAGGCCATGGGGATTGATGTCATCGGGAAAGAGCTGTTTCCGGCCATGGGCGAACTGACGCCTGAACGCATCCGGGAAGCCCTCTACGGCAAAAATGAAGTGACATTGGCACCTGACCCTGAAAAGGTCGTTGGCCGTCCTCCGGCATTCTGCGCCGGTTGTCCGCACCGTGGGATTTTCTATGAGCTGGGCCGCCGCAAAAACGTCATGATTTTCAGTGACATCGGCTGTTACTCGCTGGGCCTGACCCCGCCGTACAATGCCACCGATGCCATGATCTGTATGGGCGCCAGCATCAGCGGCGGCCACGGAGTGGCAAAAGCAATGGCGATCAAAAATAAAGATATGAAGGTTGTCTCTGTTATCGGCGATTCCACCTTCTTCCACTCCGGCATGACCAGTCTCATGGATGTTACCTATAACAAGAGCAATGTTTTAACCGTTATTCTGGATAATCGGATCACCGGGATGACCGGCCACCAGGAAAACCCAGGCAGCGGCTATGACCTGAAGGGCGATCCCGCGCCGATCATGGATATTGAAACCATTGTCCGCGCACTGGGTGTCAAGAATGTCCGTACTGTTGACCCGAACAATCTGGAAGAAACCGACGCGGCGCTTGACTGGGGCCTGTCCAATGACGAAGCCTCTGTCATTATCACACGCTGGCCGTGCGCGCTCAAGCGATTCTCTCAGGCAGACAAGGAAGAGTTCCCGGAAGCTTTCAAGCGTCACTGCAAGGTGGATACCGACCTGTGCATCGGCTGTAAGAAATGCCTGAAATCCGGCTGCCCTGCTTTAGCCTTTAACTCTACCGTACCGAAAAAATCCGGTATTCTGGAAGAATCATGTCTGGGCTGTGAGGTTTGCCTGCAAATCTGCCCGAAGCATGCCATTTATGTAGAGGAGGAAAAGTAGAATGAAAACAAAAAATATATTATTGGTTGGTGTTGGCGGTCAGGGAACCATTACAGCGGCAAAGCTGCTGACCACCGGGCTGATGGAAGCCGGCTACGATGTGAAGATGAGTGAAATTCACGGGATGAGCCAGCGCGGCGGCTCTGTTTCATCCCAGGTCCGCTATGGTGACGATGTTCAGTCGCCAGTCATTGAAATGGGAACCGCAGACATTATTGTCGCCTTTGAAAAAATGGAAGCGCTGCGTTACATTGACTTTTTAAAGGAAGACGGAAAGATTATTGTCAATGATGCGGAAATCTGGCCACTGCCGGTTGTTATCGGCAAAGCCACCTATCCGGAAAAAATTCTGGAAACACTGCAGGAAAAAGCCAATGTCCGCGTGATGAATGCCTCCGCAATGGCCGAAGAAATGGGCAACCTCAAGGTGATGAATGTTATTCTGCTTGGTGCCATTATTAAATCCATGGGGCTTCAGGACATTGCCTGGGATGAAATTATCCGAAATAATGTGAAACCCAAATTTGTGGATTTGAATATTAAAGCGATGGCTGTCGGAATGGACGCCGTCAACTAAAAGGCTATGTGTAAAAAAGAATTTGAAACAGAAAACTTTAAGTTTTTTCAGAACAGGGATTGTGAATACTTTCCCTGTCATAAAACAGAAAATCTGGATGAGTTTAACTGTTTATTTTGTTACTGTCCTTTGTACGCGCTGGGAAGGGACTGCGGCGGTGGTTTTGAATACACAGAAAAGGGTATAAAGAACTGTACAAATTGCCTTGTTCCCCATAAAAAAGAGAACTATGACCGGATCATCGAAAAACTCCTGATCCTTATCGAGCGCGTTAAAGAGCAGTAGCTCAGGATTATGTGTGAGGAGAGTTTAGTATGAGTATACTTATTGGCTTGATTTTGGTTGTGGCGGCCTATTTTATCGGTAATCTTGATTTTGCCTATATTATGGTCCGCGCTGTAAAGGGTGAGGATGTCCGTAATTACGGAAGCGGCAACGCGGGTACGACCAATGTACTGCGGACAATGGGTCTGAAATATGCCATTCCTGTTTTTATACTGGATGCGCTTAAGGGCTCTGTTGTGATTCTTGCCGCCAGACTGCTTGGTTTCAGCGAAGCATGGGTCGCTGCTGCGGGGATTGCAGTGGTCTGCGGTCATAACTGGCCGGTCTGCCTTGGTTTCAGAGGTGGAAAAGGAACCGCAACCTCCATCGGCGTTTTTATCGTCTTTGACTGGCCCATTGCGCTGATCTGTATTGCGGTTGGCCTGATCTTCCTGGCGATTTTCAGAATGATGTCGCTGACTTCCATCATCGGGATGGTATCCCTTCCGATTGCAGTTCTCATTAAAAGTATTTTTATTACGCATGGGGCTGTTTTTACACCCGAGCTGGTTTTTGCCCTGTTCCTCTGCTGCTCGACAGTATTCCAGCACCGCGCGAATATCAAGCGGATTGCGGCTGGTACTGAAAGTAAGGTGGGGCAGAAGGTTAAAATGGGTGGAGACGACAAGAAAGGCAACTAAACTTTGAAAGGAGACATGCAAATGTCGAATCATAAAAAAGTCGTTGTTGCTGGACAGGAAAAATCCATCTGCGAAGCAGAGCCTGAGGTCAGACGCCAGTCTTTTACAGATGATGCAATGGAGTCTGTCTCAGTAGAAGAGACCCATGAAGCCGGTACCTTTGAAAAAGATGTTATCGGTACTGAAGAAGCGGCGACCAATGCAGCCGTAGATTTAGATGTTTTAGAAGAACAGGAAGAAAAGCAGAAGTCCTGATTTTTATTAGCGTTTCAAAGAGACTCTCAAAGCAGAGAGTCTCTTTTTACTGTTTATGTTTTCTTTTTACCAGAAACCTGATGTGGATTACAGGAATTTATTCCACGCATTATACCAGATATATGTTATAATAAAAAACAGCGTCGCACATCTTGTGTAGGCCTTTACAAACTGAATTTATAAGGAGTTTAAGATTGAAAGAGCTGAAAGATCTATTTAAAAGACATTTTACGAAAGAACTGGAAGGCAGTGATAAGACTGTCTACGATCTTTTCGAGTGGCAGAATGTTGACGTCAATTTAACAAATTATCAGACAGGCGCGACTATTTTATCCATGGAAGATCTTGAATTTCCAGTTGATTATTCGCAAAATGCCTGTAATATCATAGCCAGCAAATATTTCAGACGACGGGGCATCCCCAACGGTCTGGGCTATGAGCACAGCATGCGTGAGGTGGCCGACCGAATGGTTGGTTTCTGGGCGGATGCTCTAAAGGCAGAAGGCATCATTGAGACAGACGAAGAATGGCAGATTTTTTACGACGAGATGGTTTACGCCCTGCTGAAACAGATGTGGGCACCAAATTCGCCACAGTGGTTCAATACGGGTCTGTCCAGAAGCTATGGCATTAAAGGCGACAAGGACGACCTTTATTACTATGACGAGGCGACCGGCAAGGTCAGAGAGTCCGATGACCGCTATACCCGCACCCAGTCCAGCGCCTGCTTTATTTTATCCATTGAGGATAAGCTGCTGGGGCATCACTCCATTTCTGAGCACTATGTCAGCGAAACCAAGCTGTTTAAAGGCGGCTCCGGAGTCGGCACCAACTTTTCATCGCTTCGAGGCGTAAATGAAAAGCTGTCCAGCGGTGGACAGTCTTCGGGAATGATGAGCTTTTTACAGGGCCTTGACCGCAATGCGGGTGCCATCAAATCTGGCGGTACCACCCGGCGTGCGGCTAAAATGGTCATAGTGGATGTGGATCATCCTGAAATTGAAGAATTTGTAGACTGGAAGGTCAAGGAGGAGGATAAAGTCCGCGCCCTTGGCAAGATGGGCTATGATATCTCCATGGACGGTGAGGCTTACCGCACTGTCGCAGGACAGAACTCAAACAACTCCGTCCGATTAAACAAAGCGTTCATGGATGCGGTCATTAACCTGGAGCATGAACCAGATCATAAAATGACCCTGAAGGGCCGTGTGGATGACGCCGTTAACCGTGAAGTACCCGTCAAGGAGCTTTGGCAGAAAATCAACACAGCTTCCTGGGCCTGCGCCGATCCGGGGCTTCAGTTCGACGATCTTTTTAACGCCTGGCATACCTGCCCGGGCGGTGAGGACGGCGATACCTCCAAAAAGGAAAACCGCATCAATGCGACAAACCCCTGCTCAGAATATGCTTTTTTAAATGACACGGCCTGTAACCTGGCCTCCATCAATATTTTCCGCTTCTTTGACCCGGAAACCAACAAAATTGACATTGAACGCTTTTCACATTTAGCCGGACTGATCCAGCTGGTGCTGGAGGCTTCAATCTACTGGGGGCAGTTCCCCACAGAGGATGTTGCCAGGAAAAGCTACCTTTTCCGCACCACCGGTCTGGGCCTTGCCAATGCAGCGTCACTGATTCTGGCATTGGGCTATCCCTATGACTCCGACGAAGCCCGCAATCTGATCGCGGCATTATGCGGCATCATGACAGGCCATTCCTACTATGTTTCAGCCATGATGGCAGGAAAGGTCGGTCCTTTTGCGAAATATGAGATCAACAGTCCTTATATGAAGCGTGTCATCCGCAATCACAGCCGTGTTGCGGGCTATCTGACCGATGACTATGAGGAAATGACCTACGAACCGCTCAAAATCAATCATAAGCTTTTAGAAGAAATGGGCTTCCTGAATATCAGCAGCCGTATCCGGGATGCCTGGAAGGATGCCATTGATTACGGCGAAGCCAATGGTTACCGCAATGCGCAGGTCAGTGTTATCGCACCGACCGGCACCATTTCCTTTGCGATGGACTGCGGCGCGACCTCGGTCGAACCATTCTACAATCATGTCGTGTTCAAAAAGCTGGTGGGCGGCGGCTCCATGGAAATCGTGAATCCAGTGATGGAAATTGCGTTAAAGAATCTGGGCTACAAGCCAAAGGAAATTTCGGATATTTTAGGCTATATGCTGGATAAGGACGAAAAAGGCTATCTGCGGCATGACAGTCTGTCCGGCGCACCGCACATCAAGCCAGAACATATTCCGGTTTTTGATACCGCCAACACCATCCGTCCAGAGGGCCATGTCCTTATGGTTTCAGCCATCACGCCCATGATCAGCGGTTCGGTTTCAAAGACCGTTAACCTGCCCTCAGACGCTGAAATAGAGGATGTTAAAAATATCCATTTATTAGCGTACACAACCGGCACCAAAGCCATTGCGGTTTACCGGGACGGCTGCAAGGCTTCACAGCCATTAAGCTCCGGTAAGCAGGAAGAAGACGAAAAGCGTCTGGAGGATTGTTCTTACAAAGAGCTTCTGGAATTTGCAAGAGACTGCAATCAGGGCGTACCCAACCGGCGCAAGCCGGATGGTATGCGCATGAGCCGGACCCATGCGGCCAAGATTGGTGATATTGAGCTTTACATCACCATTGGTTTTTACGATGACGGTAAAATTGCGGAAATTTTTGTATCCACCGATAAGGATGGTACAGTGGTCAAAGGACTGCTGGCTTCACTGTCCAAGTCCATCTCCAATATGCTTCAGTACAATATTCCGCCAGAAAAGATCTCCATCATGCTGAGAGGCCAGAAGTACGAGCCGTCAGGTTTTGTACAGAGACATCCGTACATCAAATACGCGTCCTCCATTTCGGATTTAATCTCCAAGGTGATTGATATTGAATGCGGCGATTATTCCAAGTGCCAGGTGAAACCAAAGGCACCCCTGGCCAGGGTAGACGCCAGCACGGCGGCGCCCACACCTGATACTGTGCCGCTTCAGATGGAAATGGAAATTGAAGGTGAAAAGCTCTATGGGGAAGTGTGCAGCCAGTGCGGCAGTGACCGTATGGTGCGAAACGGTACCTGTAAAGTTTGTATGGACTGCGGCACCACCACAGGCTGCAGCTGAGTTGATTAAGCATCGAAATCAAAAACAAAAAATAAATAAACCGGGATATTCAGTTTGGAATATCCCGGTTTTTTATGTTAATGCTTTATTGATTCAGACGATCTTTTACATCATCAGCAACATCTTTTGCTTTATCTTTTACATCATTTGCTTTTTCTTTGATTTTTCCGGCCGCTTTGTCCATCATGCCTTCAGCCTGAAGACCCTTATCGCCGGTAGCACCGCCAACTCTGTCCTTTACTTCACCTTTTGCCTGATCGACAAAACCTGTATCTTTGCTCATAATAAAGCCTCCTTAATAAGAATTGTTAGTTCTTATATACCCTCAGACAGGCGGGAAAAACAAAGGTCAGCCTGTTTCTAAGGAAAGCTTTAGTTTTGAAGCACATAAAACGGCTGAAAGAAAAGGGAGGCTTTGGGTTGGGTATAAAAAATTAAAAAAGTTCTTCTTCAAAAACCGAGTAATGAGGAGTACAATACTTTGTGTCTCGGGAATAGTGAGACGTAGTTAGGCCTTCGCCTTATGAAGGCCATTGGCTCAACAGGATCTGCAAAATATTATTCTTGGGTTTCCTGACGCCCTGCAGAGTGTTTTCTCAGGAACGTTCTCTGTACGGCAAAACCCTGAAATCGCGCGGATCAGCAGAAGGAGATATACGCCTCGTATTATAAAACAAACTTGCAAAATTAAGTTAAGTTTGATATGATAATATTTCAGAATAGTCACCCGATCGACAGCAAAAACAATTCATGAAAATGGAGCGGTTTAAGCTGCCTGAATGGAGGACAACAGTAGACAAATGGAGGCGCATTAAATGCGACAGACAATTAAGGAAGCAGAGACCATTGTCATAAAAATGGGGACAACCTCGGTGACCCACGCCAATGGGACCCTCAATTTAAAAAAGCTTGATCAGCTGGCAAGAGTTCTGACCGACCTTGAAAACAGCGGGCGAAAGATGGTGTTAGTATCTTCGGGCGCCATCGGCTGCGGAATGAACCGCCTGGGCTTAAAGGAACGGCCGACGACACTGGAGGCCAAGCAGGCGACTGCTTCGGTGGGCCAGGGGCTTTTGATGGAGATTTACCATAAGTTTTTTGATGAATACCACCAGAATGTGGGGCAGATTCTGTTGACCAAGGATGTGTTTAAGCATTCCATTAAAAGAAGCAATGCCATCAATACCTTTAAGGCGCTGAAAAACAGGAACATCATCCCGATTGTCAATGAAAATGACTGTATCGCGACGGATGAAATTCAGGAGGAATGCTTTGGGGATAATGATATCCTGTCTGCCATGACCGCTGACATTGTGGAGGCTGATCTTTTGATTATTCTCTCAGACGTGGACGGGCTGTACGATTCAAATCCCAACGAAAATGAAGATGCCAGGCTGCTTCAGACTGTTGAGGTCATTGATTCCGATATTCTGGGCAGCGCGGGAAGCTCAACCTCGGGCCTGGGAACAGGCGGTATGGTGACTAAAATCGGGGCGGCCAAGTATGCGACCGACCGCGGAATAGACACCATCATCGCGTCCGGTGAGGATGTTAAAGTGATTTATGATATTTTAGAAGGTAATGAAATAGGAACATTTTTTATTAAACAGGATTTACAGGAGGTCCAAAATGTTAAAAAAAGTAATGATTAGTTTATCTGCAGTAGCAGCTGGTATGATGACTGTACTGGGCGCTTTTTATGTAGCGGAAAAACGCCGTGAAAAAGCAGTTGGCGGTAAATTAATGAAGGTGCAGTACCGTTTTACCAAAGATTTTGACGACTAAAATGAAGCATCAGATAAAATAAAACAGACGAAAAATTGGAGGGGTCAATGTCTAAGATCTTTATTTTCACAGCATCCACCGGTGCGGGACACAACCTGGCGGCAAAATCCATTGCCCAGGCTTTATCCGAATATGGTTTTGAGGTAGACGTTTATGATGCCTTCAAGGAAAGCAGCGCCGTTTTAGATAAAATTGTCACAAAGGGGTATAAACAGCTGGTTGAAAATGTGCCAAAGCTGTATGAGCAGATTTATAACCAATTTAACCACATGACGCCTTTTCAGCAGAATATTTTTAAAATGATGACAAGGGTCATGAATCCGGAGATTGTTCCCATGATTCAGAAGGAACAGCCCCATCTGCTGATTTCAACCCATCCCTTTGTCACCAATATTTTAGGGACCTTAAAGGAGCACGGCGCTTTCGATCTTCCGGTGCTCTCTTTTGTGACAGACTATAAAATTCACAGTGTATACCTGCACAAAAAAATTAACGCCTATGTGGTAGGCAGTGAGTATACAAAAGAAACGATGATTGAAAAGGGTGTAAATCCGGATATTATTTATCCCTTTGGGATTCCCATAAGACAGGAGTTTGTGGAGGATACCCGAAAGAAAGCCGAGATTGAGGATCCGGCCATCCGCGGTACCATTCTGCTCATGGCGGGCAGTATGGGGACCAGACAGATGGAAAAGGCCTTTGTGGCTTTGATGAAGGCTCAGGAAAAAATTAAAATTATTGTGGTCTGCGGCAATAACAAAAAGGTTGAACGCTCCATTGAATTTTTAAACAAGGTCTACGAGACAGAGGATAAGGTCGTGGAAATCCATGGCTTTGTCGATAATATTCCGGAGCTCATGGATGAATCAGACGCTATTATTTCCAAGCCTGGAGGACTGACAAGCACCGAAGCCATCGTTAAGTGTATTCCGATGATTATCCCGTATTATTATCCGGGACAGGAGGAAGAGAATGCCGATTATCTGGTAGAAAGCGGCATGGCCATCAAGGTGGACAAGATCAAAGAGCTGACCTCCATGGTCGATTTCCTCATTGAGAATAAATACATTATTCAGCAGATGGCTGAGAATATGTCTGAGGAAGCCAGGAACCATTCGATGGAGAAAACCATTGAGCTCTGCAAAAAATTGATTTCGGAATATGAAGCGGGAGAAATAATCCCGGAACTCTGATAAAAAAACTTTACACCGCTCTGCGGTTATGGTATCATTATTACGTTAAGCCCGTTCTCTTGGTTTTTCGAAACTCCAACGAAATACTGTGATTACGGAGTCTATTTATAATTTTAAGGAGAATTGACACAAATGATTTCAAAAGAAGAAAAAGAACGCATTATTGCAGAGTACCAGACACACGAAGGTGATACTGGTTCTCCGGAAGTACAGATTGCTATTTTAACAGCAAGAATCAATGGTTTAAATGAACACTTTGCCGTTCATAAAAAAGACCATCACTCAAGAAGAGGTCTTCTGAAAATGGTCGGTCAGCGTAGAGGTTTATTAAACTATCTCAAAAAGAAAGATATCATGCGCTATCGTGAATTAATTCAGAGATTAGGCTTGAGAAAATAGTACTGTAAGGCGGAGTATTCCGCCTTTTTTCTTTGAATTTTCGAACATCTGTGCAGATGGTTTTGAAATAAACGGAGTTCAGCCGCTTCGTAAATCGGCTGATATCATTGGAGGTATTAATGAGAATATTTGAAACAGAAATTGCCGGCCGCCCATTTAAGGTGGAAATCGGCGAGGTTGCACAGCTTGCTAAGGGCTCTGCAATGATCCGCTATGGTGAAACCAGTGTTCTGGCCATAGCAGCTGCATCTAAAAAACCCCGTGAAGGCATGGATTTCTTCCCGCTGAGCGTGGATTATGAAGAAAAACAATACGCAGTTGGTAAAATACCGGGAGGCTTCTTGAAAAGAGAAGGCCGTCCGTCCGAAAAAGCCATTCTAAACTCGCGTCTGATTGACCGCCCGATTCGTCCGCTGTTCCCCAAAGGGTTCCGCAACGATGTACAGGTGGTTACCACCGTTATGTCTGTCGAACAGGATAACGCACCGGAAATCGCCGCGATGATCGGGGCGTCCATTGCCCTCAGCATTTCAGACATTCCTTTCGATGGTCCTACCGGCTCTGTGGCGGTTGGCCTGATCGACGGCGAATTTATTCTGAACCCGACCGAAGCCCAGCGTGAAGTCAGCGATTTAAGCCTGACCGTTGCCGGTACCAAGGATGCCATCATGATGGTAGAAGCCGGCGCCAACGAAGTTTCGGAAGAAACCATGCTGGAAGCGATTTTATTTGCCCATGAAGAAATCAAGAAAATTGTGGCTTTCCAGGAAGAAATCGTCGCTGCTGTCGGTGTGGAAAAGAAGGCTTATACCCTTTATCTGCCAACGGAAGAACTGACCGCAGAGGTCGAAGCCTTTGTCGGCGGCAAAATGCACGAAGCAGTTCACACTGAAGATAAGACAGAGCGTCTTGAAAATATTGACGCGGTTAAAACCGAAGTCGTTGAACATTTTGGTGAGCTTTATCCTGAGCAGTTAAATGATATTGATACCATTTTGACCGCTTTACAGAAAAAAGAAGTCCGCAGTCTGATTTTGGTAGACCGTATCCGTCCCGACAACCGTAAGATGGATGAAGTCCGTCCAATCAGCGCGAAAATTGATTTTATTCCAAGAGTTCATGGCTCCGGCCTGTTCACCAGAGGGGAAACACAGGTGCTTTCCATCGCGACATTAGGTGTCTTAAGAGACGCGCAGGTGTTGGATGGCTTATCCAACGATACAGAAAAACGCTACATGCACCAGTATAACTTCCCAGGCTACAGTGTCGGCGAAGCAAGACCTATGAGAAGCCCGGGCCGCCGTGAAATCGGCCATGGCGCACTGGCAGAACGTGCGCTGCTGCCAATGATTCCGCCGGAAGAAGAATTCCCCTATGCCATCCGTGTGGTATCCGAGGTTTTAAGCTCTAATGGTTCCACCTCTCAGGCCAGCGTCTGCGGCAGCAGTCTCGCGTTAATGGCAGCAGGCGTACCGCTTAAAAAACCGGTTGCCGGTGTGGCGATGGGCCTGATCAAGGAAGATGAAAAGCTGGCCATCTTAACCGATATCCAGGGGATGGAAGACTTCCTCGGCGATATGGACTTTAAGGTTGCCGGTACTAAGGACGGGATCACCGCTATCCAGATGGATATTAAGATCCATGGCATTGACAGAGAAATTTTGACTCAGGCTCTGGAACAGGCCCGTATTGGCCGTATGCATATTCTGGGCATCATGAATGAAGAAATTTCCGAACCGCGCGCTGAGCTATCACCCTACGCACCGCGGATTATGACCATGACCATTAACCCGGATAAGATTCGTGACGTTATCGGTTCAGGCGGAAAGGTCATCAATAAGATTATTGAGGAAACCGGCGTTAAGATTGATATTGAGGACGACGGTACCATCTATATCGCGTCTGAGGACGGCGTTGCGGCAGATAAAGCGAAGGCGATTATCGAAGATATCGTCAAGGAAGTGGAAGTCGGCGAGGTTTATACCGGCGAAGTTGTTCGTATTATGAACTTTGGCGCTTTTGTATCTCTGCCTGGTGGCAAGGACGGCCTGGTTCACATTTCCAAGCTTGCCAAAGAACGCGTGAAATCCGTAGAGGATGTGGTAAAGATCGGCGACAAGGTAACCGTTAAGGTTGTTGAAATTGACGATAAGGGCCGCATCAATTTATCAAGAAAAGCGTGCTTACCTAAGGATTGAGTGTTATAATATGGAAAAGTGCAAGGTAAAAATATACAACGCATCCAAATACCCGCTGCCGGAGTATCAAAGCTCCGGTGCTGCCGGGGTGGATTTATACGCGAATATAGAACAGCCGATTGAGATTTTAAACCAGAATATTTATACCATTCCGACGGGGATTTATTTGGAACTGCCGCCGGGATACGAGGCGCAGATCCGGGCGCGTTCGGGTCTGGCTATGAAGCACGGCATTGCCCTGGTCAATGGGATTGGTACCATTGATTCGGACTACCGTGGTGAAATAAAGGTTATTATAACAAATCTGAAGGCCTTTTCCCATACCATTCATCCCGGTGACCGCATCGCGCAAATGGTAATAAAATCCTATGTGACTGCTGATTTTGTAGAGGTCGACAGTGTAGAGGCTCTGACGGAAACAGAACGCAGCGACGGTGGATTTGGACATTCCGGTATGTAGGAATACAAGGTACAGAGGATCTGTGCCTTTTTTTATTAAGTAAGTGAGGTGATAATAAGGTGGCAACAGCAAGCAAAAAGAAACCGGCCAAAAAGCGGGCGGGCGCATCCAAGAGCCGTGCGGGCAGCAGGGCCAAAAAGCAGCCTGGCATGAGCCCCATGGTCAAGCAGAGGATCACCGGCGCAGTGCTGGCCGTTTTAGGCCTCTATGTCGGCTATGCTTTTTTGACAGCAACGCCCGGAATTTTAGATAAAATTGTGGGAAAAGTTATCTTTACCTATATGTTTGGCAATACAACTATCATGATTGCCCTTTATATGATCGCCTGGGGTATTATGCTGTTTTTTGATAAGCACAGGGGAAATATACAGACGCTGATCATGGTATTTTTACTGCTGGTTAATCTGATGGTGGTTTTCAGTCTGAATATTCCGAGGCTTTTGACCTACAGTGTGCTGGATCTTTTCAGCGTGGCCAGCTACGGCGGTTACGGCGGAATTATCGGGATACTGCTGTCTTATTTCCTTCAGATGCTGGTAACAAAGGTTGGTACCATTGTCTTTCTGATCCTGGCGACCATCGCCGAAGCGCTGTTGATTGTACGGGCAAACTTTAATGAGTATTACCAGAAAATGAAGGAAAATAAGTTTGGCGTCGCCCCCCTGAAAAATAAGGTTGACGATCTGGTAGAGGAACGAAAGCTCTCTAAGGAGCTGAGTGAAAAAAGCAAGACAGCCCAGAAAAATAAGACAAAGCAGGAAGAACCCGCCAATGATGGCTATGACGGTTTATTCCAGCGTTCAGAAACCGGAAAGGTTTCAATTGATACAGAGATTCTGGATTTTATTGACGATGTCAATAAAGAGCTGGACGAATCAGACCCTGTGGAGGATTTTGAGGAAGCAGAGCAGCAGGAAAGCCTTTTTATACTTCCAGAAAAGAAACAGAAGCAAAATAAAATTGTGGATGAGCTTCTGGATTTATCCGATGACGCCAACGATGGGGAGGATCCCATAAACCCTCAACTGGAGGCTGACGAGGTTTATCATTTTCCGGAAACGACCTTGCTAAACCCGCCAGCCTCTGGTTCAAAAAACAGAAAAGACGCTGTGGTCAAAAAAGCCAGGATCATTGAGGAAACCCTGTCTAATTTCGGTGTGCACGCCAAAATTGTGGGGGTGGACGTCGGGCCGAGCATTACCCGGTTTGAGCTGCAGCCGGATCCCGGCGTAAAGGTCAATAAAATCGTTAATCTGGCCGACGACCTGGCGTTAAATCTGGCAACCTCGGATATCCGTATCGAAGCGCCCATCCCGGGAAAAGCCGCGGTCGGCATCGAGGTGCCCAACGAGGAGAGCGTTATTGTCGGACTGCGTGAGATCATTGAGACGCCGGCCTTTGAAGGCTTTAAAGGGCCTTTGCCCTTTGCCCTCGGTAAAACCCTGTCCGGACAGAATATTATCGGTGATATCAGCAAGATGCCCCATGTGCTCATCGCCGGAGCCACAGGCTCGGGTAAGAGCGTGTGTATCAACAGTATTATCGTCAGTCTTTTGTACAAGGCTTCGCCCGAGGATTTACGTTTTATTATGATTGACCCCAAAATGGTCGAGCTGAACCAGTACAACGCCATTCCGCATTTGCTGATTCCGGTGGTCACCGATCCTAAAAAGGCTTCCTATGCCCTGAACTGGGGCATTAAGGAAATGACCGACCGTTATCAGCTGTTTAAGGAAAATGGCGTGCGTGATATTGACGGGTACAATGAGCTGATGGCCAGCCAGGACGGGGAAAAGCTCCCGCGTATTGTCATTGTTGTCGATGAGCTGGCCGACCTGATGATGACATCGCCCAAGGAATGTGAAAACGCGATCTGCCGTATTGCACAGCTGGCCAGAGCCTGCGGGATTCACCTGATCATCGCGACACAGCGTCCGTCAGTGGATGTTATCACCGGGCTGATCAAGGCGAATATTCCATCCCGTATCGCATTCTCGGTGGCGTCAAACACAGACTCCCGGACCATTCTTGATATGGCCGGGGCTGAAAAGCTTCTGGGCAAGGGCGATATGCTCTACTACCCGGTTGGCAAGTCCAAGCCGCTGCGCGTACAGTGCACCTTTGTATCTGACGCGGAAATCAACCGTGTTATCAATGCGGTTAAGCCGAAAAAACAGCCGACCTATAACGATGAAATCGAGGAGGCCATTAACGAGCCCCAGGAGGAAGAGGAAAGCAAAGAGGATGATCTGGACCCGCTGTTTGACCAGGCAGTTGAGACCGCCTTTACCTATAACCAGGTATCAACCTCCATGCTTCAGCGTAAGCTGAAGGTAGGCTATGCCCGGGCAGGAAGGCTCATCGACTCTCTCGAGCAGAAGGGAATCATATCAGGGCCAAACGGCAGCAAGCCGCGTACCCTGCTGATGACGCAGGAAGAATACTACAGGAGGTGAGAGATTGAAAAAGATACACATCACAACCCTGGGCTGTGATAAAAATACCGTGGACGCCCAGCAGATGCTGGGGATGCTCGCGGAAAACGGCTATACCATTGAGGCCGACCCGGCGCAGGCAGAAATCATTGTGGTTAATACCTGCTGCTTTATCCAGGCCGCCAAGGAGGAATCCATCGAGTATATTCTCGAATACGCGGGCTATAAGGAAAGCGGGCCCTGTGAGCTTCTTATAGCAGCCGGCTGTATGGCGGAGCGCTATCACAAGGAGCTGGCCGAGGAAATGCCCGAGGTCGACGGCTTTTTGGGTGTGGGTCATATTGACAATATCATTGACCTGATTAAAAATCTCGAGGCTGGAAAGGGCAGAGAAACCCTCTCTGGCGATATCGACCGGCCTTATCTGGAAGAAATGCCCAGGTATATTGAGGACAATACCATCACGGCCTATCTGAAAATCAGCGAGGGCTGTGACCACCACTGTACCTATTGTGTGATTCCCAAAATCCGTGGAAAGCATCGAAGCCGCCAGCCGGAGGCGATCTATAAAGAAGCGGCTTATCTGGAGCAAAAGGGCGTCAGAGAGCTGATCATCATCGCGCAGGACATCACCCAGTACGGAAATGATCTCGATGGGGAGATTGATCTGGCCGGACTGCTGACCCGTTTGTCAGAGGATTTTTCTTTCCATTGGATACGCCTGCTTTACATGTATCCTGAAGGCATCACCGAAGCGCTTCTGGATGTGATTGCAGACCACGACAACATCTGTCATTATTTTGATATTCCGATTCAGCATACTGAGGATAAAATTCTAAAACGCATGGGGCGTCAGATCAATAAGGCGCATCTTTTTGAGCAGGTTGGCCTGATCCGCCAAAAGCTGCCTGACGCAGTGCTGAGGACAGCGATCATCACCGGCTTTCCCGGTGAGACAGAGGAAGACCATGAGGGACTCCTGGCCGCGTTAAGAGCGCTTAAGATCAACCGTCTGGGTGTGTTTAAATACTCGCAGGAGGAAGGAACCCCTGCGGCAGAGTTCCCAAACCAGGTGGATGATGCCGTTATGGAAAGACGGTGGAATGAAATATACGGACAGCAGGAAGAAATAACAGCTGAAGCCAACGAGGCCTTTGTTGGCAAAAGCCTGGACGTTTTAATAGAAGAAATGGAAGCGCCGGGGACTTACTCCGGCAGAACCTATGGTGATGCACCAGAAATCGATTGTATGGTTTTTGCCAATAGCGGGGAAGAGGTATTAGACATTGGCAATTTCTATAAAGTAAAAATAATCCAGACACTGGATTATGATTTGATAGGAGATGTAGAAAATGAACTTACCTAACAAAATTACCATGGCCCGAATCATTATGATTCCTTTCTTTATTATTGCTCTGCTGGTCAATTTCCCATTCCACGAGCCCATCGCAGTCGTGATCTTTATCGTCGCCTCTGCTTCGGACGCGGTGGACGGGCATCTGGCCAGAAGCCGGAATCTGATTACCGATTTCGGCAAATTTATGGATCCGCTGGCCGATAAGCTGCTGACCTGTTCGGCGTTTATCTGTCTGGTTGAGCTCCAGATGATCCCATCCTGGGTGGTTATCATTATCATTGCCCGCGAATTCGCCATTACAGGCCTGCGGACACTGGCAGCCTCCGACGGCATTGTCATTGCCGCCAGCAAATGGGGCAAGGCCAAGACCATTTCCCAGATGATCGCCATCATCGCGCTGCTGCTGGTCAACTGGCCGGTTATGGCATTCCCCGCACTGCTGCTGTTTGGCAACATCATGGTTTATGTCGCGCTGGCGCTGACCCTGATTTCAGGTATTGATTATTTCAGACTGAACAAGGGCGTTTTCAGAAGTATGTAGTTTTAAAAATAAATGAGAATAAAAGAAGAGCGCGGCGGAAGCCGCGCTTTTGTGTGAGGAGTTTTTATGGAAATCGACGTTCATGTAAAAAGAGCGATTTTACACATTTTGGATACGAATGCGGGAATTCCGGTACTTTCGGATACGCTGCTGGGGCTGCCCATCGGTATCCAGGAATATTTGTACAAGCACCTGACCCGGGCCATGAAGGACCCGGATATTAAAAGAACCCAGTTTGTGAAGCCGCCAAGCCGCTTTTGTGAGCTGGTGCAGCTGTACAAAAAAGATGACGAAAGCTTTACTTCCGTCAGCCAGGAAATCGCCAGCCTGTTATATGATTTTATGCTTGAGAATGCAGGCGTGCCGTCGGCAGATTTACTGGTGGTGGATTTTGTTGGCGATGGAGAGCCTTATTTGGGCGTTTTAAAGCTGAATTATAAGCACAGCTATATCCACTATGTCGATCATGAGGAGGGCCGTTTAAATGATATTCTGCGCCAGCCCTGCTCACTGCCAACAGAGGGGCAGCGCCTGGATGAGTTTGTGATCATCAATCTGAACACCGACCAGATTTATCTCAAGGAAAAGAAATTTGAGATTGATGACAAAAAAGAATATTATCTTTCGAACCGCCTTGTTTTGTGTGAGGATGTGCTCTCAGAAAAACAAACCTTTGATATTGTGGAAAAGACCGTTAAAAAAATTATTGCCAGCGAGTATAACGGCGATATCGAAAAGCTGAATACGGTCAAGCAGGTCATTGCCGATGATTACGAATCGGATTCGGTCATTGATATGGACAGCATCGCCCAGGCAACCTTTGGCGATGACTTTACAGTACAGGAGCGCTTCAGAGAAGAAGCGGCCAAGAAAGGGCTCACTCAGCGCAAGGTAGCGGTAAGCGATAATATCGAGAGCAAAATCTTTAAAAAACAGAAGTTTGTCACCGACTCGGGTATTGAGCTTTCGATTCCCACAGACTACCTCATGCGGGAGGATATTGTGGAGTTCAGAAATAACCCCGATGGCACCATCTCGGTGGAGATAAAAAATATTGAGGGCTTTGTGCCAAAGTAAGAAAAAAAACAAAGAAAAAGTCTGGCACATACCCGCTTTGCGGCTGCGTTTATACCTGAATCAAAATTTAATAACATTGCAGAATTTTGCCAGAAACAGTATAATGATAAGAACCGGTATGATATGAATTCCGGCTTAATTGACCTAAGGAGATGGAATTATGAATTGTGAGCTCGTTTCGGTTGGAACAGAACTTTTAACGGGAGACACCTTAAATACCAACGTTATGTTTTTGTCCAAGGAATTGTCCATAAATGGCTTCTCGGTGCTTTACCATACCACGGTGGGTGACAACCCCGGCCGTCTGAAATCGGTGATGATGAGGGCTTTGACCCGCAGCGATCTGATCATTACGACTGGTGGCCTCGGACCTACCCAGGATGACCTGACCAAGGAAACCATCGCGGAAATCTTTGAAATGGAAATGGAACAGAGGCCGGAAATTGTCGCGAAGCTCAAGGCGTTTTTCGACCGCCGCGGGGTAGAGATGACAGAGAACAACCTGAGGCAGTCCTACGTGCCAAAGGGCGGCGTCATGCTGCCTAACCCCAGAGGCACCGCGCCGGGAATTATGATCCAGAAGGACGGAAAAACCATTATCATGCTGCCTGGACCACCGCACGAAATGATGGGCATGTACGAGGATTGTGTGGAGCCTATCCTGCACCAGCTGAAAAACCAGCTCGTGATTTCACGATATTATAATCTTTCAGACATTGGTGAATCCACCGTGGAGGATACCATTATGGATATTATTGACCGCCAGGATAATCCCACGGTCGCCACCTACGCCAAGCTGGGTGAGGTGATGATCCGCCTGACCGCCAACGGCGATGACCCCGAAACCATCAACGCTCTGCTGGACCGGTATGAGAAAATCATCATCGAACGTTTTGGCAGCCACATCTTCACCCATTCCCAGGACAGCCTGGACGTGACTGTGGGCAAGCTCCTGATGGAAAAAAATCTGACGATCGCTTTGGCGGAATCCTGTACCGGAGGCCTTGTGGCCTCGAAGCTGGCAGAGATTCCCGGAATTTCGGAATCATTGAAAATGGGGCTGGTTACCTATTCCAATGAGGCGAAAATGCAGCTTTTGAATGTGAAGGCCGAAACGCTGGACCGCTACGGCGCCGTCAGTGAGCAGACGGCCCGCGAGATGTGTGAGCACCTTAAGGAAATTTCAGGCTGTGACATTACCGCTTCGGTCACCGGAATCGCAGGACCTGGAGGCGGATCGCCTGAAAAGCCTGTGGGGCTTGTGTATATCGGGGTTTGCGCCAGGGGTAAAACCATTATCAGAAAATATCTTTTTGAAGGCAGCCGAAAGATTGTCCAGCTGCGTACTGCCAATAAAGTTTTTCACTTAATTCGTGAAGCAATCCTTGACAAAGCAGAATGATTTCTTTATAATATAGATAGTGACAGAACGAACGTTCACAGAACGCTTCGTGAAAAGCAGAGGAGAATAGTATGGCTGAAAAACGCAAACCATTAGAAAAAGTAGAAGAAAAAACAGACAACAGCGCAAAGCAGGAAGCTTTGAACGCCGCTTTAAAAAATATTGAAAAAACGTTTGGTAAAGGCGCGGTCATGCGTCTTGGCGATGAGAGTGCAAAGATGGATGTGGACGTTATCTCCACCTCCTCCATCGGCATTGATATGGCCCTTGGAATCGGTGGGGTGCCCCGTGGACGTATCATTGAGATTTACGGACCGGAATCCTCCGGTAAAACCACCATTGCCCTGCACATTGTAGCGGAAGCCCAGAAATCCGGCGGCAACGCCGCCTTTATCGATGCCGAACATGCGCTCGATCCCGTATACGCGAAAGCGCTGGGCGTGGACGTGGATAACCTGATCGTATCCCAGCCGGATACCGGTGAACAGGCCCTTGAAATTCTGGAAGCCCTGGTGCGAAGCGGCGCCATCGACGTAGCCGTTGTGGACTCCGTCGCGGCGCTGGTGCCCCGCGCGGAAATCGACGGGGAAATGGGAGACTCCCATGTAGGCTTACAGGCAAGACTGATGTCCCAGGCCCTCAGAAAGCTGGCCGGGATTATCAAAAAATCCAACACTGCCGCGATTTTTATCAACCAGCTGCGTGAAAAGGTTGGGGTGATGTACGGGAACCCAGAGGTGACAACAGGCGGCCGCGCCTTAAAATTCTACTCCTCTGTCCGGATGGATATCCGCAGAATCGAGACGCTTAAAAAGGGAACCGACATGATCGGGAACCGCACCCGCGCCAAGATTGTCAAGAACAAAATGGCGCCGCCGTTTAAAACCGCTGAGTTTGACATTATGTACGGCGAAGGAATCTCCAGAGAGGGAGATATTCTGGACATGGCGGTTGAGCTGGATATTATTAAAAAGGCTGGTTCATGGTTCTCCTACGGCGAGGAACGCCTGGGACAGGGCCGTGATAAGGTCAAGGAATACCTTAAGGAAAATCCGGAGTTTGCCGATGTGGTAGAACAGAAAATCCGTGATCATTTTGCTAAGAAGGACGAGCCGGAGACACCAGAAGAAGCACCTAAGGCTTCGGATAAAGACCAGGCGGAAATGGCCGCAGAACTATCCGATGAGGACATGGATGAATTCTTTGAGCTGAACGAGTTTGAAGAAGAATAAACAGGAGGAAAATCATGGAATTAGCAGAATTAAAACAAAAAGTACTGGAAGCCATGCGTGAAAACGGCGCGCCGATGAATGCCGGCGCGGTTCAGAAGGCACTGGACGTCGACCGCAAGGAAATTGATAAAGCCTTTAAGGAATTAAAAGCTGAGGGCGCCATCGTATCACCGGTCCGCTGCAAATGGGAACCGGCAGACAAATAAGAAAGCGGACAGAAAAGGGTGCGTACAGTCCTGTATGTGCCCTTTTTTAATGGCACGGCGCAAAAGTGTGCCGTGCTCTGTGGGAAACTTTTGTGCTTGGAGGTGAGAAAGTGGAAAGGATACGCCGGATTCTTCATTGTGATCTCAACAGCTTTTATGCCTCGGTGGAGCTTTTATCCCATCCGGAGCTTAAGGAACAGCCTGTGGCTGTCTGCGGCAATCCGGAAAACCGGCACGGCATTATACTGGCTAAAAATGAAGCGGCCAAAAAATTTAAGATTCAGACAGCGGAGACCGTCTATCAGGCTAAGCGGAAATGTCCGGAGCTGATCCTGCTGCCGCCCCACCATGACCTGTACCGTCATTATTCAAAAATCATCAATGAAATTTACAATGAGTTTACCGATAAGGTGGAGCCCTTCAGCATTGACGAGTCCTGGCTGGATGTGACGGATACCATGCATCTTTTTGGCGGCAGCGGTACAGCCATGGGCGATCTGGTGCGTACGACCGTCAGGGAGCGCACGAAGCTGACCATTTCGGTAGGTGTTTCCTACAATAAAATTTTTGCCAAGCTGGGCAGTGATTATAAAAAGCCCGATGCGGTGACCGTCATTACACCGCAGAATTATAAAACGCTGCTGTGGCCCCTGCCGGTCACAGATCTCATCTATGTGGGCAAGAGCGCCTTCAGGAAGCTGAAATGCTATGGAATAAAGACCATTGGGGATCTGGCAGTCTCGGACCGTTCTGTGCTTTCTCACGATATGGGGAAAATGGGGGAGATGCTCCACGATTACGCCAATGGGCTGGACGACAGCCCGGTACGCTCAGCCACTGAGCCGAGGGAAGTAAAGTCGGTGGGACACGGCAACACCTTTGGCAGGGATCTGGAAAATATGGAGGATGTGAAAAAGGGGCTGTACCCGCTGGCCGAAACAGTCGCAAAGCGTCTTAAGGGTTACCGGCTGAAATGCCGGGGTGTGCAGGTAATGATTAAGGATCCGGATTTCCGCCAGATTTCAAGGCAGATCACCCTGAGCCATCCGACGCAGCTGTTTAAAGAAATCTTTGACGCCTCGGTAGCTCTGGTGGATAAATACTGGGATTTCACCAAGGGAATCCGCATGCTCACGGTAACCGGGATCAATCTGGTGAGCGCGGACACCTGCGAACCGGAGCAGCTGAGCTTATTTGGCGGCGACAGCGTAGAAAAACGTGAGAAGCTGGAAAAGGTGGAGGCCGCCATGGACAAACTGAAGAAAAAATATGGCGACGCCATCATTTATACGGGTACCGCGCTTGAAAAAAATGACCATCAGAAAAAAGACCCATCCGAATAAAAGGATGGGTCTTTTGGAAAGTTCGCTGTATGAATTTTATAAAAAGAAGCTTATCCTAAAATGACTGCGCTGGCAAGCAGAGCACCCAGAACGGCGCCGATCAATGGACCGACAACCGGAACCAGTGCGTAGCCCCAGTCAGAGGAGCCCTTGTTCGGAATTGGCAGAATGGCGTGAGCAATACGGGGAGACAAGTCTCTGGCAGGGTTCATGGCGAATCCGGTGGTACCGCCAAGCGAGAAACCACAGGACATGATGATGGCATAGACAAAGAAATAATTCAGGCCGACATCACTGACGCCGCTCATACCTGCATGGCCGATTGCGACAATAAAGAATACCAGTGCGAAGGTTGCTGCGGCTTCGCACAGGATATTCTGGGGGATATTACGGATCTGAGGACCTGTACAGAAGGTTCCTCTAATCGTATCCGCATCTTCGGTGGCAGCAAATTGAGGTCTGTAAACAACCCATACGAGGATTGCGCCGACTAAACCGCCAAGCATCTGTGCAAGAATATAACCCGGAACAGATGCCCACGGGAATGCACCGATCACGGCTAAGCCGACTGTCAGAACAGGATTGAAATGTGCACCGGATTGTGCACCAAAGGCCATGGCCGGCAGCATAACTGCAAGACCCCAGCCAAGCATAATATAAACAGCACCAGCGCCTTTAAAGCCGGACTTGTTCAAATTGACCGCGGCACAAACGCCGTCGCCTAATAATACAAGCAGCGCTGTTCCGATAAATTCTGACATGTACGAAAGCATTGTAACTTCCATGTTTTTCCCTCCTTATTCAATGATAAATAGAAATAATAGCGTTTACACAAGAACAAAGCCGAAACGGTTTTGCGACTATGTAGTAATAAGAACGATACAGCGTTTTCTTTCGCTACATATATAATACACCCATTTGAGATAAATTCATATTGAATTAAGGTTATAACAGATATAACCTGAAATTATGTTAAAGTTGAAGCCCTGCGAGTGTGCTTTACTGAAAATGCTTTACGGCATTATAAAAACAGCAGATCCGGGAATCTGCTGTTTCATCAGTGTCTTATTTGTTTTTGCGCTCGGCATCATGCTGCTTAACGTCCTTTGCCATCTGGCGCAGCGCATCGAGCGTGGATATTTCGTCCAGATCTGGCGTCAGTGTTTCGATGGGTTCTTCAGGATCCGGCGCCGGTTCTGGCTTTTGGGGCTGGGCCTTGGGTTCCGGCCGCGTCTGCGTTTTTTCTCGGGCTGGTGCTTCGGGGGCGGGAGGGGTATCCTCCAGATCGTCCATCGCTTCACCGCTCAGGCAGCTGGAGATCAGGTCCTTGAGATCGAGTCCGGTGCCATCCTTAACCGCGTTGAAGATCTGGCTGGCGGCGCCAGTGACATCCTGAACCATCTTTGTTTCGTTTCCGTTGCCGTACATGGTGATGGAGTCCACCTTTTCCATGGGTTTGGCGGCAGCTTCCACCATTTCCGGCAGCTTTTCGATGACCATCTTGACAACAGACGGTCCTGTCATCTTACGCATGGCCAGGGCTTCCTTTTCGATGGCGGCCGCCTTGGCCTCACCGATGGCCCGAATCCCTTCGGCCTCCTTCTGGCTGGCGTAGAGCTTGGCGTCGGCGTCAAATTCCGCCTTGGCCTTATCGGCTTCGGCCTTCTTTCCAATATCGGCCATATATTCATTTTCACGGATACGGATTTCCTGCTGCTTCAGCTCGACTTCCTTCTGGGCTTTGATGATTTCAACTTCCTGCTGCTTGCTGACCAGAGCCTTGTTCTGTTCTTCCTTTTCGATGTCGTAGGCCACATCGGACTGTGCCTTGGCGATGGCGCTCTCACGGTGGTAGCCCGCGATCTGAACATCTTTTTCCTTGGTTTTTTCTTCGACGGCTACCTGGTTGGCCAGCTCGATTTCCTTGCTCTCACGTTCGGCCTGGGACTGCTTGATCCGTGATTCCTTTTCGGCCTGGGCTCTCGCCACATCGGCTTCTTTTTTGATTTCGGCAGAGTTTTTAACCGCCAGGTTTTTCAGAACCTCATTGTTGTCCGTAAAGGACTGAATGGTCAGGTTAATGATTTCCATGCCCATTTTCTGAAGGTCCTCCTCGGCAGAGGTGACACACTGGTTGGCGAATTTTTCACGGTTCTGGACAAGGTCCTCAACGCTGAGGCCGCCCATGCCGCTTCGGATGGTGCCCTCCAGAATCTGCTTGACCATGTCACGGATTTCGTCAATGCGCTTGGTCGAGAACTGTTCAGCGGCCAGCAGCAGGTATTCGGGCTTGCTGGAGATTTTGACATTGGCCACGGCGTTGACCTTGACGCCGATGTAATCCTTGGTGGGAATATATTCGGAGGTGTCAATATCCACCTGCATGGTGGACAGGCTCAGGCGGTATGCCTTTTCCAGATAAGGGATAACGATTTTTGCACCGCCGCCCGGCACCACCTTGATCTTGCTGGTGCCGATCACATTTCCCTGCGCGTCCTTGATGGGGTGCGAAAAAGGTGATGAAATCAGCAGTGCCTCGGATGGCGGGGCCTTTTTATAGCCGGTCATCAGTAAGATAACCACGGCGATGATAACAATACCGATAATAATAAATGTAAGCATAATAATTTCCTTCCTCTCAAAAAATTCTGTGCTTAACGCGCGTCTTCAGGGTCGATCTTTAATTTGTAGGTTTCGGGATTATCCGCCAGTTTCTGGATCAGCACCTTGCACGTAATACAGAGCTGAATGGTTTCAAAGTTTTTGTTTTTTTCCGCCAGATCCTGAACCTTATTGATCTCATCCCAGGTCAACAGGCGGAGTTCTTCTGCTTCCTTCAGCGTATAGGCAGATTTGTCCCGGATATAAGGCAGGACTTCTTCAATTTTCACGGTTTACCTCCTGTTAATAAAAATAACCATTTCAAACACCTTAATTTCTTATATCTCCTTTCTTAACCTTATTATAGCACGTCCGTCTTGGTTTGTGGTGCTTTTCTAAAAAATTAGCAATCATTGATTTAAAGCGGTGATTAGGGTAAAATAGAAAAAGACGGCAGCTGATGGCGGCGGCGCTGCAAAAATGTGAAAAAAGCCTAAATTTCAGCGCGCTTTCACGAACCGTTCATAAAACCGTCACATTCTCCATTTAGAATAAGGCTATCAACAAAAATAAAAGCGATAAGCGGCTTAAATAAATGGAGGATCCAATGAACGATCAATATACAAACAATCAGTTTACAAACAATAATGATGAAGAACCCAAGGTAGAAAACGCTCTGGTGCCCATTGAGAGCAGCCAGAAGAAGAAAAAACGCTTTGCAGGTAAAAATGGTTTCGCGAAGAAAACAGGGACCATGATGGCAGTGGGGCTGGTGCTTTCCGGCGCCTGCGGCTTTGGCGGCGGTATGCTGGCCAGCAATCTGGGCGGAAACAACAAAAGTGTGATGTACCAGTCGGTGGAGCGCACCAGCACCAACTCCAGTGAGAGCAGTAATTCCGGGGCCATGACCACTCAGCAGATCGCTGAATCGGCAGGGAACTCGGTGGTTGAGATCAAGACCGAAACGGTGACAAAGGACAGCCGTCTGCAGCAGGCCGTGTCTGAGGGCGCAGGCAGCGGCGTCATCGTCACCAGTGACGGCTATGTGGTGACCAATAACCATGTCATCGACGGCGCCAGCAAAATTACCGTAACGCTGAAATCCGGCGAAAGCTATGAAGCCACTCTGGTTGGTACAGACGCCACCTCGGATGTGGCGCTGCTCAAAATCAACGCCAATGACCTGCAGCCGGCCGTTATGGGCGATTCGGACAAGCTGAGTGTGGGCGAAACTGTTGTGGCCATCGGGAACCCGCTGGGTGAGCTGGGCGGCACGGTCACCGATGGGATTATCTCAGCCCTGAACCGTGAGATTACCATCGACGGCGACACCATGAACCTGCTTCAGACAAACGCCGCCATTAATCCTGGCAACTCCGGCGGCGGCCTGTTTAATGAATACGGCGAGCTGGTGGGAATCGTGGACGCGAAGTCAACCGGTACCGGCGTGGAGGGCCTTGGTTTTGCCATCCCGATCAATGATGTGAAAACAGTGGTAGAATCCTTATCCCAAAACGGCTATGTGAAGGGCCGCCCGAGCCTTGGCGTGTCTCTGGTGGATGTCAGCTCGGCTGAAACCGCCATGCAGTACCGCGTGTCTGAAATGGGCGTGTATGTGGCAAAGGTCTCAGATAACTCGGGCGCGTCCGCTGCGGGTATTCAGTCCGGCGACATGATTACCGCGATTGACGGCACGGCCGTTTCAAGCGCGGCGGATGTCAAGACGGCCATTAAGAGCCACCAGGTGGGCGACACCGTTAAAATCGAGGTACAGAGAAACGGCAGTATGCTGACCTTAAACGCGACGCTGGGAGAGGAAACACCAACCACGAATAACTAACAGAAAAAAGAGGTAAAGAAATGTACCGGATTTTAATGGTTGATGATGAGGAGAAAATACGGGCGATCGTAAAAAAATACGCGGAGTTTGAAGGCAACGAGGTCGTTGAGGCCGCCGATGGTATGGAGGCGGTGGAGCTGGCCAAAAGCCAGGACTTTGACATCATTATTCTGGATATTATGATGCCGGAGCTCGATGGCTTCTCAGCCTGCAAGGAGATCCGCAAATATAAGGATACGCCGGTCATCATGCTCTCCGCCAGAGGCGAGGAGTATGACCGGATCCACGGCTTTGAACTGGGCATTGACGACTATGTCGTCAAGCCCTTTTCGCCTAAGGAGCTGATGATGCGTGTGGGTGCGATTCTCAAAAGGAGAGGCGGAACACAGGAAAACAAGGATGTGGTAAAAATTGGAGAGCTGGCGGTGGACTTCGCTGGCCGCCGGGTTACAATTGCCGGAAAACCGGTTGAGATGACCCCGAAGGAATATGATCTCTTTTTTTACATGGTGCGCAACCGGGGCATTGCCCTGACGCGCGAAAAGCTTATTACCAACGTCTGGGGCTATGATTTTTACGGTGACGACCGGACCCTGGATACCCATATTAAGCTGCTGAGAAAAAGCCTGGGGGATTACAGCAAGTGTATTGTCACACTGCGTGGAGTAGGATACCGCTTTGAGGCTTAAGAATACCAGCATCAAATGGAAGCTCTTTGCCTATATTGCCCTTTTTGCGGCGGTAATGATCTTTGTAATCTGGCTGTTTCAGATCGTTTTTTTGAACGGCTTTTACCGCCAGACAAAGGTCAGTGAGCTCAAATCACTGGCCAGTACGATTTCTGCCAACATTGACAGCAACGATTTGAGCAACATTGTAACCGAGGTGGCGGGGCGGAACAATATCTGTGCCAAGATCACCAATACCAGCAGCAATGTGGAGATCAATGTGGATACGGTTCCCCGCTGTATGCTGCACCAGATGACCACCCAGGATCTGGCAAACCTGTATTTACAGGCTAAGCAGCACGGCGGATCTTATTTCGAGAGCTTTTCCAAGGACAGCTACCAGCTGATAAACATTCAGAGCAGCGACGGCCGCCAGGGGGTCATCCCTGAAAAAAAATTTGAGCGGGATGAAAATCTGATTTATACCCAGATCATCACCGACAACAGCGGCAGCCAGTATGTGATCATGCTCAATACGATGATTTCGCCGGTCAACGCCACCGTGCAGACTCTGCGTTCTCAGCTGTTTTATATCAGCCTGGTGTTCATGGCGCTGGCCCTTATCTTTGCGGCCATTATGTCACGCAAGGTTTCAAAGCCCATTATCAAGATCAACGAAAGCGCCAAGGAGCTGGCAAAGGGCAACGTCGAGGTGCATTTTGCCGGAGAGGGCTACCGGGAAATCACAGAGCTCAACGATACCCTGAACTACGCGGCTGAGGAGCTTTCCAAGGTAGAAAGCCTGCGGCGTGAGCTCATCGCCAATGTTTCGCACGACCTGCGCACTCCGCTGACCATGATCACCGGTTATGCCGAGGTGATGCGGGATATTCCGGGTGAAAACACGCCGGAAAACGTGCAGATCATCATCGACGAGGCCAACCGCCTGACAAGCCTGGTCAACGATATGCTGGATATTTCCAAGCTGCAGGCTGGCGTACAGGTTTTAAACGAAGTTCCCTATAACCTGACCGAAAGCATCCGCCGGATTTTAACACGATACACAAAACTCACCGAGCAGGAGGGTTATCATATACGGTTCGAGGAGGACAGGGATGTCTTTGTAAAGGCCGATGAGATTAAAATGGAACAGGTCGTCTATAATCTGGTCAACAATGCCGTTAATTATGCCGGCGAGGATAAAGAGGTGATAATCCGCCAGACCGTTTCGGCAGACAGGGTGAAGATCGAGGTGCTGGACCACGGCGAGGGCATCGCGGAAGCGCTGCTGCCCTATGTGTGGGACCGCTATTATAAAATTGACAAAGCGCACAAGCAGGCCTCCATCGGAACAGGACTGGGGCTCTCCATTGTTAAGAATATCATGGAGCTGCACCATCTGCGCTTCGGCGTCAACAGCGCGCCGGGCATGGGCAGTAACTTCTGGTTTGAGATGAAGATCATCGAGGACAATACTGAAAAAAATGAAAATTAGCGTTGATTTTACAGGCGTTTTGCGGTATACTTACTAAGCTACTAAGCCAGATAATCGCGGGCAGCGCAGGCTGTCTGAGGAAAGTCCGAGCTCCACAGAGCAGGGTGCCGGGTAACGCCCGGTGGAGGTGACTCCAAGGCAAGTGCAACAGAAAGTAAACCGCCGGCCTGGCCGGTAAGGATGAAAGGGTGAGGTAAGAGCTCACCAGTGGCGAGAGTAATCCGTCAGCTATGTAAACCCCACCTGGTGCAAGACCAAGAACGGATGTAAAAAAGGCGGCTGCTCGTCGCCGTCCAAATGGTAGGTCGCTTGAATCCACTGGTAACAGTGGATCTAGACAGATGATTATCTAAGACAGAACTCGGCTTACAGACTTAGTAACGAAGCCCAAAAGATTAACCCATACAGACAGCCCTTATCCGGCCAGACTGCGTGGGTTTTTTCTTTTTTTACGGATTATGTTTATAATGACCGCTCCCGGGTATAAATATTACTGAGCACACATACCTCTTACTTAAATTAATTAATCTCTCTCCCAATTTACTCTCCCCAAGAGTTGCCCCTGATCTTTGGATCAGGGGCTTTTTTAATAAAAGCTTCAACCCTTACCCATGCTGGACACAGAACCTTCATTATTTTTAAGATAAACGCCAGCCGGCTTGGATTTATGCAGAATATTTGTTCAAATCTGCTTGCTTTTCAAAACGAATGTTTGTATAATAGAGAGGTAATCACTTTTCTTTGAGGGGGATAATCCAGGTAAGAGGACAGAATGGAGTGATCTTGCGCAGTGGCCGCAACGGTTTCTGCGCATTGGTTGAAGCGCTCCGTTCGTCTGAGCGGTCCGGTCTTTGGCTGTTTTCTGCCATTGCTCTGGAACGCGGGTACCGGTATATTTACAGATGGGTTATCCCCTTTATCCTGAATTTTTTAAAAGAGCAGAGAATACAGGCACGGCCCTTTGGTCCGGGTAAAAGCCCCTGGAAGAGAAGCTGGTTTAAGCCGCTTACAGGGACAAAAGCCGGATCAAATGGTTTTTTAAAATTGAGCGCTTAAAGTTGAACTTTTTGTGTAATTAAGTTATAATTGAATAAGATATGAATAAGAATTATTTCGAAATGGTTTTAAGATATATTTAAACCACTTTAAGGGAGCTATTTATGGATATTCAGCCAGAAAAAAGAAAAATACTGATCGTCGACGACATGGAGCTGAACCGCGCGCTGCTGTGTGAGATGTTCCAGACGAAATATACCATCTACGAAGCTGAAAACGGCGCACAGGCCCTGGAGATCCTCGAGCGGGAGGGCGAAGATATCGCTGTCGTGCTTCTGGATCTGATCATGCCAGTACTTGACGGCTTTGGTGTTCTGGCGGAAATGGAACGGACGAGCCTGGCCGGCCGCGTGCCGGTCATTATGATCACGGCTGAAAACAGCGAGGGGGTTATGCAGCACGGTTATGAGATGGGGGCCGCCGACATTGTCACCAAGCCCTTTAACCCCAATATCGTGATCCAGCGTGTCCACAACATCATTGAGCAGTACACCCAAAAGCTTCACCTGCGGCAGCTGGTAGCGGAGCAGACCAAGGCGCTCCGTGAGCAGGCCGAGAAGATGCGCGAAAACAGCGCGCAGATGATTGATACCCTCAGCAGCATTATTGAATTTAAAAACACCGAATCGGTATCGCATATTCACAATGTGCGTGTAATCACCCGTCTGCTTCTGGCCGAGTTTGCCAAAAACCACAGCGAATACGGCCTGTCTGATGCGCTTATTGAAATGATCTCCGAAGCGGCGGCCATGCACGATATTGGCAAGGTGGCCATCCCGGATAATATTCTCAACAAGCCCGGACGCCTGACCGATGAGGAATTTGAGGTTATGAAAACCCACACCTCCCGCGGCAGCGAGATTTTGATGGAGCTGTCCGGCGTGCAGGATCTGGCTTACTATGACTACTGTTATGATATCTGCCGCCACCATCATGAGCGGTGGGACGGGGGCGGTTACCCCGACGGCCTGGCAGGAAATGAAATTTCCATCTGGGCCCAGGCCGTTTCACTGGCCGACGTCTACGATGCCCTGACCAGCAAGCGGGTTTACAAGGATGCCTACACCCATGAAACCGCGGTTCAGATGATCCTGGACGGTGAGTGTGGTGTGTTTAACCCGCAGCTCATCGATTGCTTTCTGGCCGCGCTTCCGGAGCTCAACCGTTCCATGAAGGGCGGGGAAATGCTGGCGTCTACGGTAACAGCGCCCGGTGAGGTCACCATACCTGAGAAAAAGAAAAAAGAAAACCACAGCGACCTGTCAAGCCGGACCCTATACCTGTTAGAACAGGAGCGCCAGAAATATCAGATTCTGTCGGACCTTTCTGACGAGCTGATTTTTGAGTATGACCTGAAAACGGATAAGCTGGTTTTTTCGGACCGGTTTCAGATATTAACCGGAAAGAGCCCGGTTTTTCCACAGATCAGCAAAATTATGGCAGACGAGTCGGTCGTCAACAGCGAGGACCGCAAGCGTCTGTTCAAAATGCTTGAGCACATCACGCCAGACAAACCGAAATGCAAGGCTGAGCTGCGCATTAACCTGGACGGCGGCGGCTTCCAGTGGCACCAGGTATACCTTTATCCCATCTGGGATATGGAGTTTGAGCCGGTGTGCGTGAGCTATATCGGCAAGCTGATCAACGTTGAGGAGAGTAAGCAGCGCAACCTGCTGCTCAAAAGAGAAGCGGAAAGCGATCCCCTTACCGGCCTGCTGAACCAGAAAGCCATGCGTGAGCAGTCGATTCTGGTGCTCAAGGACCGGCGCGTATGCAACGCGGCCCTCTGCTTTGCGGATGTCGACAATTTTAAAGCGGTTAATGACGAACGCGGCCATCTGTTTGGGGATATGGTGCTCAAGGAGGTGGCGGAGGTGATCACCAGCAGTGTGCGCCATACCGATCTGGTCGGCCGTGTGGGCGGCGATGAGTTTCTGATCCTTTTCCATGACATTATTGACCAGAGGGATATTGAGAGACGTGTCGCAGCCATCAGTAAAAAACTGAACGAACGTTTTGACAACTACGGCATAACCGGAAGTCTCGGCATTTCCCGCTATCCTCAGGACGGCGAGGATTTCGATACCCTTCTCCAAAAAGCGGATCAGGCCCTGTACCATTCCAAGGATTTGGGTAAAAACCAGTATAAGGTCTACGATGTCAGCTGTGCCAACCGGCCGTTCAGGTCCTCCCTGACCCGGGTCGATAATTACAACGAAAAAATTGAGGAAATGGCCAGAGAGCTGAAAAATATTACCAGCAGTTGAGCAGAGCGGGCGTATGTCCCTCTGCTCTTTTAGGTTAAAATAGAAGAACCCATCAAACAAAAGGAGCAGAATGCCATGAAAAAATACAACTGGGCCATTGTCGGAACTGGCGTTATCAGTAACGAGATGGCGCGAGCGCTGAAACAGGAAAACGGTGAAATCTACGGTGTGTACAACCACCATGCGGAAAAGGGCCGGGCCTTTGCGGAGGAATACGGTGTTCAAAAGGTTTTTGACAGCGAGCAGGCCCTGCTGTCCGACCCGTCTGTGGACATCGTCTATATCGGTACGCCGCACAATTACCATTATGATATGCTGATGAAGGCTGTCGGAGCTGGAAAAAACGTCTTTTGCGAGAAAGCCATCACCGTAAACGCCGAACAGCTTGAAGCAGCAGCGGCGCTGGCGCAGGAAAAAGGGGTGACGGTCATGGAGGGCATGACCATCTACCATATGCCGCTGTACCAGAAGCTTAAAGAAATCGTGGACTCCGGAGCCATCGGCCGGGTGAAAATGATACAGGTCAACTTTGGCAGCTGCAAGGAATACGATGTTAAAAACCGTTTCTTTGACATGGCGCTGGCCGGGGGCGCGCTTCTGGACATTGGTATTTACGCCATGGCCTTTGCGCGGTTTTTTATGGAGCGCCAGCCCAATGTTATTCTGACCACACCGCAGTACTTCGAGACCGGTGTGGATGAGCAGTCCGGTATTCTTTTGAAAAACGACCGGGGACAGATGGCGGTCAGCGCTTTGAGTATGCGGGCTAAGCAGCCTAAACGGGGCGTGGTGGCCGGAGAGCTGGGCTACATTGAGGTCGACAACTACCCCAGAGCCCAGAAGGCTTCTATCACCTATACCGCCGACGGGCGGCGGGAAGAAATCAAAACGGGCAGAACAGAGGACGCTCTGCGCTATGAGATCCGCCATATGCAGGAGGCCGTTGAGGCTGAGGCCGGAACCAGCCCCCTTGCCCTGAGCCGTGACGTGATGGAAATCCTGACGGCTGTGCGCGGGCAGTGGGGCATGCAGTATCCCTTTGAGCAGTAAAGCGCTGCGGAAGGGGCACGGCACATTTTTGCGCTGTGCCCCTTCCGGTTTAAAACACGGGTTTGGCAGGGGATCGGAACTTGATATTTGAGCCTGATTGTAGTAGAATAAGTAATATCTAATTAAGAATACATTCACTTTACAGATTATGTCGCTAAAGTATGCTGACCGATTACATTTCGTCCAGCCGATTACATTAGCCGGTCAGCATAAACCAATAATCCCGAGAATCAACGACCTGAGACATAAAGCAGACGGGGGAAGGCAGCGATGATGAAATTATTGAAAAAGATCCGTTTTACAACCATTGTGCTTATTTTGGGCGCAGCGCTGATCGTCAGCAGCGTTTTCTCATTACTCACGATCCAGAATTTAGAGGGAAATGCCCGCGTGATCAATTATACTGGCATTGTCCGCGGGGCGACACAGCGCCTTGTAAAGCAGGAGCTTAACAATGAGCAGAACGACCAACTCATTGCCAGGCTGGACGTTATTTTAGAGGAGCTGCAGAACGGCGGAGAAAAAAACAGGCTGATCAGGCTGGACGACGACGCCTACCAGGCCCTTGTGAACCAGCTGCAGAACAAATGGGCCGCCCTTAAAAATGAGATTTACAATTACCGCGCCGGCGGAACAGCCGAAGGACTTTACAAAATCAGTGAAGAATATTTTGAGATGGCCGACCAGACCGTTTCCGCTGCCGAGCAGTACACAGAGCAGGCGGTAAGAAGCGCGAAGTACTTCCTGCTTTTGGTCACCCTGATCTTTCTGGGCATGGTGGTGGCCTGCGCATTTTTTGCCTCGTCCCAGCAGAAACGGCGCGAGAAGCTTCTGGCGGACGAGAAAGAATCTCTGGAAAGGCAGATTCACTTAAACCAGATGCTGAATGATATCCGGGCGCCGCTTGACGAGCTGCCCGAGCTCATGTATATCTCCGACTTGGAAACATACGATCTGCTGTTTATTAATAAAGCGGGCAGGGATACCTTTAACTTTAAGGACACAGAGAGAAAGAAGTGCTATGAGGTTCTTCAGGGGTTGGACGCGCCCTGCCCCTTCTGTTCAACGCCAATGCTCAAGCCTGAGGAATACTATAACTGGGAGCATACCAACCCTGTAACCGGAAAGCACTATCTCCTTAAAGACCGGCTGATCGAGTGGGAAGGCCGTTCCGCCCGGTTTGAGATCGCCTTCGACCTGACCGAGGCAATGAAGGAGAAGCAAAACCTGAAAAATATGCTTGAAACAGAGCAGGTTATTGTGGAATGTATCCGCGACCTTTACCAGAACCATGACCTGACCCAGGCCATCCCGCTTTTTCTGGAGCGTGTCGGGAATTTTATCCAGGCAGACCGCAGCTATATCTTTGACCTGCGGGGGGACTATTTTAAGAACACCTACGAATGGTGCGCGGACGGCGTTGTGCCGGAGCAGGAAAACCTGCAGAATATTCCCAATGCATATATTGACCGCTGGCTGAAAGCCTTTGAGGAGCAGGAATGCATGGTGGTGGAGGATTGTGAGACCATCAAAAGCATCGCGCCTGACGAGTATGAGCTTCTGGCGGCCCAGAGCATTGAACGGTTTGTGGTGGTTCCGCTGGAGCGCGACGGAGAGCTTTACGCCTGTGTCGGTGTGGATAACCCGCCGCTGGAGATGATGCAGAACGCCACGTCCATTTTACAGACCCTGCGCTATTTCCTCATGCTGGCGATCCGGCGCACCGAGGATGAGGCCGAGCTCGCCAAGCTGAGCTACTACGATACCCTGACCTCTTTTTATAACCGTAACCGCTACATACAGGACCTAGAAGCGTTCGCCAGCTATGAGGGGCCTGTCGGTGTTGTTTTTCTGGATGTCAATGGCTTAAAGGCTGTAAACGACCAGTATGGCCACGGCAAGGGTGACCAGCTTCTGGAGGAATGTGCCCGCTGTATCCGTGAGGGCTTTGGCGAGAGCAATTTCTACCGTGTTGGGGGCGATGAGTTTGTCGTGCTCTCCACCGGGGACAGTGAAGCGGTATTTCTGGAAAGGACTGAAAGGCTGAGGGCTTATTTTGACCGTGTTTCCTGTATCAGCGCTGCCATCGGCGCCTGCTGGACCCGGCAGGGGGCCGGAATCGACGCGGCTGTTGCCGCGGCGGATGAGCGGATGTACGCAGACAAGCAGGCCTTTTATCATGAGCACCAGCTGTCCAAGCGCTACCGTTATATGAATGACACCGCAAGTCATGCTCCGGAGGAACCGGAAGAAGAAAAATAGACCAAAGAAAAAAGAGCACGGCACATTTCTGCGCCGTGCTCTTTTCTGGTTCTGCCCTCACATCAGATGCGTGCTCTCCAGCTTTTCTGTAAAGGTATGGTTCAGCCGGATCACGGGTTTTCTGAGCACGAGGCCCAGGAGCAGGGAGGGAATCAGGAAAGCCGCCAGGTAACCCATCTCGATCCAGTAGGTGTTCTGATACATGCCGGCAATACATTCGCGCATGGCGTTCATGCTGTGGGCAAAGGGCATGAGGGGATACAGCCTCTGGAAAAACGCCGGGAGCAGCTCGATGGGAAAGCTGCCGCCGGAGCCCGCCACCTGGATAACCATCAGGACAACGGCAATGGCCTTGCCCACGTCGCCGAAGGAGACCGTGAGGGTGTAGATGAGATTGACGTAGACAATGCTCGTGAGCCAGCCTGTCAGCAGGAAGAGCACGGGATGCTCACACTGGATTCCCAGGAAGAAAAGGTCCCCCAGAACAATGATGGTGCTCTGGACCAGTCCCAGAATCAGAAAGGTGATGTACCGGCCAAAATAGGCGTGGTGGGGCCTGAGTGAGAGGGCCTTTTCGGTTTTTTCCGAAACACTGGTGCTGATCATGGCCACGAGCACCACGCCGCCGACCCAGATGGCCAGCGTCGTGTAGAAGGGCGCCATGGCGGAGCCGTAATTATCGACCGGATAAATTTTTTCGGTTTCCAGCTCGACCGGGGCAGCCAGGAAGGTGCTGAGCTCGGCAGGGCTGCCGGAGAGCAGGGTCTCGATTTCGGCCATATCACCGCTGGCGGCGGCCTTTTCCACCTCCTGGAGCACATTGTAAAGCCGTGCCTTCACGGCGTCCAGCTGGTCGGCCGAGCGTGTCAGCAGGTCCTCTGCCATGCTTAAATTCGAGCCGGTCTCACCGGAAAGGGTGGCAATATCACGGATACTGCTGTCCAGCTGGCTGAGAATACCGGCCACCTCACCGCTGCCAAAATCGAGGCTTGAAAACAATGTGCCCAGCTGCGGCTGCAGGTTTGTTTTATAGTCGGTTTCCGCGTCGCTGATGACTTTGCCGACCTCAGCCGCCAGGCCCTTGAGGGCTTGATAGTCCGTCTCCGCCATTCCGGCGGTTTCAGAGATTTTACCCACGGTTTCGGTCAGCTTATCCCGCAGGGCTTCCTGCTGGCGGATGATCTGATTGAGCCGGCCGATCACAGGCTGAAGCGCCGCCGCCATATCGGGGACAGCATCGCTGAGCTTTTGCAGCTCGTCCCTCAGGCTGGTGTTGTGATTGATGAGCAGCTGAACCTCATCGGCCAGGCTGTCCAGGCTTTTGGCCGCCCCGCCGGCGTTTTCGCCAACCGAGGCAAAGGCCGTGTCGATTTCGGCCGAGATCTTCCGGTAGCTTTCGCCGCCCACGTCAAAGACCGTCTCAATGCCCTGGGAGGCTGTGTCCACAGCGCCCTGGAGCCCCCGGGCCGTGCCCTCCGCGTCCTGCAGAATGCCGGAGCTTTCATAGACCGCGTTTCCGGAGGTTTCTAAAAAGCCGGCGGTCGAGGTCAGAACCTTTCGGGTGGAGGCGGTCATGCCCGCAAAGGCCCGCACGGTTTTTGCGGCCGTTTCAACCTCGCCTTCGATGCGCTGGAGGTTGGTCTTAAGATTGTCCGTCAGGGACTGGCTGCCCTCCTTGTCTGCGGACCGGTAGACGGACTGCAGCGCCTCGAGGGCGATCTCGGAGACCTTTTCCACAAAGAGGCTGTTGACCTGTTCCTGGACAGCTGTCGCCCCCTTGTCGGTCACTTTTGGGGCGATGGCGTTTTCCTTTTCGTTGGTGTAATAAATGATGGCGCTCTTTTTAATATCGGAGGAAAACAGGCTCATGATGTTGGCGCTGAAATCCTGGGGAATGACAATGGCAGCGTAATAGGCGCCGGACTTCACCCCCTCCAGGGCTTCGTCTCTGCCTGTAAACTGCCAGTCCATCTGGTCGTTGGCCTTTAGGGCGTTTACCACCTCGTCGCCCACGTTCATGCTCACGGAGAGAAGCTCACCCTGATAGCCGGCATCGGTGTTGGCCACCGCGATTTTTATGTCCTTTGTATTGCTGTAAGGGTCCCAGCTACCCGCGATATTAAACCAGGCGTACATGGCAGGCACAACGCAGACGCCCATCACGACAATGAGGGCAATGGTATTGTTGCGGATACGGCTGACATCGCCCGTGAATATTTTTAAGATTTTTTTCATTTTTCAGTCCCTTTCCAGTCGTCCTTAAACATCGCCCGGATTTCCTCGTCGGTCATACCGCAGAGCTGCTGTTCTATCTCAAACTGCTTGCGCATTTTATCCCGGAAATACTCCAGGCAGATGAGGTATACCGAGATACCGATCAGGGATATAATCCACAGCACCAGATAAATGATTTTGGAGTCCAGGCTGAACATCAGCACCATGAAAACAAGGGGCAGGATAAACATCAGCAGGAAGCCGGCCTTTATCTTTTTGCGGTAGCTTTCCTCAAACGCCGCCTGGCGGGCCTCGCGCTCAGCGGCGGTCCGGCCCTCCAGAGCTAGCGCCCTGGCGATGATGGAGATAGGGTCCTTTTTCCGCTCAATGCCGCCCTCTGTCTCACTGACCATCAGCCCGGTCTCGGAAAGCCGCCGGTCAAAGAAATGGTTCAGGTTTAAGAGCAGCGGCCTGAGCCCCAGGCCGATCACCAGCGCCACAGGAACAAAGAGAAGCAGGTGGAGCAGGTCGGAGGCATAGTGGGCCGCATAAACGCCCGCCACAGCCTCACGCATGGCGTTAATGCCATAGGTAAAGGGCAGCAGGGGATGGACAGCCTGAAAGAAGCCCGGCGTCATCTCGATGGGGTAGGTGCCCGCGGAGCCGGGAATCTGCAGAATGACGAGAATCACGCAGATGGCTTTTCCGATGTGCTTGAAGGTGACCGAAAGCGCGTAGATCAGGTTCACGTAGACAAAGGAGGCCAGCAGTCCGGCGAAAATAAAGGCCCCAGGGCTTTCACACTGGATTTTCATCAGCAGCAGGTCTCCGGCGCACACCACAAGCCCCTGCAGCAGGCCCACAGTGATGTATAGGAGCCAGCGGCCGAAGTAGGCCCGGGTGGGCGTCAGGTTTTTAATGCTTTCGTCCTCGTCCACCTCCAGCTTAAAAATGGCGATGAGGACAATCCCGCCGACCCAGATGGCCAGATTGCTGTAAAAGGGCGCCAGGGCAGAGCCATAGTTGGCGACCGGATAGATTTTTTCCGTCTCAACCTCCACGGGCGACGCCATGAAGTCTGCCACCTGCTCCGGCTGGATACCGGTGGTTGAAAGGAAATTCTGATACAGCCTGGAATTTTTAATGGCGTTCAGATCAGTGGCGATCCGGCTGAGCTGCCCTGTGAGATCGGCCAGCACGCCCTGGGTGCTGTCGAGGGCATTCCCGGCTTCTGTCAGGGCTGTGCCCAGGTCATCGAGGATTCCCTGCAGCTGGTTGGCCGCGGGAGTGACCCCGGACAGGATCCCGGAGGTTTTTCCGGAAAGGAGGGCAAAGCTGTCGAGGCTCTGGTTAATTTGAGGCAGCAGAGTCTGCTGAAAGCGGGTGTTTACGCCGTTGAGGGCTTCGCCGCCGTCAGAGGTGATCTGATTCAGGTTTTTGCGCGATTCGGAGGTCTGGGCAATCATGTTTTTTACACTGGTATTGCCCGCTTCCAGACGGTCCAGAATTTTCTGCTGGTTTTCGGCCTCGGCCTCCAGAGACTGGATGAGCCTGGACAGCTCGGCGGAGGGGTGGTCTTCATTGAGCTTTTTCAGGGCGTCCACAATCTCCTGGTTAACATCCAGCATTTCCTTTGCCGAGGTGATGCCGCTCTCAAACCCGGCGTTTATCTCAAGGGCCTGGGCCTCCAGGTTCCCCAGCTGAGACGCGGCCGTCCCGTTGATCTGTCCCAGGACACTGTGGCCCTGGTTCAGGATGCCGGACAGGCTGCCGGAAAACGTCCCGATGCTTTCCCGGCTCTGGCTCAGGCGCGCCTGGGCGCTTTCCAGGCCTTTCTGGCCGGAGGCGGCAGCGTCCTTGAGGCTGTCGAGGGTCGATCGGCCGCCGTCGATGGAGCTCTGACCCTGAGCGATGGTTCCCCTGAAGTTTTTCAGCAGCACACGGTAAGTGTCCAGATCGCTCCGGGTGGTATCAATGGCGGTGGTAATGTCCGCACTGGCCTGGTTGAGCTTTCCGGATATGCCTGCCGCCGAGGCGGTTATGGCCTTGGACACGCTCTCGGAGGCCACTGCGGAAAAGGTGTTTTTGATTTCTTCTTCCAGCGTCTGCGCGCCAGTGTCTGTGATCTTGGGCGCGATGGCGTTCTTTTTTTCGTTGACGTAATAAATAATCTCGGATTTTTCAATCCGCCCGTTTAAAAACTCGGTCAGCCGGGCGCTGAAATCCTCGGGAATGATGATGGCTGCGTAGTATTTACCAGATTTCACCCCTTCGACCGCTTCGCCGGTATCGACAAAGGTCCAGCCGAGCTGGTCGTTTTCCCGGAGGTTCGCCACGATCTCGTCCCCGGCGTTGAGCCTGCCGGTGACGGCATTGCTGGTTCCGGCATCCTCGCTGGCCACAGCGACCTTGAGGTTTCTGGTATTGCTGTAGGGGTCGTAGTTCGCGCCGATGTTAAACCAGGCATAAAGGGAGGGAATGACAATAATGCCGATGGTTACAATGAGCGCAAAGCGGTTTTTACAAAGCCGCCGGACGTCCCGCTTAAAGATATTCCATATTTGTTTCACGTTACACCTCTGCGATATGATTACAACATATTCTAATTTTTAATAGTCTTTTTGTCAAGTTTAAACGCCTTAAACGCCTCTTATGCAAAGGGCCGTAAGGCGTGTTTTTTAAACGCCGCTTTTCTTTTATTGACAGGGCCTCTGCCCTCGTATATAATAAATGAAAGTGAACACTTGCATTGGAGGTGGAGCCTTTGGATGAAACAAGGCAGAGGATTATGGACGCGACCATGGCGTTGGTGCGTGATAAGGGCTATGCGGCCACAACCACAAAGGATATTGCGCGTCAGGCCGGGGTGAACGAGTGTACCATTTTCCGGAAATTCAAGGGCAAAAAGGATATTATCCTGAACGCCATGGAGGAAAAACGGTGGCGGCCGGAGCTGGGCCCGGGTATTTTAGACAAGGTGTCCTATGAGCTTGAGCCGGACCTCAGGCTGTTTATGCGCACCTATCTGGAGCGGGTCACCGCAGACTTTGTGGGGCTCTCCATTGGGCTGCGTGCGCCTCAGATCTATGAGGAGACCGCGCCGCTGATCATGAAAACACCTCAGTCCTTTATGGACGCTCTGAAGGTGTACTTCAAGGAGATGGCAGCCCGTGGCTTAATCGCGGAGACGGATTTCGACTGCCTGGCCATGACCATCTTTTCCGCGACCTTTGGCTACACCTTCCTCAAAGCGTCCTTTGAGGACCGGCTGACACCCGTAGAGCAGGACGCCTATATCGCAAAAAGCGTCGCTCTTTTTGTCAGGGGCATTGAACGGCACTAGAAAGCAGGCACCTTCTTCCAGAGGAGGTGCCAAAAAAATAACGGATATGCAAGTAAGCACTTGCAATCAAGGAGGCTATTATGGAGATAACGGGAGCAGCATTGTTTGTAAAGGCCCTGGAAGCAGAGGGCGTGGATATGGTCTTTGGGTATCCGGGCGGGCAGGCCATTGACCTGTTCGACGCTTTATATGACCATCCGGCCATTGAGGTCATCCTGCCAAGGCACGAGCAGGGCCTTGCCCATGCCGCCGACGGCTACGCGCGTGCAACGGGAAAAGCAGGGATCTGTCTGGTGACCAGCGGCCCCGGCGCCACCAACCTGGTCACCGGGATCGCCACCGCCAATTATGACAGCGTGCCCCTCGTCTGTTTTACCGGACAGGTGGCAACCGGACTGCTGGGTAAGCAGGCTTTTCAGGAGGTAGATATTGTAAGCATAACCGAGAGCATCACCAAATACGCAGTCACGGTTTTGCGGCGTGAGGATCTGGCCGGTGAGATCCGAAAAGCCTTCTGCCTTGCGAAAAGCGGCAAGCCCGGCGCGGTGGTGGTCGATATCCCAAAGGATGTGCAGCAGGCCCTTGGCAGCGACGCCTACAGGCCTTCTGGAACAGAAGCGCAGCCGGAAAGCCCGGCGGCGCCGGATCATACCTGGGCGGATGAGGCGGCTGGCCTGCTCGCAGCGGCCAGACGCCCGTTGATCCTGGCGGGCGGCGGCGTGCATATCGCCGGGGCCTCGGCTGCGCTGCAGGCCTTTGCGCAGAAAACCGGGATTCCGGTCGTCACCACCATTATGGGAAAGGGAGCGCTGCCCACGAAGCATCCGCTGTATGCCGGCAATATCGGGATCCACGGCAGCTTTGCCGCCAATTCGGCAGTATCGGCCTGTGATGTGCTGCTGGCAGTGGGAACGCGCTTTAATGACCGCATCACCGGCCGCACCGCCGGCTTCGCAAAGAACGCGAAGCTCATTCATATCGACATTGAGCCCTCTGTCCTGTCCAGAAATGTGCCGGCCTGTCAGGCCATCACGATGGACGCCGGAAAAGCCCTTTCCGTGCTCGAACAGCGGGTGTCAAAGGCCCAGTGCCGTCAATGGTGCGGGCAGATTAATGCCTGGCGTACCCAGCATCCCCTGAGCATACCAGAGAATGGACTGACGCCGCGTCGGGTCATCGAAGCCGTCAACACACTGCTGCCAGACACCATTGTGGTTACTGATGTGGGGCAGAACCAGCTCTGGACCACCCAGTTCCTGGAGCACAGCGGCGGCAGACGGCTCATCACCTCCGGTGGTCTGGGCACTATGGGCTACGGACTGCCCGCGGCCATCGGGGCCAGCCTGGGCAACCCGGGCAGCCGGGTGGTGGCCATCATGGGGGACGGCGGCCTTCAGATGGTCAGCCAGGAGCTGGCCACCGCAGTAGTTTATGGGCTGCCTGTGATCATCTGCGTATTTAACAACGGCTGGCTGGGCAATGTGCGCCAGTGGCAGGAGCTGTTTTACGCAAAGCGTTATTCCAGCACCTGCCTGCGGGCCAGAAGAAGCTGCCGGCACCGCTGTTCCGGGCCGTCGGCGCATTGTCCGGAGTACACGCCGGATTTTGTCCGCCTTGCCGAAAGCTATGGCCTGCCCGCCCGGCGGGTTACCCGTGAGGAGGATGTGGAGCCGGCCTTCACAGATGCGTTGAGCCATACCGCCGGGCCAGTGCTCATCGAGTTCATGCTCGAAGCTGAGGCCAATGTGCTGCCCATTGTGCCGCCCGGCAATGCGCTGGATGAAATGGAGGGAATATAAAAAGGCGGCCTAAGCCACCATTTTGATAAAGCTGAGAAGCAGCTTCAGCCCGTAAAAAATAATGACAGCGCCGCAGATCACATTGATGGCCCGCAGAACCCGGTCGTTAAATTGATGGCTGAACAGGGTGATAAAGGCCGTCAGCCCAAGAAACCAGAGGCAGGAGGCTGAGGCGACCCCGGCGATAAAGGCCAGGCCCTGCTCTGGGGGCAGGGTGACCCGGAAAGCCCCCAGCATCATGGTGCCGTCGATGATGGCCTGGGGGTTGAGCCAGGTGACCACAAAGGCTGTGGCGGCTACCCGGCGCAGCGGCAGGTTTACATCCCTGGAGGTATCCAGGGCCGCCTTGCTCCGCAGCAGGCCGATGCCGATGCCAACGACAATGACGCTTCCCGCCAGCAGCACAAGCTTCTGTACCCAGGGAAACTGCTCCATGAGCGCGCCGGCGCCAAAGAAACAGGCTAAAGCCAGGGAGATGTCAAAGAAGATAACGATCAGCGCGGTGGCGGCGGAACGCCTGCGGCTCTGTGTGAGCGCTGTGTTGATGACGAACAGGTTTTGAAGACCGATGGGCGCCACGTAGGCCAGCCCCATCGTCAGTCCTTGAAGAAAATACATAATGTCCTCCTGATACCAACCAAAATGGTCAGGTTATGCTATAATTATACGTATCATAAGCGGCTGTGTCCACAGCCAAAACCATAAAAGGAACCCAACCAAAAAGGAGAGGCCTATGCAAAAATCCCAGACGCTTCAAACCGTTTGTCTCGACTGGCAGCCGGACAAAAACTCCGGCGTGCCCCTGTATGTGCAGATCGTCCGTTATGTCAGCGGCCAGGTGGCCTCTGGCCATTGGGGGGTGGGTACGCGCCTGCCCTCACAGCGGCGCATGGCCCAGGCCCTGGGCGTTAACCGCAGCACGGTGGTCACCGCCATGGAGGAACTGGCGGCCATTGGACTGGTGGAGGGCAGGGGAAGCAGCGGCACCCGCATTGCCAGCGATACCTGGTCGCTGCTGCTGTCCGGCACAGCGCCGGACTGGGGGCGTTATATCCGGTCGGGCAGCTTTCAGGCCAACCAGCCCACCGTCCAGACCATTAACCGCCTGGAGTTTGAGGACTATGTGCGCCTGGGCACCGGGGAGCTGTCACCCTCGCTCTTTCCCGGGGAGCTGATGAGCCGTGTGCTGGAAAGGCTGTCCCGCAGGACGCCGCCCCTCCACTATCTGGAGCCCCTGGGGCTGCCGGAGCTCCGGCAGGCGGTGTCGGACCGGCTTGCCCATCAGGGCATCGCGGTACCGCCCTCGGGCATTCTCATTACCTCCGGGTCGCTCCAGGCCCTGCAGCTCATTTCTGTGGGCATTTTAGACCCATCCTCCCGGGTTTTTGCCGAAGCACCCAGCTATCTGAAATCCCTTCAGGTTTTTCAGTCCGCCGGGATGTCCATTACCGGCATTCCCATGGATGAGCAGGGGCTGCTTTACCGTGAGCTGGAGCGATACCAGAAAGCCCAGGGAAAAACCAGTGAAAACCAGCTGCTCTACACCATTCCTTCCTACCAGAACCCCACGGGCACCCTCATGAGCGAGGAACGCCGGGTCGGACTCATTGCTTTCTGCCAGAAAAACCGGCTGCCGGTTATCGAGGACAACGCCTACAGCGAGCTGTGGCTGGACAGCCCGCCGCCCGCCTCTCTGAAAGCAAGGGATAAAAGCGGTATGGTGCTGTCCCTGGGCACATTGTCCAAAACGCTGGCGCCAGGCCTGCGGATCGGCTGGATCGCGGGGCCGGAATCCGTGGTGCGCCGTCTGGGGGATATAAAAATGCAGACCGACTACGGCGCCAGCTCCCTGTCTCAGTGGGCGGCGGCGGAGTTTCTGGCAGGCGGCCAGTACGACACCTATCTGGACGGGCTCAGGCGGGCGCTGAGAAAAAGGCGGGACGCGGCGCTGCGGGCGCTGGCGGATTACTTTACCGGCCTGGCGGACTGGAACGTGCCAGAGGGCGGCTTTTATATCTGGCTGCGGTTTAAAAGCCCCCTGTCCATTGACCGCTTGTTTAAAAAGGCGCTGGAGCGCCGAATCCTTTTAAACCCGGGCAGTATCTATGATTTCGCGCCCAGCCACGCCCTGCGTATTTCCTACGCCTACGAGCCGCCAGAGGTTTTCAGGGAAGCCGTGAAAACCCTGGCGGAGCTGGGACGCGGCCTGGACAGCCTTTAATCCCGGGGCCGCGAAGCAGAGGGAGCGTACCGGACATGCCCGCCAGGTCAGGACAGGACAGGGCGGCTGGTTTTAAAGCCCTGTGTTTTTCATTGCGGCAGGCCGCCTGCGCCTGTCCTCTGCGTGACATTTTGAGCCGTCCGGCCTTTACAAAATCCGGACGGCTTTTTTCACATCCTCAGACAGCCCGGTGACGCCGGGCGGTTTTCTTCCTATTAGAATAAATATAAATGCGTAAATCATAAATGACTCAGGCAGGTAGGGGGACGCGCCAAAGCTGACAAATCCGCCAGTTCCAGCTGTCCATAGGCAATGGGGATAACGGGTGGTATACTAAAGCCATCAAAACGAAAGGAGATACCCCGATGGCCTATGAAAGACAAAAGCTGAAAAACGAGCTCAAGATCAATCTGAACTACGGTGAAGTAGAGGGAAAGCTCAAAAAAAAGCTCAAGACCTTCAGCGGTCTGAGCACCGATGAAACCATTGCCACGCCAGAGGCGGTGGTGCGCACCGCCAAAGCCCTGGGCACCCTGATGGATCCCATCGTCAGCGATATTACCACCGTGATGTATTACGATAATATTGAGACTGCCTGACGCAGTGTGAAGCTTAACTAAAAAAGAGAAAGGAGAAAAAAGATGGAAACAGTGACCACCAAAAATCTGGATCTGGAATTCCAGTTGGAAAACGGCGATACCGATACCTTGAGCCTGCCCGATTATCTGGACGGCCTCACCCATGAGCAGATCACCGCGGCGGCCGACATTGTCATCGCCCAGAAAATTTTCCGCCCCGGCGGCTTTGCTTACCAGAAGCTCAAGAGCTACGAATACGTTGATAAAACCGTCCGAAAGACCGAGCTGGAGGTCTGACGGATCCCCCTACCGGAGGCACGGCACACTTTTGCGCTGTGCCTCCGGTAATGCCTGCGGCGGCCTCCTGAAATTTTTGATTATATTGTTGAAATAGAAACAAAAATTTAATATAATAGAGTGGATACCAGAGAAACAGGAGGGCAGACTGTGAACAAGCAGGATCAGGTGCTGACAGGCTTCAGGGAGCTGATGAATAAGATGACCTGGCTCAATAAATCCAAGATGGAGAAAGCGCTTAAGGGGTATAAGCCCTCTGAGGTGCACTTTATTGAATACATTGGGAGAAACGCGGATTCCAATGTGACAAGGCTGGCGGAATCCTTTTATATGACCCGGGGCGCCATCAGTAAAATTTCCAGAAAGCTCATGGAAAAGGGCGTGATTGAAAGCTACCAGAAGCCGGATAATAAAAAGGAGATCTATTTCAGGCTGACTGCCAGAGGCCGGGAGGTTTACGCGGTCCATGAGGCGCTGCACAATGCGTTTCAGAAGCGTGACAAGCCTGTTTTTGATACCATCACCGACGGGCAGCTCAATGACATGCTTTGCTTTATGGAAACCTACACCAGACACCTGGACGCAGAGATTGAAAAGCTGAATACCAGGCTTAAACCAAAATAAGAGCATCCGTTAAAAGAGCAGGCAGTCTGAGCACCCTGTGCGCAGGCTGTTTTTTTATTGTCTGATTTTGTTGACAAGGAAACATAATAATGCTATGATAAATATGTTTCCAGGGAATCAAAATTCAAATTAGCTGCAAGGACGTCTGCAAAGGAGAATACTTAACGATGTACAGAAAATCAATCTTTCACAGGGATTTTATACTGGTCGCTGCCGGCCAGATTATCTCGCTGTTCGGCAATCAGATCTTGAGGTATGCCCTGCCGCTCTATCTGCTCAATGAAACCGGGTCCTCGGCCTTATTTGGCAGCATTTTAGCCTGCTCCTTTATCCCCATGATTCTGCTCTTTCCCATTGGGGGGATCATTGCCGACCGGGTCAATAAGAGGAACATCATGGTCGCGCTGGATTTCGGCACCGCGGCCCTGACCCTGATCTTCTGCCTGCTGGCAGGGCGGGTCAGCATTGTGCCGCTCATGGCTGTAACCATGATTATCCTGTACGGCATACAGGGCGCGTACCAGCCGGCGGTCCAGGCATGTGTGCCGGATTTGGTGGCGGCAGAGCACATCATGCAGGGAAATTCCGTGGTCGATCTGATCAGCTCTCTGGCAGGCATGGCCGGACCGGTGGCGGGTGGAATTCTGTTTTCAATGGTGGGGCTTACCCCGATTTTATACGTGAGCACCGGCTGCTTTCTCGCGTCTGCGGTTATGGAAATCTTTATCCACATGCCTTGTGAGCGGAAGAAAAGCCAGGAGGGCATTGTGGTAACAGGCCTGAAGGACCTGCGGGAAAGCTTTGACTTTATCTTTAACGAAAGGCCGGTTCTGTGGAAGATGCCGCTGGTTTTTGCCAGTGTCAACCTGCTCTTAACCACGCTGATTTTAATCGGCGTTCCGGTTTTAATCACCCAGCGCATGGGCTTTGAGCCAAATACCGCCAGCCGCCTTTACGGGTTTGCCCAGGGGTTCATGGCAGGGGGCAGCGTGCTGGGCGGTCTGCTTGCCGGAGTGCTTGCGAAGAAGCTGAAACCACGGTCCATGCCCTTTCTTCTGGCCGGGTGTGCGCTGTCCGTGGGGCTGGTGGGCGTGGGGCTTCAGCTTCTGAGCGGCATGGCAGTCTACGCGGTACTGGTCGCCGGATCCAGCCTGCTGCTGGTTTTTTCAACTCTTTTTACCGTTCAGCTCATGACCTGTCTGCAGCTGCTCACCCCCAGGGAACTGACCGGAAAGGTGCTTTCCTGCGTGCTGTGTGTCTGCATGTGTACCAATCCCATCGGCCAGTTTGTTTACGGCCTTGTCTTTGAGCATATTGGCGGCAGCGTATTTCTGCCGTTTTATACCGCAGCGCTGATCATGCTGGGCATCGTTCTGCTCACACACCGTATTTTCGGTGCGGTCGATCCTCTGATGGCAGAGCAGGCAGAGCTGTGACAAATGCCCGTTTTTTGAAAATGCCACTTCAGGTTGCGGATATGCAAACCAGGGCTGGTAGACGGACTGGGCGCTTTCGGGTAAAATAGGGCTATAAGAGACGGAGGTGTTTAAAATTGGGCTTTGGCGAAAACTTGAGGCGGATCCGGAGGGACCGGCAGCTCTCCCAGGAGGAGCTGGCCGAGCGGCTGAAGGTCAGCCGGCAGGCTGTATCGAAATGGGAACAGGGCAGCGGCTATCCTGAGGTGGAAAAGCTGCTCTTACTGTCCGAGCTGCTGGAGGTCTCCTTGGATCATTTGATGGCAGAGGATTCACAACCGGAGACAGGCGGGGGCTCCGGCGCCGGAAATACCCAGAATGCCGGACGGATTTTAATCGAAGCCTTTGACGGCAGGTCAATTGTGAACTGCTGCCGGGTTCAGGCCTCGCCCCGGTTCAGGACAAAAAAGGATGAGCCCAAATACGCCCTTTTCGGCGTGGACGGCAGCTCATTTTGGGGAGAAAACACCACGGTGCTGGGCTGGTATGCCGGGGAGGAGGCCCTTGAGCGGGAAATCCAGGAAATTAAAAAGGCTCTGGCCGGGGGATGCGCCTCCTACACCCTTAAGTATGCGGTTAAGGTTAAGCGGCATTGGGGTAAAATAAAGATTGTGGAATAGAGGCGTCTGTGTTATGCTTGAAGCGACTGAAAAGAGAGGTGGTATTTCTTGAAACGCTGCATTGCAATAACTGGAATAGCCCGCAAATAGTTTAACACAACAGGAGGATTAAAATGACTATTCCAGCGAAAAAAACCTATCCCCGGACGGGAGATAAACAAACCGTCTATTTAAAGGATGTTATCACCAACCCAGCGATAACCGTTGGCGATTATACCATGTATAATGACTTTACAGGCGACCCCGCGTTGTTTGAGAAGAATAATGTGTTATACCAGTATCCGATCAACCACGACCGGCTGGTGATCGGAAAATTCTGTTCCATCGCCTGCGGCGCCCGTTTTCTGTTTAACAGCGCGAACCACACCCTGCGCTCGCTCTCGACCTATCCCTTTCCGCTCTTCTTTGAGGAGTGGGGCCTCGACCCAAAAGATGTGGCCGCGTCCTGGGACAACAAGGGCGATATTATCGTCGGCAACGACGTCTGGATCGGCTATGAGGCGGTCGTATTGGCAGGGGTGACCATCGGCGACGGGGCCGTGATCGGAACCCGGGCAGTGGTCACAAAGGATGTTCCGCCCTACACCATTGTGGGCGGGGTGCCGGCCCGGCCCATCAAAAAACGGTTTTCCGACAAGGCGGTCGCAGAGCTGCTTGAAATAAAGTGGTGGGACTGGCCCAGGGAAAAAATCGCCCGGAACATTGCCGCCATACAGGAGGGCTGTATCGAACGGCTGAGGTGAAATTATACGATTCGGATCAACAGAGGCACGGCACAATTTTGCGCCGTGCCTCTTGTTTTATGTTATACTAAAGCCATACTTACGAAACCGGAGGAAATCTGAATATGCCCACCCTGTTTCTTCGCGGGCTCAGCCAGAATGAACTGAGAAAATCGACGTAACCGGAAAGAGGATTGATGCGATCGCAAAGGAAATAATTACCCTTAAATAAAGGCAGAGATCTGGAGGAAAACATGAAAAAGATGCTGCTGGTCTCAATGTTTCAGAACGTTGAGCATTTGTTAAAGCAGGTGGAACCCGAGCTCAAAAATAAAACAGTCACCTATATTCCAACTGCCAGCCGCGCGGAGCCCCTGGGATTCTTCGTGAAAATTGGGCGGTGGCGCCTGAAAAGGCTGGGAATGCTGGTGGATGAGCTGGAGATTTCCACCGCGTCCTATGAAACCATTAAAGACAAGCTGGAAAAGAATGACTGTATTTATATCACCGGCGGCAACACCTTTTACCTGCTTCAGGAATTGAGAAGAACCGGGGCCGACCAGCTGCTGGTTCAGGAAGTAAACAAAGGGAAGCTTTATATCGGCGAATCGGCCGGGGCCATCGTGGCCGCGCCGGATATTGGCTATTCGGCCGGCATGGACAAGGTGGAAAAAGCCCCGGAATTAAAGGATTATAAAGGCCTGAACCTCATTGACTTTTACGTGCTGCCCCACGCCCAGAACCGGGAGTTCAGAAAGAGCGTTGAAAAGATCAGGGCGGATTACGGCAAGGCACTGGATTTAAAGGTCATCAATGACCGTCAGGCCGTCTTTGTCGAGGGCGAGCGGGTTCAGATTTTAGGCAAATGCTGAAAGCATAGAGGAGGACATATCATGAAGCTAGGCATTATCCGGTGTATGCAGACAGAGGATTTCTGTCCGGGAACAATGGATTTTAAGGTGATTAAGGCCCGCGAGGGGGTCTTTGCAGGGGTAACAGAGGATATCGAAATTATCGGCTTCACAAGCTGCGGCGGGTGCCCGGCAAAGAAAGCGGTCCTCAGGGCAAGAGAGCTTGTAAAGCGAGGCGCGGACACCATCGCCTTTGCCTCCTGTATTCAGAAGGGCAACCCCATCGGCTACCCATGCCCCTTCGCCAGGAAAATGAAGGATATTATCCAGAAAGACCTGAAGGATAAGAAGATCCGGTTTCTTGATTATACGCATTGAAAGCGGTGCGGCACGGTGGGATTATTGTTAGTAAGGCGATATGGCCTGTTTGGAGGCGTTCTATGAATATTGAAAAAATATCTTTTAATGTGATCGCGGACTGGCTGAAAGCCCTGATCATGGATTATGGACTTAGCCTTGAGATGCTTTCAAATTATCTTTCATTAACGCGTGAACAGATCATCTGGCTTTCGGATGGAAAGCTGGAATTTCTGTCAGACGAAAATCTGGATAAAGGCCGTCTTTTCGATAAAACCGCGGCCCTGTATCTCAGCGCCACAGAGGATAAAGACCTTAAATTAGCGGGATTTTTGGATGTATTAATCACCCATTATCACCTGTCGCAGGAGACGATCGCCAAAATGGCCGGCGTTGAGGAAAGGGAGGTCGGGCATCTTTTACAGAATCGGCCGGGACTTATCTCTGAAAATGCAAAATACCGCATTGCGGTGACGGTGATGTCATTGCGGTTCCTTTTAAAGGATACTGCAGATAAAATATAAAATACGGAGAGATAACCATGGAGACTGTATCTGTGAAAATCGGTACTGCCAGAGCTGTCTGAGTAGCGTACAACGGTTTGATAAAGGAACACGGCCAGCCAAAGTAATTTTGATAATTTAGGAGGTGGGCGCATGATTCGTCAAATTAAATATTTTCAGGCTGTGATACGCAGCAACAGCTTTTCGGAAGCGGCAGAGGAGTGTCATATTTCGCAGTCTGCCATATCGCAGCAGGTTCAGGCATTGGAGCGGGAGCTTGGGTTTCAGCTGCTAGAGCGAAAAAACAGGAAGTTTACGCTGACGCCCTCCGGAGAATATTTTTATAAAAAAAGTCTGATCCTCATCGCGGATTATGAACGAATCTGCAATGAGGCCAACCGAATTGCCCATGAAGAGGAGGCCGCTCTGAGCGTTGGCTATCTGCGCGGCTATAATGGACCGGCACTCATTGGGGCAATGGACGCGTTTGCCTTTAAATATCCGCAAGTCAGGGTGAAAACCGAGCCCGGAGACCATGAAGAATTATTTGCGCAGCTGCGCGGCGGCTGTGTGGATTTAGTCTTTACCGACCAGCGCAGGGCCTTTTCGGAGGAATACGTGAATATTGTTTTATCGCACAGCCGCACGTTTATTGCCATTTCAGCGCGCAGCCCGGTTGCGGCGCTGGAATCAGTTACACTGGAGGAGCTGAAGAACACCCCCTGTATTTTGGTCGCCTCTGAGACACAGCAGAGGGTTGAGGAGGCTTATTACCGTGACGTGATCGGATTTCAGGGTGAGTTTTGGTTTGCCGAAAATCTGGAGGAGGCAAAATTACTGGTGATCAGCGGAAGCGGCTTTATGCTGACCAATGGTGAAAACCACCGCGAAAAAATCGAAAATTCGCTCTGCCATGTCCCTCTGTTTCGCAATGACCAGCCGGTTTCTCAGACATATTGTGTCTTTTGGAAACGGGATAACACCGCAAGGTATAAAGAAGCCTTCGCGGAAATTTTAAAAGGCCAGTTTGATCAGTAAACAGAGGTTCTTTTGGCAGTATAAACGGTTCTCACGCCTGGGAGCCGTTTTTTTGTATTAGTAAAACTTATTAAAAAGCCTGGAAAGCCGAATTGATTTCGCGGCTTTATGAGGCTTATAATACAGATAGAAAATGGATAGCGGCGGCATAGCCGTGTTAGCTGTTTTAAATGATTTATGAAATGAGGTAAGCGATCATGGATAAGGAAGTAATGCTCTGGACAGGCGCGGGACAGATTGGGATGGCGATCACACGCCGGACAGGGTATGGTAAAAAAATCATCGTTGGCGATAAAAGCCTCGAAAACGCCCGGTCGGCGGCGGATATTATGAACCAGGCGGGGTTTGACGTCACGCCAATGGCAATGGACTTAGGGTCAAGGGAATCGATTGCGCATCTGATTTCCAGCGCGCAGGAATACGGCGAAATCACCGCCTTTGTCAATGCCGCCGGGGTGTCCCCGAGCCAGGCGTCCATCGAAACCATTTTAAAAGTGGATTTGTATGGCACCGCTGTGCTTTTGGAGGCGGTTGGAAAAGTGATCGCCCGGGGCGGCGCGGGCGTAACGATTTCCAGCCAGTCGGGCCACCGCATGCCGCAGCTGACGCCGGAGGAAGACGCGCAGCTGGCATGCACCCCGCCAGAAGAACTGTTGGATTTAGAAATACTTCAGCCGGGGAGGATTCAGGATCCGCTGCATGCCTATCAAATGGCAAAACGCTGTAATGAAAAGCGCGTCATGGCAGAGGCTGTGAAATGGGGGAAAAGAAACGCCCGTATCAACTCCATTTCGCCGGGAATCATCATCACTCCTTTGGCCATGGATGAACTGAATGGGCCCCGGGGTGATTTCTATAAAAATATGTTTGAAAGCTGTCCGGCCGGGCGGCCCGGCACCGCCGATGAGGTGGCAAATGTGGCCGGGCTGTTAATGAGCGGCCAGGGCGCGTTTATCACCGGATCGGATTTTCTGATTGACGGCGGCGCAACCGCAGCTTATTTTTATGGAGCGTAGCGGGCGCCTGGTCTTTTGCCCGGCTTGTCTTTAGCAGCACAGCGCAGTTTTGCGTTGTGCTTTTTTGGCTTCAGTTTTAACGTGTAATTGGCGCTGAAATGTGATATAATTGTTATAAATTCAATAGAGGAGGATAAAAATGCATCGTGTAAAAAAGTATCTGCCTTTTATTATTGGCGGCGTTGTGTTGTTGGTGGTGGCGATTGGCCTGTTTGTCTGGTATAATTGGCAGACGCCGGAAAAGGTATTGAACCGTTATATCCAATATGTCAATGAGGGCCGGTACGAGGATATGTATGAGCTGCTGTCTGAAAAAGCCAAGGGCTATACTGACCGGCAGGCCTTCCTTGACCAGAATAAAAACATTTATGAGGGCATCGAGGCAAGCAATGTTAAGATCAGCAATATCATAAAAAGCGACGAGAGCACAGACAACTATACCTACCTCGAATATGACTATGAAATGGATACGGTTGCAGGCCATTATAGGGGAGGTACCAGTGCGCGTATTACAAAAAAACCAAACGGCTGGGCCATCGACTGGAATGAGGGCATGATTATTCCCAGCCTTTCAAAGGGACAGACCGTATCGGTGGTGCCGGTCACGGCGGAACGCGGCAGCATTTATGACCGCAACGGCAATCTGCTGGCAGGAAAGGGGCAGGTTCTGGAGATCGGCATTGTCCCGGAAAAACTGAGCGCTGAAACAAAAGACGCTGATCTCCAGTCCATGGCGGCTCTGCTTGGCATGAAAACAGAGGCTATCCAGTCAAAGCTTTCCCAAAGCTGGGTGACCGATGATGTGCGTGTGCCCATGGCCAACATCAACATGGCGGACACCGCTCTTGAAGCGCAGCTCCTGGCTATCCCGGGTGTGTACACGGATACGGCCGAGGTACGGACCTACCCCTACGGCGAAAAAGCCTCTCAGCTGACCGGCTACGTGCAGGGGATATCGGCTGAGGAGCTGGAGACCCGCGGCGATGAGGGCTACACGGAGAGCTCTGTCATTGGCAAATCCGGCTTGGAGGCCGCCTATGAAAGCCGGCTCCGGGGAAAGGACGGCTGTAAGATTCAGGTTGACAAGGGTGGCTTTGACAATTATCAGGATGAGGCGGGAAACTGGACTCAAAAGCCGAGAATCTGGACGCTTGTCGAGGACAAGGCTGAAAAGGGAGAGGATGTCACGGTGACCATTGACGCCTCGCTCCAGACCCGGCTTTACGACCAATTCGCCTCTGATAAGAGCAGCTCAGTAGCCATAAACCCCAAAACCGGCGAGGTGCTGGCCCTTGTCAGTACGCCCTCCTTTGACGCCAATGCCTTTATCAGCGGCTTCTCAGAGGAAGCGTGGAACGCGTTGAGTACAGACCCCTCAATGCCGCTTCAAAACCGGTTTGAAGCCGCCTATGCGCCGGGCTCATCCTTTAAGCCCCTCACCGCGGGTGTGGGCATGACAAGCGGAAACCTTGATCCCGCGGCGGATTTTGGCGCAAGCGGTACCAGCTGGCAGAAGGACGCCTCCTGGGGCGGTCTAATGATCACGACGCTCCAGGCCTATGACGGCCCGGCAAATCTTGAAAACGCCCTGGTTTACTCAGACAATATCTATTTTGCCAAGGCGGCGCTCCAGATGGGCGGCACGGCCTTTAAAGAGGGGCTGGAAAAATCCGGCTTTGGCAAGGTCCTCGATTTCCCGCTGGCCCTGTCCCCGTCCCAGGTTTCCAATTCCGGTGATTTCGCGAACGAGGGACAGCTGGCCCAGAGCGGCTACGGACAGGGCGAGGTTTTAGTCAATCCGGTACACATGGCCTCGGTCTACTCGGCCTTTGTCAATGAGGGCAGTATGATCAAGCCAGTGCTGGAATACAGTGGAACCCCGCAGTTCTGGTATAGGGACGTGTTTTCCAGTGCGGCGGCCGATACTATCCGCAATGACCTGATCCAGGTGGTTGAAAACCCGGCCGGCACTGCTCACGAAGCGTATATCGACGGCGTGACCCTGGCGGGTAAAACAGGGACGGCAGAAATCAAAGCCTCCCAGGACGATACAGGCGGCACTGAAATCGGCTGGTTTAACGCTTTTACCGCCGACCCGGACAGCCCGGATCCGCTGCTGGTCGTCAGCATGGTAGAGGACGTCAAGGACCGCGGCGGCAGCCATTACCTGGTGCCAAAGGTGCGAAGCGTATTCTGAGCTGTCAAAAAGCCGGACAAGCAGGGGTGTATCCTGTTTGTCCGGCTTTTTAAAAAGGCTCCGTTGAACCCTGACAGCTACTTTTTGGGCTCAAACCGGGCTGGCAGCACAGCACAATTTTGCGCTGTGCCTTGTTTTTATGCTATACTTAGCTTAGACAAAAACGGATTAAGCTGGCAGATTTTGAGGTTCAGTCGTTGTGGGAAGGCAGGAGAGGAAATGATTAAAAAAGCAGGAATTGATAATGGCCGCGGCTTTGACTGGGGGCGCACCTCGGAGGATTACGCGAGATACCGGGATATCTATCCCCAGGCGTTTTACCAGAAGCTTCTGGATATGGGCGCGTGCACCGCGGGCCAGAAGGTGCTGGATATGGGTACGGGCACGGGTGTGCTGCCCCGCCATTTATACCCCTGCGGCGCGGATTTTACAGGCGTTGATATTTCAGAAAACCAGATCCGGCAGGCCATCCTTCTGGCTGAGGAGCAGAAAGCAAAGATTGACTTTTTATGCGTACCCGCCGAGGAGATGGCGTTCCCGGACAGCAGCTTTGACGTGATAACCGCGTGCCAGTGCTTTACCTATTTGGACCATGAAGCCCTTGCACCCAGGCTTTCTGCCATACTCCGGCCCCAGGGGCGGCTGATCATTCTGTACATGGCGTGGCTCCCCTTTGAGGATGCCGTCGCCGGGCAGAGCGAGGCCCTTGTGCTTAAGTACAATCCTGACTGGACCGGGCGCCGGGAGGAAAGGCATTTAATCGGCGTGCCCGGGGCCTATAACGAGTACTTCACCCTTGAGCACCAGGAGGTTTTTGATCTGAAGGTTCCCTTTACCCGAGAGAGCTGGAACGGCCGGATAAAAGCCTGCCGGGGCATTGAGGCGTCACTGTCCGAAGAAGAGACGGCCGCCTTCGACAAAGAGCACCGTGAGCTTTTGGATAGGATTGCGCCGCAGCGATTTGAGGTTTTACACTACGCCGCGGTAACCGTATTAAAAAAACGATAAGGATGCGTGATTGAATATGTTAATTCGATTTGATGAAATGAAGGAAGTAACGATTCCACATTTAAATGACGGCGCGGGCTCGGTGTCCGCGAAAATGTATATGGAGCCCTCCAACAAGATGATGATCAGCCGCCTGCCCGTTGGCGTCTCCATTGGGATGCACGCCCACACGACAAGCAGCGAGGTCAATTATGTGCTCAGCGGCACCGGCATGGCTGTCTGTGACGGAGACGAGGAAGTGCTGGAGCCCGGCTGCTGCCAGTACTGTCCTAAGGGCTCATCTCACAGCATCATCAATACCGGAAATGAGGACTTGGTTTTGTTTACTGTGGTGCCGGAGCAGTAGGAAAGAGGAATTGGCAGTAAAACTGTGGAAAAAAAGAAAATCATCAAGGGCAGCCTGTGTGCCATTGTCTGTGAGGCGCTCTTTGGACTGAGCTATTTATTCACTAAGCAGGCAACCGCCTCGGCCAGTCCGCTGACGCTGCTCAGCTGGCGGTTTATCACTGCTTTTCTGGTCATGAACCTGTGTGTAGCAGCCGGGGTGGTCCGGGTTCATTTGAAGGGCAAGGGGCTGTGGCCTTTATTTTTGATCGCTGTTTTTCAGCCGGTCATCTATTTCGTGGGTGAGACGGCAGGTATCCGCCTGACGACCGCTTCGGAGAGCGGTGCGTTCCTCTCCATCATTCCGGTAGTGACCTTGATGGCCGGGGCACTGATTTTAAAGGAAAAACCCACAAAGCTGCAGGTAACAGGGGTGTGCGTCACCATGGCCGGTGTGTTGGCCTGTGTTTTATCCAAGGGGATGGAGGCCTCCTTTAATCCGATGGGGTATCTCATGCTGTTAGTGGCCGTGGTTTCCTACAGCCTGTACGCTGTTTTTTCCCAAAAGGCGGTTTCCTTTTCCAGCGCGGAAAAAACCTATGTGATGATCGCCTTTGGCGCCTTTGCCTTCACGGCCGCCGCTCTGATACAGAGTTTCCAGACCTCGGCGGTCATGGAACTTTTAACGGCGCCTTTTACTAACCGCGGTTTTCTTACCGCAGTTTTATACCAGGGCATCGGCTGTTCGATCCTGGCCTTTTTACTTAACAATCTGGCCATCGCTACCATCGGCACCAACCGGTCGGCCTCTTTTGTAGGAATATCCACGGTGGTCTCCATTCTGGCTGGCGTGGTTTTCCTGAGGGAAAGCTTTTCCGCGCTTCAGGTGCTTGGAACCTTGTTTGTCATCGGCGGCGTTTATCTGGCTAATCTGAAAGGGAACGGTTATTAAAATGAAAGAACTGAAAATAAACGAGGTGGCCAGCATGCTGCGCCTCTCAGCGGATTCGATCCGGTTTTATGAAAAGAAGGGCATCATTCACCCTGAGCGGCAATCAGACAACCATTACCGCAAGTATTCCATGGATGATATCCGCACCCTGTATGACAGCCGTATTTTCCTGAATATGGGCTTTACCCTGGCAGAGATTGTGGAAATATTCTCGGATTATTCTGAGGAGGACATCTGCCGCCATCTGCGGGAGAAGCGTAAAGTGATCACCGAGGAGCGGCGGCGGGAGGAGATGGCTTTATACAAAATTGACAGGCTGCTGGAGGCGGCGGAGCTGCGCAGACAGCGCGCGGGACGCTTTACCATCGGGCTTACCCCGGAGCTTTACCTGTGCGCCTATGCCGACGGTGGCGAGCTGGTGCGCGGCAATATCGAGAGCCCTTATTTTACCCAGGTCATGGATAACCACAATCTTTTTGACTGCGCGGTGGTCATACCGGAAAGGCAGAGCGCTGAGCCCATCGAAAATCAGAGCCGCTTTGGGTTCACCATCAACGCGGCGCTGGCAGCGCGTTACGGGATTGACCTTGGGCCCATCGCCGAAAAGCGGCCGCCGGTCATGGCTGTCCATACGGTGCTGGAGACTTCAGGGGTTATCAATGCCCAGGGGCTTGTGCCTGTCTACGCGTGGATGAAAGCGCACTGTTTTGAGCCGGCCGGCGATATTCTGGGACGGATGGCCATGGTGCGCCATGAAAAGGGACAGGAGCAGCGTGTTTACGAGCTGTGGGTGCCCGTTCGGGAGGATTAAGCCCTGGAACGGTTCCAGGACAGTTCCGGTTAAAATTTGGATGTTATCATGATGAAAAGCGGGAAATCCTTGAGGTTTCCCGCTTTTTTGCGCGAAATCCCAGGGGTTGACTCTGGAAAGGCTCCATGCGTTAGAATAAAAGCATGAAAGAACGAAAGAGGTATTAAAATGAATGATTCTAAGCTTTTTGAAAGTGGGAAAATTGGAAATGTCACCATCAAGAACCGGATTGTTATGCCTGCTATGGAGGTGCTGGCCGCAGGCTTTAACGGAGAAATGACCGACGGGCTGATCCGCTATTATGAGGAGCGGGCAAAGGCAGGAGTTGGTCTTATTGTCACCGCCTACGCGAGCGTGGACGATGTTTTCAGCCAGTCCTTCGCCGGGGCGCAGCTCCGGGTTACCGACGCCCGGCATACCTCCGGTATGAGCAGGCTGGCGCGCACCCTGCACAAATACGATTGCCGGGTTCTGGTTCAGATTTATCAGGCCGGACGGCAGGCAGTGCCCACGGCGGTCACGGGCAAGCGTATGATCGCTCCAAGCCCCATCGGTTATTCGCTTCATGATCAGGTACCGGAGGAAATGACCAGAGAAGAGATAAAACGCTCGGTTGAGAAGTTTGTATTTTCCGCACGTATCCTTAAGGACGCCATGATCGACGGGGTTGAGATCCTGGCTGCCGGCGGCTACCTCATCAACCAGTTTTTAAGCCCCTACAGCAATCAGCGGACCGACGAATATGGCGGCTCCTTTGAAAACCGGTTCCGCTTTTTGAGGGAAGTGGTTGAGGCCGTCAGGAGAGCGTGCGGCGCAGATTTTATAATCAGTGTGCGCTTCAGCGCCGATGAGTTTACAGAGGGTGGCTACGGTCTGGAGGAGGGGGTCCGGATCGCCAGGGCACTGGAAGAAATCGGGGTGGATTGTCTGAGTGTCAATAACGCCAACCAGGAAAGCCGCTATTATATTATCGAGCCCATTGGGTTTAAGCCTGGCTGGAAGTCCTATATCACCAAAGCCGTTAAGGACGCGGTAGCTGTCCCGGTCATTGCCACCAACGCCATTAAAATGCCTGAGGAGGCGGAGCGCTTCCTGGCAGAGGGGATCATGGATTACGCGGCTGTCGGGCGCGCTAATTTCGCCGATGCCCACTGGGCTCAAAAAGCGGCAAAAGGGCGCAGCAGCGACATCAAGCCCTGCATTGGGTGCCTGTACTGTCTGGACCAGACCGCGGCCTTCAGGCAGAGTACCTGTGCCGTCAACCCCGAGGCCGTCAGAGAGAATGAATTTCCAGAACACAGTGCGGATATGACGGGCCGGACCATTGCTGTCGTGGGCGCCGGACCGGCAGGCATGGAGGCCGCCATCCTAATGAAAAAACGCGGCGCAAGGGTCGTTGTCTTTGAAAAACAGGATCATGTGGGCGGCGCGTCGGAGCTGGGCTCCCGGACACCAGACAAGGAACCCCTGAAGCTGCTGGCCGGATATTACGCCGCCCAGGCAGAAAAGCTGGGCATTGACCTGCGCCTTGAAACCGAAGGAACGCCCGAAGCCATCCGGAGCCTTAATCCCTACGCCGTCTTTGTGGCCACCGGGGCCAGGCCTTTTATCCCAAAGGTTGACGGGCTGGAGACTGTGGCTTATAAAACCGTCGGGGAGGCTCTGGCGCCGGACTTTAAAATCAACGGCAAACGGGTGACCGTCATCGGCGGCGGCATGACCGGCTGTGAGGTCGCAGAGCATTTCGCGCGGATGGGCAATACGGTCACGCTGGTGGAAATGCAGGATAAGCTCGCCCCGGAAGTCTGCCGGGACAACCTGTTTACAGTGCTGAAAAACCTGAAAGCGCAAAACGCAGATATTCTTATGGAAACCCAGCTCCTCAAAGCCAGCCCCGGGTCGGTGGTCGTGAGAAACCTGCGGACCGGCGAAGAGCAGAGCATCGGCACAGACTGCCTGATCCTGTCTGTGGGCAACCGCCCGGATACCACCTTGTACGATGTGCTCAGAAAAACGTTTGACAGAGTGATCCCATTGGGGGATACTGTTAAAGCAGGCCGGGTTCAGGCAGCCGTGCACAGCGGCTTTGAAAAAGCCTATGTTTTAGATTAAAGGAGGAAACACCATGAAGAAAGTGAAAATTACCGTTCTCAGGACAATGTTAAACCAGGATCTGGCACAGGAATACGGTGTGGATGGCCTCACCGCCTGTCCGATGCTCAAAGAAGGCCAGACCTTCTATGCCGATTACGCAAAGCCTGACGGGCTCTGCGACGAGGCCTGGAAAGCCATTTACCAGTACGTTTTTGCCCTGGCCCACGGCGCGGATAAGGAGCTGTTTTACTATGGCGACTGGATCAAAAAACCCGGCGTGGCCATCTGCAGCTGCAACGACGGGCTGCGTCCAGTGATTTTTAAGCTGGAAGCCACCGACGAGCAGGGGCAGATAAACTACACGCCCGTGCGGTAAAACGGCGGCACCAAAAGCAGGAGAAGCCTCCTGCTTTTTTGTATTTCAATAAAAATAGGATTTGATTATTGACAAGTATACTTGGCGGTGATACAATGATAATGCCAATAAAACTTGGCAAAAGTAAAGGAGTCACCATCATGGATAAAGAAGAAATATTAGCCAGAAGCCGTCAGGAAAAAAAGGATGAGGGTATGACCGAGGCCGAAAACAGAGGACGCAGGATCGGGGTAGTGGCGTTCTCAGCTGTTTTCGTCTTTATCGTGCTGTTTAACCTGTTTAAGGGCCAGCCCAATTACGCGCCAATGGCCATGTTCTGGGCCTTTCTCTCAGCTGAGGCTTATCCTAAATACCGTTTTACAAAACAGAAGGCCTATCTTGTCACCACCATCGCGGGCGGGGTTGCGTCGCTGGCATCGCTCGCAAGCTTTGTACTGTCTGTATTGGGGTAAAGGGTTTTGAATGAGGAATTAATTTTAAAAAACCGCTTAAAGGAAATCCGAAAAGAAAAAAAGCTCTCCCAGTCCGCCCTGGCCCAGCTGGTCGGCGTCTCCCGCAACACCATCAGCTCCATCGAAACCGGCCAGTTTAACCCGACGGCAAAGCTGGCGTTGATTCTGTGCATCGCGCTGGATAAGAAATTTGAGGAGCTGTTTTATTTTTAGAAATTAAAGAGCACGGCACATTTCTGCGCCGTGCTCTGCCTTATTTTACCGCGGTTACCTTAATCCGGCGGAAGGTCTCAAAGCAGGTGCCGTCCGCCTGCTGCGTTTTATGAAGCATGGCTTTGATGACGTCGTCCCGGAAATCAGCCTTGAGAGCAGGGGGAACACAATCCATAAAGGGAACGAGAGTCGGCTGGTCCAGCCACCGGATCATCTCATCCGGGTCTGCGAAAAAACGGTCGGCCTTTTCCTCAAGCACCGAAAACGTCGAAAAGCCTGCGTCCCGGACCTTCTCTTCATAAGCCGGCCTTAAGGGCATGTACCAGGGCCATACAAACCCCTGAAAAAAGGCGCGGTAGGGCTCAGCCGCCATTTTCTCTCGGATGACTTCAAAAAAGCGGGAGCAGGTGCCGTCTCCCGCGAAATTCCAGGAGATAACACCCCCTGGCTTCAGCGCGGCCAGGGCATTTTTCAGGAGCAGCTCGTGATCCTTGACCCAGTGCAGCGCCGCGTTGGAAAAAATAACGTCGAAGGTATTGGCGAAATTCAAACGATTGATGTCCGCCCGCATAAACTTCAGATTATCCTGCACGTGCTTCTCAGCGGCGTTAATCATCCCCTGTGAGGCGTCAATGCCCAAAACCGTACCCTCCGGCACCAGCAGGGCCAGCTGTTCGGTCAGCGCGCCGTCGCCGCAGCCCAGATCCAGAATGGACTCGCTGCCCCTGAGGCTGAGCCCGGATATGAGGCGGCCGCCCCATTCCTTCTGGTGTCTGGAAGCCTGCGCGTATTTTTCACCATTAAATTCAAAAGTTCCCAATGCTGTGAACCTCCTGTTCATAAAGTAATCCTATTATAATCCAGAACAGCCCCGGGGGCAATGCACCGGCGGGTTTAAATTTTTTTCGGAAATATCGCGGTTTATAATAAAAAAAGATTGCCTTTTCTGATAAAAATATGTTAAAATAAAAGCACATTAATTAAAGAGAAAAATATCATACTTAAATTAAAACAAAGGGGAGAGTCATGCAGGGAGACGCTTGTATCCATTTGTTCCCGCCGCACACCGGGCGTAATCGAATAAAACACTAAAGGGACAATGGCTGTCACCCAAAAAGGAACTGAAGGCTGAGCGCTGGCGGTTCCTTTTTTATTGTGAAAAACTTAACATCCCGCCGGGAGCAGTGCGATGCTGATCTCAAAGGGAAAACTGAAGCTGGTGGAGGAAACCCTGAAGGAGGATGGGAAAACCCCGCTGAACTACTATCAATTCATCTATGGTGAAATGCCCTGCTGCCCCGATTGCGGCGCGCCCATGCACGAAAGAGAGCGTCTCACCGGTAAAAAAGCCCGGGGCTTTACCGGTATGGACGGCATCGAGAGTAAGGTGGAGATACGCCGTGTGGTCTGTGACAATAAAGCCTGTTATAATCATAACCACCCCAAACGCGACCTTCCCGACATACTGGTGCCCTACAGCCATTACGACGCCGAAGTGCACCAGGCGGTTGCCGACGGCAGCACTGAGGTGCCCTGCACACCAGGCACGATCCGGCGGCTGCTCAAAAAGATGGCGGACCAGCTCATGCTGTTCTTATGGGCGCTCACCCAGTTGGGGATTCGCCTGACCTTTTGCGAAGAGGATGGTAAAGCCTGGGATTTCTGGTCCGCCCTGCGGGCCGCGACGGCAGGTTTTGAGCGCTGGTACCTCCTGGCGCTCAAAATGACGGTTAACCGATTTGGTGCTTTGCACTGGCAATGCAGCGACACAGGGTAAGCCGACGTGATAAGATGCCCGTATCATCCAATAAGGGATGAAATTTCAAATCAAAACTGGAGGTACAGTGATGAAAGAAAACAAAGAACGCCCGGAAAAAGCCCGTGGCCTTGTTCATTGTGCAAAAAATCAGGAAATAATGGAAAATACGGCTCCGGCAGACCTGTCCGCGGCCAATGTGGTGGTCACCCTGTGCGGCGAACAGCCCGTGGTGTCCAGCCGGCGGGTGGCCGCGGATTTCGGCAAGGAGCACAAGAGTGTGCTGCGGCGCATTGCCCAGCTTAACCGGGAGACCACAGCGCAGAATTGCGCCGGTCTCTTTATCCCTTGGTCCTACGCCGACGCGGCAGGCAGAAAGCGCAAGGCTTATCAGATTACCCGGGACGGCTTCACCCTGCTCATCATGAGCTTTACGGGCGCCCGGGCCCTGGAATGGAAGATCCGTTATATGCAGGCCTTTAACCAGATGGAAGAAAGGCTGCACAGCACCAGGCCCACGCTGCCTGAGGGCGACGCCCTCATGGCCATGGCGGTGCTGGAGGCAAAAGCCATCATTAAAAACCTGAAGCCCGAGGCCGACTATGCCCGAAAGGTCCTCGACAACCAGGCCCTTACGCCCATTACCAGCATTGCCAAGGATTACGGCATGACCGCTGGGTTCATGAACCGCCTTTTACACAGCCTGGGCGTGCAGTACCGCATCGGCAAACGCTGGTATCTTTATTCGGATTACCAGGCCGAGGGCTACGCGGCCACCAAGTCAGACACCATTTATAAAAAGGACGGCACCGCCAAGGTGGTGGAGAGCCTGCAGTGGACGCCGAAGGGCCGGCGTTTCCTGTACGACCTGCTGGCAAAGAACAACCTGTACCCAGTACTGGAGCGTGGACAGCATGAATCTGCTGACTGAGTTTCTCGCCTTCTTTGCCTGGCTGAACCGCCACCCCAAAAGGGCGCTGGAATACAAGGGCTTCTGGATTTACCTGCTGTATCAGAACAACCAGAGCGCTGTCCGGGATCCGGCTGGCGACTGGCACTGGCCGGTATGGTTCGAGGTGGACAACCCTGGGCTCAAGGCTTTTTTAAACATTGAGGACCGGCGGCAGGTGGCCTATTACAGGAGCCGCCTGATCCGGGACGGCCGCATCGGCTACCAGAAAGCCGGCAGCGGCTACCAGTATGCCCTCAAGCCCTTTGACCATAAGACCGTCCAGACCACCATCCGCCTGGAGGACCACACCAGCCTGCGTGTATGGACAGCCGCGGGGGATAACAGCGCAGGCCCTGGCAGAGATGATAATCCCTGCGGCTTCTGGATTCCGCCCGCCCTGTCCGAGGAGGAGCGCAGGGCCCTGGCGCTGAAATACCCGGATGATGTCCAGCGGTTCTGGGCTGAGCAGGCCCTGAGAGAGCAGAAAGCAAGAGAGGAGGAAGAAAAATGGGTTTACTAAAGGATACCTACGCCGACCTTTACGGCGAGCGGTTTGACACCAACCCCGCCTATACCGATTACGACTGTATGGCTGAGGGCGCCCTGCACATCAGCCTGCGGGCACGCACCCTGTCCGAAGCTGAGGATACCTTTGCCGAGCTGCTGGATAACGCCGAGAGCGAAGTGCCCGGCCTGGTGCTCCGGCTCCGGTGGGTAGATGAGCAATGAGCGGCAGCGAGCTGGCCCGCTGGGTCCGTGACAACAGACGCGCCAGGGGCCTCACGCAGCCTCAGCTTGCGGAAGCTGTGGGCGTGAGCCATAAAACCATCTTCAGGGCTGAGCGGGGCGAGTCCCTCAGCGCCTATACTCTGGATCAGCTTACCCGGTACTTCGGCGTGCCGCTGCCCGAGGAAAAGGCCTGTCCCACTGGCCATTTTGTGATGACCCTCTATCGGGAATACCTGTGAGGGCATTCCGGCACGGCACAATTTTGCGCCGTGCCTTTTTATGGTCAAAAAAAGTTTTCTTAAATTAAATCCTTATGGCCTTCTCAAACGTTATATAATACAAGGGGACGCCCGGAGGAGGAAAAACTTGACGCGTGAAGATATTTTACTGAAAAAAACTGAAAACGGAGACCGGCAGGCGCTCGAGGGGCTGATCACAGCCTATTATCCGGATATTTTAAGGTATTGCCTCTGGCACACCAGAGACCGTGCCGCCGCTGAGGACGCGACCCAGGAAACCTTTCTGAAGGCAGTGCGCTTTCTGGACGGCTACCGGCACCAGGGGCATTTCAGGGCATGGCTCTATAAAATTGCCGCCAATGTGTGCCGTGACGCGTGGCGCAGAACGGATGAGGAGCCCCTGCCGGAGAACCTCACCTATGATGAAGCGGGATTTGCGCGTGCCGAATCGGACGCGGATTTTATCCGCATGGTGGGGGAGCTGCCCGAGGAAGCCCGTGAGCTGGTGCTTCTGCGCTTTGCCCAGGACCTTACCCTGCGCGAAATCGCCCAGGTTACCGGGCTGCCCATGCGCACTGTCCAGTCGCGTCTGCGCGCAGCCCTGAAAAAAATCAAAAAACAGCTCTTAAAAGGAGAAATATACCATGAAGCATAAATTAGAAAAGAGAATGAGACAGGCCTTAAAAACACCGGTCCCCATATCTGAGGAGCGGCTGGAGGCTGCAAAAAAAGCCGCGGTCAGTCTTTACAACGACCGCAGTCCGCAGCAGAAAATTTCCTTTCCGGCGTTTTTGTTTGCCCAGATACGCTTCTGCGGCGTCTGGGTGTGGCTTTTACAGGGCGGCGCCCTGTTTGCCCTTTTTCTGATTTTAAACAGCGTTCTCGGCGGCGATGTCAGCGCCATAAAACCGCATCATCTGCCTGGGCTGCTCAGCCTCTGCGCGGTGGTGGTCGCGGCCACAAGCCTGCCGGGTATCAGCCGCTCCTGGCAATACCGGATGTACGAGACAGAGGCGGCCACACGTTTATCCCTGCCCGGCCTCATATTGTGCCGGCTGCTTATTTTGGGACTGGTGGATTTTTTTATTCTGGCCGCCGCCTTTTCCGCAGCGCTCTGGCAGACCAGCCTGAGCGGCTTAAACGCCGCTGTCTACCTGCTGCTGCCCTTTCTGGCCGCCTGCTTTGGCAGCCTTCTGATTATCCGGCATGCCCCCGGAGAGCGGCTGCTGTTTTTCTGCACCTTGTTCTGCGGCGTGCTTTTCCTGGCCCTGTGGCTGGCCGGAAGCCTGGATTCAGGCTTTTATCAGCAGACCGGGCTTCTGGCCGCGCTTACGCTGCTCTGCGGAGCCGCTGTTTACACCCAGTGCCGGAAGCTCGTCAGAGATTATAACATTGAATAGGAAGTGAAATGATGGAACTTAAAATCAACCGATTGACCAAGCAATATAAGGACAAGCTGGCCGTGGATGGTGTCAGTCTGAAATTAACGCCGGGAATCTGGGGGCTTCTGGGCGCCAACGGCGCAGGAAAAACCACCATGATGCGCATGGTGGCCGGCATTTTAAAGCCCACCTCCGGCGGCGTGTTTTACGATGGTATAAACATCGCCGACCTGGGGGAAAGCTACCGGAATATTTTCGGCTATCTGCCCCAGACCTTTGGCTTTTACCCTGAATTTACAGTGAGAAGCTATCTGGAATACATGAGCGCCCTCAAGGGCATTGGCAGAAAGGACGCGTCTTTAAAAATCGGGAACCTGCTCCAGACCCTCGCCCTGAGTGATGTGAAAAACAAAAAAATCCGCAAACTGTCCGGCGGCATGCAGCGCCGGGTGGGCATTGCCCAGGCCCTGCTCAACGATCCGGAAATCCTGATTCTGGACGAGCCCACCAGCGGCCTGGACCCGGGCGAGCGGGTGCGTTTCCGCAATATCCTGGCCGAGTTCGCGAAAGAGCGCATCGTGCTCATTTCCACTCATATCGTGTCCGACGTAGAAAACATCGCCACCCGCAACGCAGTCATGAAGGACGGGCGGATCATCGCGGCGGGCAGCACCGATGAGCTGGTGGCAGCCATGAAAGGGCGTGTATGGCGTACCGAGGTGCCTGAAAGGGATCTGCTGAAATGTGAGCGCCTTGTCCGTGTCGCCAATATCCGCAGCGAATCCGGGGGGCGGGCCTCGCTCCGTTATCTGGCCGACACCGCCGTGCTGCCGGGCTCAGCCCCGGAAACGCCGCGGCTTGAGGATTTATACCTCTGGCTTTTCCCGGAGGATTCAGGAACAGAGGAGGTGCAGTGATGCTTAACGTATTTTGCATGGAGTTTAAACGCCTTTTTAAAAGCCGCATGGTGTGGATACTGAGCGCGGCGTCTCTGGTGGTCGCCCTGCTGTTGTGTGTGATGGTTGTGAATAACGTGAGCTACGGACGCCGGGATGATCCGGATTATAAAGTCGGGCTGCCGGCCATCCCGGCCCTCAAGGAAGCCTATAAGCCCCTTTACGGAGCGGTTACGCCCGAAAAGCTTGAGTCCGCCTTTGAGACCTATATCGACGCCTCAAACGCCTACGAGGAAAAAATGCCGGCCTCGGTTTATAAAGAGAAAATAGTGCCGGTCCAGCCCGCCCTCAACTGGATTTTCAGTGCCTTTGACGATTCTGAAATCACCAGCGTGGATCAGGTGGGAGGCTTCTACGCCCAGCGCCTCCATAATATTGAGAACCAGCTTGAGGATAAATACCCCGACGCGCCGCAGGCAAAGCAGGCGGCCATGGAGCTTAACAGTAAGGTGGAGACCCCTTTCAATTATGTTTACGGCTATGGTGATACCAGCCCGGATATAATCATTTTACTGCTCCTGGTGCTCATTCTGTTCTGCACCGCCATGACCGCACCCGCTTTCGCCGCCGACTACCACAGCCGGGCCGATGATATTCAGCGCTGTACCCGCTACGGCAGGGGAAAGCTGAGCGCCGCGAGGGCACTGGCTTTGCTGATCCTCGTCCTGGCAGTGACGGTGGTCAGCACCGGCGCATATCTGATCATTCTGAACAGTATTTTTGGCTGGGAGGGCCTGTCATCCTCCCTTCAGACCGCCTTTGTGGCCTGGGGCATCGCGCCCATGAGTGTGGGGGATATGGTACGCGTGACGTTTTTTGCCGGGATTCTCACCCTGCTGGCCACAGCGTCCTGCAGCCTGTTTGTATCCTCCCGGTGTAAATCGCCCACGACGGCGCTCATCATCAGCTTCTGCGTCAGCCTGCTGCCCATTTTCCTGGGCTTTGCGGGTGTTAATGTAAAATGGCTGTACGCGCTGCTGCCCTCGGGCGGCATAGCCATGGAAAACAGCTTTTACTATGCCCTGACGCTCAACAGCACGAACTTCCTTCACCTTGGGAGCTTTACCCTGTGGCTGCCTTACGCCTATATCCTCTTTGCCGCGGTGGAGATCCCCCTGTTTGTCCTGCTGACCATACTGTCCCACAAGGGTCGGCAGGTCACCTAATGCATAGCAAAAGACAGAAAGTTTACTAAAAAAGCACGGCGCAAAAATGTGCCGTGCTTTTTATCTATTCGCCTATGATTTTAATGAGCGCGTGTTTATCGCGCTTACCGTCAAACTCAAAATAAAAGATCTGTTCCCAGGTGCCAAAGTCCAGCCGGCCGTTTGTGACGGCAACCACCACCTCACGGCCCATAACAGTCCGCTTGAGATGGGCATCGGCGTTATCCTCAAAGCCGTTGTGGTGGTACTGGCTGTAGGGCTTTTCCGGCGCCAGCTTTTCGAGCCAGACCTCGTAGTCGTGATGCAGGCCGCTCTCGTCGTCGTTGATGAACACGCTGGCCGTGATGTTCATGGCGTTGACCAGGATCAGCCCTTCTTTAATGCCGCTGTCGGCCAGGGCGGCTTCGACGTCTGGTGTAATATTGACAAGACCTCTGCGGGTCGGCAGGTTAAAATGCAGTTCCTTACGGTAAGATTTCATAAGTCCTCCTATAAATAATATTAATATAAATCAAAGAAGCGCTCGTAAATGCGTTTCTGATAGACAACAGAACCGATGATCTGGACATGATCCTTATTAAGGTCATAAACCTCCACTTCAAAGGAGGGATTATGGGGCTGAAGAATGACCTGGTTTTTCAAGAAGGAGACCTTCCTTATTTTAAGATCGGACTCACCCACATGCAGCGCCGTCAGATCGCCGGATTTTAAAAAGGTGTTGAGCTTAACCACCACATGATCGCCCTTCATCAGCGTGGGCTCCATGCTGGTGTCGGTGATTTCCATGGCGAACACCGGGCCCCATTTTGCCAGCTGGTCGCTGGGCAGGGTAAGGGTATGGATGGTTTTCTCATTGGAAAAAACAGGCAGCTGGTATTGAATGCTCCCGAAAACCGAAAGGGTTACCTCAGAGCCAAAGGGTTCGGTATCGTCAAGCACCTCCCTCTCGTACATGGCGACAGGACAGCCCATGAGCCACAGGGGGCTGACGTCAAAATAGGCTGCCATCTCCCGGATGGTCGTGATCTTCGGGGCCATCTCACCCCTTGTGTAGCGCGAGATACTGGGGGGAGAAAGGTTGAATTTTCGGGACATCGAATAGGTGGTTTCATTGAAATTAGTCATCAAATACTTAAGCCGCTGGCCAAAAACCTGCTTATCGACCGTATGTTTTTTATCCATCGTACACCTCCGCTTTTGTATATTTTACACCAAATGAGTGCAAAACACAATATCAGAGATATAATTACAGTCATACATTACGTAACACAACGACAGTGGTGCCATCCCTTAAAGTCTTACAGCATTTTTTTGAATAGAATTGATTTTTCTGAGTTCAGGGTATATAATACAAGTACAAAATTCGTTTACAAAATCTAAAAGAATCGAGGAAAGAAAAGTAGTGTTAAAAACCTTAATCGAGTCGATATATTGGCGCCTGTTCTATTTTAAAATGCGGAATAAATATTCCGGGCAGGACCAGTAGATCAGTAAGCGAAACCAAAAACGGCCGGAGTAATCCGGTCGTTTTTACGTTGCTCAGGCTTTTCGCCGCATCATTCCGCTATAGGGATTTTCTCCCTCTGGCGGAGCAATCTCTACAAGCTCTCCGGCGTTCACCATGGCCTGCAGCCGCATCAACAGCCACTGTGCGCTCACGCCCGGAACGCGGGCCAGGGTTCCTCCGATGGCAAAAGCTGCCATGAAATCGCCATCGGGTATATTGGCCCGGAGGACCGCGTCATAGAAATTCGCCCGGACGCTCATAACACGGCCGTTTACCACTGCGCGCAGAGGGGCGTTTTCTTTGACAAGCTGTTCCCACAGCGCTGCGCTGGCTTCTCTCTGGACTGGGGTGACAGGCTCTTCAAGCTGTGCAAGGGTACCAAAGTCCTCGGGTAAAATCTCACCGGTGCTCAGGTATTGGCGGGCTTTACCGTCAAATACAGTCTGACGTGAGACAAATACCGCAGACAGGTGGACTGGGCTCTCTCTTAAAAAATAGCAGATAAAAAGAAATTCGCAGACATCACCGGGATTGTTCTCGGACAGCCAGACACGGATGGGCTCAAGGGTTTCTGCGGCTCTTTCCAGACGGTCCAGGGTTTTTCGGTTCAGCGCTGCGATTTCCTCAGCCACGCCGGGCGTGCCGCCGTACAGGATTTTCAGTACGGAAAACCGGGTACCGCCTTTTGTTTCAGCGTTGTCAAGCTCTCCGATATCCAGAGACTGCCACAGGGGGGCCACATCCCCGGGGCTGCCGTCAAGGGATAGCCCGGGCCAATGGGTAGGTGTGGTATGATCCCTACCACGCAGCATTGACGCTTCCTTTATCTCTTGGCCATGTTTCATGGACTTTGCGCAGCTCAGACTTGCTGCGGAGCTGTTTCCAAAGATAAGCTCAATCATTTCAGTTCCTCCAGCCTGTACAAATCCGCCCTTCTGGCGGACAAAATCGGCAGCTGCTCCCGCGCCTCGGTAACGACACGGGTGTCGATTTCAGCGCTCACGGTCCCTGGTTTTTCGTCAAGACCGGCGGCTATGCGGCCCCAGGGATCAACGATACAGGAGTGGCCCCAGGAAAAATACTTGGCGTTCATATCCCTTGCGGAGGAGCAGGCCGCGAGATAGAGCTGGTTGTCTACGGCCCGGGAACGCAGGGCCAGCTCCCAGTGCATGGGGCCGGTGGTCATGTTAAAGGCCGCGGGAAGCACCACCAGCCTTGCGCCGCGGTCGGCCATGATACGAAATTGCTCAGGAAAGCGGACGTCAAAGCAGACGGCCACGCCCACCGGGCCAAAGGATGTGTCCACAACGGTAAGGGTATCGCCAGCAGTTAAAACATTGGACTCTTTAAAGGAGATTCCGTTCTTGACATCAACATCAAAGAGGTGCACCTTTCGGTGCCGTCCAAGCAGGCTGCCGTCCGGACCAAACACGAAACAGGAGTTATAGATATGCCCGTCCTCCTTTTCCGGGATGGAGCCGGCAAAGAGGGTGATGCTGAGCTCTCTGGCCAGGGCGGCCATGCGGGCATTGGCCGGCCCGTCCGCCGGCTCGGCCGCGGCCACAAAATCACTCCCCGCGTAGGGGCAGGTATACATTTCAGGCAGCAGCACCATTTCGGCGCCGTCTTTCACAGCGGCCCGGACCATTTTTTCAGCAGTGTTCAGATTGTTTTCTTTATCGGCCGTCAGGGGCATCTGGCAGCAGGCAAGCTTCATTTTCATGGGAAACCTCCGGTTTCTTTTTTCTTTTACAGTGTTCTGTTTATTATATCTGAAAAGACTGAAAGAAGTTTTTAATCGCTTAGGGAAAACTTCAATTAATTGTAACCCTTTCCTAATTTAAATAGTTCCAAATAAAACTTTGATAAATTCTTGAAGATTTGTTATAATAGTGGTCGTTTAAGAAGTAATATATAATAAATAAGTAGAAATTTGATTTTGAGGTTAGGGTTTGGAGAAAGAATTAGTTTTAACCATTGATTGTGGCACCCAGGGCATTCGGGCCATTGTGTTTGACAAAACGGGCCGGGCGCTGGCAAAAACCGAGAAAAGGTTTGAGGGCTACTACTCAAAGAAGCCGCATTACGTGGAGGCGCCGCCTGCCATGTTCTGGGAAGATCTGGCCGCAGTCACCCTGGAGATGAAACGCCGTTATCCTGAATACACCGGGGCGCTTTCGGGTATGAATATCGCGGTGCAGCGCGATACCGCCACCATTGTGGACGAGAAAGGCGAGGGACTGCGGGATTTCATCAGCTGGATGGACCGGCGGACCCTGGAGAAGCCGCTTACGATTCCGCAGCCTTACCGCTTTGCTTTCTGGATAGCGGGCAAAAAGGCCTTTACAGAGAGCTTTAACACCGGCACCCACGCGCACTGGATCAAGGTGCACGAGCCGGAGCTGTGGAGCGCCGCGGATAAATATATTTTTCTTTCAACTTACCTGATCAATAAACTGACCGGCCGGATGGTGGACGCGACCTCCAATATCGCGGGACACTTTCCCTTTGATTTCAAACATAAGAAATGGTGCGGTCCTTACGAAATCAAGCGCCAGATCATTCAGATCGAGCGCGAAAAGCTTTGTGACCTGGTGGATTCCTGCCAGGTCATCGGTGTCCTTACCCGTGAGGCCGCCGAAAAGACAGGCCTGCCTGAGGGACTGCCCCTCGTTGGCTCCGGCACCGACAAGGGCTGTGAGACCATTGGCGTGGGCTGTGTGCACGAGGGCTGCGCCAGCGTATCGCTCGGCACCCAGTCCACAGTGGAGACGACCAGCAGCCGTTATTATGAGCTGGTCCCTTTTTATCCGCCCTTCCCGGGGGTAGACCCAGAGACCTATAACCCAGAGATCACGGTTTACCACGGCTTCTGGATGATCAACTGGTTTGTCGAAACCTTTGCGGAAAAAGAGCGGGAGGACTGCGCAAAACGGGGTGAGGACCTGTTTGATTTTCTGAACGGGAAACTGCCCACCGTGCCCGCGGGATCCGGCGGGCTGGTATTGCAGCCCTACTGGGGACAGGAGTCCTTTAAGCCTGAGGCAAAGGGCTCGATTATCGGCTTCAGCGAGCGCCACACCAAATACCATATTTACCGCAGCATCATCGAGGGGCTGGCCTTCGCGCTTCTGGAGGGTCTTGAGACCATCGAGAAAAAATCCGGCGTGCGGGTGGAAACCATCGGCCTGTCCGGCGGCGGCTCCCGCAGCGACAACATTGCCCAGATCATGGCCAATGTTTTTGGCCGGGAGGTCTACCGGGTCCAGACCTTTGAGACCACCGGGCTCGGCGGCGCCATGGCCACCTATGTCGGCCTGGGCGTTTACCCGGACCTCGAAGCGGCCGGGGAAAGGATGGTGCGGAAATCGCGCTGTTTTACGCCTGATCCCGAAGAAAACAAACAGTACACAGATATTTACCGTGAAGTGTATAAAAAGGCGTATAAGCGGTATAAACCGCTTTTTAAAAGGCTGCAGAAAATAGAGAACATGCAGTAACCGACATTCCTGACAATGATTGATGATTAATAAAAATGAGGCATAATACATGAACAAAACTTATAAAATGGGCCTTGACGTAGGCTCAACCACCATCAAAGTGGTGGTGATGGATGAGAACGACACGATTATTTACAAAGAATACCGCCGCCACCTGTCCAACATCAAGCTGATTATGGCGGAGCTCTTAAAGGAAACCTTTGAGGCGGTGGGGGACATTACCACCAGGGTCTGTGTGACCGGCTCCGGCGGGCTGATGATCTCAAAATGGCTGGACATCCCTTTTATCCAGGAGGTTGTGTCGGGAACCGTGGCTGTTGAGCGCCTGATTCCAGAGACGGACTGCGCCATTGAGCTGGGCGGCGAGGACGCCAAGATCACCTTCTTTGAGGGCAATATTGAGCAGCGGATGAACGGTACCTGCGCGGGCGGTACCGGGGCGTTTATCGATCAGATGGCGACCCTGCTCAAAACCGACGCCACCGGCCTTAACGAGCTGGCGAAAACGCACCAGACCATTTATCCCATCGCTTCGCGCTGCGGGGTATTCTCCAAAACGGACATACAGCCCCTGCTTAACGAGGGCGCTGCCAAGGAGGACATCGCAGCCTCGATTTTTCAGGCGGTGGTCAACCAGACCATCAGCGGACTGGCCTGCGGGCATCCGATCCGCGGAAATGTCGCCTTTTTAGGCGGGCCGCTGTTCTTCCTGTCTGAGCTCAGACAGCGTTTTATCGAAACGCTGAAGCTGACGCCGGAGCAGGTAATCTTTCCTGAGGGCTCCAACCTGTTTGTGGCTGTGGGCTCAGCCTACTCCTCGGAAAAATACGATACCCTGCCGCTCTCTGAGCTGGTTACACGGGTACAGAACACGGACGGAGCAGGTGACAGCGAGGTCGGCCGGCTCGATCCACTCTTTAAAGACCCGGATGAGCTGGACCGCTTTTTATCCCGCCACCAGAAACACCGCGTGGAACGGGGAAGCCTTGAAGACTATACCGGGACATGCTTTTTAGGGATCGATGTGGGCTCCACGACCACCAAGGCGGTGCTGATCGGCCGTGAGGGTGAGCTTTTATACAACTACTACGGCAGCAATGAGGGCAGCCCGCTCAACCAGGCCATCAAGATTGTGGAGGATGTTTACAACAAGCTGCCCGACGGCGCGGTCATCGGCAAATCCGCGGTCACCGGCTATGGTGAGGGACTGATCAAGACGGCGCTCAAGGTGGATATCGGCGAGATTGAGACCATTGCCCATTACAAGGGCGCGAAGTATTTTATGCCCAAGGTCGATTTCATTCTGGACATCGGCGGTCAGGACATGAAGTGCATGAAGATAAGAAACGGCACCATTGACAGCATTATCCTCAACGAGGCCTGCTCATCGGGCTGCGGTTCCTTCCTCGAGACCTTTGCAAAATCCTTAAACCTGGGCATGGAGGCCTTTGTATCTCAGGCGCTGCTGGCTGAAAAGCCCGTGGATCTGGGAACCCGCTGTACGGTTTTCATGAATTCCAAGGTTAAGCAGGCCCAGAAGGAAGGGGCCGAGGTCGGGGAAATTTCCGCCGGCTTGTCTTATTCGGTTATCAAGAATGCACTGCAGAAGGTAATCAAGGTGCACAACCCCAAGGATCTGGGTGAGAACATCATCGTCCAGGGCGGCACCTTTAACAATAACGCGGTGCTGCGCGCTTTTGAAAAGATCACGGATAAGGACGTGGTGCGGCCCGACATCGCCGGACTCATGGGCGCCTTTGGCGCAGCCCTGATCGCCCGGGAAAATTATACCGAGGGAGACCGGAGCACCCTTCTGAATCTGGACAAGCTCTACAGCTTTGAGGTTGAGGTCAGCCACCGCCGCTGCGGCGGGTGCAGCAACAACTGTCTGCTCACAATCAACCGCTTCAATGACGGCAGCCGCCACATTACCGGTAACCGCTGTGAGATCGGGGCGGGTGAGGGACGCAAGAACAAGGATCTGCCCAACCTGTACCAGTATAAATACAAGCGCGTTTTCGATTACCAGCCGCTGCCCACCAACCAGGCGTCCCGCGGTGCGATCGGGATACCGCGCGTGCTCAACCAGTATGAGAATTACCCCTTCTGGTTTATCTTCCTGACCAGCCTCGGCTACCGGGTCGAGCTGTCCGAGGAGTCGAACCGCAAGGTTTATGAAAAGGGCATGGCCAGTATCCCGTCCGAATCGGTCTGCTATCCGGCCAAGCTGGTGCACGGCCATATCCAGGACCTGATCGACCGGGGCATCACCACCATTTTCTATCCCTGCATTCCTTATGAGGAACGGGAATTTGAAAAGGTGGATAACTGGTACAACTGCCCGATTGTCATGTCCTACCCGGAAACCATCAAGCACAATATGGAATCCCTGAATGATCACGGCGTGACCTTCCTGAATCCTTTCATCGCGCTGGACGACCATAAACGCCTGGAGGAACGGCTCATTGAAATCTTTGGTGAGCTGGGCATTCCAAAGGAGGAAATCAGCGTCGCGCTCAAGCTGGCCCTGGGCGAAAAGGACCGCTTCCGGGACGACATGCGCGCAAAGGGCGAGGAAACCATCGAATGGCTGAAGAAGAACAATAAAAAAGGCGTCGTGCTGGCCGGACGCCCATACCATATCGACCCTGAGATCAACCACGGCCTTGACAATATCATCACCAGCCTGGGCATGGCGGTGCTCACAGAGGATGCCATCGCCCATCTGGCCACGGACCTTGACGAGGAAAACTTCCGCGTGCTGGACCAGTGGAAATACCACAGCCGTCTGTACAAGGCGGCAGAGGTGGTCGCGCAGTATGATTTTCTGGAGCTGGTGCAGCTGACCTCCTTTGGCTGCGGCCTGGATGCGGTCACCTCCGAACAGACTCAGGAAATTCTGGAAAGCAAGGGCAATATCTATACCCTTATCAAAATCGACGAGGTCAACAACCTGGGCGCGGTCCGTATCCGTATGCGCTCATTAAAGGCGGCCATGGAGGAACGTGAAAAGAACCATGTCAAGCTCCCCTGCCAGCAGCTGCCTGAAAAGGTGGTATTCACCAAGGAAATGCGAAAACGCCACACGCTTCTGGCACCCCAGATGTCACCCATTCACTTTGAGTTTATCGCGGACGCCATGGCCACCAGCGGCTACAACGTCGAGGTGCTGCCGAGTGTGGACGAAAAGGCTGTGGACGAAGGGCTGACCTATGTCAACAATGACGCCTGCTATCCGACCATCATCACCACCGGGCAGATCATGGCGGCGCTGAAATCCGGCAAGTATGACCTGGACAACGTATCCGTACTCATGACCCAGACCGGCGGCCCCTGCCGTGCCTCCAACTATGTGGGCTTTATCCGCAAGGCGCTTAAGGAAGCGGGTATGGAGCAGATACCGGTTATCTCCCTGAACCTGGTGGGGCTGGAGGATAACCCGGGCTTTAAGATCACACCCGGGCTGGCCAACCGCGCCCTGATCGGCATGGTCTACGGCGACCTGTTCCAGCGTGTGCTTTACGCCACCAAGCCCTACGAGCAGGTGCCCGGCTCGGCCGTGGCCCTGTACAATAAGTGGAAGGAGCGGGTCAAAATTGATATCCGCAAGCCAAAATGGTCGGTCTTTAAACGCAACGTAGCCCAGATCGTCGAGGATTTTGACCGGCTGCCGAGAATTGAGAAAAAGCTCCCGAAGGTCGCCATCGTCGGGGAGATTCTGGTCAAGTACCACCCGACCGCCAATAACAACCTCATCGAGGTGCTGGAAAACGAAGGCGCTGAGGTGGTGGTGCCGGATCTTATTGACTTCTTCCTGTACTGCTGCTATAACGCCATTTACAAATACGACGAGCTGTCTGGCAGCAAATCCGGCAAGACAGCCGGAGTGGCCGGGATTAAACTGCTTGAAATGTACCGGCGGAACATGAAAAAGGCTCTGGATAAAAGCCGCCATTTCCACGCGCCGTCTACCATTTACAAAAAAGCGGAAAAAGCCAGTGAGCTCATCGCGCTGGGGAACCAGGGCGGGGAAGGCTGGTTCCTGACCGCTGAAATGATGGAGCTTATCGAGTCGGGCGTCGAAAACATCGTCTGCGTACAGCCCTTTGCCTGCCTGCCCAATCACGTCATGGGCAAGGGAATGATCAAGCCGATCCGCAAGCGCTATCCGAAGGCCAATATTGCTCCCATCGATTATGACCCCGGCGCTTCCGAGGTCAATCAGATTAACCGGATTAAGCTGATGATGGAAACCGCCAATAAAAATCTTGGAATCTGACAGGGGCGGAAAAGTCCCTCGAAAGCTAAGAAAAACCTGTAAAACAGAGGCATTCTGTTCACAGGTTTTTCTTTTTATTTATCTCATTTCACAAATTAAAATCTGCAAACGATATTGCAAAAATTGACCTTGCAAGTTGGGATCAATAATCCTATAATAAAGACATCACATATAATCCTTTTTCCTTTAGAATTACTCCCCTTTTTCTATAGGAAACCGGGCGGAGACCTTTTACGGGTCTCCGCTTTTCTTTTTTTGTTTTCCGGCAGTGCAGAACACGACTCCGTTATCATAATACCTATGATGGCCGTATTTTTCATTTTAAGCCGGAAAAACAGCCGGAAAAACGTTCGCTTCAACTTGGACATGCCTGTAAAGATAAAACCGCCCTGCGGGCTTTTTCGGGTCATACCCTTGACCGCTCTGAGCAAGACGCTCAATGAGGGACATGGGCAGGAACATCCGGCTGCGGCGCAGGCGGCAGGGGAGCACGGCACATTTTTGCGCTGTGCTCCGGGCAAAAAAATAAACCCGTCTTTAAAAGACAGGTTCTGTTTGGTTTAGTTGTCTCCCTTAGTAAAAAGCGCGTAGGCGTCGCTCATCACCTTCAAAGCTTCCTCACTGGCGCCCTGGCTCTCAATATAGCTGATAAAATCATCGGCTGAGCCGTCGTCCGGAAAGCTTTTATCCCCGGCTACATCCTTTGCAAGATCACCAAAATATGACGCGTCACCGGAGTATCTGGCACAGAGCCACTCTTTAAATAATATTTTTTCGCCCATTTTCAAGCCCCCTTTTTTCTTTATTATAACATATCTGTAAACGTCTTGCTTGAAAAAATCCTTTTATTAAGGGTAAAAAAATGGAGAAGTCAGAGCAGAAAGCTCTGGCTTCTCCATAGGGTTTAAAGACTGGTTTTAAACCTCCGGTTCCGCAGTCACGTCGGTTCTGTCCAGCTTTCTGCTGGAAAGACGGTGAAGCACGAACAGGGTAACGCCCAGCAGAATGATGCCAGTGCCGAGTGTCAGGGCAATGTTGCCGTATGAGAACCCGGCGACAATGTAGCCGACAAAGCAGCACGCCGCTACCAGGCAGGCATAGGGCATCTGAGTGGCCACATGCTTAATATGGTCGCAGCCCGCGCCGGTAGAAGACAGGATGGTGGTATCAGAGATCGGCGAGCAGTGATCACCGAAAACAGAGCCTGCCAGCGTGGCGGACAGGGTAACGACCATCAGCTCCGGTGCGGATGCCTGACAGATGAATACGACGATTGGGATAAAAATCCCAAAGGTTCCCCAGGCAGTACCGATCGAGAAGGACAGGCCGGCAGCCACCAGGAATACGATGGCCGGAATCAGGCCCATTGGCAGGTGGCTGGCTTCTACCAGCTGGCCAACGTAGATACCGGTACCCAGGTAATCCTGGCATAAGGAACCGATGGTCCATGCCAGTGTCAGGATAATGTAAGCCGGCACCATGCTCTTAACGCCTTCGCCGATGCCGCCCATGAATTCCTTAAAGGTCACAAGCTTTCTCGGGATAAACAGCAGGAAGGTTACGACGAGCGCCCAGAAGCCGCCCAGTACCAGGGCT